>JAENZJ010000029.1 GCA_016841325.1 Thermincola carboxydiphila
CGGGTATCTGACCCTGTTGGCCAGGTCACTTATCTGGATAGCTGTTTTGCAGCGTTTGCCCTTATCCTTTGCTTATCCGGTGTTGAGCCTCTCGTTTGTAATTATCCTGTTTGCTTCCAATTACATTTTTCAGGAACCGTTAACATCCTGTAAATTAGTCGGAAGTACACTTATTATTTCAGGAGTTATTGTGATTTCCATAGGTATGAAAAGAGGAGCAGAAAAATAATGGTTTATGTATATATACTATTTATGGTATTATTCACTGTAGCAGGACAACTGCTGGCCAAGAAGGGGGCCCTGAGTATAAGCTTCAGGGAGAAAGGAAGGGCCGGCATAAAAAAGATAATAAATAAATACATAATTTTGGCAGGGGTTATACTAATTATTACACCGGTTTTTTATTACCTGGCTTTAAAAGAGCTGGACCTTTCAGTGGCATATGCATTTACGGGACTCAATTATGTCCTGGTGAGCATTGGCGGGAAGGCATTTTTTGCCGAAAAACTAAGCAAATATCACTATGTGGGAATGGCGCTGATTTTCCTTGGACTGGTTGTTTTCCCATTATAAATATTAAGGGAGGGAGATATGTGAAAAAAAGGATTAATGCTTCTGTAATCAAAACTTTCATCGCATCAGTTATGTTGCTGGCTCTGTTTGTGCCCGCCGGCTGCAGTCCGCAAAAAAGTGATTCCGAAAATACGGGAGTCCAAATTGCTCCGGCTAAAATCAGGATATCACTGCAGTATGGTCTGGGTTACGCCCCGCTTCAGATAATGAAGGAAAAGAAACTGATTGAAAAATACCTGCCCGGTATAGAGGTGGAGTGGATACAATTGGGGACAGGAGGACTGATCAGGGAATCACTTATTGCAGGTGACCTTGATGCCGGTTTTATGGGAATACCACCTTACCTGATAGCATGGGACAAGGGAGTTGACTGGAAAATAGCAACAGCCCTGGCCAGTTCGCCACAGGGGCTGCAGACCTACAGGGATGATATAAATTCTTTAAGTGACTTCAAAAAGGATGATAAAATAGCTGTACCTATCCCGGGCAGTGTGCAGCATATTCTGTTGGCCATGGCGGCTGAAAAAGAACTGGAGGATCCCAAGGCTCTTGACAGCAACCTGGTTTCCATGGCTCACCCTGATGGGACCAATGCCCTGGTCAGTGAACGGGGCATTACCGCACATTTTACTTCACCACCCTACTTGTTTGAGGAACTTAATTCAGAGAATATTAAACAGGTAATCAATGCCGAGGAAGCCTTTGGCGGAGAACATACTTTCCTGGTCGGGGTTGTTACCAAAGATTTTCATGACAAATATCCTGCTGCCTATGCAGCTTTTGTTGCCGCAGTCAATGAGGCTATCTTCTATGTCAACCAGAATCCCCGGGAAGCGGCCAAAATGCTGGCCCCCCAATTTAAGATGACTGAAGAAGAGACATATGAATACCTGACATGGCCGGGAACAAATTATACCTCTACTCCTTATGGCCTGATGGGATTTGCAGAATTCATGAAAATGTCGGGATATATCTCCAA
Source organism: Thermincola carboxydiphila (assembly GCA_016841325.1). GTDB lineage: Bacteria > Bacillota > Thermincolia > Thermincolales > UBA2595 > Phosphitispora. The sequence continues at coordinate 1,553 of JAENZJ010000029.1, forward strand.
AACACCTACAGATTACAGTGAAATAGCATGGGAGAACGTTGCAGCTGCTATTGGCAACAAGGCTGGCGGCATGTCACCGGTGGAAGAAGCCCAGCACAGGAAGAGAACCAAATGAAAAACAAATTTATCAACAGGGTGATTTTTATTATTGTCTTATCAGTATTGTGGGAAGGTACTGTCAGGTCAGGATTTTTCCCTAAGGCCGAACGGTTATTTCCTTCCCTGGTAGATATTTTCGGGGCCCTTGCGGAGGTCACCCTTAGTGGGGAATTATTTGGGTTAATGGGCTATTCGCTTTACCTGATTTGCATAGGGCTGTTGATTGGGCTGGTTTTGGCCCTGGTATTATCAATACTTGCCATATCTTCACAGACTTTGGCAAGTTTTGTGGACACTGCTGTTACCATTATGCATCCACTTCCGGGAATAGCCTTGCTGCCCCTGGCGATACTTTGGTTCGGTATAGGCAGGGAGCCTATTGTTTTTATCATTGTACATGCAATACTGTGGCCAATGATCCTGAACATCCTGGCCGGTTTCAGGTCCATACCGGCACTTTACAGGGAAGTTGGACAAAACATCGGACTGTCAGGACCGAGACTGGCCATTTCTATTATGGTGCCGGCAGCATTTCCATACCTGCTGGCCGGGTTTAAGATTGGATGGGCAAGGGCCTGGCGGGCACTGATAGCTGCCGAAATGATTTTTGGAACCTCCGGAACTCAGGGAGGATTGGGTTGGTTCATCTACCAGCAGAGGTATTTTATTAATATTTCCGGCGTTTTTGCTGCACTGATTGTAATTATGGTTATCGGTATACTTATCGAAGATATCTTATTTGGATTTATAGAAAGGAAAACGGTAAAACGATGGGGAATGACGGCCTGATACACCGGGAAGAATCCGGAAAACTGAGGGTTATTGATGTAAATAAAACATTTACCGGCGGCAGGCAAAACCTGGCTGTCCTGGCAAATGTCAATATTGAGATAAATAAAGGTGACTTTGTATGCATTTTGGGACCCTCCGGTTGTGGGAAGACAACACTGTTAAGATGTATTGCCGGTTTGGAAAAACCGGACAGCGGGGAAATTTTGCTGGGCCCAAATTCTGTCAGGGGGCCTGGTCCTGACCGTATCGTGGTCTTTCAGGATTTTGACCAGTTGCTGCCCTGGAAAACGGTCAAGGAAAATGTGGCTTTCCCCCTGAAGGTTAACCAAAAGGCATCCCGGGACAAAATCAGGGAAACCGTAAACCGGAACCTGACTCTTGTCGGACTGGATGAATTTGAAAATTATTATCCACACCAGCTTTCCGGGGGAATGAAGCAGCGGGCTGCCATAGCAAGGGCCCTGGCAGCAAATCCGGAAGTCCTTTTGATGGATGAACCGTTTGCCAGTGTCGATTCCCAGACCAGGACGTCACTGCAGAATGAACTGATCAGAATATGGGAAAAATTTCAGCCGACAATTGTATTTATTACCCACAATATTGAGGAGGCCGTGATACTGGGCAGCAGGATTGCAGTAATGAGCAGCCGGCCCGGCACCATCAGAAAAGTTGTCACCAACGGGCTTCCAAGGCCGCGGACCGTGATAACTGCAGGTTTTAGTGAAATATGGAATGAACTGCACAACTTATTGGTTAATAACTGATCCGGGCCCTTTGTACGGTCCGCCAAATCACCCCGATAAAGTGGGCTGAGCCTATAATCAGTAAGGGCATTAAGTGAAATACATATCTGGGCAGAGGTAGAAAAATAAGCTGGACCAGGGTCATCACAATGACAGCAGCGGTAAGCACCCTCAGGCTGGGGTGGCCTATCCCGGCTAGAAGGCCCAGCCAGCCCAGCACCACGACCGGTAGATGGATTATTTTCAACCCCAGGAAAAAATCACCGGTATACCTTTCCCAGGGTTCCCCGAACATAATACTGAATTTGCCGACCGTAAACCACTTCAGGTATAGCAGGGTTTCATTTCTAAAACCACTGATTATCCGGTTAACGGCGTGTCTTGTCTGGTCTTCGGGAGCAACACCCTCAAAGAGCTTTTCGACACCCAGCCGATAATAGGGGTCAGCGCCTGCCAGGAGCGGGTTTCCAGTCTGGGTTGCTGTAAGGATCACTTCATTAAATGTGAGATAATTCCTTACCCACCATGGAGTCATTACCAGGAAAAAGAAGATACTGAAGATGAGGAACATCTTTAAGGTGTTCCTCTTTTCGTACTGCAGCCAGGTCAGGACAAAAGGGACAAAGAATAACAGCGCCAACTGGGGCTTGGTAAGTACGGCAATTCCGAAAAAGGCGCCGCTGACCCCGCTAAGGGCCAGGGAATTCCGTTCCAGGGCCAAAATTATTGAATAAATATAAGCCAGGAATAAGAAAGTAAAAAGAGATTCCGTCAGAAACGCACTGGCACTCCAGATTAACGGCGGGTATACAGCTGCCACCAGGGCTGCGGCAGCTGCTGTGAACCTGCTGCCTGACTTGCGGCCGATCAGGTAAACCAGGCCTACTGCGGCTGTCAGCATTAGGGCCTGGTAGATGCGGACAGCGGTGACCGGGCTTTCCGGGTAGTAGCCGTGGAGCTTATATACCAGGGCCAGGAACATGGGGAAGCCCGGGGTAACATAGGCATTGGGTGATTCTGAGCGGTAACCGTATACTTTTTTATCAAGGAGCTGCCTGACCATAATGTTATAGTTCTGTCCGTCACTGAACGGACCGGGCTGCTCTATACCTGTGATGAAGTAGACCCTCAGGGAAAGTGCCAACAGGAGTATCAGTCCTAAAGTTACTATCTCCCTTATGTCCCAACGGGGCCGGGTGGACCACCGGTATGCTGTCCCTGCCGGTTTCAGGATATTTTGGTTAAATGAATTTGTATTAAAAGTGCTCAGTTTATTAGACAGCATGTTCTACCTCCGCTTGGTTTGCTTTGTTTATTGTATTTTCGGATGCTGACTGTATTATTATCTCAATATCATACCAATTTATGACACATATCACAGAAATCATAATCAAATGGCGTTAAAATAAACCCAGGGGATAGACTATTAAGGCATACAATATGTTCCATAATTGGAATGGGGGTATGATTAAATGAAAAAAAATATTAAACTTCCGGGGAATTGTATGACAACCGCTATGGGGATATTGCCGCATGAACGGGTAGATGAAGCCATGAAACTGGCACTGGGTGTCGATATACCCTTTTGGCCTCAGCTGCCTCGTGTTGGTTTCTATGAAGACATGTATGTCCAGATAACTGATAACTTTCCCGGTATCCGGATAGATGAGAATGAACAGCGAATCCTGTTTGATACAGATACTTTTTACCGGGAACTTAACGGTTATGTGGAAAACTTCGATAATGACGATTATTTTCGTATTCAGGGCAGGTATTCGGCTGTTTACCGCAGATTCCTGGAGGACCCTGGGATAGCCCGATATCCCCTGATCAGGGGTCAGTCCATCGGTCCTGTAAGCTTTGGTCTTAAAATCACTGATGAAAACAGGAAACCCATCATCTATAATGATGAAATCAGGTTTTTCCTGTATGAGTTTATGTCAAGGAAGATTAATGTGCAGTACCGGGAGATGACGGCGGTTAATCCCAACAGTTTTGTGTGGATAGATGAACCCGGGCTGAGCTTCATATTTGGTTCTTTTACAGGATATCCAGCCGAAAAAGCTGGGAAGGACTACCGTGATTTCCTCAGCCTGCTGGAAGGTCCCAAAGGAATTCACCTGTGTGGCAACCCTGACTGGTCGTTTCTGCTGGAGACCCTGGACCTTGATATACTCTCAATTGATATTTTCAGCAATGGTGAGATCTTTGTAAAATATATTGACCAGATCAGGGCGTTCCTTGATAAGGGAGGAATTATTTCCTGGGGTATTGTACCCACCCTGACCGAGGAGTATGTTCAGGAGTCGGTTGAAACACTGACCCGTCAGCTTGAGCAGTTGTGGACATATCTGGACAACCACGGCATCCCTGTAGAAACCGTAGTCAGGCAGGCATGGCTGGCACCGGCAAGGTGCTGTCTGGTAAATCTGGATGGAACAGCAACAGTTGACCAGGCCTTTACTGTACTTCGAAAAATTTCCGAAAAACTGAAAGAAAAGTATAATTTATAGCAAAAAACACTAAAGTTTTTGTGGATTACACCGATATATACTCGGTAGATAATATTTCTGCTGGGTAGGGAGGAGTTCAGGTGCACATTTCTTCTCTGGTTAATTCAGCTTATTTTAAGCCACTTGTGCTGACAAAGGCCCGTGAGAACAAAAGTGCCGCAGATTACACTCCGGTGAATGTAGAAAACGGCTGTACAGGGGAGGGCCGGGATTTTGCGGTAATCCTTGAACTGACCCAAAAACAGGACAAAAATACCGACAGGGAGCGCCAGAAATAGGCGCTCCTGTTTCTTCGGTCCTTTCGGGCAGCATTAATGATGACGGCATTTTTAAACGTGTTATAATTGACTGTGAGTATGATATGTGATAAAATTTAATGAAACTTTGCTGGGGAGGGAATTTGCACTGTGAAATTGCACGGGACAATGCGGATTAATGATAAAGGACATCTGGAGATTGGCGGATGTGATATCACTGAACTTGCCGCTGAATTTGGCACTCCTTTGTATGTTATGGATGAAAAACATTTAAGAGACAACTGCCGCCAGTACTATGAGGCCTTCACCGGAACATACCCCAACTCCCTGGTGATTTATGCAAGCAAGGCTTTTCTTACTTTAGCTATGTGTAAGCTGGTTGAATCTGAGGGACTGGGGCTTGACGTAGTGTCAGGAGGGGAACTGTATACTGCTCTGAAGGCGGGATTCCCCCGGGAGCTGATATATTTTCACGGCAACAACAAGTCACCTGAAGAGCTGCACATGGCCCTGGATGCAGGTATAGGGAGAATTGTGGCAGATAACATCTACGAACTGGAAATGATCAACGAAATGTCCGGCAAAATGCGCACTAAGACCGATATCCTCATCAGGGTCACCCCTGGGATAGAGGCACATACACATGAATACATCCAGACAGGACAGATTGACTCTAAGTTTGGTCTGGTTGTCAGTAATGGTCAGGCACTGGAAGGCATCAAAAAGGCCCTGGAGTGCGAAAACCTTAATCTCGTTGGTCTACACTGTCATATAGGCTCACAGATATTCGAGCTGGAATCGTACCAGCACACTGCTGAGGTCATGATGGATTTCCTTGTCAGGGTATATCGGGAAACAGGACACAGGTTTGCGGAACTGAACCTGGGAGGAGGTTTTGGGATATATTATGCCTCCGGGGATAAACCCGCCAGTATCAGGACCTATGCTGCCATGGTAATGGAGACGATCAGCCGGCAGTGTGAGGAGAACGGGTATCCAATGCCCCGGGTTATTGTTGAGCCCGGCCGTTCTATCGCGGGAACCGCAGGGATTACCCTCTATACGGTAGGGTCAGTAAAAGATATTCCGGGGGTCAGGAAATATGTTGCTGTTGACGGGGGGATGACAGATAATCCCAGGCCGGCACTTTACCAGGCACGTTATGAGGCCATACTTGCCAACAAGGCTGACAAACAGAAGGTTGAAGAGGTATCAATTGCCGGAAAATGCTGTGAGTCAGGTGATATGCTGATTTGGGACCTGCATGTGCCTAAGGTGCAGCCGGGTGATATTCTTGCTGTTTCCAGTACCGGGGCCTATAACTATTCCATGTCCAGTAATTACAACAGGCTGGGTAAACCTGCTGTGGTTTTTGTCAGGGACGGCAGGGCTGACCTGGTTGTCAGAAGAGAAACCTTTGATGATATTATCAGAAATGACATTTTGCCCGAAAGAATGAAAAAAGTCAAAATAAATACAGATTTAAAAGTATCAGGTTAGTTTAACGGGGTGGGCTCAGGCCTGCCCCGTTGCTTTTACGACATTCCCTGCCTGCGATTCTTTTTTTTAAAGGAAAATTATGATATAATATTCCGGTAACCCACAAGGAGGACAACCATGGAGATTATAGTCAGCCATAACAATACAGATTTTGATGGACTGGCTTCAATGATAGCGGCCAAAAAGCTCTTTCCTGATGCTGAGCTGGTTTACAGCGGAAAATTGCAGCGGAATGTCAGGGAATTCATGTCCCTGCATAAGGATACTTTTAATTTCCGCCTGGCACGTGATATTGATTTTAAAGAAGTGAACAGGCTTATTCTGGTTGACACCAAAGGCGTTTCCAGGATTGGTGAAGTTCGTGAGGTCCTGGAGAATAAGGACCTCGAAGTGCACATATATGACCACCACCCGTCTACTGATGATGATATCAGGGGATCACGGGAGGTAATTGCTGAGGTGGGTGCGGCGACCACTCTCCTGGTGGAGATAATGAAGGAACAGGACATTGACATTAACCCTTTTGAGGCTACGGTGTTTGCCCTGGGGATTTATGAAGATACTGACTGCCTGACCTTTACCAGTACAACTTCCAGAGATGCCGAAGCTGTTGCTTACCTGCTGTCCAAAGGGGCCAAGCTGCCGGTAGTCTCTGAATTTATTGACAGGCCTCTGTCTGAACAGCAAAAAAACTTGTTAAACAAACTCATTGTGGCTTCAGAGTCATATGATATAAATGGGGTGAAAGTCCTTATTACCAGTGGGGAAATCGGGGAATATGTCGGAGGACTGGCTTTATTGGTGCACAAGATGGTTGATATCTCCAATGCTGATGTGGCTATAGCGGCTGTCCTTATGGATGACCGGGTCCACATTGTGGGCCGAAGCCAGGACAGGGCGGTGGATGTGTCCCGGATTCTGGCAGGTTTTAACGGCGGCGGGCATGCTATGGCGGCATCGGCAACTGTCCGTGACGGGAATGTCAGGAATATCATTAATAAAATAAAAACCCTGCTCCGGGAAAATGTCAGGCCTGAAGTTACCGCAGAGGACATCATGTCTGCCCCTGTAAAAACAGTTACCCTTGACACTACAATCGAAGAAGCAGGCAAGATATTACTGCGGTATGGTCATACAGGACTTCCGGTTGTTGACGGCCAGAAAATGGTTGGCATCATTTCCCGGAGGGACATTGATAAAGCTAAGCACCATGGTCTGGGCCATGCACCTGTAAAAGGATTTATGTCCCGGAGGGTGATAACGATTTCGGGAAAGACCACTCTGCCGGAGATACAGCACCTGATGATTGACCATAACATTGGCAGGCTTCCGGTAATTGATAATGGCCGTATTACGGGGATAGTGTCGCGGACAGATGTATTAAGATCCCTGCACGGGGAACATTACCCGGAAAAATATGAGCGGATATATAATATTACACAGGTAACCGGGGGCAATGGTTCCGACAACCTGAAAAACCTGATGGCAGCAAACCTCTCCGGTCCTGTCAGGGACCTGCTCGGCCAGATAAGCTACCTGGCTGACCGGGAAGGATACCGTGTCTTTGTGGTTGGCGGATTTGTCAGGGACCTTATCCTTGGTGTGGAAAATCTGGATATAGACTTGGTGGTTGAAGGGGACGGGCCCGGTTTTGCCCGTTTTCTTGCCGGGTTCCTCTGCGGCAGGGTCAGGGTCCATGACAAATTCGGTACTGCTATGGTGATCCTCCATAATAATTTCCGTATTGATGTGGCCACTGCCAGGACGGAATATTACGAATACCCGGCAGCGCTGCCAAAAGTAGAGGTATCATCACTGAAACAGGACCTTTACAGGCGTGACTTCACCATTAATGCCATGGCAGTCACCCTGAGCGTCAGGAATTTCGGTAAACTGGTGGATTATTTTGGGGGCAGGCGTGACCTGGAAGAAGGAATTATCAGGGTTCTGTATAATCTTAGTTTTGTAGAGGACCCCACCAGGATACTGAGGGCAGTCCGTTTTGAACAGAGGTATGGCTTCAGGATTGAAAATCAGACCCTTTCCCTGATTAAAAGGGCAATTAAAGCCAAGATGCTGGCAAAACTGTCAGCTGACAGGGTCAGGGAAGAACTGAAACATATCCTTGGAGAAGCCTCACCTGTAGGGGCAATTCTCAGGATGAGTGAACTGAATATATGGCCTTTTATCCTTCCGGCTGCCAATACGGGTGAGGAGTCCCTGGAAATTTTGCAGAGGCTGCCTTCGGCAATAGAATTTGTCGATACTGCCTGTGGCGGCCGGAAACTGAATACCTGGATCCTTTACCTGGGGGTTCTGGTAAGGGAGACCGGGTGCCAGGTACCCCTTGTAGATGAGAAACTCAGGCTAAGCAAGGAAGAACAGAAGAAAATGACAGAATTGCTGTGCCTGTGTCCTGAAGTTATCAGAAGAATTTCCGGTAAGAAACCAATGAGGATGAGTGAGATTGCTGCAGTGGTACGGGAATTGTCCGGTGAAGGTTTTGCCTTTATCCTGGCTGTTGCCGGTGAGGAAGTTGTCACTGAGCGCATTAAAAATTACCTCGCCCGGGCCAGGCACAATAAATTGCTGATAAACGGAGAAGATATAAAGGGGCTGGGATACCGGCCCGGTCCGTATTTTAAGGAAGCCCTTGATGCTGTCAGGGATGCCCGCCTTGACGGTAAAGTTGCCACCAGGGAGGACGAATTAAGGTTTGTATCTGCATTTCTCGACGGGTTGGGGGTTACCAGGACCCAATAAGACAGTTCCCGAAAGGAGTTAATTATTTTGCCCAATTTTGATATCCAGACAATGATTTATATCCTGCCGGCCCTGCTGCTGGGGCTTACCCTGCACGAGTTTGCCCATGCCTGGGTTGCTCACAGGCTGGGGGACCCTACTGCCAGGAACCTGGGCAGGCTTACCATAAACCCATTGAAGCACCTGGACCCCCTGGGGACCATATTTCTGCTGTTTTTTCACTTCGGGTGGGCCAAACCGGTACCGGTAAACCCATTCCATTTCAGGGGGGACCGGCAGCGGGGCATGCTCTGGGTGTCCCTGGCCGGACCGGTTACCAACTTGCTGATAGCGGTGGTTACTGTTTTCCTGTGGAGGATAATGATGCCCCAGGGGGAAGCCATCCAGAGGATTTTGTACCTGATAATTTCCATTAATATCGTCTTGGCGGTTTTCAATATCATTCCGGTCCCGCCCCTGGATGGGTCAAAAATCCTGGCCGGACTCCTGCCGCGAAGATACAGTCACATAGTTTATAATCTGGAAAAATACGGTTTTGTAATCTTAATCCTGATGATGGTTTTTGGGGTGATAGGGGCAGTACTTATGCCAATAGTTGGATTCATTGAGACTCTGCTGTTTAGGATAGCAGGTTTCTAAAATAAGGTTGTCACAGGAGGAGATAAGATGAGCAAAGGCACAATATTGAGCGGGATGAGGCCGACGGGAAGGCTCCATATAGGACACCTGAGTGTTCTGGAAAACTGGGCCAGGCTCCAGGATGAATATAGATGTTATTTTATGATTGCTGACCTGCATTCCCTGACTACTAAATTTGATGATACTGCAGAACTGCCCAATGACACCAGGCAGATGGTCCTGGATTGGCTGAGTGTGGGTATTGACCCTGTGAAGAGCGCTGTTTTTGTGCAGTCAGCGGTAAGGGAACATGCGGAACTGCACCTCTATTTTTCGATGAATACACCACTGTCCTGGCTGGAAAGGTGCCCAACATACAAGGATCAGCTGGTACAGTTTGAAAAACAGGGTAAAGATATTACCACATATGGTTTCCTGGGGTACCCGCTGCTCCAGGCGGCAGACATTCTGATTTACCTTGCAGATACAGTACCCGTAGGGGAAGACCAGCTCCCCCACATTGAATTAACCAGGGAGGTTGCCCGTAGGTTCAATTTCCTTTATAAGACAGACCTCTTTCCCGAACCCCAGGCTCTCCTGGGGAGGTTCCCCCTGGTCCCGGGGGTGGACGGCAGGAAAATGAGTAAGAGTTATGGCAATGATATTGCCATTTCAGCAAGTACTGATGAGGTGAAAAAGCGGGTCAATGCCATGATTACAGACCCTGAAAGGGTTCGTCGGGAAGACCCGGGACACCCCGAAGTCTGTATTGTGCACAAATACCAGGAAATTTACAATAATGAGATGCTGGAATATGTGCAGAAGGCATGCCGTGGCGCAGAACGTGGTTGTGTGGCGTGCAAAAAGGAACTTTTGGAGATTGTGGAAGAGATGCTGGCCCCTATCCGGGAACGCCGGGCCAGGTATGAAAAAAGTTCCTATGAAGACCTCAGGCAATATATCCTGAATGCCAGGGAATACCTCTCCGGCCAGGGCAGCCTGCAGTCAGATGATAATGGTACTGAAAGGGTCCCGGAAGCTGTTGTTGACAGGTTTAAGAAGTTCACCGGGACGCGCCGGGAGAAGAACTATCTCAGGGAGATAGGACAATACATTATAGATGACTATATGGCAGGCGTATTTGATGAAAACGATGTCTGCGATGTTGTGGATGCTAAAATGGACCTGGTTAACCTGATCCTGATAAAAGGAAGCCAGAGGGCCCGGCTGACAGCCCGAAATACCATTAAAAAGGTCAGGGATGCCATGAACCTTAGATATTAGCAAATTTGCCGGAGGGGTGAAGTCTCTTGGCCTACCAGATCAGGCTGGAAGTTTTTGAGGGTCCGTTTGACCTGTTGTTTCACCTGTTAGAAAAAAATGAAGTTGATATATATGATATTCCGATAGCAAAGATTACGGAACAATACCTGGAATACATTAGTGCCATGCAGATGCTGGACCTTGAAGTTGCCAGTGAGTTCCTGGTAATGGCGGCAAATCTACTGGCAATCAAGGCCAGGATGCTGCTGCCCAAACCGCCGGCTGAGGATGAGGAGGCCTTAGAGGACTCTGACCCCAGGGATGAGTTGGTGGAAAAACTTCTGGAATACAAAAAATTCAAGGTGATGGCCGAGTTCTTTCAGGAAAAGGAGACACTAATGAACAGGGTTTACACCCGGCCCAATGAGGATGAAATGTTTTACCACCTGTTCCGGGAGGAAAACCCCCTTGAAGGGATAGATATGTCAACCCTCCTGAAAGCGCTGCAGGAAGTGCTGGAGAGGGCGGTTGACCGGGACCTTACCGGTGAGATACCGAGGGATGAGGTAACCACAAGAGATAAAATGAAGGAAATTATGCGCAGGTTGTTTTTCCATAACAGGGGAATTGCTTTTAAGGACCTGTTTCACCCCAGGGTAACCAAAGTGGAAGTGATTGTGACCTTTTTGGCTCTTCTGGAGTTGATTAAGCTTGGCCGGATCAGGGCTTATCAGTCCAGGGCTTTTGGGGAGATTATGATTTACAGCAGAGAGAATGATACTGCCGAAGCCTAAAGGAGTGACAGACCATGGGCCTGATGTTTCCCCGGGAAACCAAAGCCATAATTGAATGCCTTTTATTTGTGTCAAAGGAACCGCTGACATTAAAGGTTATGTCCCAGGTACTGGAGATGCCCGAAAATGAAGTTAAGGTCCTGGCGGATGAACTTATGTCAGAATATAACAATGACCGTCGGGGTATCAACATAAATCTTATTGCTAATGGCTATCAAATGTGCACCAGACCTGAAATGGCCTGTCATATAGAAAAACTTTATAAGCCCCAGGGAACTCACGGACTGTCAAAAGCAGCACTGGAGACCCTGGCCATAGTAGCCTACAAGCAGCCGATTACCAGGGCAGAAATTGAGGCCATCAGGGGTGTTAAGGTGGACAGTGCCATTGGCACACTGGTGGAAAAAAATCTGATCAGGGAAGTCGGCCGAAAAGAAGGACCTGGGAGACCAATGCTGTTTGGCACCACATCAAGCTTTCTCAGGTATTTTGGCCTGCAGGACCTTTCCCAGCTGCCGGACCCTGATGAATTCACCAGGCGTCATGGGGGAAGTCAGGAAGATAATCCGGGTGAAGAAACAATCAATGGTGAGGAAGGTGAACAGGATGGATTTTGATTCCTTGAAGACAATCGCTGTTGTCGGACTGTCTAATAAGCCCGACAGGTCAAGCTACACTGTGGCCAAATACCTGCAGAACTGCGGGTATCGCATTATTCCGGTTAATCCCACAGTTGACAGTGTCCTTGGAGAAAAGGCATATCCTGATATTGACTCAATTCCGGCAGACACTATTATTGATGTGGTGGATATTTTCCGCAAGCCGGAGGCTGTGATGCCATTTGTAAGGCAGGCGATAAACAGGGGTGATGTCAGGGTCATCTGGATGCAGGAAGGTGTTATCAATGAAGGTGCAGCCGAAGCTGCACGCAATGCAGGGCTTGAAGTGGTCATGGACAAATGCATCCTTAAGGAACACCAGAAGTGCAATCTTAACTATTAACTGTCTCCAAAACCACTATTAACTGTCTCCAAAACCACTATTTACTGCTCCGAAACTCTTCATGCCCACAGCAGCTATGAATTTTCAATTCTCATTTTTCTGTCCCCTCTGCTGAAAGTCAGAAAAAACAAAGTCACTGTATATTAAACCTTTAACGTGATGTGGAAAAAGCAATATTTTAATACTAAAACAGCAATAATTCGAAAGCATTACTGTTTCCTTTGGTGGTAAAGTTAAATTGATAATTTATTACATAAAACAGATGGGAGGAAGATGAATGGCTGATGTAATCGATTACAAGGTTTATGGTGATGACATGCAGATGGTGGAAATTGAACTTGACCCTCAGGAAGGGGTGCGTGCCGAAGCCGGGGTAATGATGTATATGGAGGACGGAATAGCTATGCAGACAGGTACCGGAGGCGGGCTGTTCAGTGGTTTTAAGAGAATGGTGACAGGTGAAAGCTTTTTTATAACCACTTTCATGAACAGTGGTTCCCAAAAGGCAAAGGTTGGCTTTGCCGCCCCATATCCCGGAAAAATTATTCCTCTTGACCTGAGTAAGCTGGGTGGGACATTCCTCTGTCAGAAGGACAGCTTTCTCTGTGCAGCCAACGGAATTGACATTGAGGTAGCCTTTACCAAGAAGCTCGGTGCCGGACTCTTCGGGGGTGAGGGTTTTATCCTGCAAAAACTGACAGGAAACGGATTGGCATTTATACATTCAGGGGGTACTATTGTGGAACGGAACCTGGCAGCGGGGGAATCCTTAAGGGTAGATACCGGTTGCCTGGTTGGTTTTTCACCGTCAGTGGACTATGACATCCAGTTTGTCGGCGGTTTCAAAAACGCCCTCTTTGGCGGCGAAGGTGTGTTCCTGGCCCGGGTTACCGGACCGGGACTGGTTTACCTGCAGACACTGCCTTTCTCCAGGATGGCTGACCGGATTACCGCAGCTGCAGGCGGGGCGCGCAGTGAAGGCGGGTCAACAATAAATGCGGGGAATATCATCGGATCGTTCTTTGGCAAAGACTGATTAATCGGCAGGAAAAAGCCGGGGCTTAGGCCCCGGCTTTTTGACCTTTCATTACAGCAATAATAGAAAAATACATCGCAATATTGCGAAAGAATCCCCCTGTGAAAAATGTTAAAATTATTTGGGAAAAGATAAATATCCAAAAATTATGAACGGAGGGAATTTAAGTGAAGAGAAAAGTTGCTTTGATTCTGATGCTTACGGTAGCACTTTTCCTGGTTATTAGTGCTGCAGCCTATGCTGAAACAAAGACGATTGTGCTCAGGATAGGGGACCCTAACATGACCGTTAACGGAATGACTCAGGAGATTGATCCGGCGAGGGGCACTAAACCGGTGATCATTAATGGAAGGACCCTGCTTCCCATCAGGGCCCTGGTGGAGAATATGGGTGCTACAATAGCATGGAACGGTGATACCCGTGAGGTGACAATTACCACAGCAACAAAGACAATTATCATGACTATTGACTATAATCAGGCACGTGTCAAAGACATGAACTCAGCTACAGCTGACTGGGTTGTGAAGACACTGGACGTACCCCCGACTATTATCAACAGCAGGACAATGATGCCGGTCAGGTTTATCACAGAAGAACTTGGCGCTCAGGTTGCCTGGGAAGCCGCAACCCAGACAGTTACCATTACTTTTACCGGTGGCGCAATTGACCCTATGAGTTGGACAGGGACCTGGGATGCCGGTGATAACGGGATGTTTATCTTTAATCAGTCCGGAAACAATGTGGCCACTGTCCAGGATAACGACATGTATGGCAGAATTACCGGTACTGTCTCCGGAAATGTGCTCACCGGCAAATGGTTTATCGATGTCGGCAACCAGGGCGATATTGTTTTGAGAATGTCAGATGACGGAAAAACATTTGTGGGAGACTGGAAGTATAATTACCCCGGTTATGAAATTGACCCCGAAGATGAGAACCAGGGTTGGTGGAAAAACTATATCATGGGCCAGAGAAACTAATTCACGATTACCACGCGAGATACAGAGGGCAGTAAGATAACAAATATAGCCACAGGAATCGAACCCCTATTAATCAGAAATAAATCAGACCCCACAGGAACAAATTTTGAACGAGTTCGGGGAGAGACAGGTATCTTCTGCCTCTCCTCTTTTTGTAATGCCAGTAATGTGAGGAATAGACATGGGAAACAGCATCAAAAGGATAATTAATCAAATACCCGGGGAAATCCTGAATACTATTCAGGTTTGTTACAGTGAAAGGATTCTTTTTGTCATGCCACTCAGGGAAAAGGGAGGCTGTGACCTGTCCCAGGTGGATGGCGATTACCGGCCGGGAGTCAGGGCAGAGGTAATGGGTCTCCCGCTCCACATATCCAAAAAAAATGCCCGGGAGTTACTGCTTGACGGAATTTCCGTGGTAAACCGGTATCGTGAAGAGGGCAGTAACACTGTGGTGATTATGGTGGAAGAACGGTTTCTCAGGGATGTCTGTTTTTTGGTTTATCCGGAATACCGGGTCATGTCTGCAGCAATACCAATAATACTGGATTCAAGTATAATAAGCCAGATAAATATCTTTAATGAAGAATACCGCAATCGCCAGTCAGGCAGTGAATATGTATTGAGAAGTCTGGATTACCAGATTCTGGTCAGCCTGCTCCGCAGTATTAATGGCAACCGGGAAGATTATCATGTTAAAAATGGGATAAATAAGGCAAAAGATACAGAGAAAGAAAACATTACCAGGGCCATAAAATATCTTAAAAAACATGTGACGGGAGAATTTTCGTTAAAACAGGTATCTAAGGTGGCCAATCTCAGCCCTTATCACTTTATCCGGGTTTTTAAGGCATATACCGGAAAAACCCCTTATGATTACTTTCTTGACATTAAAATACTCAAGGCTAGGGAGTTCCTAAGTCAGCAAAATAAATCGGTCACAGAGGTGTGTTACCTTTGTGGATTTAACAACCTCAGTCATTTTACTGCATTATTTAAAAAAAGAGTGGGGCTGTCACCCTCTGAGTATAGAAAAAACCTGATAAAAAGATAATAAGTATAGTTGCCGGGCAAAAAAGACAAAATATCACCTATAGAGAGAAATATTTCCAACAGGGTGATTGATCTATGACCGGCATTATTATTTTTGGGGGGATTCTGCTTATTTCAATAGCAGCTGCGCTTTTTGTCAAGGTGCGGTTTGATATTCAGTTTGTGCGCAAAGGGAGTGATGACCACCTTAAGGCAGAAATATCTATATTGAGGGGCTTGATCCGGTTCAAGGCAGAAGTACCGGTCGCAGACATTGATATCAGCCGTTTCAGCCAATTGATGAAGGTGGAGACAAATGCAGAAGGAATTTCCCCTCCTGTGGGTGATAAGGGCTTCAATTTCAAAGTCCCCCTGGCTGAAATACTGGTTCATCTGCCAAGACACATCAAAATGGGGATTCAATTCCTCAGGCGTTACCGGAAAGCAATTAACAGTCTTCTTAAATCAGTCAGGTTTCGTCATTTTAGCTGGAAGACGGAAATCGGCCTTGGAGACCCGGCAAATACCGGGATTGCCACGGGGTTTCTATGGGCAGTCAAAGGAGTTATCTATGGCATCCTCAGCAGGAGTGTCGGGACAGTTGAAAATCGCCCGCAAATTGCAGTGATACCCTGTTATTATAACACCTGCCTGAGACTCGAATTTCACTGCATATTTGATTTACGAATAGGCAATATTATTATTGCAGGACTAAATTTTGTAAAATGCAGATTAAGCTCATAAATGCCACAGGGAGGAAGATACAGATGGCTGATCATCCAATAGAAGGGCTAATGAAAACAGCAATGGAAAGCATTAAGGAAATGGTAGATGTAAATACAATTGTAGGCGATCCGGTGGAAACTCCTGACGGAAGTGTAATCATTCCGGTATCCAGAGTAGCCTGTGGTTTTGCAGCCGGAGGTGGCGAGTTCGAAGGGACTGCGGGACAACAGGATAATGCCGGTGGCGGTGGCGGAGGCCAGCAGCAGGCTAATGGTACCGCCATGCCCTTTGGCGGAGGCAGTGGTGCCGGTGTATCGGTGCAGCCGGTTGGTTTTCTGGTTGTGGGACAGGGGCAGATAAGACTACTGCCGGTAGACGGAAATGCTGTGGTTGACCGGGTAATTGATGTTGCTCCTCAGTTATTGTCACAACTGCAGTCAATGTTTAAGAGGGAAAAACGAAATCCTGAAAATTCCGGATATTGTTAAAACTAATTGCAAAACCGGCGCAAATACGCATATAATAACAGGAACAGTATTTTACTTTTGAGTCAACCGTTGGGAAGGAGGACTCAGATGTGAAGGTTGTTGTGGCCGGAGGAGGCTGGGCCGGGTGTGCCTGTGCCTATTTTGCATCAAAGGCGGGTGCCGAGGTAGTACTCGTGGAAAAAACAGACCTTTTATTGGGAACAGGTCTGGTAGGAGGAATTATTCGCAACAATGGGCGGTACACAGCGGCAGAGGAAGCCATTGCCCTGGGTGGAGGAGATGTTTTCAGGGTGATCGAAACCGTGGCCAGGCACAGGGACATCGACTTTCCGGGACACCGCCATGCAATGCTGTATGATGTTCAGCGGATTGAAAGGGTTATGCGAAAGTGCCTGGAAGAACAGGGAGTGAAAATACTATTCAGGACCCTGGTCAATGGTGCCTCTGTACATGACCATGCAATAGAGCATGTGGCCACCGCGACAGATGAGGTGATTGCGGGTGATGTCTTTATTGATGCCACGGGGACAGCCGGGCCAATGAATAACTGCATCAGATACGGGACAGGTTGTGCCATGTGTATCCTGAGATGCCCTTCCTTTGGTTCCCGGGTAAGCCTGACGGCTTTGGCCGGGGTAAAAGAAATCAGGGCCGGGGAAGGTACCCATCAATTCGAAGCTATGAGCGGTTCCTGCAAGCTTGACAAAAAATCCCTCAAAAAGAGCCTGGTCAAAGAGCTTGACCGCAAAGGTGTAATTATTATCCCCCTTCCGGAACATTACCATAAAAAAGATTCCCTGCGTCGAAAAGCCTGCCAGCAGTACGCCATGGAAGAATACGCCACAAACCTGATTATCCTTGATACAGGACACGCCAAACTGATGACCCCGTTTTTTCCCATAGAAAGTTTAAGAGAAATTGAAGGTTTCCGGGAAGCAAGGTATGCAGACCCGTATTCGGGCGGACAGGGGAATTCTGTCAGGTTTATGGCGATGGCTCCCTGTGATGACCACCTCCGTGTCAGGGGGATAATAAACCTCTTCTGTGCCGGGGAAAAAACAGGTCCCCTGGTTGGCCATACTGAAGCCATAATTACCGGGATGCTGGCCGGGGACAATGCGATAAGGCTGGCAAGGGGCATGGCACTGCGTGTTTTGCCACAGGAGTTGGCTGTGGGTGATTTAATTTCTTTTATGCACCGGGAAATGAAAAAAGATGAAGGCCTCCAGCACAAATACACCTTCTCGGGTTCAGTATATTTTAAACGCATGATTAATAAAGGGATGTACACAACTGACCGTAAGGCTGTCAGGGAAAAAGTAAGGAAGCTGGGGCTTACGGGCTATTTTCAATAACTCATATGATAAAACAGGAACCGGATTGGTTCTATTTTTTTTTTAATATACATAATTATCGTATCATAGGGACAAAGTTTAAGCGCTTAATTCTGTAAAGGCCGTTGGGAGGAGCTATGGTTAATGTCATCTGGGTCGCTATGCTGCTAACCGGAATTGTGGTTGCCGCCATTAACGGCAATATTGAAGCCGTAACCACGGCGGCTTTGAAGGGGGCACAATGGGCGGTTGATTTTGCCCTTGGCTTGATTGCCATTATGGCATTTTGGCTGGGTATTATGAAGGTTGCCGAAGAGGCAGGTATGGTCAGGATACTTGCCAATATGGTAAAACCACTCACCGGATTCCTGTTTCCGACAGTACCCAGGGACCATCCGGCCATGGGTGCCATTATCATGAACCTGAGTGCCAACGTGCTTGGACTGGGTAATGCGGCAACTCCTATGGGATTAATTGCAATGAAGGAACTACAAAAACTGAACAGGTCTGACCCTAAGTCAGCCAGTGAAGCCATGTGTACCTTTTTGGCCCTGAACACCTCATGTATTACGGTCATACCGGCAACAGTAATCGGGATCAGGATCCAGGCAGGGTCGGCAAACCCGACTGAGATAGTGGGGACAACCATTTTTGCCACCTCCTGCGCCATGTTTGTTGCTGTGGTTGTTGACAGAATTCTGAGGGGCTTATTCAGGCGAGGGAGATGGAGGTAGAAAAAGATGTTCATGGATATGGTTACCATGGCAGCCAAATGGGCTATCCCGGCGGTGCTGTTTGTAATCACCGTTTTTGCTGTAATCCGGAAGGTTAATGTCTATGAAACTTTCATCCAGGGGGCCCAGGAGGGTTTTTCAACAGCAGTGAAGACAATTCCCTTTTTGGTGGCCATGTTTGTGGCCATAAGTGTATTTAGGTCTTCAGGGGCCATGGACCTGTTTGTAAAAGCGGTTTCCCCGGTCACCCAGTTCCTGGGCATACCTGCGGAAGTCCTGCCGCTGGGGATTATGAGACCCCTCTCAGGAGGCGGGGCCCTCGGTATCACAGCAGAACTTATAAAGACTTATGGCCCGGACAGCTTTATCGGGAGACTGGCTTCAACACTACAGGGCAGTACTGACACCACTTTTTTTGTATTGACCCTCTATTTCGGATCAGTTGGAGTAAGCAGGTACAGGTATGCTGTTATTTCAGGCCTTTCTGCAGATTTAACGGGATTCATTGCTTCAGTGATAGTATGTAATCTTGTGTTCAGATAACATTGTCAGACACCTTCACTTTCATATTTTTTTGTTGTACGGTATAATGAATGCAACATTGTATAATTATTCAAAAACAGCAGAAATTAATTGATGCGTTTTATTGGACTATTAATGTGAAAAGTAGGTGTTTGCAGTGGAACGGTTGCAGAAGTACCTTGCTCATGCAGGTATTGCCTCCAGGAGGTCGTGTGAGGAACTGATAGCCCAGGGCAGGGTAAAGGTTAATGGGAAGACGGTCACAGAAATGGGTGTAAAAATTGACCCCGAAAAAGACAGGATTGAGGTAAATGGAAAATTAATTGAAAAACCCGAAGAAAAGGTCTATATAGTGCTAAACAAGCCTAAGGGATATGTCACCACAGTCAGGGACCCACAGGGGAGGCCTAAGGTTACTGACCTTTTGACAGGTATTGAGCAGAGAGTGTACCCGGTTGGCAGGCTTGACTTTGATACTGAAGGACTGCTGATCCTGACCAATGACGGTGATGTTACCTATGGGCTGACCCACCCTAAGCATGAACTGGGTAAGACTTATGTAGCAACAGTGAAGGGTGTTCCCGACAAGGACAAGCTGAAGCGGTTCAGCAAGGGGCTGCGTCTGGCTGATGGCCTGACTGCACCGGCTAAGGTGCGGCTGCTCAAAAAAAAAGGGAGCAACGGCGTTTTGGAAATTACCATTTATGAGGGCCGGAACAGGCAAATCAGGAGGATGTGTGAAACCATCGGACATCCGGTACTGGAACTGAAGCGGGTTGCGGTGGATTTTCTCAGGCTTGACGGAATGGAAGAGGGGAAATTCCGGCACCTCAGTAAAGAAGAAATCAGGAAACTTAAAAAACTGACCGAATAACGGGAAACATGAAGGTAAACACATCTAACTGTATCATTTGGCAAGCATACTTTGGGCCGGCAAAAATATACTTGTTTTAGCCGGAATTTATTTTTCCTGACAGCATCCGGTTAAGAAGTAATGGGGGTAACTTGGATGGGCAGGCCCAGGGTACATTACATTGATACCAGAAAGCTTTTTGTGCAGATAGCCGCCATTGTCCTGGCAGTAATACTTGGTATTTCATATCTGCGCTGGATAAAGGTGACAAAGGTTGAATTCACATCACCGGAATTTAAGTCATCCTGGGAAATTACTGACCAGGATATGATCAGGAAAATTACCGGGGGACTTAAAGGAGCATCACCGACCAAAGGCCCTGTACCGGAAGAAGTATACGCGGTCAAACTGCTGAGCAGAAAGGAGACTAGAGTTTACATTTTTTCGACACCCGGGATTGTTTATGATGTAAAGGGCGGCAGATGTCTGAAACCAACCGGTGAACTGGCCCGGTTACTACACCAGGCTATAGGGGAACTGCGGCTGCGCAGCCCATATGGTGAATTACTGGGATGGGAGGAAGCCCAACAGCTGTTTTTACCGGGTGAGAAGGTACAGATATTTGACATAGACACAGGAAAGAGTTTTATGGCAGTGAGGAAGGGCGGGTATAGCCATGCTGACATAAAGCCGGTAACGGAAAATGACCGCAATGTTATCAGGGAAATATTTGGCGGAACCTGGAGCTGGAAGAAAAAGGCTGTGGTTGTCCGGGCAGGTGGGACGAAACTTGCTGCTGCCCTTACGGGAATGCCCCACTTGCAGAACGGGGAAAGTGGTTGTTTTGACCTCAGGCTGCCTTTAACAGGTGACCGCAATAGAGGTAATACTATGGCGTGCCGCCTGATGTATTATAAGGCATCCGGCAGGCTGGACGAAATGCTCCGGGAAGCAAGTCCCCCGGAGACACTTCTCTTCCTGTTCACTGCAATAGACCAGAAGGACTGGCAATCAGCCCGGATGATGCTAACAGCCCCTGAAGGGATAGAGCGGTACAAACTTGAAAAACTAATCGGGGTTAGTGTTTTTAATCATAATGAAATTGAGAATTTGGTATACCGGTTATCCGTGTCGGTATCTTTTACAGACGGTCCGTATAATGACCGCAGGAACCTGGTGGTTCGGATGAAACAGGATCCGAAGACCGGGGCCTGCCTGGCAGAGCCTGGTTTTTTGGATGCCCTTTTTGCCGGAGAATAACAGGGAAGATGTGAAATCTGCAATTTTTTGCCGTTATCTTCAATTTTTTTACGATTTTTGTTATAATTGAACAGGAAATTAAATATCCTGATAATTTCAGGCAGGAGGGTAAAACGATGAAATTAGCCATAGCACAGGTGAATCCGGTTGTAGGAGATATTGAAGGAAATATCCGAAAATTAACTGAAACCCTGCTGCATTTTGACAAAGAAAGACCTGACCTGGTCTTATTTCCTGAGCTTTTCCTGACGGGTTACCCCCCCAGAGACCTTTTGGAACGACAATGGTTCATTGAGAGGACCGGGGAGGCAATAGCCAGGGTAAAGGAGCTGTCAATGGATTATCCCGAAACAGGCATTTTACTTGGGGCTCCCACCCGAAACAGCAGGAAATCCGGAAAGGCGCTGTATAACTCAGCCTTACTGATTTGTAACGGAGAAACCCTGTTCACCCGGCACAAATCCCTGCTTCCAACATACGATGTCTTTGATGAAGCCAGGTATTTTGAACCGGCATCCGGGGTGGAAACAGTACAGTTCAGGGGAGAGCTCCTGGGAATTTCAGTATGTGAGGATGCCTGGAATGACCAGGGCATGTGGGATAACAGGGATTATGGCTATGACCCGATAGAAGAACTGGCGAAGCAGGGTGCCACCTTAATGATAAATATTTCCGCATCACCTTTTCAGGTGGGAAAAGATGAACTGAGATTTAAGACAATAAGTAATCATGCCCGTAAACATGGGGTTCCTTTTATTTATGTTAATCAGGTAGGGGGCAATGATGAACTGGTTTTTGACGGTAGAAGCATATGTCTTGACAAAAAAGGTGAACCGATGAAAGTCCTGCCTGCTTTTGAAGAGACACTGGTAACGGTGGATACCGCTGTTCCCGGAAGCCCCGGAAAGTTTACGCCCATGGACAGGACAGGCTCCATACATGGGGCCCTGGTGACCGGGATCAGGGACTATATGAGAAAATGCGGGTTCCAAAAAGCAATCCTGGGTTTATCCGGGGGGATTGATTCCGCTGTTGTCTGCTGTCTGGCGGTTGAGGCATTGGGGAAGCAAAACGTGGTAGGTGTGACCATGCCTTCACCTTATTCGTCCCCGGGAAGTATTGCTGACTCCCGGAAACTGGCCGAAAACCTTGGCATTGAGTTCAAGGTGATTCCCATTTCTGATATTTATACAGCATACCTGGGGTCTCTTGCGGAGCATTTTCGCGACAGGGAGACTGATATTGCCGAAGAAAACATTCAGGCCCGTATCCGCGGCACTATTGTAATGGCCCTTTCCAATAAGTTTGGGTATCTGCTCCTGTCTACTGGTAATAAGAGTGAAATGGCCGTAGGTTACTGTACACTTTACGGTGACATGAGTGGTGGCCTGAGTCCCATATCAGATGTGCCCAAAACAGTGGTTTATGACCTGGCACGGTACTTTAACCGGGAAAGGGAAATAATTCCTGAGGCGACCATTACCAAACCGCCATCGGCTGAATTAAGGCCCGACCAGTTGGACCAGGATACCCTGCCGCCATACGATGTCCTGGACGGGATCCTGAATTATTATGTAGATGAAGGCTATTCTCCCGAAGATATCATAAAAAAAGGCTATGACGGGGAAACAGTGCGTTGGGTAATCCGGAATGTAAACCGGAATGAATATAAAAGGAAACAGGCTGCCCCAGGTTTAAAAGTAACCAGTAAGGCATTTGGAATTGGCAGGAGAATGCCCATTGCAGCAAAGTATTAAATGCACCATTGTTACCGGAAGGGGGAAGTTCATTGAAAGCTGAGATTATAAATCCATTTCTGATTGCGGCAAGGGAAATCCTTGAGATGGAAACGGGTTTGACGGGAACAAGGGGGGAACTTTCCCTGGCTTCTTCCAAATGGACAACACAGGAGATAACTGTAATCATAAACATAATTGGTGATGTCAAAGGAACTTTCCTGATTGGAATGCCGATTAACACTGCTATGGAGCTTGTAGGGACCATGCTGGGAGAAAAATTTGACAGCTTTAGCAATATGGTTATCAGCGGAATTGCAGAAATGGCTAACATTATTGCCGGAAGGTCTCTTGCCAGTCTTGAAGAGCTTGGCTATATCTCTGACATTACTCCGCCGATGCTGATATATGGAAAGAAGGCCAGCATTTCCACACTTGACCGTAAAAGAATCCAGATACCTCTGAAAACCGATATCGGGCTGATCGAACTAAGCCTGGCCCTGGAGGGCTGACAGAGTTAGCCGGTAAGAAAGGGTTACTGACAAAAGTCAGTAACCCTTTCTCTTAATGGGAAAAGTACCGCCATGAATATTTTTGGCATCTGAGACGGTAAAAAACACCTCTGGTGATACTTCATCAAGAATTTTTATGGCCAGCTTCAGGTCTTTCCTCTTAAGGGCTGCAAACAGTATGGTGCGTTTGCCGTGACGACCCTCACCCTCCACAAGGGTAACTCCAAATCCGCGGCTCCGGAGACTGTCTGCAATGAGGTTGCACTGGCAGTGCTGAGGGAAAATCTGGAGAGACACGTATCCTATGGCCAGCCTGTGTTCAATAAGGCTGCCGATGTAATTACCGGTGGCGAACCCGCCGGCATATGCGATAACTTTACCAATATCATTTAATCCTCCGGCCAGTACCTGGTTCAGGGCCAGGACAAAGACAGCGACTTCTACAAAACCGATAAATGATGCCAGGGCACGACGGTCCCGCATAAGCATCAGGATCCTCAGAACATCCAGGGTCATGTCAAAAACACGTGCAAAAAAAATAAACAGATATGCTCCCAAAGCCGGCAGCATCCATTCCATTTTAAAACCCTCCCCAAAAAGAAAAAAAGATACATAACTACCTGTATATTATAAACGTGTTTCGGGATAATGCAATTTAAACCCTTCATTTTTCTGAAACTTTTTCCTCAAAAATGACGGTAATATTAACCTGACAGGCAAAAAAGAGGCAGACTGCCTCTTCTTTTTAATTCCATGGATGTATGGGTTTGTCAATTGTCTTGCTCCATTTCTGGACCATATGGGCTCCGAATTTGTTCAGGAGATTGGCAACTTCACTGGCTTTGCTGTTATTTGTTTCGATAACGGTAAGGAAATAACCCTCATTAACAAAGTTCTCCATCTGGGCTGCGTACTCACCGGAGACACCGTAATAAGTCAGGGATTCAGCCAGGGACTTGTCCCCCTGAACCAGAGCGCCTGCCAGGGGTCCTCCGGCAGTAACAGTACCAACTGCCGGGAGGTCAACTGTATCTGCCTGGACCAGAACACTGTTAAAGTCGTGCAATGACCCCGGAGAAGGGTCGATCATGCTTTCACCGGTATAATTTTCACCTGCATATTCAGAAGTTTTCTTTAAAACAACGGAAATTTGATTATTAGCATATCCCTGTGTTTCAATTTCATCAATGGCCCGTTCAGCCTGGGTAACTGATTTAAAGACCCCGGTAACAGTCCGGCGCAATGAAACCACCCCTTTAAAAAAGTAATTTTGATAATCTGGTATTTTGAGTACTGATAGTATTATGTTAATTTTCCTGAAAGATTTATGCATATTAATAATGAGGTTGTTTAAAGATATTGATAAAATGCTTAAGGAGTGGTAGTAATGCCAAAATGTGCCAGGTGTGGCAATACCTTTAGTTTTGGGAGCTCTGTGGTCCCACCGGCGGCCCCTGCAGCCAACGGACCGGTATCAGGTTTAGTGGCAAATTTTGATGAACAGGGATACATTACTGAAATGGATTCCATGGCAAATGACCTGGATATAGTCCAGGAAGCCTGGGAAACCCCTCAGGAATATTTTGATACCTGTTATGAGTGTGGAAGTAATGAAATTATTTGGGATTAAAGGGTTTTTGGAAAACAACAGAAGGAATTTTGACAAGATTGGCGAAAAAGTACAGAAACTGCGGTGTTTGAAAGGGGAGCAACAATGGTCAGGACAAGTATTGGAGATGAAGTTGTTAACAAAGCTGTCAGAGTAAAAATACGACTTGATTATAAAGGTATCCAGAAACCGGGTAAGTTTTTTTTCGGGGGAAAAAGCACAGAGGAAGTAGCTGAAGAGGTCAGGGAACAACAGGTCCAGATGCTGCGAAATGTACCCATGCAGAGCATTGCCATCGAAGAAGTTGATATGAGCAGTGATGTTTATACAGTTTTTGATGAATTTGTTAATGCCCAGATAGCATATGCTCCTGTCATCCTGACTGTGATTGCTGATAGTCTTGAAGATATAATCAGGTTTATCGCCAGGGAGGAATTCAGAAAAATTGAGATTATTGAACCTGAGAATGTTGTTTTAACCAAAGTTGATATTGAAAGGGTGCTATTTAAGGTAAGTGAGGAATTGCGTAATTACCGGATGCTTATTGAGAGAAAGTATAGCTCCAGATAGACAACAGTGCATTACGGCATCAGTATTAGAACGGTAACAGTGTCGGGACAGGCAACAGAAATTGAAAGGACTGATATTTGTGGGGGGGTTATCTCTAAATGATGTTGTCCAAAAGGTTGAGGAATTGCCTGCCTTACCGCATGTGACATACAGGGTGCTGGAACTGACCAGCAGGCCGGATACTACCCTGAGCCAGCTCACTGAGGTTATTACACAGGACCAGGTGCTGACAGCAAAGGTGCTGCGGATGGCAAACTCGGTTTATTATGGCTATGCGCGACGCATATATGGGATTACTGAAGCGCTTCTTATCCTGGGTTTTAGTACGGTAAGGAACCTGGTGATGGCTGCTTCAGTTTACAATGTAATGGACAGGGAGATCCAGGGTTATTTTTTACCCCGGGGGGAATTGTGGAAACATTCTATGTCAACTGCACTGATTGCCAGGTCACTGGCACAAAAAACGGGATATGAGCTTCCCGACCAGGCTTTTGTGGCCGGACTTCTGCATGATATGGGGAAAATTATTCTGAATACATACATGAATGAAAAATTCGAAGATGTTATCTCCAAGGTTACCACTGAAAATATACCGTTTATGGCTGCAGAACAGGAGATACTCGGCTTTGACCATGCATTGACAGGTGCCCGGGTAGCCGAAAAGTGGAACCTGCCTTCGGAGCTGGTTGAAGCAATCGCCAATCACCACACTCCCTCACTGGCGAAGCATAATCCCCGGCTGACTTCCGTGGTCCATGTTGCTGATGCTGCCAGCATGTCTATGGGAATAGGGCTTGGCGGTGACGGCCTGCTGTATCCTTTTGACGGCTTTGCCACTGAACTGCTGGGTCTTACCGGCAAAATAATTGAGGAAACGATTGCAGAAATTGCAGATTCACTGGTAGATTCGGAAACCATGATCGAGAACTGACAGCCTGACTTTGTACAATACAACATAGCCCAAATATTTAAAAAGGGAGCATGGATACTCCGGTATAAGGCCTGGAACCATAAATGCCTGAGTTAATCCATACTCCCTTTTATTTCATATTCTCTTTCACATCATTGAAAGCTGTTTTTGTCCGTTCTGGTATTCCTTTTTCACCCGGCTGACGATGCCAATCAGGTTATTTCTGTCATTGTCATCAACTATATATGTGTTACCTTTTCCAGCTTCGGCCAGGAGGGGAAGGAACTCGTGATTCGGGTCTATCCCGATACAGATAAAATGTATTTTTTGTTGGGCAATCATTGCAGCTGCTTTAATTGCATCTTCTATGGGGTTGGTTGTCCACAGGGGATAATTGGGAATTCCGTCGGTTATCAGTATCAGCAAGGGATTGCGGGGCCGTTCTCTCTTAAACATTTCGACAGTTGTTTTAATCCCATGGGCCAGTGGGGTTAACCCGCCCGGGACTATTTTTGACAGTCCGCTGTGCAGCTCGTCATAACTGCGGGTAAAGGGCACCTGGACCTTAGCCTGTCTTTCCTGGAAGGTAACCAGTGCTACCTTTTCCCGGCTGTTTAAGAGCAGGTACTCGGCAACATTGCCGACCGCCCTGATGCGGTCACCAGCCATACTCCCGCTGCAGTCAACCAGGAGGCAGGTATCTACGGGTGCATAGGACTTTTTGGCATACACCCTGAGATCATTTACAGTTATTTTTATGGAAGAGCTCCCGGAGAGAAATGTTCTCCTGGCTGCTTCAACAACTGTTTCCGGTACTGCTATTTCTCCTTTCCAGGACATGGGCTCTGATGGTGCCACAACTTTACGCCTGTTGGGAAATTGCTTTTCTTTTGACTTCAGGTGTGAATAACGGAATGACTGAAACCTTGGCTGAGTGTGCCTGAACTGCCTGATACATTTTCGTATCTCCGCGGCCAGTTCTTTCTTATGTTTCTTTAAAAACTCCTGCATTTCATGACCAGTATCTGTAAGGGTATATCCAAAGAGTGTCTGTTTGACTATGTCGTTTTTTAAAAGTTGGACCATAATTTCATCTAGTTCTTTTTTATTTTGGTGCGGTCCACCCAGTTTAAAATTCCTGACCGGGGAAAGATACTTAAAGAAATCCACCACTGCTTCAATGCTGCCGAGGCGCATGGCCAGGCTGTTGAACACCTGAAGCATGTTCTGGTATCTCAATGACTCCGAAAGGCTTTTGGAGACAGGGGGAAGGTATAAAGTGGCCTCACTATTGGCTGCCCCTTCGTCGAACCGGCCATAGTGGATAATCTTTATCACCTTGCGGAGCTGGGCGCCCTGGTAAAGAATGGCCCGTTCAATTTCATCAATTATGCAGTAAACGAGGCTGTAATAGCGGGGCTTTAGTTTTGCCAGCAGGTGAACGTGGTTCAGGTATTTATCATCAGTGCCCCTGACGGCCTTTTGGTCAGGGTCGATGGCTGAACCGAATCCCAGGGCAGTCTGGAGGTGGATTCCCCTGGAGATGCTGGCAGCTGCCAGGTCCTGTTCTTCGGGACTCCAGTCCTGATTACGGTCAACGGTGTTCAGGTAGGCGGGGATTATCTGCCTGATGCGGTTGGCCACATCGACCTGGTTTATTTCCGCGGTATTATGAAGGACATCTACGTGAACAACCTTTCCTGGTTCTTCAAGGTTGAAGTAGTGCTGACCGGCATCCCTGTCCCTGGAAATACCGATTTTTCCCAATGACCCGGTGGACTCCTGATGTACCTTTTGACTTACAACTGCCGTCGTTCCCATAATTACACCCTGGTTCATATTAAAGTATCCTGCCAGGTTTTGGGAGATTATTTTAAGTTTTTGATAGTTATACGGGGCTCTCTGATAGGCTGACATGACCTTTCACCGACCTTTCACCATATGTATTTGATACAAGACTTAGCAGTTAAACAAAAAGGCCAGCGCAGCTGCTGGCCTCCGGACTGTACGTCTCAGGACTTTTGTTTGGATATTGCCTGTCGTTCATTATGCATAATATTTATCAGGCTGCTGCGGTCAATATCTTCCACCAGGTAGTAAGTTCCCTTGCCGGCCCTGGCCAGGTCGGGAATAAACTCTCCCAGGGGGTCAATTCCAATAGCACTGAATCTTATCTTATGTCTGGGAAAGCTGTGGCATACGTTTACTGCATCGGCCACAGGGTCCAGGCTGACCAGTGGTGTATTTGGCCTGCCGTCTGTGATTAGAACCAGGAGTGGGTTTTTTGGTTTTGAATGTCTGATGAGCTGCAGACCTGTCTCCAGGCCTTTGGCCAGGGGTGTAAGCCCATAGGGTACCAGTCTGTTAAGACCGGAGTGTATATATGAATAATTCCTGGTAAAAGCGGTTTTTACCTCGGCATCCCTTTCCTGAAACGAGACCAGGGCAACCTTATCCCGTGTGGTCAGCAGTAGGTGTTCGACAACCCACCTTACTGCGGAAATCCTGGCACCCTTCATGCTTCCGCTGCAGTCAGCCACAATACATATATCTACAGGAGCGCGGGATTTTTTCGGGCAGACCATGATGTCACTGTCATTGACGCACAGCGCCCCATTATTTTCAAGGTAACTGTGTTTGGCTGCATTGATTACTGTTTCCGGAACTGCAATAGGATTAGTGCTGTTAGATATATTGCGATGGACCGTTTTTTTGTAGTCATAGTTTATAATTTTCTTAACCGGGCAGTGAGCCGGGAATCCTGAAGGGGTTAATCCGGATTTTACAGGAACCTGCCTGATAGCTTTTCGGAGTTGTACAGAGAGTTCTTTTTCGTGACGGTGCAGGAACTGTTTTAGTTCATGGCCGCTTGCTGTAAAGGAGTAACCCGGCTTTTTTTTGGTGACCAAACCCAGTTTTTCCATGTCATGGAGCAGGGACTCCATGGAGGGATTAGTCTTGGTCAAAACCTTCAGGGTTATGAATTTTAAAGGTGAGACCGCCTGAAAAAAAATTGATAGTGTTTCCAGACTGCCAACCTTAAGTGCAGCCGAGAAAAGTGCCTGGAAATGATTCTGAAACCTAACTTCGGGAGGGGTACCGGGTTCACTGAAGGTAACCGGCACCCCTAAGGGAAAATTTTCGAATTCAGTCCTTTCTGCGGGACGGTGAATAATGTTTGAAACCGGTCTTAGCCTGATGCCTTGATAGATTATAGTCTTTTCGGTCTGGTCAACAATGGAATATATCAGCCCCAGGTGTTTTTGGGGGAGCCTGGCAAGAATGTGGACATGACTCATGATAATGCCTCCGGAGAGCCCTGGCGTTTTAAATGGTTTGAGGACTGTACCTTCACCTGTGGCTGTTTTCAGGTGGATCCTCTGGGCCAGGTTGAGAGTAAATGCTTCGCGTTCGATGCTGAGTCTTTCTTCTTTACCCTCAACAAGGTCAAGGTACTCGGCAATAGATACCAGGATGCGGTTTGCCAGGTCAAAGATATTGATTTCTGCAGGTTTGTGAAAAACATCAATATGGACTACCTGATTATCTTCAACCATGTTCAGGAATACCTTGCCGGCATCCCGGTCAGAATACACCAGGACAGTGCCTTCGGCATCCCTGGGTTCAAAATGGAAATTATGACTGACAACTGAACAGCTTCCCAGGACCAGTCCCTGGTTTGCCTCAAGATGGTCAGCAAGCGCTCTTCCCAGTGTAATCACCCGGGAACGCTGATAGGTATTTTCAAGGTCCTTTTTCATAAAGACACCTTCTTTTTAATTTAACTCTCTCAGGGATTAAGGTTCTTGTCAGTCCTGATAAGCTCATTTAAATTGATTTCACTTATCCTTTTGAGATCCGTATTCTTGCCGGAGGCCTCGGTAGCTGCCGGGGATTCCGTCTGGCTGTTGGCGGCTGAGCTTATTTCATCCTGCTCCTTCTTCAGTCCAAGGGAATTTAGCATCCGGTCAACAAATGACCTGCTGTCAGCAGGGTGTTTTTCACCAGCATCCAGGGGTTCAGGATCAGGGGTGACCGCAAGGGTTTCATCTTCCCGGACCGGTTGTCTGGATACCGTGCCTGCCGGAGATGAGGAATGTCCGGGAGATGAATTCATTATCCTTGTCAGTGTTTCCATGTCTACCCGGTGACGCAGGGCCAGGGGCAGGACTTTGATAACATCACTTACCAGGACGGTATCCCGCTGCCTGAGGGCACAGTTTAGCAGGGCGGCATGCTGAATGGCTTCAATAGCCCGGAAACTTTCAATATCATACTTGATATACATTCTGGCAATATAATTCCTGAGGAAGTCAGGCAGGTCCAGGCCGGCGTGTTTTTTGGCAATACCCTCAAGTTCTCTGCGTGCCCGGATATTGCGTGCCTGAATGTCCAGCGGGTTCCCCTTCTCATGACTGCGCACGTGGCTGGCTTGTTTCAGGATACTGGCAATTGCGTCAGGGTCATCGGTCCTTTTCATATCAATTACCAGGTCAAAACGGTCGGCCAGCTGACGCCTTATTTCCTGCAGCGGACCGGGTTCCTCGTCAGGGTTGGAAGCAGCCCATACAGAAACCTGGACAGGAATTTCCACAACCGGCAGTCCTGTTTCCTCGATCTGGACACGGCCCGGTTTGGTTCCCATAACATCAAGGAGGACATCGGTGAGTTCCGGTGAGGTATCAGCGAGCCTGTTGATTTCATCAACAAAAATGATACCCCGGTGTGCCTGGGGGATGATACCCGGTAGAATTGCTGCGGTAGGATTGGTCCTGTCGGTGATCCTGGCCAGGTCAATACTTCCGACAATGGTCCCTATCTTGGCAGAATGGGAAATTTCCAAAAAGGGCATTGGAATTTCTTCAGTTTCCAGGAGGGCAATCTCTTCAGGGGAAAGGTCCCTGTGTGCGGGGCAGTGTGGCTTTTGTGGGTCACAATTATACAGGCAGCCCTTTATTCTGGTTATCCGGGGGAATATATCCCTGGCTGCACGCATAATAGTGGTTTTTCCTGTTCCCCTGAGCCCTTCTGCATGGAGGTGGAGGGGAACCCCCCATCTAGAAGAGATGATGGTCATTTCGACAACGTCAAAAAGGGTGCTGTTGCCCTCATGACGGGCTAACTGCAGGTAATTTTTCACCAAGAATCCTCCTCTCGGGAGACGTCTGCATGCTGCCAAAAGAAAAGGCCAGCAATAAGCTGGCCTCTGGACTCAATAAACGTCTCCGGACTTTGAAAATACTCTGGACGATAAAATATATTTACTTTTATTTTTTGTATTCGTCGCAGATCATATTTTTCCTTCCTGTGATTGTAAAATAAATCAGGAGTTAGGAGACAGAAGTCAGGCGACAGGAGACAGAAGTCAGGAGATATAAGACAGGGGAGTGGACAAGAGCTGGTGCTCAATACGGCATTGATTTTATCCCGGAACTTCTCTATAATTTTCATTATAACGTTACCTATTGACTATTTTTGTACGTACTGTAATTGCAAACGGAGCCTTAATCTTACTGACTTCTGACTCCTGAATTCTGACTACTCCCTAAATCCACTCCCGATATAGACAAAGGAGGTATTACGGGATAATGGCCGCATACTCAAAAAAAAGGGGAATTAAACTGTTTGAGGGATTTGCGATTTTACTATTGATGCAGAGTACCGGGACATTTTTGTCCAATTATTTCAACCTTATCCTGCCCGGCAATCTGGTGGGGCTGCTGCTGCTGTTCCTGGCCCTGGTTCTGAAGATAATAAAACTGGACCAGGTTGAAGAGACGGCCGGTCTGCTGCTGGACAACATGATGGCCCTGTTTATCCCTCTCAATGTGGGGCTGATCACCATCCTCCCCAGGATCAGGCAGGAATGGCTGGCTGTCATGGTGAGCCTCCTGGCAAGTACTGTGATTGTGATGGTGGTAACCGCCAAGGTTGTTGAGTTCAGTGAAAGGGGGCGGAAAAATGCTAAACAGCCTTCTTAGGGAACCGTTATTCCAGATAACCCTTACTCTTGTTGTTTACATCCTGGTCAACAGGTTATACGGGAGATTCCGTTTTTTCCTGTTTAACCCGCTGATACTGGCAACAGCAATTGTTATGTATATTCTATGGTTTGCCGGGATTGATTACGCCGTTTATGCCAAAGGAGGGGATATGATCACATTTCTCCTGGGACCGGCAACGGTGGCCCTGGGAGTCCCCCTGTATAAACAACTGCCTAATATAAGGGCAAACCTGAAGTCTATATCTGTTGGGGTGGTTACAGGAAGTATTACTGCAATTGTAAGTACAGTTTTCATTGCCAAAGCGCTGGGTGCGGGTAAAGAAACCCTGCTTTCCATTGCAGCCAAATCGACGACCATGCCTATTGCACTCGGTATAACCGGAATTTTAGGTGGGAACGATAAGATAATAGTAATGGCGGTGGCCGTTACCGGGATTTTTGGGGGTGCTATCGGGGCTGAAGTTATGAAATTAGCGGGTATAAAGAGCAGGATAGCAGTTGGTATCGGAATCGGTACTGCATCACACGCCGGAGGGACCTCCAGAGCCGTCAGGATTGGTGAAACAGAGGGATCAATGAGTGGTGCTGCTATAGTGCTGACTGGGCTGGTAACGGCCCTGTTGGCCCCATACATTGTCAAATGGTTAATCTGACCATGCCAAAAAATATTATTGCCGGCACAGGCAGCCGGCAGCTGGATGGTGAGTCATGAAGGTAACAGTTATCGGGGCCGGAGCTGCCGGTCTGATGGCAGCAGGTCAGGCTGCCGCAAACGGGGCCGAAGTTACTGTCCTGGAAAAGAACGACAGGCCGGGCAGGAAATTGCTGATAACGGGAAAAGGGCGTTGTAATATTACAAATACTGATGATATCAGGGAATTCATCAAAAACATTCCGGGAAACGGGCCTTTCCTTTACAGTGCTTTAACCAGGTTCAGCAATTGGGACTTGATATCATTTTTCAACGAAAATGGGCTGCCAACAAAAGAGGAACGGGGAGGACGGGTGTTTCCTGTTTCCGACAGGGCTAAGGATGTAGTGGAGACACTAGTCAGGTTCTGTACCTCCAAAGGGGTAAAATTCAGGTATACTGCTGCTGTTGACCGCATTATCACCGAGAATCAGCAGGTAACCTCGGTCCGTTTAAATGATGGTACACTGCTGTCCTGTGATGCGGTTATCCTGGCAGCAGGAGGGGCATCCTATCCGGGTACCGGTTCTACCGGTGACAGCTACAGGATGGCCGCGGCACTCGGTCACGCGATAGTACCACTAAAGCCATCACTGGTACCCCTGGAAACGGAGGAGGAATGGGTTAAATCAGTTCAGGGCCTTGCTTTGAAAAACGTAGAGGCCGCCGTTTTTTATGAGGGGGAAAGAGCTGGCACAGAATTTGGTGAGATGCTGTTTACCCATTTTGGTGTCTCGGGACCTGTGATCCTGACCCTAAGCCGTACCGTTGCCGGTTTACTGGAAAAAGGAGGACAGGTTCGGCTCAGGATAAACCTTAAACCGGCCCTGTCTCCGGAGCAGCTTGACTCCAGAATACAGCGGGATTTTAGCGAACTTTTACGAAAGCAGTTCAAGAACTCCCTTGGAGAACTGCTGCCAAAGTCACTGATTCCAATTGTTATAAAACTGTCAGGAATCCCGGAAGAAAAACCCGTCAACCAGATTACCCGTGAAGAGAGACAGGGACTGGTCCGACTCTTGCAGTCAATGACCCTGAATATCAGGAGACTGCGCCCCCTTACCGAAGCTATTGTAACAGCGGGCGGTATTTCTGTTAAGGAAATTAACCCCCGGACAATGGAGTCCAAAATAGTTAAAGGACTTTTCCCGGCCGGGGAAGTTGTTGATGTGGACGGTTATACCGGTGGTTACAACCTGCAGGCTGCCTTTAGCATGGGCTGGCTGGCGGGAATAAACGCGGCGGGAGAAAGCCTAATGTGATGGTATCACCGGGTGAACAGTACCTGACGGCATTGGCGTTCAGGTTGGCAAATACCTGGTCCGCTTTTTAGCCAAGCAGGAAAACCGGACCAGGTGTGGAATAAACCATATATTGTCTTTTGAGCCGCTGCTGTACTGAATAATGGTTAAATATGTCAGTGCAAAGGTATACTTTATAACAAGACATATCTTATAACATGGTAAATCCATTGGGAAAGTTATCGCGGGAGAAGGGGGTCAATATGATTTTGGGATTAGGTTCTCTTGAGGTGCTGTTCATGTTCTGGCTGCTAATACTGACAGCAGCACATTTTGCGTTAAGTATTATTGTCTACAAAGACGCCAGGACTCTGAAAAGGCCGGCCCTGGGACTTACCCCCGTGATATGGGCGGCAGTATCCTTTTCGCTGCCTGTAATCGGAATGTTTATATATTGGTTAATGAACTATTCATCCCTGAAACAGGGTTCAAATTAGTATTAGTATGAGGTTTCAGATTAGTTGATATGTTTGGAGGCAGAGGTTATGAACGAAAAAGCGGGAACAGGTGTTGAGAAAGTAAAAAAAGCGCTGCAGGAACTGGGAATCCCAGACAGGATCAGGATATTTACACAGACCACCAGGACTTCTCAGGATGCCGCTGAGGCCATTGGCTGCGAGGTTGCACAGATTGCCAAGTCCCTGGTTTTCAGGGGCAGGGAATCGGGGAAACCGGTCCTGGTAATTGCCAGCGGCGCCAACCGGGTTAATGAAAAAAAGCTGGCAGAGCATACCGGTGAACCAGTACAGAAACCTGACGCCGACTTTGTCAGGGAACACACCGGATATGTCATCGGAGGGGTTCCGCCTGTTGGCCATATAAACGAAATAACCTCATTTATTGATGAAGACCTGATGCACGTGGCAGAAATATGGGGGGCAGCCGGAAGCCCGAATGCCGTTTTCCCCCTGACCCCTGATGAATTGGTTAAAATAACCGGGGGTACTGTAGTCAGTATCAAAAAGGGTTAAGAGATTGGGGCTGATGTAGAATGAAACGAATTGCCAAGTATTTCTTTGAAGGTCTGATTATCCTGGTACCGGTGGCGCTGTCGCTCTACATACTTTTTATCCTGTTTAAAAAGATTGACGGCCTGTTGAGGATTCCTGTTCCGGGACTGGGTTTTTTGGTCACTGTTGTGGCAATAACCCTAATCGGTTTCCTGGCCTCCAACATCTTCACCAAAAAACTCTTTGAGCTGGTGGAACGACTGTTCACCAGGCTGCCGCTGGTAAAACTGCTCTACGGCTCCATTAAGGACCTTATAGGGGCTTTTGTCGGTGACAAAAAGAGCTTTGACAGACCTGTTGCAGTAAAGATTACCGGTGACGGGGCCGTGAAGGTTATCGGATTTATAACCAAAGACAGTCTGGATAACCTGGGGCTTAACGACCATGTGGCCGTTTACCTGCCCCAGTCATATAACTTTGCCGGCAACCTGCTGGTCCTGCCCAGGGAACGGATTATACCCATAAATGCAGACAGTGCCGATGTGATGGCATTTCTTGTTTCCGGCGGGGTATCAGGTGGCAAAAAGGCCTGATTGATTGCATTTTGGGACCCCATATATTATAATTAATTTAAAAAATAAACAGGCAGTAAGGCAGTTCGGGAATCAAGGGAAAAAAATGCTCCCCTTCCGGGGAGTATTTTAGTTAATTAGGAGGAATCATCAGTGACAAACCATACCGGGAGCAGAAAAACTGCGGGAGTAGCCATAAAAATGGCCCTCACGGAAAGCAGGGAGGAAGAAAAAGCCCTGCAGAAAAGATATGCAGCAGAAGGGATAAAGACTGCTGCCGTTGATTATGGCGGGGAATTTATCACTTCTGTCAAGAAAATTGTCGAGCGCGCAGTAGTTGCTGCCAAGAGGGAAGGAGTTATTAAAGATACCCATACCGAGGAAGGTGCGGTGGCCGGGGCCACCAGGGAGGCGCTGAGCCAGATTATGCCAAAGGCAGTCGGGTTGAATGTCGGCGGAAAAATAGGGATTGCCCACCAGGATGACCATATAACTGTAGCCGTGTTTTTTGGTATCGGGCTGCTGCATTTAGACGAGGTCTCTATCGGACTGGGACATCGCGCCGTATCGTAGCAACTGACATATCAAAGCAGCAAGGGAGGATGGTATTGTGGGAGAGAAAGTAGTTCGCGGCATCAGGGGAGCGATTGCGGTCAGGGAGAATACGGCAGAAGAAATATTCAGGGGGACCGAGGAAGTCCTGAGGAAAATTGTAGAAGTAAATGAAATAGACATTGGGGATATTGCCAGTGTTTTTTTAACAACCACTCCGGACCTCAATGCTGAGTTTCCGGCTACTGCGGCCAGGA
The DNA here is from genome assembly GCA_016841325.1 of Thermincola carboxydiphila. Lineage (GTDB taxonomy): Bacteria > Bacillota > Thermincolia > Thermincolales > UBA2595 > Phosphitispora. Next base: position 38,526 of record JAENZJ010000029.1, read on the forward strand.
GAATGGGGTGGAATATGGTGCCTCTGCTGTGTGCCCGGGAAATTGATGTGCCCGGCAGGATGCCACGTCTGATAAGGGTACTTATGCATGTAAATACGACCAAGACCCAGCAGGAGATCAAACACCAGTACCTTGGTGAGGCGGCAGTCCTGAGACCTGACCTGGTAAATGAATAAAATCATTGACATGATAAATTTGTCCGTGATATATTGTATACAATAACAATTTCCGGGTTTAGAGCAGAGTTTTTGTAAGGAAAATCTTTGGGCTGCAGATAGTTTGAAGTTTAGTTTAGCAGAGC
>JAENZJ010000030.1 GCA_016841325.1 Thermincola carboxydiphila
AGTATCTTAGGTCAGTCAGTTACATTCCGAGCCCCGATTACAAGGGGACTGAAAGCAATCCCACGCGATGGCAAGAATAGCAGCCCCTAGCACCGTTACATTCCGAGCCCCGATTACAAGGGGACTGAAAGAAAAAATTAGCAACAAATGTTTGCATATATCTATTTACGTTACATTCCGAGCCCCGATTACAAGGGGACTGAAAGGCATAATTATATATTTGCGGGAATCGTGTTTTTACATGTTACATTCCGAGCCCCGATTACAAGGGGACTGAAAGCAATGGCGTCATCTGTCCAGTATCTTAGGTCAGTCAGTTACATTCCGAGCCCCGATTACAAGGGGACTGAAAGGCATTTGCGTAGTAAGTACTGAGCCTGTAGGCATCCAGTTACATTCCGAGCCCCGATTACAAGGGGACTGAAAGACTATTTTCACTCCTCAAGTTTCAAAGTCTGTTTCTTAGTTACATTCCGAGCCCCGATTACAAGGGGACTGAAAGCAGACATCACTTCATAACGGCGTTTTTGGTATGTTTCAGTTACATTCCGAGCCCCGATTACAAGGGGACTGAAAGTACATTTCCCGCCCTATATCCTCGATGCTCATTCCGATGTTACATTCCGAGCCCCGATTACAAGGGGACTGAAAGAGTGTCTCCCATTCCTTCTGCAAACTGTCCTGCATATGGTTACAATCCGAGCCCCGATTACAAGGGGACTGAAAGGACCAGCAAGAACACGATATAGAGAAACATAAACATGTTACATTCCGAGCCCCGATTACAAGGGGACTAAAAGTCCAATGTGCGGTACAATGTGGACTCTTGGAGAGAGGTTACATTCCGAGCCCCGATTACAAGGGGACTGAAAGGAAACAAGTGGATTGCCGCCGACCAAGCAACGTATGAGTTACATTCCGAGCCCCGATTACAAGGGGACTGAAAGTGTATTCCTGAAGCAGATTGTACATCAATCTTCCCCCCGTTACATTCCGAGCCCCGATTACAAGGGGACTGAAAGTAATATGCAAAACTTAAACATGGGGCCGACTGTTCTTTGTTACATTCCGAGCCCCGATTACAAGGGGACTGAAAGCAAAAACACTTGCTGATAATGCTCAATCTACAGCAGACGTTACATTCCTAGCCCCGATTACAAGGGGACTGAAAGAGCCTTACTACTGCAACTGCAACTGCATTTACTGTTGAGTTACATTCCTAGCCCCGATTACAAGGGGACTGAAAGGTGGTCAGGTTATCACCGGTTGAAGCTGAGTCAGCCAGGTTACATTCCGAGCCCCGATTACAAGGGGACTGAAAGGCATTAAAAAGTCGGTTAAATCTGACAGACTGCTTCTGGTTATATTCCGAGCCCGATTACAAGGGGACTGAAAAAAAGATAATCTGCAGATTTTTGAGCCTGGGCTGCTGCCGTTACATTCCGAGCCCCGATTATCCGATTACAAGGGGGTGTTCGCGCACCTTCCCTTTGCGCATAGCATAACATTGGTGACATTTTTCACAAAATATATGGAAACGATGTTGACAACCCCCACAATCTAAGTTAAAATATAAATACAGTATAGATGTCTATACAACATCTGCTGACATTACAAAATACCTCCATCTATCGGGACCGGAGTAATCCGGCCTGGGCAGCCTACGGCTGCTTATTTTTTTGCCTTAACTTAATTCATTTTGTCATCTGACTACTGGCAAAAAATATTATTGACTGCATCCCGGAAATGTTGTAACATGTCCTTAAAAAGTATAGATGTCTATACAGCTATATAAGCTCCTGATTGTGTGCAGGCACATTTGGAGCGGGCGAATTCAGCGGAGGTGATACCGGGAAAAAAAGCGGGATCCTTAGCCACCGGGACAAATTTTCATGGGAGAGAATAATAGGGTAACAGAAGATTAACACTATCATTGGAAATGTAATACAACAGGGAGGTTTTAATGTGATAATTATCGGCGAAAAGCTGAACAGTGCGATTCCCAGTGTGCGCCAATTGATTAATGATAAAGAAACTATGGCGATTCAGGAGCTGGCCCGCAGGCAGGCCGAGGCCGGGGCTGATTACCTTGATTTAAATACGGCACAGGGTGAAGAACTGGATAATATGGAGTGGCTGGTGAATACTGTCCAGGAAGTAACTGATGTACCATTATGTATTGACAGCACCGAGGCAGCGGCTGTCAAAAGGGGCCTGGAGGCTGTTAAGGGTGATAAGAGCAGAGCCCTGGTCAACTCCATATCCATGGAAAAGAAGCGCATTGAAGAAATGCTGCCCCTGGTCCTGGAACACGGCTGCCCGGTTATTGGTTTGACAGTTGATGATAATGGGATCCCCAAGACCGCAGAGGAACGAATCAGGCTTACAGAGCAAATGGTAGAACTCCTTGCCAGGAAAAACTATGACCTGTCCAAACTTTACATTGACCCGCTGGTCCTTCCACTGGCTGTGCACCATACCAATGCCAAAATGTTTTTTGAATGTATCAGCGAAATCAAGCGCCGGTTTAATGTGAAGACAGTATCCGGATTAAGCAATATTTCCTTTAATATGCCTAAACGGAAGGTGATTAACCGCTATTTTCTTGCCATCGGCATGGCCTTCGGGATGGATGCCGCTATTCTTGACCCCCTTGACGGAAAAATGATGACTGCGGTTACTGCTACAGAAGTCTTAATTGGCAATGACCGTTTTGCGAAAAATTACCTGAAGGCATTCCGTGCCGATCAATTAAAAGATTAACAGAAAGGGTGGTGATGTCAGGCTTCGGAAAATGAAATGCCCGGGAAATTACTAACTTGAAACAGAGGAGGAAAGAAACCAGATGAGTAACAAGGAACAACTGTATCAGGAAAGACTAAACCGCTACATGACTGCAATGGATTGCGGCAAACCCGATAAGGTGCCGGTCTGTTTCGGTATCGGTGAATGGGCAATCAAATATACAGACTATACTTTTCAGGAAGTATTTTATGACTCTGAAAAAGCCAACAGGATAGTGGAAGACATGCTGCCAGACTTTGATGTTGACATTTTTTCAGGTGGTCCGACATTATGGTGGCCTCCCATGTTTGATGTGATGGGTTCCAAATTGTACAAGTTCCCCGGTATCGGATTAGAAGAGGATAATACCTTCCAGTACAATGAAGAAGAATATATGAAGGCTGAAGATTATGATGACTTTATTGCCAATCCCACCGAGTGGCTGGTGAAAAACTTTCTGCCCCGTATCAGCGCCGAGTTTGCGGAGCCCGGTTCATACAGGGCCACTATTGCCCTGATTAAGAGTTCTGCCGCCTTTGCCATGTTCGGCGCCGCTGCGGGTGCGGCAGCACAGAGGTGGGCTGTGGAGTATGGTATGGTCGGACAGTTTACAGGTTTTACCAAGGCCCCTTTTGATACCTTGGGTGATGCCCTGCGGGCCATGAAAGGCATACTTACCGATTTGCGCCGCCGCCCTGATAAGGTCCTGGCTGCCTGTGAGGCCATTGTACCTCATAATATTTATGGCGGTATTGCCGGACCCGGAGCAGATACCCGTTTCCCCTGTTTTGCCCCGCTGCACCGCGGAGCTTATCCCTTCCTGAACCCTGAGCAGTGGGACAAATTCTACTGGCCGACCCTGAAGGCAGTTATTGAAGGCCTGTGGGCCAAAGGCAAGAGGATGTTCTTCTTTGCCGAGGGCAACTGGACCCCGTATCTGGAGAAAATTGCCGAACTTCCGGAAAAGAGTATCGTTTTCGACATTGACACAACTGATGCCAAAAAAGCCAGGGAAATTCTCGGCGGTAAGTTCTGCCTGCAGGGAGGCATTCCCACTACCCTGCTGACTTACGGTACACCGGAAAAGGTTAAAGAGCATGTGAAGCGGACTATAGACGAACTGGCCGGTGACGGAGGCTTTATCCTGGCTCCGGGTGGTGTGCTGATGGGTGATGCCAAAAAGGAAAATATTTTGGCTGCCATTGAAGCGGCAAGGGAGTATGGAGTTTATTAGAAATGGTGTAACCGGACCGGTGTCCATTAACAGAGCAGGACCGGTACTGTTTACCGGCGCCTATTTAACAGAACAGGAGGGAGAATAAATGTCTGAAAAAGAAACAACTTTTGTACCTGATGCAGGTAAATGTGTGCCATGGGAAGTCAAATTAAAGGAATTGGGAAAGCTCCCCGGAAATGAGGAAATCGTTAAGAAAAACTGGGAAAACCTGGATGAATTTGCATATAACTTTATCTGGTTTTGGGTCCAGCGTTAAAAACCTTAAACAATCAAAAGGAGTGACTTAATTATGGCAGCAGATGCTTTATCCAATGCAATCACCGAACTGGAAGAAGAACAGGTGGTGGCCCTGGTCAGGGAGCGCCTCGAAAACGGAGTGGCTCCCCTGGAAATTGTAAATGCCCTGCAGGAAGGGATGGTAGAGGTCGGCAAGCGCTTTGAGTCAGGTGCATATTTCCTGAGTGAACTTATCATGGGCGGCGAAATCATGAAGGACGCCATGACTGTCCTGGAACCCCGCCTTACCGGAGCCAGCGGTGACTATAAGGGGAATATTGTTATCGGTACTGTAAAAGGTGACATCCATGACCTGGGTAAAGATATTGTGGTTATGTTATTAAAAGGCTCCGGATATAATGTCATTGACCTGGGTGTAGATGTGCCCAAGGAGAAATTTGTGGAAGCCCTTAAAGAATCCCAGGCGCCTCTGGTGGGTATGAGTGTACTCCTGACCGGATGCCAGGCAGCCATGAAAGAGGCCATTGATGCTATCAGGGCTGAAGGAATTGATGCCAAAGTACTCATCGGCGGCAACTATATCGATGAGGTTGTTATGGACTTTGTCGGCGCCGACTTTTTTGCCAAGGATGCCAGTGACGGGTTGAAGGTTGCTGAAAAGGTGTTCAGTTAAATATTGCCCCATACCTGCAGCCGCAAAATGAGTACCGGTTAAATTCCGTATTTAAGCATATAATAGAGGCCCGTTGCAACAGGCCTCTATTATTAATTCCTGCCGAAGCGGGCGCAAAGGCGAGAGCCGGGAGCGCTTCATTTCAGCACACTGTCGCCGTATTGACAATAGCAATTTATTTGGCTAAGATTATAGAATAGTACAGATGTCTATATAAGGCTGGTTATTATGAAAATATTACTCACTGATGGGGAAAAAATTGATAAGAATTCAGTTATTCCGGTGTATTATCAGTTGGCCAGGTTGTTTGAAAGACAGATTTTTGAGGGAAAACTGAAACCGGGAGAAGCCCTGCCGCCGGAAAACGAGCTGGCATCATCCTACGGGATTAGCAGGATGACGGTCCGCAGGGCAATTTCCGAACTGGTCCAGGCAGGGCTGGTGCATACCCAGAAGGGTGTGGGGACCTTTGTCTCCAAACCCAGGCTGGATAACGTCGTTTTTGAACTAAATGACTTTCGTGATGAGATCAGTAAACGGAACATGAAACCCAGTACGAAACTGCTGGGAGTAAAGATTGTCAAGGCCGACAGGCGGTTGGCCAAGAAACTGGAAACAACCCCGGGGAAACGGTTGTTGAGTTTTCAGATGGTTTTATCGGCTGATGAGGAACCTTTAATATTTGAAAAAAAGTTTGTGGTATTTTCCAAACAGAAGCCTATTTTGGAATCAGAACTCAATGACCCGTCATTGTCAAACCTGGCTTCTGTGCACAGTGACCATACCCCCTCTATGAGTAAAAAGGTCCTGCATGCGTCAGTGGCAACTGAAACCGAAGCCAGGCACCTCGGCATACCGGTTAAGGCGCCGGTTTTTATGATGGAACAGACTGTATATGATTCTGATAAAAAGCCCATGGGCTGGGGGACATCTGTATTCAGGGCAGACCGGTATAAGCTTACGAGTTATACCGGGTGGTCTGCAAAAGACCAGTAAAGTTAAGGTGGGTAACGGAATGAACCAGGATTTGATTAATGCCATAACGGAACTTGATGAAGACAAAGCGCTTGAATTGGTGCGGGAAAAAATAAACAAAGGGGAATCACCTCTGGAGATTGTGGAACAGTGCCGGCTGGGTGTGGAAAAGGTTGGGAAACGATATCATGATCAGACTTATTATTTATCAGACCTGATCATGTCAGAAGAGATCCTCAGGAGTGTCATGGAAATACTGGAACCCCATTTTTCTGAGATCAGGACCCAAAATAGTGTCAAAATCGTCATTGGTACCATCGAAGATGATATCCATGACCTGGGAAAAAACATCATAATCAGCTTACTGCGGTCTGAGGGCTTTGAAGTATATGACCTTGGAGTGGACGTCAGGCCGGAACAGTTCATTGAGAAGATAACTGAGACAGGGGCAGCCATAGTCGGCGTTTCAGTTGTCCTGACCTTCTCCATAAATTATGTAAAAAAACTGGTCAGGTTAATCGAGGAAGCCGGTTTGCGGGATGACCTGAAGATAATTATAGGTGGTTATCCCGTTGATGAAATGATCAGGGAATATACCGGGGCTGATTACTTCGAAAATGATGCCAAAAGGGCAGTGAAACTGATAAAACAAATTGCCGGCCTGGCATAAAAACGAATTTAACAAGTAATATTAACAGCAGCATTAATGAATTGGGCAGGTGGCATATTATGAAGACAGTGGCTATTGCATGCAATACTTTGAAAGACGAAGTGATGATGACTGCAAACGAACTGGAAGTTGCTTATCCGATTCTGTGGATTGAGTCCGGACTGCACCAGACCCCGCAAAAGCTCAATCATGGTATCCAGAGGCAGATTGACAATATCAGTAATGTCGATAATATTGTCCTGCTGTTTGGGAGCTGTGGCAATTCTCTGCTTGGATTAAAGTCACGTGAAGCCCGGATTATTTTTCCCCGGGTAGATGATTGTATCTCCATGTTCCTGGGCGGCAATGAGCGCAAAAAGGAGTGGGAAAGCCAGGGACACTCCTATTACCTGACCAAAGGCTACCTGGAGAATGAGGCCAATATCTGGACTGACTATACCTACAGCCTGGCCAGGTATGGTGAAGACAGGGCCCGGAAGCTGATGCGGGTGATGTTAAAGCATTACGACAGGCTCAGGGTGATTGAAACAGGCGCCTATGATTTGGATCCCTTTATTGATGAAACCCGGGATATTGCAGCCAAACTGGAACTTGACCATGAGGTGGTCAAAGGCTCTCTGGATATTTTATATAAGGCACTCCGGGGAGACTGGGACCGGGATTTTGTCATTATTAATCCGGGAGAAACGGTTGAATATGCTCATTTGGGGATTTGTTAAGGAGGGGCTGCCCCCTCCTGATTTTCATAAACACCTTTGAATAAAGTAATTGACAGGGAAGGGTTTGAATATTGACGTGGAAAATATTGCAGAAATTGCTAACAATACCGGTCTGTCGTCTGTCAGGTCTTACCGGCTGAGGATGGCTGTCATCCTGGGCGGTTTGGCAGCGCTAGGACCATTGTCTATTGACATGTATTTACCTGCTCTGCCCGGTCTGGCCAGGGATATGCAGACCAGTGCTTCAATTGTGCAGCTCAGCCTGACTTTTTTTCTGCTGGGGCTGGCCTCGGGGCAATTGCTGGCAGGTCCCTTGAGTGACATTCGCGGACGCAGAATGCCGCTGCTGGCCGGACTCATTGTCTACAGCCTGACTTCACTGCTGTGCGCCCTAAGCCCTTCAGTCTGGACACTGATTGGATTACGCTTTGTCCAGGGCCTGGCAGGGGCGGCAGGTGTGGTGATTTCACGGGCTATTGTCAGGGACCTCTATTCAGGTACAGAGATGACAAAGTTTGTCGCCGGCCTGATGCTGGTTACCGGAGCTGCTCCGGTTGTGGCCCCTCTTGCAGGGGGACAGCTGCTGCGGTTCACTGCCTGGCACGGGGTTTTTTTCGTCCTGGCTGTAATCGGATTGGGGTTGACCCTTGCCGTTTTTTTCGGTATCCCGGAGACACTGCCTGTAGAACGGCGCTCAGGGGGAGGCCTCAGAAAAACCCTCTCCACCCTGCGCAGCCTGGCTGCTGACCGGGTTTTCATGGGATATGCCCTTTCCCAGGGGTTTGTGTCTGCAGCACTGTTTGCCTATATTTCCGGCTCACCATTTGTCCTTCAGGACATCTATGGGGTCTCACCCCAGGTGTTCAGCCTGTTGTTTGCTGTCAACAGTTTTGGGATTATCCTTGCCGGACAGCTTACCGGCAGACTTTCCGGTATAGTCAGTGAAACAAAAATGTTTATTACCGGCATCGGTATGTCATTTTTGGGAGGGATTACGCTGCTTGCTGCTGTACTTGGCGGGGCAGGGCTGGTCTTTGTCCTGCCGCCGATGTTCCTGGTTGTGTCCAGTATGGGAATTGTTGGGTCTGCAGGTTTTTCCCTGGCCATGGAGAACCAGCGTGAATCGGCGGGAAGTGCATCAGGACTGCTTGGAGTGCTTTCGTTTATATCAGGCGCTCTGGCTGCCCCTCTCGCCGGGCTTGGTGGAGGCCGGACAGCCGTTCCCCTGGGCATAACAATCGCAGCTGCCGGCATAGGGGCTGTCCTGTGTTATGTTTTCCTGGTGCGCCGGGTGAGAGGACGGGTTTAGGGAGGAGAAGAGAGTGGATAATTCCCGCAAATTGGGAGAAGAGAAGGTTTCTAAGCTTTTAATGAAGTTTTCCATTCCTGCAGTGGTAGGAATGCTGGTAAATGCCGTGTACAACCTGGTGGACCGGATTTTTATCGGAAATGCGGTGGGTTCCCTGGGCATAGCCGGGACCACCATAGGTTTTCCGGTGATGATGGTGATGATGGCTTTTGGGATGCTTATCGGCATTGGGGCTACATCTCTGATTTCCATCAAACTGGGTGAACAGAAAAAGGAAGAGGCAGAACTCATTGCCGGCAATGCCTTGGTTTTATTGATTGCCGTTTCTGTGCTGTTCTCCGCTGCCGGACTGCTGTTCATCACTCCCATTTTAACTGCCTTTGGGGCCAGTGAGGCAGTACTGCCTTTTGCCAGAGACTATATGAGGATTATCCTGTGGGGGACCGTTTTTTCTTCAATAGGTTTTGGGATGAACAACTTCATTCGTGCTGAGGGCAATCCCCGGATAGCCATGTATACCATGCTGCTGGGTGCTGTTTTGAATACGATTCTGGACCCCATATTTTTGTTTGTCTTCAGGTGGGGTATGAGTGGAGCGGCATTTGCCACCATTCTGTCCCAGGCTGTATCTGCGGCATGGGTGCTCTATTATTTTCTCGGCGGCAGGAGCCAGCTGAAACTAAGGTTTAAGAATCTGAAACCACAGGTGCCAACGGTGGGGAAAATAACCGCCCTTGGGCTGCCGCCCTTTGCCATGCAGATTGCGGCCGGAATATTGGGAGTAATCATGAACAGGAGTTTATTCACATATGGCGGAGACCTTGCCGTATCCGGCATGGGAGTCGTAATGAGTGTTATGACCGTACTGATAATGCCTGTTATAGGAATCAGCCAGGGGGTTCAGCCGATAATTGGATATAACTATGGTGCCCGGAAGTTTGACCGGGTTAAAGAGGCTTTGAAGCAGGGCATACTGGTGGCTACCGTGGTTGTCTGTTTCGGTTTCCTGGTAACAATGCTGATACCGGAACAGCTTGTGGCCCTGTTCAACCGGGAAGACCAGGAACTTATCAGCTTTGGAGCCCATGCCCTGAGGGTGTTTTTCGCTTTCCTGCCCATAGTCGGGTTCCAGATTATTTCAGCCAACTATTTTCAGGCCGTGGGTAAACCCAAACATTCCGCTTTTTTGAGTCTTTCCAGGCAGGTACTGGTTTTGATTCCGGCCCTGCTAATCCTTCCCAGGTTTTTTGCCCTCGAAGGGGTGCTGATGGCGGGACCGCTGTCAGACCTGATTTCATCAGTCATAACAGGTGTCTGGCTATTTAGGGAATTAAAGCACCTGGATGCCAGGCACCAGGAGAGTTGTGCCTGAAATGTATCATTCTCACATAATAATATAAAATATTGACACCGGAGTGAGCAGACAGGGGTGTCCCATGGTTAACAGTGGGGCACCCTGATTTTTTTAAAAGCAGAGTAAATTTTCAAAAAATTTGTGCAAAAACACGAGAACTTTTGTCTAATGTGAAGGGAAATTGTACCATGAGTAGAATATTAATACTAAAAAAAGACGTACTTAAGCATATAGTAATATCAATAATGATAACCTTTTCTAATTAATTGGGTAACCTTGGGGGGAATTCACTTTATGCCGGTTTCACCTGCAATACGATCATCAGAAAAAGCAAATAAACGCAATAACTTTTTAATAGCAACAATACTTATAACAATAGCGGTATTGCTGGGAATGACGATATGGAAGATTATTCCTGCAGAGGCTGTCAGGAAAACTGTCTGGCAGACCCCTGCTACTGCTGCTGTTTATGCAGTAGCAGCTGATGACATCGATGGTGATAATGTCAGGGAAGTGGTCTACGGAGGGCAGGACAGCAAGCTTTATGTGAGGAAATACATTCACTCCACCAGGTTAACGGAGCCTTACCAGACTTTTGGCATCACTGCGGGAATGTCACCTGAGATAATTAAGCTGCGGGACCTTGACGGGGACGGAAACCAGGAAATAATAGTGGCCGGTCCGGACAGCAACCGGGTTGAGGCCTATACCTTTTTTAATAACACCCTTGCACAACTCTTCAGTGTTCCTGTCAGCGGTAATGTGTTGGACCTGGCAGTCGGTCAGCTGACTGATGCCAATGGCAATACCGGCATCGATGTGGCTGCACTTACTTCTGCAAATAAAGTAGAACTGGTGTACAACGATTCGGGCACCTGGACCACGGGCTACACCGCCAATACCGTAAACGAGCCTAAGAGGGTTGAAGCATTTGTATATGATGGCTTACAGGATGCGGTGGTGGTAACCACCGTTTATGGTGTAAGGACCTTTTTCTTTGACGGTGCGGATAATCCGCCTCCGGTCTGGGAAGTAAACGGGGTTGTCAACGGGACAGATACATATAATGTGTTTGCCCCCCTGGCCGTTTCCGGTGATATAGTAAACAGCTCCAACAGCAACGGCACTGACGGGGTACCGGAAATAGTTGTCGGTACCCAGGACCTGAAGGCAGGGAAGAGCGATATTGTGGTCACCCTGAACGGCAGGACCGGGGCTGAAGTCTGGAAAAGTACCGGTGGCAGGATCCTGGGGCGTATCAATGATATCAAGGTCCAGGCGGTCGGGGGCACTCAGCCTGATAAGAAGTTTATTGCCGTAGGTACCGGAGCGGCCCGTGATTCCGGAGGCAACCCGGTTGACGGGCAGTATGTACTGCTGTTTCAGGTTGACGGTTCGGGTCTGAATAACCCTAATTTTAAGCAGGGCACCGGGAGCACCTGGCGGGGTTACCTGGCCCCGGCCGGAGAAGTGCTGGCAGTTTACCAGGGTTACATCGACCATTCGTTAAACAATTCATCAGATACCAACATTATTGTGATCACCGGGGATAAGACGGACGGGACCCAGGAAAACAGGGTTGTCAAGTTATGGTATACCGGAAGTGACAACACGCTTAACTACGATACATTTAATGATGTAAATAACTATTATCAGCTAAACAAAGATGCTTCCTATACCTGGTCACCCCGGAGCACCTATTTGATTGACAGTGCTGCCATTAATCCACAGGATAACTGGCGGGATGTGGTGTTTACCCGGCCCGGGACAGGCGGGGCAGAAGTGCTCAGTTTTGACTACAAGGCCCCGGCTATTACTTCATACCCCACTGTTTCGCCTGATCCGGTTGTTAACCCATGGAACAATAATGTCACCATATCGGTATCTGCCAGCGAGGGGTGTTATGTTAAAGTCGAAATCTTAAGAGGCAGTAATGGTTCCGTATTTGCCACACTGGGTCCCAGGGTAGCAGATTTCAACGGTACCAGCGCTGAAACCAGCCTCGTTTGGGATGGTACCGACGGTGCCGGGAACAGGTACACTGAGACGACATATAAAATTAAGGTTTGGGTTTATGACAATGAAACCCAGTTTGACGGTAACAGCCCGCTAACCCTGCCCTATGAGACACAGGCAAGGTCGTATGCCACTTATCCCGGTTCATACAGTTATTATACCGTAAGCTATGACTCTACTAATCCGGAACTGACCCTGGAATTCTTTAAAGATGTTAACCGGACTATACCTCTCAGCGTTTACAACGGCAATCCCATTACCCGGTCCGGCGCTCCGGTTTATCTTAAGATAACCGCTTCTGAATACCTGGCACCGGAGACGGTGTTCTATACAGTTTATGATGTGCACCCCCAGGTCCGGACAAGTCCCGGGACAACAGATAACTTTACTTTTAATGGAGTCTGGAACCTTGAACTGCCTGCTGAGGACGGAATTGCCCGGATTGAGATCGAAGGAAAGGACAATGGAGGGAATCCCGGAAACATAACCCGGGAGGTTATAGTAGATAATAGTGTCACTCAGCCAATAGTAACAGCATCTGACAATTTAAACGGAAAGGTTACTCTCAGTATTTCAGGTATAGACCCGGACCACAAATATGTCAGGATATACCGCGGTACGGTAAGTGGTTTCACTCCTAATGAATACTCTCTCCTGGCGAGCTTTACCGATTTTTCGGCAAAATCTTATGTAGATAAAAACGTTCAGCCTGACCAGATTTATTATTACCGGGTCCAGCAGGAGGACCACGTTGAAAACAAAGCCTTTTCAGGCGAGGTTTCCGGAAAGGCGCTGCCGGGACTGACCTTTACTCTGGATTACTATACAGACCCCGGATGGACCCAGCTGCTGTCCAAAAACCCGGATGGCAGGTATGTAACAAACCTGAGGTCACCTATCTACATTAAATTTACCGCCAGCAACCCCCTGGTGGCTGCGCCATCATACATAGTTGATGCACCTGGCAGCACAGCAAATGATATTACTGAACCGGTGACCGCCTCCTGGGTCAGCGGGCAGGTTTACCAGGGGGTATGGGGAGTTACTGTACCGGGCAATGACGGCCCTGCCAGTGTAAAGGTTACGGCAGCAGATATTTTCGGGCAGTCCCTGGTTAATAACGTGCCGGCAGCGGGCGGCACTGTGATCGTGGACACGACTGCTGCGGCGCCGCACCTCTGGGCTGAGCCGGGCCCTGCCAGTGTTAACCTGAAGTGGACCAGGGAAAGTGATGTCAAAAACACAAAAATATACCGCAGTACTAACCAGGATTTTGTTCCCACTGATTCGGGAATCGGGACTAATCTGATTACAACTGTTTCCGGGACCGTTTATCATGACTCTGGCCTTGATCCTGAACAGACATATTATTACAAGGTTGTTGCTGTTGACTGTGCCGGCAATGTTTCGCCGCCGTCTGACAGGGCTTCAGTACAGCCGGAGTTCTCGGAACCTCATCCGGCTCCGGTAATTGTCAGGGCTGATCCCACCAGTAAGCAGATAATTTATATTGTTTTTGACGAACCGGTGGTGATCAGGAGCAACCCTGCCGACTGGACGGTAACCCAGAATGTATACGGGACACCGCCTGAGGTAGCTTCTGCAGAGGTTACTGACGACCGGCGGGTCATCAGGGTAGTCCTCAGTGGGGAACAGGGAACAGGAAACCAGCTGACCCCGCTGACATATACCCTGAACCTGACCGGTATTGAGGATGATTACGGGACCCCCCTTCCCGAAGATAATGTGACCAATCAGGTATCATGGGAGGCCTTTACCCCTCACGGGAAGTTCTCCCAGTGGTCCGGGGGGACTGTCCCTGCCGGGTCCTCGACAGTACTTTGCGGCCTCTGCCACAGCGCCCATAACGCTTCTGGCAGTTCACTGCTTCCTGATACCACCATTAAAAAGGTCTGCTTCATCTGTCACAGTATAACCGGTTCCAGTGCCCTGAAGGTTGAAGGTGAATTTGTTTCCCGGAGTGTGTATGGTATGCCTTATTCCTTTACTCTCCATAAGTCCCTGGACAGTGATGACCCCGGATATGACGTGCTCTCGTGTGTTGACTGCCACAACCCTCATGGTGACGTACAGGACAAAAACACTGATAACACCATATATCCAAAGCTGCTGCGGGTTGCTGATGCAGATGGTAACAAATACTATCAGGGTAACCAGGTTTGTTTGGCATGCCATGGCAATGTGGACCGCAGTTTTGAAGATGGGACATATTATGCCAACACCGGAGGGAATCATATTAATCCTGTTGACCCTGATAATATCAATGCATCAAATACCACCGGCCCTGTCCATTATGATAATGTCAATTTTGGTGATTTTCTTAATCCCGATTCCGGGACTCAGATAACATGTATGAAATGCCATGAAAAACACGGCTCCCGGTATGAGAGTCTTCTGGATGACAGCCTTGCCGGCAGTGAGGAAGCCCTCTGCTTCAAATCAGGCTGCCATGGGCCGGAAAATCCCGCCAAAAATATTTATGACCGGTTTTTCGGTACGGGCAAAGTTTCCCGGCATGACATCGGCGGCACCGGCGGCAAGGGCAGGGTCGAATGTACCAACTGCCACGGCCCGCATACTGTTGACAATACCCTTACTGCAACTACCGGCAAGATCAGTGACCCGGACAATACCAAGCTGGCATATCTGGGTGGGCCGGAAAATAACTTCTGCCTAAAGTGTCATGATGGCGGCCCGCCCCAAAAAACCAGGACTGAGACTGCGGTTGTTCCATATACGGTCAGTTTTGACAAAGACATCACCACCAATGGTTCCGGATGGGATAAATCATGGTTCACCAATACAGGGCACTATACCCAGTCTGGCTTCCAGACACCCCGGCGCTGCAGGGGGTGTCATACCTGGCATGGGTCCCAGTATTTATCCCTGATGAATGAACCAATTGACCGTGATTTTAATTACAGTTTCAATTCCAGCAACAGCCCCTACTGTCTGGGGTTATGCCACCGGGCATCAATAGGCAACTCCTATGTGGAAACTGAAATTAAAACTGTATTTAATCCCGCTAACTCCCCATACCGGCATCCTACCTTTGATGTTAACGGGGTCCATGATAATACAGAAGACCTGGCTGCTAAAAATGTGACCAGGCATGCCGAGTGTTCTGACTGCCATGATGTCCACACAGCAAAGGCTGATGGTTCTGAACAGGGCCTTTTGGGACAGGTGACCGGGCTTGACATCACATGGAGCGGGACTCCGTGGGAATCTTTCAGCGATGCGGAGCTGGTACCGCTGAATCCCGGTGATGAGCAGTACCGACTGTGTCTCAAGTGCCACAGCCCTTATTCCTATAATTCGCCTCCGGTAACACCGTCGTCTGTGGGGTCGTGGCAGGGTTCTTTTGACCAGACTGATATCGCCATGGAATTCAATCCCGATAATCCTGCTTTCCATGCAGTAATCGGAGAGAGTAAAGTACCGACTTTCGTATATAATGACGATACTTACTATTATGGAAAGTTTGCCGGTTCATGGACGGCGGATGCGGAAATGAAGTGTACTGACTGCCACAGCTACCCGGGCCGGAGGGGGCCCCACGGTTCCCCCAACAGGTTTGTACTTAAAGGCCGATGGGATAATACTACCGGAACAAGCGGGACATCCGGTCATCTCTGCTTCTATTGTCATGACTATGACTTTTATACAGGAGCAGACCCTGGCACTGAGACAGTCAGATCCCAGTTTTCCAGGGTAGGAAACTATAACCTGCACAACAGCTCCGGCGGTTCCCACGGGAGCGCCGGCTGTGTGCAGTGCCATGGGGCGGTCCCCCATGGCTGGAATAAAGACGACAGCGGGACAGGAGGTCTGTCCCTGGTTACCTCCGCTGACCCGGCGCCCTATAGTGACGGGGTGGGAATTACGTCAATCAACACTGTAAACACCACCCCTGGTGACTGGAAAGGCCATGGTGCCCAGTGGTCATGCGTAAAAAGCTGTCACTAAAAAATGGAGGAACTCCTGGATTTATCTAGAATATTCAGTATGTAGACCGGGCTGCAGAATCTGCTGGTGGAAACCGGAGGCTGTCATTAAAATCTGTTAAGGGTGTGGTTTACATACATGAGGGTTAAGCACTTATTAATTGTTGTCTTTATTATGGCCGTGGCGGGACTCGCGGCAGTCATGGTTTTTACCGGGGACGGCGAAGGTGAGCCTGCCGCCGGACCCCGGTTTCTGTATGAAATAACCGGGGGAGACGGGAAGAGAGGGCTCAGGGAGCCGGTATATGCCGCGGCAGATGAAAAGGGCCGTATCCTGGTTGCCGACAGCGGCAACCGCCGGGTGGCGGTATTTACCCCAAAAGGTCACTTCCTTCACGAAATTGGCGGACCTCAGTCTGAAAAACCTCTTTCTTATCCCTATGGCATAGGTTTGCTGGGAGGACAGGTCCTGGTTGCCGATCCCGGTGCAGGCGCCCTTTACGAATACTCAGCAGCAGGAGACTACGTGAAAACTTGGTTTGGCCCTGAAAAGGGTATCCAGCCGGCCCAGGTTTTTATTACCCCCGACAGGAGTGTTTACATCACAGACATGGCCGGCAAACAGGTCCTGGTCTTTGATAAGGAAGTCAGCCTGATTAGGACTGTCCGGTCACGGCAGGTTTCCCTGGGATCCCCCCAGGGTTTGGCGGTAACCGCTGATGGTTCTATATGGGTCGCAGACGGGGGTAACTATAATGTTAAGCTTATCAGCCCCTCAGGAGAAACAAAGAAGGTTTTTGACGGCGGGCCCAGCCAGCCCCTGAGCATGGCCAAAGGTCTGGCTGTCGACTCCGAAGGCCGAATTTATGTGGCTGATACCCTGTCAAATGCGGTCAGGGTATTTGATGAAGACGGGAACAGCCTTACCGGTCTCAGGGCGGAACCGGACAAAAAGAGCAATTTCAGCATGCCGGTGGGAATATCTATAGATGAAAATGATAAAATATATATTGCCGATCAGGGGAATAACAGGGTTCAGGTGTGGGGTTACTGATTAATATGTGGCTGAATAGTAGAAAGGTGCTGGCTCTTAGAGCCTTATTTTTTTGGCCCCTAATTCACTTATAGATGAAGATATTGTGGTTGTTTTTTGGGAAATTGCTGTATTGTTTAGGTTACAGCATTGTCATCCAGTATCTTGCGCTCTAGCTAAATATTTAGTATAATATTAAATTACAAAATAAATAATTATAAATGGTTATAAATAACTATAAATAAAGCAATAAGGTGATGCCTGTGTCGAAAGATTATGAACACAATAAAATTAAAAGTAAAGCAGATTATCCTGAGATAATGACAGTCAACCAGGTTGCCGAGTATTTTCAGATAAGTGAAATGACTACATACAAACTGGTACAGGATGGGAGCATTCCGGCCTTTAAAATCGGCCGGCACTGGCGCGTCAAGAGGGACGACCTGGATGAATTTATTGAAAGACTAAAACGGGGTGAAAGAATTTGACTACAATACACAGGAGTGGAACCAAAACGAAAAAAGCTAAGAGCTGCCTAAGTATTATACCCCTTGGGGGGGTGGGGGAAATCGGAAAAAACATGATGGTCTTTGAGTACGGTGAAGACATCATAGTTGTTGATGCCGGTGTTGCTTTCCCCGGGGAGGAACTGTACGGGATAGACCTGGTAATTCAGGACATCAGGTACCTGGTGGAAAACAGGGAACGGGTACGGGGCATTTTTATTACTCATGGCCATGAAGACCATATAGGCGCTCTGCCTTACGTCCTTAAAGAGATTGAGGCACCTGTCTATGGTACCAGGCTTACAATTGGCCTGATCAGAAAAAGGCTGACAGAGCATGGTATGGATAAAGCCGCCAAACTGATTGAGATTGACTCGGATGATGTTATCCATGCGGGAGTATTCAAGGTGGAGTTTTTCCGGATTAATCACAGTATTCCTGACGGGGTAGGCCTGGCAATTGATACCCCTGAAGGACTGGTGGTCCATTCCGGGGACTTTAAGCTTGACCATACCCCCATTGATGGCAGGGTAACCGAACTGCACAAGCTGGGCTCTTATGGTGACAGGGGAGTCCTGGTCTTAATATGTGACAGCACCGGGGTGGAAAATGAAGGATTTACACCTTCAGAAAAAGTTGTTGGCGAGACATTTGCGAAAGAGTTTGAAAGGGCAGAAGGACGGATCATTATTGCAACATTTGCCTCAAATGTCCACAGGATTCAGCAGGTGGTAAATGCCGCCGTGGAGCATGACCGTAAGGTTGCTGTGGTGGGCAGGAGTATGGTAAATGTGGTTGAGGCAGCCAGGGAACTGGGGTATTTATCCTGCCCGGATTCAGTAATGATAGATATTGATGAAATTAATAAGTATGCCCCACACCGAATTGCCATAATAACAACCGGCAGCCAGGGGGAGCCGATGGCTGCCCTGACACGGATTGCTGAAGGCAGTCACCGGCAGATCGTGCTTGAACCGGGAGATACCGTAATTATATCGGCAACCCCTATTCCGGGAAATGCCAAGCATGTCTACCGGACAATAAATAACCTCTTTAAAGGAGGCGCCCGTGTGGTCTACAGGGATGTTGCCTCTGTTCATGTCTCCGGACATGCTGCCAAAGAGGAAATCATGACCCTGATTAATATGGTTAAACCACAATTCGCCATGCCATTCCACGGTGAGTACAGGCACCTGGTAAAGTTTAAAAAAACTGCTGCTGAACTGGGCATTCCCGAAAGAAATGTTATCATCAGCGCTATCGGGGACAGAAATGTTTTTCAACGGGGAAAATTCAGCAAGCAGGACAAAGTCCATGCAGGCAGTGTAATGATTGACGGATTGGGTATAGGTGATGTGGGAAATATCGTTTTACGGGACAGGAAGCATTTGGCCGAAGATGGAGTTGTTGTTGCCGTTCTCACCATTAACAAGACGACTGGGGCTGTGGTATCCGGTCCCGACATAGTGTCACGCGGGTTTGTGTATGTCCGTGAATCTGAGGAATTGCTGGCCAAAATGAAGCATGAACTGGATCGGACGGTAAAAATCTGTGAAGATACCCAAATCAGGGAATGGGCCGCAATTAAGGAACAGATTCGCAAGACATTAAGTAATGTGATGTACTCCGAGACAAAAAGGAAACCGCTTATTTTACCGATAATTATGGAGGTATAGCTTGTTTAGATATTTCTGGATAGCTATAGGAATTTTGTCACTAATTTTAGGAATACTGGGGATAGTGCTCCCCCTGCTGCCAACAACACCCTTCGTGTTGCTGGCTGCGGCGTTGTTTGCCAAGAGATCCACCCGACTTTATAATTACCTGATTACAAATAGATACTTTGGTCCTGTAATCAAGAGCTGGCAGGAAACACGAACAATTCCACTCAGGGCTAAGATTATCTTAGTGGTGTTAATAGGGATATCTGTTGTTGTTACAATTATATACTGGACATAGCCGTACTCCGCAGATCTAAACTGTGAACTGTTCCTTCGGATTTCGCCCTAAGTTGAGTGACAAGGATACATTAAACCGTGTTAGAAAAGGACGAGGCTGAAATATTTTCAGCCTCTCACTGTACCCTGCAGATTTCATCAATTACTGACCCGACGGTATTTGATAAGTTCGGTATCAGTTTTATTTCTGGTATATTTAACTTTTGCTTCATTTAGTAACTGCCTTGAATTATGTTCTGCTCCATAGACGGGATCACCATGGAAATAGGGCCTGCGATAACCTCCGCAACCTCTGAGAATACCAAAAGGATTTCGTCTTTCTCCACTGCCCATATTATAGCCCTCCATTTTTTATAAGCTGATTTTTGAAACTTACCTCCTTTCAATTTGGTTTCCGCCGTTTATTCTATTACATAATTTTGATGAGAAAGTGATTAATTTGTGACCAAACTATGAAAATACTACGTAACGTAGTATTTAACAATTTGGTCACAAAATGGACAAAGTTTGACTATAATTATATGATAAATTTAACTGTAGTATCTTGGGATTTAAATTTAACAGTTAGTGAGGTGAGTACAGTTGGAGCAGAAAAATAACATTAATACCCTATTCATAATTGGTGGGATTGTTCTTTTTTTAGCCATTATCTATTTTGGTAAAAACGGGACGTTTTTGAGTAAAATCAATCCTGGTGATTATCTGTGGCTGGGGCTATTCTTGTTATGCCCTTTGATGCACCTGTTTATGATGAGGGGACATAATCATTCTTCGCACAACCATCCTTCGCACAACCATCCTTCGCACAACCATCCTTCGCACAATCCTTCTTTGGAAGGACACGACCATTCTTTACAAGAACAGGACCATCCTTCTGAGGAATCAGGTCGCAGACCCTAACCATTACAATCTTGTAAACAATCAATCCCTGAATGAACGGGGGTGCCAGGATTACAGATGTTTTAAGATGGCTTTCCGGTAATAATTATCTGTAAAGGGTGGGAAACTGATGCACGGTGAAGGGATATTCGCTTATGGCTTGTGGAGCCTGGTAGTAATAAATGTTGCCTTGTTTGTTTTCTTTATCGTAAGCTTCCTGTTACCGTTCAGAAAGCGGGAATGGCGTTCCATGGGAGTTACGGTTGCGTTTTTTACTGCACTGTTCACTGAGATGTATGGATTTCCTCTGACAATTTACTTATTGACTGGTATTCTTGGAGCCAGGTACCCGGTCCTGGATCCTTTTTCACATGCCCATGGACATTTATGGGTGGTCTTATTTGGCGGTGGTGCCACCATGCTGAATATCATACATCTGGTAAGCAACGGTCTGGTGATTACGGGTTTCATCATCATGTGGAGAGGGTGGAAGATGATTCATTCGGCACAGGATATGCTCGTTACAACCGGAATATATTCATATGTCAGGCATCCGCAATATTCAGGTCTTTTTATGGTGATTACTGCAATGTTGATTCAATGGCCGTCAATTATGGCCCTGGTTATGGCTCCAATACTGGTGATTGTTTATTATCGGCTTTCCAGGAAAGAGGAGCAGGATGTGACAGAGAAATTCGGTGATGAGTACAGACAGTATATGAGAAGAACCCCCATGTTTGTCCCGCGTCTCCGGCGAAGCCAAGAGTCACAAGCTTCAGCCGGATAAATCGTGTTATTAGAGGGGGCGGAAAATGTCAAACATAAACAGGTTATTAAAAATCAGCACTGCATTTTACCGG
This sequence comes from Thermincola carboxydiphila, assembly GCA_016841325.1. Taxonomy (GTDB): domain Bacteria; phylum Bacillota; class Thermincolia; order Thermincolales; family UBA2595; genus Phosphitispora. The sequence continues at coordinate 21,179 of JAENZJ010000030.1, forward strand.
GAAATGAAGGCATATAATAAATTCAAAAAACTTGATCCGGCAGAAAAAAAGCACAGTAAAATACCTAAACAATTTGTACAAAATCTCGTTAAGTTATGACCTGCTTTTGTAAAACTTGGCCAGGTTTTGAGTACCAGGCCGGATTATATCCCTGAAGAATATATTGATGCTTTGGAGGTTTTACATGATCAGGTCCCACCCTTCCCTTTTACAGAGGTTCAGTCTATTATAGAAAGTGAATTTGGCGAAGAAATCTATGAGATTTTTTCTCATTTTGAAAAGAGGCCGGTTGCTTCGGCATCCCTTTCCCAGGTCCATTTTGCGGCACTTAAAGATGGGATAAAAGTTGCTGTGAAAGTTCAAAGGCCGCTAATTCAAGAGCAGATTAAAGATGACTTGGCTGTTTTATCCTGGCTTGCCAGGGTTGCCGGTAAATTCTACGGTAAACTCCTGCGCAATATTAACTTAGAGGAAGCGGTCCGGGAATTTAAACGTTACACCATCCAGGAGTTGGACTTTTCACTTGAAGCTAAGACTTTAGATCGGTTCCGGGAGAACTTTAAGGACTGGGATGATATTAGTTTCCCTGAAGTTTACCGGGAATACACTTCGGCAAGAGTGTTAACCATGGAACGTGTGTCGGGGTTAAAGCTTCATGAGGTTAAACGGAAACTGTCTCAGGAAAAGCGGAATAAACTTAACCAGCGCCTTATAGAAATGGAATTAAAAATGTTTATCACAGACGCATTTTTTCATGCCGACTTGCATCCCGGAAACATCTTTTTTCAGGAAGATGGCGGGATAGCAGTGATTGATGTGGGTATGTTCGGCGAATTAAGTGACGAACACCGGGACCGTTTTCTCTTATACTGGCTGGCAGTAGTCGAGGAAGAAAAAGAGCGGGCCTTCTCTCATTTGATAAAGCTGGGGAAGAAAACCGAAGATGCTGATCTGGATGGATTTTATGCAGAGTTTTCCAAAACTCTGGATCAATTCTTTGCCAGCAGGGTATCAGAAAGAAGTTTTACTAAAACATGGATGTCAATTCTTACCATCGGTGCCCGATACGGGTTCCAATTTAACAGTCACCTGTTACTTCAGGCGAAGGCCCTTACCACGGCAGAAGCTTTAACGTTTGTGCTGATGCCGGATTTAAAATTTAATGAGGTTGCCCGTCCGATAATTACACGTGAAATAGGGGAACGCGCAAAGCCAAAGGAAATCAGAAGACGCCTTAAACAAACCTTCCCGGAATGGCTGCTTGTTGGGGAACTTCCGGATAAATCAGCTCTGTTCTCTGCAGCGGAAAAGAATAAATCGGACAGGGCCTGGAAAGAAATTGCCAATATTACGGCTGCCGAACTGGAAAGGCATAAGAACGAAGATCCGGAAGTAGTTCATGGTGAATATGCTGTTGAAATAGATGAAAATATTGAGAGGGTCTTTAATTTTACTACCCGGTTTGCCCAATACGCTCTCTGGCATCCAACCTATACTGAAAAGTCAAAGGTGATTCATGTTTCCGGAAGGTATATATCATTGACACCTGAAGTCGTCGGCTCTATCTTCAGACTTGATGAAATCGCTGACGGCAACACCGTTTTAAGCAACGGGGAGATAACTGAGTTTGAAAGAAACAGGATGTGGAAATGGAAGGCACCCCTTTCTTTCCTCCCTGTGATTCAAATTGGCACCTGTTTCAGCTATGAAGACCTGGGAAATAACCGGACCAGATTGCATGAGTATTTTTATTATCTGGATAATCCGCTGATGGACTTTCTGGCTAGTCAGCGTCTTTTAGGGTCAGTGGAGGCTTTAAAGGCGCATATTGAAGAGGAGCTTAAGGGGGTTAAACACCTCATTGAATCCGGGTATTATGAGCCGGAAGATATGGAGTATCTGTGGGATGATATCTTAAAAACAACAAGGGTAGTTAATGTTGACGATATTCCGAAACCTGTTAAATTAGAAGGCCATGTTGACTATACTTATATAAAATAGGGCAGGGGGTGCAGCATGAAACGTAAAGGAATACACGAACCGACTATAGAAGATATAGTTGAAATAAGTGGTATAGAAACCTTGCATCCCGGAGGTTTCGCCCTAACCAAACGTACTGCTGAACTGGCAAATTTGAAAGAAGGGCTAAAGGTCTTAGATGTATCCAGTGGCAGAGGGACTCAGGCAATTTATTATGCAGAGAATTTTGGGGTCACAGTAACGGGTATAGATTTATCAAAAGAAATGGTTGCCACAGCTACGAAAAATGCACAAAATTCGAAGATGAGGGATAAAATCTCGTTTGTAAAGGGAGATTCACAAAGTTTACCTTTTCAAGACAATTTGTTTGATGTAACAATTAATGAATGTGCAGTCGGTATACCTGATGACTCTCAAAAAGTACTTAACGAAATGGTGAGGGTAACCAAACCGGAGGGGACCATTGTAATACATGAATCAACCTGGCTGAAAAATTTCAGTGATGATGAAAAAGATGACCTATCTGAAAGATATGGGACTACCCCACTTGAATACGATGAATGGATAGCAATGCTAAAAATAGCTGGAGTAAAAAATATAGTTACAAAAAGAATTTTAGTACGTCATGGCTTGACTGGATTAAGGAAAGGATTTGAGAATAGAGAGGCATTTTACAAAGCAATACTCGATGGAAAACTGGGCTATTGTCTGTTTAAAGGTACAAAATAATAAATCGGCCAAACAATGGATAAACATGACATTTAGCAAAAATAAAAAAATAAAGAAGGCGGAATATATCCGCCTTCTTTGTTTTTTTATTTCAAGAGGGTTCATCCAGCTTTGTTTCTGCTGTTCCACCGGCATTGTGGCAGCTGAAGCAGAGATCTTCCACTAATGTGAAGTAAACAAACTAATTCTTCTTCACCATTGTGCTGTCTTTGAGCATCTCCACAGCTGCACCCATGAACCTGCCGACATTATCTGTAGGATCCTCTACCTTAATGCCTAATCCTTCTGCCACGATGGTTGTGAAATCCTTCTGCCGTACTTTGGTTTGCATCGCACAACTGGTGGCATTAAACTGAGAACCGCAGCCGGCACAATTGGTAATCAGGTACTCCGCTCCGGTGGCTTCTGCTTTCACAACCCGTTTACTGCCTGCATGAGCAACTGTGGGCAGGGAGTCAAATGCTGAGACAAGGCCGCAACAGAGGCCGTTTTCTTTAATATGCTGCATTTCCACTAACTCTAATCGGGGATTGCCTTTAACACATTCCTGGGTTCTTCATAGTGGCCAAACCAGCGGCCCACGTGGCAGGAGTCGTGATATGTCACCTTTTGGTCCCAGGGACATAATGCGCTATCCTCCTTTTGCGACCGAATGTTCTTTCTATATTTTATCATCAAGTAATACGGTGAAACAATAGATATTTATGTTTACGATTTAAAAACTGCGTATTATAATAATATTAGAAATTACTAATATATTCCTGAATATATATTTTTTCAAAGAAACAGATACAAATATTGGGGGGATAAAATTGAAATTTAAAGCAGTTGTATTGATTTTGCTGGTAGCTGTATTAGCTGCCTTACTGGCTGCCAAGGGCTTCCGGACAAATCCCGGGACGGGTGGGTATACCTTAAACGGGGCAATTTCCCAGTCTGCAAACCTGATAAAACAGGCCGGACAAGACGGTAAGCCTGCCTGGCTTTTGTTTCATTCAAAGACCTGCCAGTCTTGTATTGAGATGGAAAAAGTGTTTAACACACTAAAACCCGAATTTGAAGGAAAAGTGACTTTTGTTGACATCAATGTGAATGACCCGACTGAGCGAAACCTGTGTACTAAGTATAAAATACAGTACATCCCCACAACTTACTTTTTTGATCCTGCCGGCAATATTACGTTTGATTTTGTCGGGGTGATACAGGTGGATGAAATGCGGGCTAAACTAATGGCCCTTACAGGGGAGGGATAAAATGGAAGAAATTGTTGCCCGCTACCTTTCTCAGGCCCTGACCGGTTACTCGATACTGGCAGTAGTACTGATTTTTGCCGGAGGGATAGTTACAAGCATGGGTCCATGCAATATGTCCATGATCCCTGTCCTTATGGCCTATGTGGGCGGAACATCAGATATATCCAGGGCAAAGAGCTTTTGGTTATCATTCTTTTTCACTCTGGGGACATCAACTACTTTTGCTTTACTGGGTGTGATTGCTTCAGTTATCGGCGGGTTTTTTGGTATCTCCAAATCGGTTTTAATTTATATTGCAGCAATGGTGAGCATACTGGTAGGGCTAAAAATGCTTGGGCTGATAAATTTCACCCTGCCAAATTATGGAGCACGAATTCTGCGCAGGCCGCAGCACGGGGGGATTTGGCCGGCATTCCTTATGGGACTTGTTATTGGTTTGGCCGGCTCCCAGTGTGCCACTCCCATACTGTTTGCTATCCTGTCTCTGGTGATGAGCAAAGGTCAAATACTATATGGGGCAGTGCTTCTGTTTTTATACGGTTTAGGCAGGGGAGTGCCTGTGATAGCAGCAGGGACTTTTACCGGTTTTGCCAAGGGCCTTCCCGGTCTAAACCGATGGGCAGGAGTTTTTGAAAAAGCTGCTGGTATGGTCTTAATAGGCATTGGGCTCTATTTTGCATGGACAGCATGAAAAGGGGGGGTGATAGCCTTGGAAGAGAGACCATAAATGGGGTGAATTGTTAATATGAAAGGGTCGGTGTAGATTCATGAACAAAGACCTGTTGAGAGAACTAAGGGAAGCAGTATTATCAGATGAGCAGGAGCTGGCATTGAGGATAGCCGGAACGGCTTTGACAAAAGAAATATCTGCAGCAGCTTTGGTTGAGCAGGGCTTGTATCCGGCAGCATGCGAGATAGCCCGAAGTTATGGAAATGATGAAACATGTTTGGCAGAAATACTGGCAAAATTTGAATTAATTCAGTTGCTGCTTAGTATATTAATTCCAAAACTGCGAGATGAAAGAAAAGGAGCAGAACGCGGGCGGTTGGTGATCGGTTCGATACAGGGTAACATGATAGATTTCGGTAACCTGATACTGAAAATTTTATTCATTGTATCCGGTTTTGGCGTAGTTGACCTGGGGACAGATGTCACTCCCGAAACATTCACAGAGCAAGTGCGCAGAGAAAAACCTGACATCCTTGCAATAGCCGTGTACACAAAAGAGTCATTGCCCCTGGCAGTAAATACTGTTCAGCTTTTAAAGCAGAATGATCTAAGGCAAGACATTAAGATTATGCTGGGAGGCTGGGCGGTAACGCCTGAATTTGTAGTTGAGGCTGGTGCGGATATTTATGCAGTAACAGCTGAGGAGGCGGTGAAACTTTGTTTGGCTGCCGTGGGGACCTGAACGGTACTGCATATACAGTCAGGACTCAATGGGGAGTGATTAACTATGAAAGTAAGCATCAATATTCAGGCAGGAATCTGTGGATTTGAAACTACTGTCATAGCATGTGGTTCCGAAGTAAAAGAGCCTGCCGGGATTGAAATTAAAAGTAACTGTGAAAAGATTCTTGCACTGGGGGAGTCCGTCAGGGAAGTTAGGGGATTGGACGAATTAACCATGGGTTTTGATGGCGTAATAATGTCTGAGGCAAGAAAGATTCTTAAGGGATGCTGTGCCGGTTGTGTTGTTCCTGCGGCCGTTTTTAAAGCTATGCAGGTTGCGTCCGGGTTAGCCCTGCCAAAAGATATATTAATTTCAATGACCAAAGAGTAGTAAAATAACGTAACTCAAATTTGCTAATTTAGATAAAATAGCCGTAAAGAATAATCAGGTGGGGCGAGTGTTCCCGCCTGTTTTTTGTTTTAAAATGGAACAGTTGAAACAACAATTGTTCCATGCCGGTCCAGTTCAAGTATTAAATGCGGCATCCGGCTCCATTCATCAATTGGGATTAACAGCGTTCTACCCATGGTATGATTCTTGCATAAAATGTTTGTTAAAATTCTAAATGGGGGGTAACGTTTTTGGATAATCTAACTTCAAGACAAAGGGTATTGGGCTTATTAAACGGCGAAAAGACAGACAGGCCGGCCTGTTACAGTGGCACAGGGACGGTCTGGGGGGCGGCATTGGAACACTTTGGGTACAATTTTGCCGATGCTCATCATGACCCGGAGAAGATGGCCAACTTAGCGATTTTTCCTTTTGAGACGGCAGGTTTTGAATGTGCCCTGATGCCGTTTGATATCTGTGTTGAAGCCGAATTGATGGGGTGTGAAATCAACTATTTTAGCAACAGCGACGAATCAATATATCCAAATATAAAGAAACGTTTAATTCTGAAACCCGGCGAAATCGAAGGAGTGGAAGCTCCTGATGAAGTTATGGCAGCCAGGGTACCCGTAGTCTGTGAAGCAGTCAAACAAGCCAAGGTTAAGTATGGTAATCAGATTGCCATTGGAGCACATATTCTTGGGCCATTTACCCTGGCCACTCATCTTATGGACTTTAATGAACTGCTGATGACTGTTTTTAAAACACCTGAAAAGGTTCAGGGATTGCTGGAGAAATTAACACCTTTACTAATTAAAGTTGCTGCGGCCTATGTGGATGCGGGCGCAGATTATATTAGCCTCAGGGAAATGTCGGGAACAACCGACATTATCAGCCCCAAGCAGTTCAACCAGCTACTTCAGCCGGAATTAATCAAAATCATTCACCAGTCTAATGTACCCATAATACTTCATATCTGTGGTAACACAAATAAGATTGTTAATAATATGGCAGACTGTCAGGCCAATGCAATAAGTGTTGAAACACGAAACGACCTCGCTAAAACACGGCAGGACATTGGACCTGAACCGTTAGTTTTCGGCAATATCGACGGTTTTGGGGTTCTGGTTAAAGGGACACCGGAGGATGTGGAAAAAGAAGTTATAAACTGCTTAAGGAATGGGGTGGATGCCGTGTGGCCCGGCTGTGAAATTTCGTTGAAAGCTCCTCTGGAAAACTTAAAGGCTATGGCAGGGGCAGTGGAAAAACACGGTTCCGCAGAATGGCACCGGTTTTAGATAGGCAGATATAATTATCGGTGATAGGTACATAAGAAAGTGTGATTTCACACGCTGGAATGTGAATGTTATAATTAGCACAAGACATAATGCTAGCTATTACCATATAATTAGTAAAAATTTGAAAAAGCTTAAGTTATAAGTCGGTTTTTTTTTAGCCAATGTTTTATATCCCTGATGGAAGCGCAAGCGCTGTAGTATTCAAGGTAATCTCAACGAAAGGGGGGGGGTGTAATCTTAGAAACCAAAAGCATTGCCAGGCAACTAAAATAAACTATTCTAAGAGGTGAGTTTTATGCAATCTTTATCAAAAAAGTCAGCACTAATAAGTATTTTGATTGTACTTGTCCTTATTGCCGCCGGATGCAGTTCCAATGTTGCCCAGAATACCGTACCCGCTGTCACTGAAACAGAAACTTCAGTTGCCGTGTCTACTCTAAAACTTCATCCGGCAAGCCCGGAAACTGTGGCTGCCAGTACTGAACCCCTGGGAGCTTTTTCACTTGATGAAATCGGCCCGTCTGATATTGTAGATGTTGCTTTTGTTGAATCGAAAATCGGTGCTTCGGGATGGGTAATTATCGATGCCCGTTCTGCTGAAGATTATGCTAAGGGACATATCCCTGGAGCTATTAACTTTGGCGGCAAAGGTATCGTTACCATTCTTAAGCACCCAATGGATGGTCGTGTCTTACCTGCCGAAAAATTTGCTAAATTAATGAGTGAAATGGGAATTAGCAATGATATGGACCTAATTGTTTACGGAAAAGCCAATGACTATCATGTATTTATTGAAGGGGCTCCGCTTTATTACGGGGCAAAATCATTCCACTACATGAACGGAGGTTACGAGGCATGGCAGAAAGCAGGTAAGGCGGTTGAAACCGATCCCGTTAAATTATCACCTGCTACCTTTACTGCCAAGGTTGTTAACCCCAACATGTATGTTTCCACATATCAAATGGCTGAAATCGCTTCAACCAAGGATCCCAAATATTACCTCATTGATGTCCGCAGTAAGGATGAGTATAATGGTATCGGTTTTGGCACCACCCGTGCCGGACGGATTCCGGGAGGGATCTCCTATCCGGTAGATATTAATATGAATAAAGAGGCCGGAGTACTTGCGATTGACAAATTTGCGGAACTTTATAAGGATGTTCCCAAGGATAAGACAGTTATTATCTATTGCCACCGTGGCTGCCGGACCGCTTTCAGCTTCCTTGCTCTCCGCAGCTTAGGTTATAAGGACGTTCGGATTTATGAAGACTCCTTTGTTGTATATGGCAACTGGCTGGATTTACCTGTAGAAGAAGAGCATTTCCTTAACCTGCGCGGTGATTTTAAGACATCAGTTGAGAGGGCAGAAATCCTATGGAAAGAAGCAGGTAAAAGCTAATCAGAATCAGATTTTCTTGAAATTTTCAGGCCTGACTTTAAAATACAGTCAGGCCTTTTTTTCTGCTGTTTGCTATTTTACATAACCGTATTTTTCAACTGCTGTAACATGGCCTTCAGATTTTTCTATGGTCTGGTCAATATTGACCCGCCGGTTCACTCCAGACCATAGGCCTGCATCAGCACCCATACAGGATGAAACGTCTCTGTACCTGACCCGTGGCGAATCTGAACCTGGCACCCTCCACATTCGGTGATTACCGATTGAAATTCATCATTGGCAACACCATGCCGGACCCGCTCAAATACCGGGTTTCCAATCTGCATGGCTGTATCGTATTTTTCTTTCTTAAAACCATAACTCCCGGATAATCCGCAGCATCCCTGGTCAAGGTCGGTCACCCGGACTCCCGGAATCAACCGCAACAGGCGGACCGACGGGGTCCCGATGCCCTGGGCCTTTAGATGGCAGGAGCTATGGTATCCCAGGGATACCTGAACCTCTTTAAAATCTGTTCTGAATTCACTTTGCTCATGAAGCGCCCAAAGAAACTCGAACAAATCATAAGCTTGCAGCTCAGATGCTGATACGTCCAATCCCGCATATTCCTTTAATGCTGTACCGCAACTGGTGCACCCTGTGATTAACGGTACCCCGGCACGAATATATGGGTTCATCAGTGCCAGGTTTTTTTTGGCGGTTTCCTTAGCCTCGCGTACATAGCCATTTCCTTCAAGAGGGGTGCTGCAACAGTGAAAGGGAGGAACAATCACTTCATAACCATTGTGTTCCAACACCTTTGTGATGGCGTGACCTGTGGGTGGGTCATTATATGTAACAAAACAGCCGGGGAAATACACTACCTGTTTTCTGTTTTTGTGCCCTTCTCCAAATGGGTTAAACTTTTTACGGTAAGTGGGGAGCGGCGCTTCACTGGAAATACCCAGCGCTTGTTCCAGGACCTGCCGGAACAGCGGCGTCCTGAGTAGAGTATTGGTCAAGCCGGGAAGAATAGTCGCCAGTTTGCCCAGATATTCAGCCCGCCCAAACAGGTAATCCCGGATGTTGGACTGCAGGTTTTTTCCGCTCCCGGACAGTTTCGCATTTTCCTGAGCCCTTGTAATCATTTCAGTGATTTTAACCCCTGACGGGCAGGTTATTTCACATGTTCTACATTTGGAACAATAATTCAACAATGCTGCTCCAATTTGTAAACCTTCGAGCCGAAAACGCTCGGCATCCGGCCCCAGGACTTTCGGTCCCGGGAACAGAGGGTTCACTGCAGCCACCGGGCACATGGCTGTACAGGCACTGCACTTGATACAGGCATCCAGATTCTCTGTCCTGTCCTGCTCATAAATCATCACTAATGCCACCTTTCTAGGCAGATAGGAAAGTATAAATTTTATCCTATCTGCTTAAAAAACGCTTAGCTTCGCCGAAGGTAAGCTCAAAGGCGCTCAGCGAAGCTAAGCCTTTTTAAAGCTGATTTCCCGCAAACCAACCCGTAGCCAGAGAAACGCCTCCGCCACAGGTTTCTGTCCATGGGTCCCAATGAGCCAGCATCCTCCCGATAACCCGGAGGTTCTTAAAAAGGACTTCCTTGCCACCCGGGCCGACAGGCCGCAGTTCCCGGTCAGCTTCGATGCCAATGCGGGCATAGGGTTGTTCACCCAAAAACTCGCTATTTGTCCACTGTGCCGGAACATAGAGGGGGAGGCCCAATACTGTTTCCTGTGCGGTATCTGCCGTTGCCTCAATCCCGCCGCCAAAGATTCCTCCGGTGGCCAGGATAAAGGAGTCTGCGGAAAAAGCCGTGGGTCTGCCTTTGCTCCTGACAATGGCTCTACTGCATACTTTATTATGGCTCTCAATGCTCTGGACCCCGGTCCCTGTCAGCAATTCTCCGCCCAGTGATTTAAACTTTTGCTTCAGGGCTGAGTAAAGATTATGCCCACAGGCAGAAGGCGGAAATGAGGTCATTTCTATTACGGGAAAAGGTGTTCCGGCCAAAACTTCTTTCAGGGGTTCACAAAACGCTGCTGCCAGGCCGGGAAAAAGGATAACCGTTTCGCCGGATGTCTGGGGCAGAGAGTCCAGCAGCCTTTTTAACTCAGAAACTCCGGGCTGCGACTGCCAATATTTTGTATAATCCATTCCTGTTACCGGCTTGCCAATGGTGTGCCAGGATTCGAATGTACCGGTGCGGAACGGAAATATTTCCACCTCGCATTGTGGATAGGCTTTTAATAAATTGGTTTTGATAATTTCCGGGAAAAAGTCTTTGAGTCCGTATGGGGCCATCAGTATAATCACTTTTGCATTCTTCAGGGGTTCTGTGTTGTGACTGCGGGGTACTATGCCGGCTTTTCTTGGAGCGCCTAACGGTGTCAATATCTCCTGAAATTCTGACCACGACCCCCGGTAGTCCGGAAAGAGATTTTGAAACCATTCCATTCCGGCATGTACCACAGTTTCTCCAAGTAAGGCGTAAGGGTGGTCTTCATGGCTTAGGAGCTGCCCGACATCCCCGAAATCCAGGGCGCCTGAACTGTAAGTGAGGCTCCCTGCCCCTTCGGAAATAATCAGGATTTGTTTGCCCCTTTCCGCAGCCCGGATACCTGCCGTGAGGCCCGCCAAACCTCCGCCGATTATAATCCCATCCCACATGGTAAGTTCCTCCTTGCATGTCCTCAGTTTTCTGTAAATTGCAATATACCGGAATATATTGCGCGCGTTAACTCTGTTTCGCGCAGCTGCTGCCCCCACAGGACAGGTCTGATCCCTTTCCAGCGTTGATTCAGGAAGTTCCTCAATTCTTCATCAAGGGAATCATATTTTTCTTTTTTCTGCCATAACAGGGGCAGCGCCCTGTATGTGCAGAAGGCTCCCTGGCAGGTTCCCATACCCAGCCGCGTTTTTCTGCGGATATCTGCCAGATGGTGAGTATCTTCGTCGGATGCTGCTTTTTCAACCTCAGCCATACTTACCATTTCACATTCACAGAGCATCTGTCCCTTATGGGGGGTCTGCTCAATCTCTTTCAGGACGTCTTCGGCATCTTCCTGAAGCCGTTCCAGCATTTTTTCCACAGGGGCATAAGGCAGCAGCCGGGCTGCTTTTTTATATACGTGTTCCGGAATTTCAGGCAGCAGGTCTTCCTCAGCCGTATGGCAGGGGGTTGTGTTACCAAGTTTTTCGGCTACCCTGTCGGATACCTTTTCAGCCATCAGGCGATATGTGGTAAATTTACCTCCGACAATGCTTATAAGCCCCTTGATACCATCCTGGAGCTCGTGGTCTATCAGGGCGAAGGAGCGGCTGACATTTCGCCCCTCCTCCTTAACTCCGGGGACATCGTGGTCCTCCCGGTGGAGTGGTCTGATGCCGGAAAAGGCCCGGATTATGCGGTTTTTCATTATCCCTGGCAGCAATTGTTCACCTATCTCCAAAAGACTTCTGACTTCTTCCTGCTGGGGATCGTTATCTTCCGGAGAATCCACGAATTGTGATGTAGTACCCAAAATAGTTATGGTTTCATGAGGGACAAAGATATCCCCGTCACCTGAGGGACGCAGGCGATTGACCACACGGTGAAAAAGCCGCTGGTTAAAGGCCAGCAGTGTCCCCTTATCACAGATAACATCCAACGGAATTCCGATGGACCCCGCAAGCTGAGAGGCCCAGGCTCCGGCAGCGTTAACCACAATATCACAGTGCACTGTAAACTGGTGCCCATTCAGGAGGTTCCTGACTGCCACACCGGTAACCTGGCCTTTATCCGTGACAAGTCGTTCTGCCTGGTGATATGTCCTGAATTCTCCATTATAATGCCTTGCGGATCTGGCATTGGCCCACACAATCCTAAAACCGTCAACGGTAGCATCAGGTACTTCAAAAACCCGGAGCACATTTTTGTCCATCAATGGTTCCTTCCGGCATGCTTCAGAAATTGAAACTTCACGTATCGGAATATGTGCACCGGCACAGGATTTAATCCATTCCTCAACATAACCGGGTGAATCATCTTTTGTTTGGACAAACCAGCCTCCGGTGTCAGAAATACAGTGAGGAGCAATTTTCTTTAAAATCAGGTTTTCATCAATACATTCAGCCGCTGACTGAGGGTCTTTTACCGCATAACGTCCGCCACTGTGCAGTAATCCGTGAAAACGTGAACTGGTTCCGTGGGCAAGGTCTCCCTGTTCCAGCAGCAAAGCCGAAATACCTCTCATACTCAGGTCGCGCAGGATGCCAACCCCGGTTGCGCCTCCCCCGACTATCACTACCTGATAGTCTTTCATTTTCGTTCCTCCCTTGCTTTTTAATCCCGGAAATAGAATTTCTTATGTGCCCACGGTCATTTCCGAGGGCCTGTTTTTAACTGAAAAAGCCATTAGCGGGCCGTACGAACGGTCCACTAATGGCTTCTCTCATTCTCTAAGCCTGGATTATCAAGTTGTATTGCAGGTGGTCTGTGTTGCCAATATTATAGGCCTAAACTCATTTTATGTCAAATGCAGGTTCCACAAGTTCCTGCGGCTTGTTGTAACAGCCGACAGCCCGTTATCAAGCGCCTTGTGGACATCCTCTTCCGTGCGGAGCAATCCGCCTCCCAAAATACTTAATGCTGTTGCTTTATGTAATTCATCAATGGCAAACTTAGGTACGGAAGCCGGCATAATCTCTATGGCGTCAGGGGATGTTTGCTTAATAACCTTCAGGCCGGTGCGGATGGACTCCGAATCAACCAGAAACAGACGCTGGACGGTAATCATATTGTTTTCATTGCCGTAACGCAGCAGCTGCCATTTTACAGAAACAATCCCATCGAAACCCCATCGCTTCAGGTAGCGGATACCCGGACTGTCTTTACCGATCCCGTTTATCAAATCAATATGGGCCAATAAAAATTTGTCCGGATTTTTGCGGCGGACCTTTAATATTTCTTCCAGGTCGTTAATATCACCACCGACCAAAATAGCAACTGCTACCCAGGGAATGCCCAGTACCTCTCTGAGGTCCTCAGGATGTTTGACAGCCGGCACAATTCGGCTATTTTTTAAAGCATCATTGAATTTTGTCGTGTTCTTCAAAGCAACCATCCCTGTTTTCTCCGATGATAGCTAACCGCCGCTAAGTCTCCCATCTTGTCAGGTGGGCGATAAGCAGATCTGGCTGGTAAAAACCAGATAACATAATATTTATATCATAAAATCTTATTAATATCAATAATTGACAGATTTTGTTTTAAGTAGTATACTTATGCACAGAAGGTGTGCAATTGCACAAAAGTGTGCAAATGCACACTTTGGCAGACCGAATTAAAGATAGTGTTGGTGATTGGAAGTGGATTATTTATTAAAGGTTGCCAGGTTATATTACCAGGAAAACATGAATCAGCAGGAAATTGCGGAATACCTCAATATTTCCCGGGTCAAGGTTTATAGATTATTAATGAAGGCCCGGGAACAGGGAATTGTCAAAATTGAGTTACATGCTCCCGCTCAGGACTTCAGTGAACTCGAAATAAGGATAGAAAAGAGTTTTGGAATAAAGCAGTGTATCATTGTTCCCACATCAGATTCCATAGACATTGTATATAACGGATTTGCAAATGCACTGGCCAAAATTATTGACAGGGACTATAAAGACGGGATGAGCATAGGAGTTGGATGGGGGCAGACTATCAAGGGCACCGTGGAAAGAATCACTTTCAATAAGAAGTATAATATGAAAGTGTTTCCGGTAATTGGCGGCTCGGGTCTGGTTTATGACAGTGATGATATCCACGCAAATTCAATTGTCTCTTTACTCGCCGGCAAATTAGGCGCAGCCGGGTACATTCTTAATTGTCCTGCCATCATCGATTCTCAGGCCAGTAAGGAAGTCTTCTTAAAGGAAAGTATTATCAGGACCATTGTTGATCAGTTTGATAAATTGGATTTGGTGATTGTGCCCATTGGATACATTGGTCCCGATATCACGATTTACAAAACAAGAGATATTATGGCTGAAGATATCGAATACCTCAGCAAATTAAATGTTGTCGGTGATATCAATTCCAATTTCATTGATGCCAATGGAAACCTGGTACCAAACAGGATTCAGGACCGGATCATAAACGTTACTCTGGAAACGCTGAAAGAAACAAAAAATACTGTAGCCATCTGTAATGGCGCCAAGAAGATCGATGCCACCAGGGCTGCACTGAAGACGGGTGTAATTAACACACTTATCACTGATACCAGTATTGCAGAAAAATTACTTTAAACGTTCTACAGGGGGTCAAAAAATTGAACATGGTATCTCGCGATAATGTAAGTCATTTTAACCGCGGCACTTTTTGTAAGGGATGGGTTGTAACCACTAAACCATGATACCCAAACAGGGTCCGGGGTTATTATTTATGCAAATGAAAAGAATCACAAACATTAAAAGGAGGTTTTCTGATTGAGTGGGCATTTAACATTGGGAATCGACATCGGGACAACAAACGTCAAAGCCTGTATTCTTGACACCAATACAGGTAAAGTAATTGCTTCAGGTTTTCAGCCACACCCATTATTCATCCCGAAACCCGGTTATGCTGAGCAGGAAGGGGACAACTACTGGCAGGCAGTGGTATCTGCAATTAAGCAGTGTCTGGAGCAGGGCGTTTCCCCGGATGATATAGCTGCAGTCGGTCTGTCCGGCTTGGTCGGGGTTACCCTGCCGATCAGTCGGGAAGGCAGACCCGTAAGGCCCGGAATGATTTGGATGGATGCCAGGTCAGAGGCTGAGTGCCAGGAGATTCGCGAAAGAGTTGGAGAAGATAAGATTAATTACAATAACGGGAACAGGATCGCCCCCTGGTTTATTGAACCCAAAGCCCTCTGGATGAAAAAACATGAACCTGAGCTTTTCGAAAAAACCTACAAATTCTTATCTCCCGCCGGTTATTGTACATACAGGTTGTCAGGAGAATTTACCATCAACACCGGGGATGCAGGATTATTTTACCCGTATGACTATCAAAATGAGAGATGGAATCCCGAAATAGCTGAAGGTATCGGTATTCCCATGGATAAGTACCCCACGATTTACCGGTCTCACGAGGTTGTTGGAGAAGTGACGGCTGAGGCTGCAGCTGAAACAGGGCTTAAACAGGGAACCAAAGTTGTTGCCGGTGGAACAGATATCAGTTCAGCAGCACTGGGCAGCGGAGTTACAATTGCCGGACAAGCCTTTTATTCCATGGGGACAGGCTCTAACATCGGTATCATGATTCCGACTGAACAGAGGGTGGAAGAATACAGGATATTAAAATGGCCGCACGTTTTGCCGGGTTTGACCATGTTTGATGCACCAATGGCCTTTACAGGCGCTTCCCTTAAGTGGTTTGCGGATAATTTTGGTGCCAATGAAAGGTCAATGGCCAGTCAAACCGGTTTAAACGAGTTTTCCCTGCTGACTATGCAGGCAGAAAAGACAAAGCCCGGTGCGGACGGTCTTTTGTATCTGCCGTACCTGGGGAACACTTTATCTCCAAACTGGAACTCAACATCCAAAGGTGTATTTTTTGGTGTGACCCTCGCCACAACCCGGGCACATATGATCAGGGCTGTGATTGAAGGGGTTGCCTTTGACATTTATTCCAATGTGAAGATTGCCTTAGGTGCAGGAGTAAAAATTGACAAGCTCATCCTCAACGGAGGTCCCACCAAGAGCCGGTTCTGGAATCAGATAACTGCAAATGTAGTCAATATTCCTCTTGAGACCACCAATATTGATGAAGCTGCTCCACTGGGAGATGCCATCCTGGCGGCAACCGGAGCGGGTCTTTATAAAAACCCAACTGATCCTCTGAAAGACATTGTTCAGACAACCGGTACAATAGAGCCTGATCCCAGGATTCATGAGATGTACGAGGAACAATACCATATTTGGCGGAGGGTTTACTATAACCTTCTTAAAGAAATGGAAGACCTTCATCATCTCCAGTACAAGTACCATGTTAGTAATTAACAGCAAATAAAAAAATCGTCTTTTATGCGGAGGACAATAAAAATGAATTCCAAAGAGAGAGTCTTAATGTCACTTAATCACCAGGAACCGGACAGGTGCCCGATAAACTTCCGGGCAACTGATGCCGTTGTAAATATGGTGTGCAACCATTATAAAAAGGACTACTATGGATTACTTGACCACCTTAATGTTGATTTTCGGGAGGTTTTTCCCGATTATGTGGGTCCGGAGTTTAAAAAACTGGATGACGGGACTCAGCTTGATATGTGGGGGGTAGGACGCCAGGAGTTAATTACCGAAATCAGCCGTGATGTCTATGTCAACTATTCCCCGTTAGGTTCGGCGGAAACTGTTGAAGAAATCAGGAATTATGACTGGCCCTCAGCTGACCTGTTTGATTTCAGCCAAATGGAAAAAAAGTGTGACCAGTTTAAGGGCTATGCAATTTCAACCCCGGGAATTCACGCCGAAGGGTATCATGGTGTGTTCCATTTACTGACATATTTGTTTGGCATGGAAAAAGCCATGCTGGACCTGGCGTTAAACGAAGAAATGGTAATGGAAGCCATAAAGCACATAACCAAATTCCAGGTTGATTATTATGAAAGAATGTTTGAACATGCCAATGGAAAGATTGACTTCATCTTCTATAAAGATGATTTTGGTTCCCAAAACAGCCAGTTAATAAGCCGGGAAATGTTTTTGCAGTTTTTCGCACCAAGTATGAAACAAATAATTGACCTGGCCGACAGTTATGGCGCGGCATTTATTCTGCATTCATGCGGCAGTGTCATCAACCTGATTCCGGATTTCATTGATTTGGGAGTTAAAGTGCTGGACCCGATACAGACTTCGGCGAAGGACATGGATATTAACGTAATAAAGGAAAGATTCGGCGATAAACTAGCCTTTCATGGGGCTAT
>JAENZJ010000003.1 GCA_016841325.1 Thermincola carboxydiphila
GTTTCCGTTTTCCTGTGACACTCTAATTCTTCCTCGGACAACTTATAAGTTTTTACTGGGCCGTTAAGTGGCCCATCACCACTAAACTTCCGGGAAGTCTTAATTGGCCACTTATAACCCACACTTTGTGTCCGCAGGCTGCTCACCTGGCTTCACACCTCGCCTTATTCCGGGCCACTATTACGTGATACTCCGGTGCGTTCTTTACCTGGTCAATGGCAGGTATCCCTTTGGCCGGGTGACTTGTGCCTTTGCGGCAGATACATCGCGCTGCATGGTCGTATATCTCACCGTCAACCTGGGCCTGGTAGATGATGATTCCCCGGTCGTAACAGGCGTAACATTCTGTGGTCTCTCTGGGCCGCTCATACCGCTCAGATAGCGTGATAGACAGGCCACACTGAGGGCAAGGCCGCCGCCACTGCTTCCCGACAAAATTAACCAGGGTCCCGCAATTGGCACATTGCTCCGCTACCGGTGTTGATTTGGACTCTTCGACCGGCTCTTCGCCCGGCCAGTCCATATTGTCAATGACTTCGCCCATACTTTGCATGCTCATCTGCTCATGGCCCCCTCTCCAGGTATTGAGTTAGGTTAAGCTTCTCAAAGGCCTTTACCTTCAGCTCCGGTTGGTCATAGTCGAATCGGGATGAATTCAGGAATGCTCGCAGGTCCTGGTCTGTGTGATCAGGATTCTCGGCTCGGAATTCCTTGAGGGAAAACTCGATATAGGTCACTGTAGAACGGACTTCTTCCTCGGTCGGCCCCCGCGGCATACTTGCCGTGACAGCCTGTCCACTACTGCCTGCCTTTTTGCGCTCAAACTCAATGTCGGCCGCCTCCGCCTGGGCCAGTGTTTTAATGCCCTGCCGGTACCAACTTTTAAGTATGCCGTTGACATAACTCACTTTGCGCTCATTTGCCAGGGCTGCTTTTTCAATGGCGTAGATAATAGTATCAAGCTCCATGCCATCATCATGCCAGCTAAGCAGTTTCTCAAGCTCAAACTGTGAGGGCATAATAATCCCGGCTTTATTGAGCGAATTAGATATCGTTTTCATGGGATTATCATCAGCGGCGGTGGCGGCCTCTTCTTTCTTCCCCACTCTCTCTATGTTAGTACCACCACCGTTATTTCTTTCTCTTTCTCTTTCTCCTTCTTCTTCTAATTCTTCTTCTACTTCTATTTGGAAGAAAGGTGTAAGAACTTCATAAGAAGTGTCTAAGAAATTACTAAGAACTTCATAATTAACAACGTATTTACCAGCACTGGGATTGGATTTGTAGGACTTCCAGGTTATCCATTCAGGGAGAGGAACTTCGGGTTGCTCAGGATTTTTTAGGCTCTGGTGTTTATGGAAGTTAAATATAAACAGGCACTTCTTACCATTAACCTCATAAGGTATTAATTTGTTAGCTTGAATCAGCTTGTCCCGCCATTCGGTAAGCACCTCAACCGTAATGTCAGAATCAAGCGGAGAGGGAAATAAATGTAATTTGAAGGCAAATGGGCTGTCCTCTAAACAGCCTGAATCATCTGCCAGCTGGGCCAGGCCTTCATAAAACCACCTCATATCTCTTGGTAACTGCAGTAAGTCTGGGTCATTCCAAAAAGTAGCTTTAATTCGCCGGTTATGTAGATGCATTTATTTCCCTCCACTTAGTTAATAATCACTAACAAGCTTCCTTTTGTGTCGCGGCACCGAACAAACTCCCCTGAGCCCGGTCACCTTTAATATACGCTTCACACTCAACCTGCAACTTGTCTAAATCCTTAATGCAATCACTACTCAAAAGCTGCATCTCATCCAGATCACTGGTTGGGTACTTCTTCAGTTAAGAAATCAAACAGCGTAGGAATATTAATTTCAGCTGCAACTGCCTTCAGATACCCAACGCCATCCCGGAAGTAATCGCTGTTGAGTTCGATACCATATCCTATGCGGCCCATCTTCACTGCCATATAAGGCACTGTCATCAGACCGCCAAACGGGTCAAACACTACTTCCCCAGGATTTGAATACCGGTTAATAATCCGCTCCACTATATCGATTTGTAGAGGGCAGACGTGCATCTGCAACCGTTTCTGTGTCTGAGATGAATTCAGTGTCCGCATCCGGTTAATGTCGTCCCAAACATGGTCATGCCACGACCCCGGGGCAACTACCATAAATGATGCTGGCAGCCGGCCGTCTTTATCTAGCCTCTTTGCAAGCTCCACGTGCTCGTTATAGTCATAAACATTTTCCCGGGAGAATTTGCGATAGACTGCCCGTAGGTTCTCTATAGGAATCTTGGTAAGCTCATCCTTTGCCAACAGCCGGTTCCCGGACGTTCTCCAGAATGCGTGAGCATCTATCTGCCATTGGGCCCTAGTATACTCTTCTTTAGTCTTGGACACCTGAATATCAGCATAAGCCTTGCTGGTATCACTCGGCAGCTTCCGGAAGAGAAGAATATATTCCGGGCAACCCACCCCCATCTTAGTACCATCTTTGCACTGCTCTGACCACCCCAACCGGTACGTCTGATTATTCTCCCGAACCACGTCGGTAACAACGGTGATTCTGCCCATGTACTGGAATCCGTGCTTCATAAAGTGGAACACAGTCATATCAGAGAATGGGTCAACTGTCGGCATTCCGGTACCAGTGGCATTACCAAATAGTATCCGGTCTTTAACGTGGATGGCAGCCACCCGGCCAGGCTTTAACACCCGTAAAAGTTCGGGGGTCAAGAAGTCCATCTGCTCAAAGAACTTATCATTATCTTCGTTATGGCCGAAATCGTTGTATGATGGGGTATATTCGTAATGGTTGCTAAATGGGATAGATGTATGTATCAGGTCGATGCTATTCTCATCCATACCGGAGGTTTCTAAAACACAATCATTATTCACTGCTGTATAATACTCAGTCTCAATCTTCACTCTATCAACCCCTATACTTCTGGCCAGCTTGTCCATGACCGATGTTCCGGACAGCCCATATTTCTTGATTATGGCCGTCATCTTTTCAACGAGGTAATTATGCTGCTCCCATTTTTTCTGCAATGCCTGCAGGACCTGGCGCTCACTCTCGGTATAGATGATGTCAATTCTGACCGACTCCGTCTGGAGGAACCGGTATATCCGGTGAATTGCTTGGATAAAGTCATTAAATTGATAATCTATCCCCAGGAATATGGCCCTGTGACAGTAGCGCTGGAAGTTACAGCCGGATCCGGACAGTTCCTTTTTTGTGGCGAAGAGTTTTATGCGCCCTTCAGAGAAGTCTATAACGCGCTGCTCCCTGGTGTCCAGCTCTTGGCTCCCGTAGATTTCCACAACCCCCGGGATTGCCTGCTTAATCGCGTGACGCTCGGCCTCAAGGTCATGCCATAGTATGAAGTGGTCGTCTGGACTCTCACTGACAATCTCAGCCATTTTGGCAACCCTTGCACTAATACTCTCCCGCTTTTCCCTAGCCGCATCAGTTAACCCGGTGGCGGCATCTCTGATGAGCTTCAACTGGCCGTCTTTTTCCGCTCCCGCAGTTTTGTGATTCACCGGTATTTCATGGTACCTGACATCGAGAGGGGGTAAGTCGTAACCTTCATCCGAATATCCCAAATCAGAAGGTTTAGTAATAAATAGTGCCCAGGTTGAAACCCACAGCCAAAATTCATCTTCCTTATGCGGGTAAAGCGTGAGATTATTAGCCTTTGTGCTGTCCCTCTGGAAGAATCTAGTTAGGGCCTGGCCAGTATCCATAACCTCCAGGTACCCAGCATAATGTATCAGCTCTTTAAATTTATTTGGAGAAGGAGTCGCGGTACAAACCAGCTTGAAAGGTACCCCTTTGAATTTGCCCAGGAAAATCTGGTAGGTTTTCGAGCCGTAACTCCTGAGAACAGATGCTTCATCAAGGCATGTTGCTGTAAAATACCGAGGGGCAATATCCCCATCCCTGACACGCTCATAATTGGTAAGTAGAATTTGGCCGGTTGCCGCTTCAACCTCTGCCACGTTGCGGACATATTCCGGCGGATCCATGCCGAGCAGCTGCACCGCATCCCTGACGAATTCTTTTTTCACCCCAAGGGGTAGGACTATAAGGGCCTTGCCGCCCATGCGCTCGGTAACCAGCCGACAGAATTCCAACTCCTGCACCGTTTTACCTAAGCCAAATGATTCAAACAGTGCCCTTCTGCCGCCCCGAATCGCCCATACCACCCCATCCCTTTGATGCGGCTTAAGTGCCGAATTAACCTCGTCAGGGGATACGACAAAGCCAGTTTCCTTGGCTATCTCAATTTTGCTATGAAGAAAATCAAAGTATGCTGACAAATTTATCAACTCCGGCGAAATTTCTATTGACATGCGTATGCGCATATGATATATTTATATTAAAAGATGCGTTAGCGCATAGACCGAAAGGATGGTAAAACATGAATATTAAGGTGTACAATGATGGTAAAGAGGTTTTTAATGGCCCGGCTACTCAATTCCTGGAGGATAACCAATACGATGAAATGACCGTTGAAATGATTGAAGAATTAAAGGAAAAAGCCATGGTCGAACGTGACCTGTTTCACTCCGGAAACTGGGTGATAGTAAGGCAATGAATGTTCTTGAACAAATCATGGGAGTCAATGAAGCGGCTGAGTTATGGTTATTGAAGCCGGGCTATATCAAGAATCTTTGTGCCTCTGGAAAAGTCAGGGCCCGGAAAATCGATAACCGGTGGATCATTGACAAGAATCAGCCAAACCCTTCTCAGAAGACCTCTTAAATAGGGGTCTTCTGTTTTTGTGAGTCTCAGGCATTTCCACTGGCCATCGGACTAAAATACACTGTTCCGCATTTATCGCACGCGCCCCGGGCACCCTTCCATAACGGGGACAATATGACGATTATCCCTTCGGTTTTACACCGGCACACATAACTGATGCATCCGGGCGGGAGTGTTACTTTTTTCTCAGTCCTGCACATACAAATCAACTCCTTCCGGCGAGGCACCTCGCTTAGCTGTTTTTACTAATTCACGCCATGGATTAGCCCTGTTAAAGCCTCCTATCCTGTTCAGGTGTACCCATATAGCAGCCCAATACCCGAACATCTGAAACTTATACCGGGATAGTGAGTCCCATGCTTTTCGCTCCGCTTCTGCCAGTTCATGCTCCAGGTTGTTGTGAACGGCTGTATTATCCACTACTTCCACCACCCAAAGCCCGGCTCAATATCTCCGCCACCTCCCGCCATTCCTTGGCGGCATTTTCTTCCCCGGTCTGCTCCAATTCTGCTATGTACCAGGGCAGAGCTTCGCGAACCATATTAAGCAATGAATCAAGAGTAAGTAAATCTGCCTCATTATATATTTCGTCTGCTGTAACCGACTGTGCCGCGGCGCATAACGCTTTATCTTTCTGTATGTCTCTCATACCCGTCACCCCTAACCGGCCTTTTCCATCAGCTGAAACCTTAAACTCTCCGCGACGGTCGCGATAAATTCTGCATTGGTCATTCTACGCTCGGGAATCTTCAGCGGGGCCAATACTTCCTGTAGCGGCTGCCTGTCTTTCCTGCTCCAGGCCCGTTCAATGGCGTGCCTGATTCCGCGTTCAACACGAATGGGAGTGGTTTTATAGGCATCGGCAATCATCGGATATGCAATAGTGTTCAGGCTCCTTTGTGCTATCGTGCAATCATCAAGCGTCATCAGGATGGCAGCTTTGAGATATGCGAAACCCACGGTATGACAGGAAACGCCAAGTCTCCTGATAACGTGACTGACAAGCTGTTCTTTATTCACGTTAGTCCACCTCCGAATAAATTTTGGTTGGCGGGGAGCAGGAATCGAACCTGCGATATTCAGTCCCGGGCACTGAGCGTTTACCATTTCGCCACCCCCGCCACAATTAACTATAGTTACCTGGGCCTAATATTTGGACAATCGCTGCTCTGTTTACGCCCAATGAAGCAAGTTTGTTAGCTATTTGGCAGCATTCATCATTTAAGATGTTCCAGTATAGCGCCCCACCCATTTGGTCTCTGACTTTCACATGCTCTTTAAGCTCTTCAAGGGGTTCTTCTTTGGTCTCAATCTTTAATGCTTCGGTAATTGTTCTCATAGTCCACCTCCGGCTGTATTGGCAATAGAAAATATAGGTTGAAAAGATGCCCTTGCCCATCATCGGCTGTTAGTCTCCGGGTTAGGGCTATATTAAGGGAGAGGAAAATGGCTTAAGCTACATACACCGGTTTCCCGGTAATCTCCGCGACCTCACGTTTGAAACGCTCGGCATCGCTGTTATCATCACTGAGATGTATAAGATGTATCTCTTTAACTTGGCTCAAATCGTTGGCCAACAGGAATTCTTTGACGTTTTTCAGGCTGAAATGAGAGCGTATAATCCGGTTTTTCAGGTCCAACGGCACGATGCCGGCATCAACGTTAGCACGAAGTATATCAGAGCAGTGATTACACTCAACCATGATATGGGTAAGGCCCTGGAATCTATAGCGGATATAGTAAGTGTCTGTGGCGAAAACCAGTTTGTCTCCAGCCTGGTTGGCCAGCAGAAATCCTAACGGCTCTACAGCGTCATGCTGTGTATTAAAAGGCAGGATGGTCCACGAACCGACAATGAATTGCTCTTTGGATTTAATCACATTAAATCGGTGTCCTGTGACATCCAGAGCCTCTTTTGTACCGGCCGATAAATAAATATCTATACCGGCTTTGGCCGCCTCATTGACTGCTTTACAGTGGTCCTTATGTTCATGGCTAACCAATGCACCTGCTATTTCAGAAGTCTTAAAATCGACGCCCCGCTGGATTTGCTTCCACTGGATCCCGCATTCCAGCAGCAAAGGTGTTTTGCCGTCTGTGACATAATAACAATTTCCTTTACTGCCGGATGCCAGGACCTTTATATCAATCAAAAGTCGGGACCACCTTGGGCTGCTGTCTGCTGCTGTTTTTGGTAAGCCTCAAACTCATCACCGATACTCATTTGACCCTCGGCTTCTTCGGTTTCAGCGGCAGGTTCATTCTTTTCCTCTCCAGCAGCAGCCGGCTCATCACCGTTATGTGCTTCATCTACAACGTGCTTAGAAGTTATATCAATAACCTCACTATTGGCGTTATCGACTACTTCCTGGGCAACTGTCTCCTCAGCGATTATCTCAGAGTTTCGGTTAAACACATCCTTAAGCAGATTACAATCACTACTGGAATTAATAATCGCTTTACAGGCTCTGTTAATAACTGTTTTCTTGGCCATTTCAGCTGTAAACTTACCATGAGTAGAACCTGCCTTGATATTACCTTTATCATCGATGGGTTTCATCTGAGATTGCTGCCATGCCTGTTTTATCTCGGCAAAGGTCATAATTGTTGTTTTGACCCGCCCATCATTATGAATAATGATGCAGTAAGCAGCCTTGATTTTTTTGCCGTCAATGTTCTCCAGGGACTGTTCGTGCTCAGTTACTTCCTTTTGGCCTCGATTAAGGCGATACTTAAATACATCACCCTCGTAAACCACCTCGGCTATAATGTCATCTATGGTCTCATCCACTTCTTTAGCAACCGCCATGGTCCCGAAGTAAGACCGCTGACAAACCAGTTTATTGCCATAGGCGATGAAATAACACTGCTTTTTAGATGGATTCAACCCCTGGACCACCATTTCAAGCAGGGCATTCGCAATACTGTCTTTAGAGCAAACCTCCAGGACAGGTTTATCGTTTCTATCAGTGGTTCCCTGAAGAGTTAACCACGCAGCCTTCATGGCGTTCTCGGCGCTGTAATTTGCCGGTAGATGAAGCTGTCCGCTCTCTTGAAACTCCCTAACCTTTTGAGCCACCACATCAACCGTATCCTTTTTAACTAAAGCGACAACATTTGTCATTTTAAGCCACCTCCATAGATTTTTCCTTTGAAGCTACTTCAACCCGCAACTTCTTGTCCGGTTCTGAGACTATCAGGCTGATAACCTGTGCCTCGGTCTCTATTAACTTGGTTACGGCCTCGCGATTATCCACAAATATCGGAGCCGAAAAACCGTAATGCTGGGACAGGGTGTTAATAATGTCTAACCCGACATTTATCCTGGCCGCATTATTCAGGCCACTGGAATAAGGAACCCCCTTGTAAATCGTTTCGCAACACTCTACTACCCCGCCGTTGATCTGCACGTCAAACAACTTAAACCTGGCCATCTTAAACCGACTGTTGATTTTCTCTTCCAGCATTGACACCTTTGTCCGGATGAACTGCTCGGTCAGGTAAAGCTCCTCTTCCAATTTCGCATATTCGGCGGCCAATTGCTTTTCCTGTGCCTTCAGCTGCTCAATGCGCTTCTGGCCTTCCTCGTATCGCCTGACGTTTGCCAGGGACCCTTCCAGTATTGCAATGTCATTTTCAGCCTGAGCGATTTCCTCTTTTGCCTTAGCAATGACTTCGCTGTTACCTGCCTTCATGGTAGCAATAGCTTCTTCCAGCTTGGCTTTTTCCTGCAGCTTTTGAGCATAGCTAGGGTAATTGTCCAGGGTGTTTTCCGACCGGATAGACTCAATAGCTTGCTTAAGGCCATTAGCCTCCTGTTTCGTGGCCTCAAGCTGGGCCCCTAATTCTTCAATCTCAGCCTGTATATCCACATTCTGCCGTTCAAGCTCGGTAACCTCGGCCATGGTAGTCTTGCCCTCTGCGCTTATAGATGCAAGTTTGTCCGCCTTTTCCCGGTTAAAGGCCGCTTCAGCTGTGGCCCTGGCCTCTTCCAGTTTTTCTTCCGGTACATCCTGGCCACAGGTGGGGCAAATGGATTCCTGGTTTAACTCAAGCTGCTGAGCGTTGACCTCGTTCCACTTGTTCCGCAGCTGGGCGGCCTTGGTTTTCAGGTTGTCAATCCTGCGCAGGTTGCTGGCGACATCCGATTCTTTGCCGCTTATTTCGCTTCTTAGTGAACTGAGCCTGA
The DNA here is from genome assembly GCA_016841325.1 of Thermincola carboxydiphila. Taxonomy (GTDB): domain Bacteria; phylum Bacillota; class Thermincolia; order Thermincolales; family UBA2595; genus Phosphitispora. Next base: position 8,962 of record JAENZJ010000003.1, read on the forward strand.
GCTCAATATCAGTCAGTGCCTTTCTCTTTTCAGAGACCATGGCGTCAATTTCAGCCTGGTATTCGTTCTTCAAGGCCAACAGATCAGCATTGATTTCGCTCAGCTCATTCTTTTTCTGAGCGACCTCACCGCCCGATTCCAGCTGAAGAAGGTTGTCCTGCTTTTGCTTAAGCAGCGCTTTGGCCTTGGCAATGTCCTTCGGGAGCTGGTCAGCATCCAACATACTTATATCAGGCAGACCCAACTGTACTTCATCAATCCTGGTCGGAATCTTTTCAAGTTCCTTGTTTAGCTCAGTACGCCTGGCGGCTATCACCTTGCGATGGTCATCCAGGCTCCGGCCTTTAAGTATCTCCGGAAGCTTCGCCAGTGACTTATCAGAGTTAATGACCTCTTCATCAGATACGTAGCCGCATACATCAAGCAGGGTCTCTCTGCGTTTAGTCCAATGTAGCTGCTCATTAAAATAGGCCGGTGATGTCAGAAGTTTAAATGTCTCCTCATCAGCAATATCGCCAACCCTGGCAGTGTACTCATTTTTCTTGACCGGAACACCGTTGATAAAATAATCAGTAGTATGCCCGGTAAACTCTTTTGACGCACTGCCGCGTTTCTTGGTCCATTTCTCAGCATAGACCTTGCGGAGAGTTACCGGCCTCCCGGAAACATCCAGTGCTGCCTCAACCTCATGTTCCAAACCGTGGAGCACGGTCCCGGCCTGGTCCAGTGTCTTGATATCAAAATCCTTCTTGTTCTGGCTGTCTTTATCAAAGAGTAACCAGAGAAAAGCGTCAAACAGTGTTGTCTTCCCGGTTGCGTTATCACCGAAAACCTTTACGTCTTTACCCTGGGTATCCAGCTTAAACGACTTGATGCCTTTGAAATTTTTAAGGCTAAGTGTTAACAGCTTCATCATTTCACCTCTCGTTTTAATTTGGTTGGCGGGGGCAGGGATTTGCACCCTGCATGCAACCTGCTCTTTCGTCTGTTTCAACCACGGACATATAGCCCATGCCGGGGTTACGGTACGGTTGCCTGTGACTTTCCCATCGTCAGTGTCTACCTATTCCACCACCCCGCCATATTAGGACCGGTGCCCGACCAGGTTGGCCCGGTCAATCATTGTAAAATCATCATCATTTATCATAAACGGGGCTGGCTCCCCCTGGCCGCTTAAGCTTCATCATCGCCCTGCCCCTCATGCCTCAACTGGCCTTTATCTTCTTCCCGGTTCTCAGTTCCCGGCCACGGCTCTGCCGCCAATTGTGCAGCCAGGCCCGGTTTTTGCCTTCAGCCCTGCTGTTCTTCTGGGTCAAATCCCTGCGATACTTCCTTCCTCCGCTCTTTTTCAACTTTATCCCTCCTGCCTTGTTTATATCGACTGGCATCCGGACAGAGACCCAGTCATGCATTCCAGGGCTCGGCTCCACTGTCCGTTGTCATTGCCTTGCCCATCTTCACATTCAAGTGGTATAATTTAATCAACCATTGTGGGCCGCTTTGTGCGGCTTATTTTTTATTCAGCAGCTGGCGGATATCGTCATGACAATAGCCTGTCTGTTGCTTTTCAAATGCCTGCCCACCTTTACAGGTCGCAATAATCGAGACCCCTGGGCGGTAAGCCCTTATGACATGATCCGGGGTTCCATCAGGAAATGGGACAAAGCATCTGGCATCACAAAATTTACAGTACGGTCCCATATCATTTCACCTCACTCAGCTTCTCGGCCACTTCTTTCACTGTTCGCATGTTTTGTCACCTCCCTCCGGTTCGCTCATTGTAGCAGGTATTACACTCTCATAATAAGCGGCAGTCCCCTGTTCGACAGGAGTATCTTCCGGGTAATATGTCGCTCTGTTGCTCCACTTTTCAAAGCACTCGGGGCATTGATAGTGGTTCAACACAGGCACCAGGTACCCGGTCGGTGCATGACAATTGCACTCGTCACAAACACCGCAGCCTCCAAGTAGCCGGGTCTCAAAGTCCGTAGCTTCATAGGCAATGTGCCCCTTTTTCGTGACCAGCTTTTTCATTTCTTGCCACCCTTCCGCTTCCTCAGTGCCCAGCCTTTCTTCCCATCCTGGCTGGCGCACATCATGCAGTGGTTCTTGTCCCACTTACCGGAATAATAATTAAAGTCACAATTACCGCAAGTTCTGACAAACATCAACCCCCACCACCTTCTGCTGACTCATTCATATTTCATCGGCAGCTGTCTTATTACCGTCGTATGCCTGCCTGTATCGCCGTCCCACCGGCCCTGGACTCTTAGCTTCTCATTCCAGTCCTCATGCCAGCGTTCTTCCTTAGTCATGGTGGGCCGCGTGAAAACATATATCATTCTGATGAACAGGAGTCCCCACATAACCGCAACCACCAATAAATCGTAATGCATCGGGTTAGTCATTATGCATGCTCCTTTCCTTCGTACTTGGCTATGGCTTTGGTGACCAGCTTTATAACCTCATTGGCCGAGCAGTCATCACAGCTATCCCCGCAGGTTCTGCAAAAATCTTTTTGTTCCGCTAATACAGCTTTGCACGCATCAAGCAGTTCAGGTGCGGCGCACATCAATCTGACATTGGCCTCTGCTTCTCGTGCCTGTACGTTGCAAGGGGCATCTTCCGGGTAATTATCTTCATAAAAGCATAGATGATTATATTCGATTTCGCAGTGAGAAGGGATTCCGGGCCCGCCGTTATTTGAAAGCCCGCCCTCAAGCGTAATTAAGTGCCCCTCGTCAGTTTCTTCGTATGTCCATGGTCCCTTCGTGTGTTTGGCCATTTACATTTCACTCCAATCGCGATATAATAGATAAGGATAGTCAAATATCCGGTTCACACTAACGACACTTCGTTTCGCGGCGGGTGTCGTTTTTCTTTATCCAATCGATTACGTCAAGCCTGAAATGCTCGTCCAGGCCAATAATGAAATTCAGTAAACTCCTAACCTCATCGCTGACTTCCTTCACCACAGCCTTTAACACCACCACATCCTCCGGTGTTAAATCCTCCGGCTCTGTCTTTCCTATCAGCATCCTTGACAGCCCGGCCAATTGCTCGTCCACCTCGGAGTCCTCCTTCAGGCAAATCTGTATCAGCGTCTGTATATGCCTGTCCCCCTCCAGATAACCAAACATATCCCAACCGGTATCCTCCAGTGCCACAGCCAGTCCAGCACATGGATGCAGCTCAGAGAATTTTCGCCTGGCATCGCGGCCCTGCGGCAGCTTCCTGGTGCCCTGGCTCGCTTTGTAGAAGATGTCCACGCCACAGCCGGTCTCCATGGCCACAGCCTTGGCTGGTATGTCTTTGAGCACCTGCCTAACCATTGTTTCAACCATTTATTTCACCCCACTTTCTTTTCAAACTCTGTACACCGATCACAGCGTAAAGGCTTCACTCCGTAACCCATGAGCTCAACAGATTTCAAGTTGCAATCATGCTTCCGGCATTTGTGTCCTGATTCAGTTGGCAGCCAATAATAGCAACAGCCGCAATCTGCCCGTTTTAACTGTTTCTTTTCAGCCCATTCATGGAGATTGTTGACCGCATCCGTAAAACTGTTTACTCTCGGCATGTCTTTGCTTCTTACCGTACCCCAGCTTCCACTGGGCTTAAGTTTGCAGGTCGCCCAATTATCCATGCCTATGCCGGGCTGCACGGTGATAATAGTGTCCTGGTAATGGTATACCATCCTGACTCCACCCCCTCTCTGTCCGATAATGCCAGTAGCTTTGGACTTACGCAACTTGTACAATAGAGCTACAAAAGAAAATCAGGAACCCAAACGGGTCATTGAACGTCGACTCCAAACTCGATGGCATCTCTAATGTGGTGTAAGGCGTACGCGTAACTGGTGACGCGCAAGGTTTTACTAATGTTATGATAGTAAGAATCCACAACATGAAGAGTCCCTACGTTTTCCATGTAGATTAAAAACTCTTGCGAGAACTCATCTCGTGATGTTTTTATTCCCGCCAACCTAACTGGACTGCCAGAAATGCCAAGGATATTCTTGATCTCATCTAATACCTCGAACGGTACCTGCTCACCACTTCGCAATTCTATGAGCTCCAGCTTTTCCATACCCCGGAAATATTTGTGGTCATCCATCCTTCCTCACCCCTCTCTGCCCGGCCCCGCTCCCGGGCCTCTGTCTCACTCGCTTTTCTGGCCGCCGACCTGCTTGTTGTGTCCTGCCAAGCCCCGCCTCATCTGTGCCAGGAACCGGCGAAATTCCCATACATAGTCGTAATGGCCGCGCAGTATGCACCGTTCAGTCAAGTTGGTCAATTTGACGCGCCTCCCATCTGTCGTGCTCTATCCCATCCCGGAGTGAATACGTTGTGCACCATTTCGACCGGTTTCTGCGGTCTGGATCGCCTTGGCTTCTCGGCAGTAGGCCGGGAATGGTGAGCCCGTCGTTTTTCTATCCAGTCGGGCAGCTGTTCTACATCAATCTGCCATTTGCCACCTATAAAATAGGCGGGGAAATCAGGATCACTCTTGATGGTCCTGCGAATCTTCGTGTGCCGCATCCGGATAATGTTTGATTCTGCCAGCTCATTGATGGTCATCATCTGTGGCATTTTATTCACCTTCCCAAACCTAGTCTCTTCCAGAATCCTGGGGTGGGGGCATCGTCCTGCTCCACCTGGCCATGGCTCTTGTCATGATAAAGAATTGATGCACTGTATGGTTTCTCATAGCCATCTGTTTCGTAATCGAACTGCTTTAGTTCAATGTTTGGCTGCGCCAAGAATGAATTAGTTTTGCCTTTAAGTTCCTCCGGTGTAGCTCCGACAAAAAGTTCATGCCTTAGGTTTGACACTATTTTCACCTCCTTGCGTAATAGTTGGGAAACTGGGGAAAATATTAACTGGCTTTGTTGTCACTGGTGTCTTTTTGACACTCTTCGACCAAAAAAATATCATCTGAGTCAGTGTTCAGCACTTTTTTTATCTTAAGTGCAACAGCAAAAGATGGGTTTTTTTTGCCTAATTCAATATTTGTGTAGGTAGTTCTATCGATGTTTGCGCCATTGGCAACCTCTTCATGGGTTAGCCCTAACTGGATCCTTCTTTTACGTAATGCGGGTCTCAATGTTATTCACCTCCATTTGTGTCTTATCGGAACTCTAACTATATAATAGTTCCTTTTGGGAACGTTGTCAAGCTATTTTGTTCATTTTGGACACGTTTTTTTAAAAATGTTTATTTTGGACACTTTGTGTAATACAATTAACCCTAAGAGGGGGGTGTATTGTCGTGACTTTTGCTGATAGGCTAAAAGAATTAAGAGAAGAAAAAGGCGTTACCCAACAAGAGTTAGCAAACTATTTGGGTGTTGGCAGACCAACGGTGGCTGGATATGAAACAAAAAATAAACAGCCAGACTTCGAAAAGCTAATCAACATAGCGAAATATTTTAATGTGCCTACAGATTATTTATTGGGCATATCAGATAGCCGAATAGTCTATCATGCAGCCGAAGAGCATCAAGCCGAAAGGCACGTAGCCGAAGGGAGCGCCACAGACTATAATGTCAAACCATCTGCTGACAATGAGGATGACGTATGGGAAACCCAATTAGCAGCCAACATGGAAGCCGAATATGGTCAAAAGCCATCGCCTGAAATGGTGGCCATGGCAAAAAAAATATACAAAAGCGTGCTAAAAGAGATTGCCGATGAAGAGGCAACTAAAAAAAACAAATAACAACGTAATTATATTATTGATAAATATTCTCCGGGCCCCGGCAAACGCTTTTATAATATTTTTACCTTTTACCCAAGCGAAACTACTACCTTAGAGGCAGTAGTTTTTGCGCTTTATAGACCATTCGACAAAATACAACAATCTTTTCATTCCCTGAAAGCCGCATTTCATTCCCCGAGAGCCGCATTTCAATCCTTGAAGGTAGAAAAGCATCTACAAAGAATCGTATTTTATAGTATCACTCGATAAGAAGGTGTCTTTATGGATAGACTATGGACCATTGTCGAGCGGGAGAAAATTCGGATTAGATATGAGGACCTGTCGGGTATACCCGAAAAACCTCTGGGGCTATATATATACAGCAATATAATAGGGCCCGTGATAACGCTCGATATCGGCCTGGACCACTTGCGCCGGCTAAAAAAGTGTGTGCTGGCTGAAGAGATAGGGCATTTTCATACTGCGCCGCGCACAAATATGCTCAGGGCGTATACCAGCGCCAACCAGCGGATTATGCAGTCCCAGGATGAGCGAAAAGCCATGCAGTGGGCCACGGATTTTCTTATCCCTGATACCGAGCTGACAAAAGCACTTAAAGCAGGCTGCCGGAGCTGCTTTGAGCTGGCTGAATACTTCGACGTAACTGAATGGTTTATGTACCGAAAACTGGGGCTGCTTAAAATGTGTTTCAGGCGGACAGGCTTGAAGGTGCGCGGAAAAGATTTGTTTGAAACAGAGATGTTGCCGTGCGATATTGTGTAGGCAAGCATCGCCAAAAAAGACGGACGGAGGTACATTATGTTCCTTAAGAAATCAAAACCAACACTCTTTATTCTAACAATTATTACTTATTTATTATTAACCGGCTGCAGCGCAAGCGATAGGGGATATTCAGAAAAATACAAATCAGCTCAACTGGAGATAGCTTTTGGAGCTGAATCGGCCACAAAAATATGTGAAGTTTATTCGCAGACATGGGAAGCAGCAATTGAAAACGGAAATGATTTTAACCAAGCCATAAAAAGAGCTCAAGAGACTCTTCAAAGTAGTAAAGCCTTTGAAATATTGGAAGAGACCAAGGCAGAAGCAGAGAAAAAGATGAAGGATGCCGCGAACCCGCCGAAAAGCTTTGAAGAACCTTATAAAAAATTGGTCCAGTTATACGGCATATACGGCCAGCTCAATTCGTTGGCCATGAACCCATCGGGGACGCTGATGTCTTTTAACCAAAAAGTAAATGACTTGTCGAGTCAATTCATAAGCCTGTCAAATGAAATATCGGTTTTAGTTCCTGAAACAGAACAATAATTTTATTGGTATCCAAAGGAATGAATGGTTGCCTTAAAGGCGCCATTTTCCTTTTGCAATTCTCCAGAACTTGTATTAATATTTAAAGCAAAAAGGAGTTGTTACCATGGGCAGGAGATACACAACCAATATTACCAAGATTGCCAAGGACCATTATCGCATTACCATCAACCTTGGCAAAGACCCTGAAACAGGCACATACAAAAAGAAACGCAGAGACGTCCATGGTACCCGGCCAGAGGCAGAGGCAATCCGGGATGAAATGGTAGACGAACTGGAACAACCGGAGGGACAATATTCCAGCCAGTTGCTGGGTGACTACCTATTTCATTGGGTAGACACTATTGCAAAATCAAATCTGGAGCAAAACACTTATGAGAGTTATCGCTGGGAAATAGAAAAGCACATAATCCCTTCTCTGGGGCACATACCTTTGTGCGAACTAATACCATTGCATATTCAGACGTTCTATTCGTATAAGTCTGAGGCTGGCCGGATAGCAAACGAAGCATCGGAGGATAAACCTAAAGACAAAAAAGAGGACAAGCCTAATGGCCTGTCTAACCGGTCGGTGGAATATAAGCACTCAATACTTAACCAGGCGCTTAAATATGCAGTCAAGCCTCTGAAATTAATTCCGGAAAATCCATGCGAAGGCATTAAGCCGCCAAAATCAAAAGCCACTTCAAAGGAAAAGATGGTGGTCCTGACCAGCAAGCAACTCCGGGACTTCCTGATTAACATTACCGACCACCGGGACTATGCTGAAATATTTGTTGACTCATACACCGGAATGCGAATATCTGAGCTACTGGCCCTGCGCTGGATAGACGTCCTTTGGGACGAAAAACGAATCCGGGTTGAAATGACCCTGCACAAACTCAATGATGGCACCTTTGAGCATCGACCCAGGCTCAAGAATAAGAAGCCCCGCATAATAGATGTTACAGACAATGTTATATCTGTCCTGAGACAGCATCAAAAGCACCTGCTGTCAGAAGGTATACTCAATAATCAAAATGGCCTCGTTTTCCCAGACGAAAACGGCATGCCCCAGGATCGCAAGAACCTATCGAAGCGCTTCAAAAATATAGCAGCTAAAATGGGCCACAAGGGGATGAGGTTTCACGACCTGAGGCATACCCACGCCACCATCCTGTTAGAGGCCGGCGAGATGCTTAATGCGGTCTCAGAGAGGTTAGGACATAGTGACCCATCCACTACTTCAAGAATATATGCGCACGTCCTGCCAGGTAAATCCAGAGCTACAGCAGACAGATTTGAACAGCTGATAAGTTTATGAATGGGCTAATTTTGGGCTAAAAAGTTATAAGAAAACGTGAATCAACGTCAAGATATGCGCACCCAGAACCCCTTTAATCCACACATATCAAAGGGTTTTTCGCGATATGGCTGAATAAGAAAAGAGGCACGCACCAGATTCAGGTTCTAGTGCCCATTGGGGTGTGGAGGTTCAAGTCCTCTCGACCGCACCAAACTTGAGAAGCAGTAAGCTCGTGGAGCAAGTCCATGAGCTTTTTTGTGCTGGCCGGGAATTAGACTCGTCAACCGGGGCAACAAAGCTGGTAAAATACAACTCAATCTTAAAAAAAGTTACTGGGTTAACCCGGAGTAGAATAAATATCATCATACATGTCCCCGTGGATGGTTATATAGTCTTCTTTACAGATTTTCAACCCTGTCTTGCCGACACCATCTATATGTATTACCACTGAGTATCTCCCGTCTGTGGTACCAATATCAACATAGTGTTTCCTTTCCCAGGCCTGTGTCCCGTCGGAAAAGGTGTGTTTAGTCCCCGGCAGGGCCCAGGTAATTTTCCTGCCGCCCGGCGAGCCGGCGACAGGCTCCAGTTCCACTATTTCCACCGAGTTATTTTCAGTGTCCCAGAACTCTGCCCTGACTGACCTGGGGCCGTATAGAATGCCACCTTTGGGTATTGCGGTGTTATGCAGACCGTCAGGAACTTTGGTTTCATAATCGGTCCAATAAGTGGTCTCAACCTGAAGCTCAAAGCCGTAACCTGCCCTGGTTACCTTGTTGGGGTCAAGTCCGTTGGCCTGTGCCCAGGGGATAATCTCCCAACTGCCCCGGCTTTCCCGGTCCTGGGGGCGAGGATTTGCCGGGTCGGTCGGGATCCCCTGTTTTGTATCCAGCTTTATATCTACCGCCAGGCTCTCCTGATAGGTTACCGTCCTGGTGGCCCACCGGTGGGTATCGTCCTCTCTGTGCCCGGTGATCACCCGGTAGTTTTCAGTCCAGGTCCCTGAAGTTTTGCTTGACAGAGCATCACATTCAGCGGGGGGAAGACCCCGTTCCCTGATGTAGACGGTTTTAACTGCTGTGTTATTGTTTCTGTTGATATCTTTAAGCTGGTTTTCCGGGTCGGCAATAGCCTTTAACTCTACACTCCCTGCCTGCTGTGGGGCTGTCCAGTTAAAGGACCGGTCAGCCGAACCGCCTTCTTCCAGAGTAATAGTTTCAGTATGCAGCCTGGCACCTCCCGCGTAATAGCTTACCCGGAAGGTTTCTGCCCGGCTGCCCAGGTTGCTTACGGTAACCGTAGCTACCTGGTCTGACCCGGCAGTTACCGGGCACTGCTGCCGGATATCGCCGACAGCTATGTCTGTCCTCCGTGACTTCACAGTGACAATTTTTTTGTTATTACTCCAGTTGATATCCTTTGCTGTGGGTTCCAGGGGCAAAATCTCTGCTTCCAGCCTGCTGTCCCCGGCCTGACCGTGAATGGTAAAGGAGAATGACTTTATTTCCCCCGGGTTTAGCGATATTTCACTGCCGTCGACCGGGGATACCGGCCACCCATTATGGGTTAACCTGAGCCTGGCTTTTACCGGTTCCTCGAAGGTGTCATACAGGCCATAGGAAACTGTGCCCCTGTATTCCCGGCCTGCTTCCGTTTCGGCTGTGCCGGGGTTAAGTTCATGGACAAAAGTATCCGGGAGTTTCTTTACGGCAATCGGGACAATAGCCACATTATCAGCAAACCGGTTACCCTCCGGGCCCTCATAGTACAGCCAGAGTGCGGGAGGATAATTGATGGCTGCCGCCAGTTCTCTGGTATCAGCCATAGCTGTCCAGTTAAAGGTTACGGTAACTTCAGAATCCTGCTGGTTAAAGACTACCGCCTGTCCTTTGGATCCTGAAGGTACATAAGGCCATAAGCTGAGAGGTTCAGTAAGGCTCCCTGGCCCTGACCGGTACTTGAGGAAGGCATCCCAATTCCCCTGCTGCAGCCGGTGCTGTCCGGCCACAAACACTCTGGTACGGTCCACCGGCACGGTGGACTGCAGGGTATCAATGCCAAATGTTACAGATGCGGTATATGTCTCCCCCGGTTCTGCAGTATATATTTCTGTGGAATTATCTCCACCGGTTACTGTCTCGGTGGGACATCCCGGGTCAAAGTCACGGACATAGAAATTTGGCATCCATAATTTGAATTTGGATGGCGCCAGGGGGATAGTCCGGTACAGTACCTCACCGTTTTTGATGTGCCATGCCCGCCCTACTCCCCAGCCATAGTAGGTTGGTGGCTGCAGGATATGTACATAATCGGTCCAGGTTAATTCCGGATCACCCCTGAATTCGGCTGTGTGCTTTGCCTGGAGGCCTTTGACTATGTTGGGCAGAAACCTGGTGTCCCCGTCCCAGGGGCTTTTTGATATGGTGGGCTCGCCCCGGGAAATCAGTTTTCCTCTGATTTCAGTGCTGTCCCAAGGAAATCTTATCCAATTATTATCGTCTAGCTTATCACCTGGATTTATAGGAACATCAAGAGGCCAATCTATATTGGTAATATTTTCACCTAATTTATTAATTCCCAAATAACGATATTGTCCGGAATCTTCGTCAAAATCTCCATTTTCATTCCCCCAAACTAACATATGTTCTCCACTATTATAGTAAATGGGCCTTATGTTTGATAGGTTTTGCTCAACATTAGGCAACTTGTATACAAAGTACTCCCAACCTAAAAAATTATTGTCGTCTATTATCATTAAATTTAATTCATTAGGAGGTGTCTTTAAAGGAATGTATGAATTAACTTCATTCGCTAATGTGATTACTGGATTTAGAATAACCAAGCATATTAATGCAACATAAATAATAATACCTTGGATTTTTACTTTCATTATCTCACCACGCTCCCGGCAAGTAAATTGCAATATAAATCCAGTCTTCACCAGGTTTTGAGATTACCCTTATTTTCTGATTATTTACATCCCAGATCTTTTCTGGTAAATCATCGAAAGTATCTTCTTTGACCTTTATATAATCAGCTATTTCCTGCGCATTTTTTTCTCCAAATTTGCTTTCTAAAATTTCATATACTTGGGTGCGCTGTTCTTGTAAGTCTTTGTACATAAGAACAAGCATACTTATATCCACTTGATTAGGATTATCATCAGGCGTATACATATCTATCTGTATATCCGTCTCCTCAGGCAGCTCATAACCATTATCCATCACGATGATCACAGTCCTTGTCCTGCTGTCCCAATCCACCCTGCACCCCAGTGCTTCGGCCACAAACCTGACAGGCACCATGGTCCGGCCCGGCGGCAGAATCACCGGGACTGTATCCATAGTTTTAGTTTTCCCGTTGACAGTATAGTTCTGCCTGCCTACCCAGAGGTAGACTGCATTTTCCCTCCGCTTGACACTTACTCCTTTTATATCCTGGTCCCAGCCCACTTCTGAACCAAGGGCTTCAGCCACAAAACGTATGGGGACCATTGTCCTGTTATGGGAGTCAATATATGGGGCTACATCGCTTGCAATCCTGCTGCCATTTACGGTAATAGTAATTTCCGAATAGGCAGCCTGTGCCGGCAGGGGGGGTGTCAGCAACCATACCAGTACGGCAAATAAAAACACAATTTTCTTCACAGTTCTCCACTCTCCCATCATTTTTGTACCCAATTGCTCCCAATAGACATATTATATTATACCATTAATTACAATTTCTGCCAACATTTCTTTTTTATTAGACCTTTTCGGGCAAAAAACAAAAGCAGCAGCCTTGTGCAGTTATTCTGAAAAATAACCCTGCACAGGACTGCTGCTTATTTAGTATCAACACAGTTTTTTCCGGCTATTACCGCAGTGGTTTGGGATTACCGCCTGAGTCCGAATACCTTGAATCCTGTTTCCAGCCCCTCTGGATGCAAAGGATCCTCTGCCAAAAACCCTCCCGGTTGCCCAAGTAGTGTTTTTAAAATATGTTTCAAATTAAGGGTTATTCAGAGACCGTCTCGGGCTCAAATTCTTTTTGGAACCGGTATCCCTTAAAGATCGCTTGTTGTTCTGTCCGGTATGCAGCGCTCCTTCTCCTATGGAGAAAGACAGAGTTGCAGGCTGGTTTTCACTGAAATACAATAATTTTCCGCCGCTCATTACAGCAAGTACATAGGTTTCTCCTTCGTCCAGGAAATCCAAATTCCGCGCCTTCAGCTTGAACTTGTAATATGCCCCCGGAAGGTTTCCAGCACAGTTCTTTGAATGGCGCCCGGAATTACCGCTTTGGGAGCCATCCTGGGTGATTTCGCCCACATAGTTATCCATGGATATGTTCTCGGGATCGTCAGTCTTAAAAAAATAGATTACAGGTATTTCTTCCGGTTCCTCCTGCAGCCAGAATCTTATAGATACCGCCCTGCGTTCCAACACAAAATTGTCTGTAACAGGCGGCATCCAGAACCCGTGGTTAAGTTGGAAGCCTCCATCCCAAATAGTTCTAACCAGCGCCTCTTCTTTTAGGGGCTCAGGGTTTTGAGGATCTCCATTCCCATAGTTGCCCATTGGTGGTTCAGATGGTCCGGAATCCCGGTCTCCCTGGTCCCCCTGATTGCCCTGGTCACTCTGGTTACCTTGATTACCCTGATCTCCCTGGTTACCTCCCTCTCCAAAGGAGAGTGCTGCAACTACAGTATCCAGAACCACTTGACCATCTCCGATAAGAGAAGCTGTAACGGTCAAGTCCCGGGCTTCCACAGAGTCATTAAAGGCAATCGCAGTTTCTTTTCGAAAGGTGTTGTCTTCCCCAAGGTCTGTCTCAGTGATACTCCAGTCGTCTTCCTGTAGTTCAACTGTTCCCAAATCAGCTAAAACATCCAGCAGGTCGGTCTGTATCACTGCCTCTGCATTTACAGTAAAGGGGGGCACGGGAATTGAGAGTCCGTGGGTAGCTATCAAATCATTACTCCCGCCATTACTCCCTTCTGCCGGTATGATTAGCCTGACTTTTTCCGGCAGGCTCAGTCCCTCCTGGTACAGCTCCGTCAGGTCAACCGTCAGGTCCAACTCAACACTTGTTACTCCACTTTCTGTATACTGGTAGAACTCAGTTAACTGATAGGTTTTAACAGCTTCAAAGGTACCATCCTCTGACTCGTCACCCAGTACAACGGTGATTGTATCCAAAGTGGTTTCCTTGTAAATGTCCGCCTCCATAGATATCAGCAGCTCATCGGATACTTCCCGGCGTACAGCACTTACCAGGTACAGACCAGTAAGCGGGTCGATGTTACCGGACCGATCTGCAGTCAGTTCTGCAGTAAGGTCCCACCCGTATGTGATTACCTGTTCAGCATCAACATGGGTGATGTCCAACACCCGCTCCTCAGCTCCACCGCCATTGCCGGAAGTATCTGCGGCTGTTTTTTGTGTATTACTTCCGGTATCGGGTACAGTCTTGTCAGGTGATTCAGCCATCGCAAACACCGTGCTCGATACAAGGAGTGCGATGGTAAGCAGTACAGTCAGTATTTTTCGCATTTTATTTCACCCCCTTTCTGTTCTAAATATCAATAAACAGTTGGCTGCATGCATGTCAAAAAGCGTTTTAGCATTACTGCCGCTTCCGCTCTGCTTGCCTTTGACCCCGGTGCAATTATGCTGCCGGTCCTGCCGGAAATGATTTTTCTGTCGACCGCAGCCGCTGTGCCTAGCCGTGCAAAATCCGAAATATCATGCCTGTCTGCAAATCCTGCCAGCCTGTTGTTTATTTCATCTTCCGTTAGCAGTCGTCCTTTTCCGGCATAGTCCAATGCCCGGGAAAGCGTAACCGCTATCTCTTGTCTGGTTATTTTTTCATCGGGACAGAATCTGTCGTTTGAGACACCTTTTACAATCCCCGCTTCTACTGCTGTAGATACTGCACCGTAATACCAAGTTTGGGGCTTGACGTCGGTAAAGCTCAAAGCACTATCCGCTTCGCCATTCAAACCCAAAGCCCGGACAACCAGCGCTGTGAACTCAGCCCTTGTAATCTCTCCATCAGGATTGAATCTTTCCTTGCTCATGCCTTTAACAATATGCCTTGACACCAGCTTTTCTATTTCTGCCCTTGCCCAGTGATTCTGGATATCACCAAAGGTTTTTACATATTTCATTACAGCATAATAGGAAAAATGGTCCGTGACACAAGTGATGGTGTTTGTTACAGGGTCGTATTCTCCACCAATAAAGTCCCAATTTCCCGTATCTTCATTATACCGGTACACACCCAGTGTATCCGGGTCAAAACTGCTTAACCCTATTCCTTCAAGAGATATGGATATGCTGACCTGTTCATTAAAGTTGGTAAGTTGACTATTTTCAGCAGAGGTTATGATCTGTACAGTAAATTCGAATACACTGTTACCTATTTTATACAGGCCTTCCCCGTCGCCCTCTTGAGCATCTTCCGTCTTTTCCGGGGTTTCACTTTCAGATAACTCCGCAATACTGATCATGAGCCAGGCATCCTTTCCCGGTGCTTCATAGGACTGCAGGTCAACTACATTCGGTGGGAGTGTTATGTCAACCTTTCCGGACTGAATTGTGAGGTCTTTAGCTTTCTCACCGAGCAGTGCAAATACATCGCTGCTTATCAAAGCCGACTGTGGTTTGTCTGCATCCAATACAGCCACAACATTGGTTTTTTCAGTATTATTGACCTGTTCCACGATGGATTCCGTGGTGATAATGGTCCCCTCAAACTCTTCCTTTGAAGGAGCCTTGGTACCACTGCCCGTACTTCCTCCTGAAGAGGGCTTTACGTATTTGACAGGACTCCCTATACAGCCTCCATCAAGAGATGATGTATGCTGGACTGAAATTCCGTCCATGGTATCAATAAGAGCAGGCATCACAATCTCGTATGTTACCACACCATTATCATCCGTAACCGAACTCACATTTACACCTTGTATAGCAGCCCCATAATCCACGCCATCAATTTTATAAATCTCGTCACTACTGCTTCTGTTATCTATGACTGTTATATCCATTGCAAACTGATATCCCGATACAGGATTACCATCCCCGTCCCTGGCAGTCAAAGTAACTGTGCTGGTGCCGCCAGTTGTAAGCGGTGGACTTACCTCTACAGAAGACTTGGACGTATCAATATCACCGGCAGGCGGTGCAGAGACTTCTACAACCTCTACAAATCCACCTTCCCTCATTATCCTTCGGAACATAACGTCACTTCCATCTTCCCCTGTATCATTCCAGACCGCATAAAATATGGAACCGTCCGGAACCATTCTTATCTGGCATTCCGCCTGTTCAGACTGCTTTTGGCCTGTATCCTTGGCCAGCCAGTCCCACCTGGTCACTTCCTGCCCGGCATACTCGCTGTTACCCTCAGGATTGATAGTTTTTGTAACGGTATAATATGTTTCACCAAAATCCGTACTATGGCTATAGTAAAGGTCCAGGGGCCTGCCCTCTTCCTCACTGTTCCTGCCCGGATTGGAATGGGTTCCGTAGGTTACCCAGAAGGAACTTGTATCCTGTCTGTCTTCGGGATATAAAACAGTGCCATCAGTCATAACAGTTCCGGGAACGCCTACCAAACGGGGCTCAATTACGGTTTCTTTGTTGTTTGTGATTTGTGAAACATTTCTGGCGGGCTCAAATTCGCCGGGACCATAGAAAGTAGTTATTTCTTCTTTTTCCTTTGAACCTGAGCTTCCTGAATCTCCGTCTGTGGCATCAGTTTCAGCAGTTACGTCAGATTCCTCGGTTTCATAAGGAACAGAACCTTCATAAGTTTTAAATGTCTGGGTATGGGTTACACCTTCTCCATTGGGGTCTGTTGTCCAGGTTGCCCCTCCGTCAAAGGACCGCCGTAAATAAAGGTTATATACATCGTTTCCGTTTCTGGCTGCTGCCCAGTTTGGCGTCCAGTCATAAGCAACCGCCAGGAAATTACCCTTGATAAATCCCCTGTGAGCCCGGGCATCATCGCCGGCATATTCCCAGGAATAATCGTCCAGATTGTCTTCAGCCTGTACCCACCTGACTACTTTTTCCGGCACCCTGTTTTCTGATTGACTGTCCGGATTGATCCATTTCTCTGTAGGAGTTATGCTGCTGATATTCTGCCAGCCCTCCGCCAGGTTTTCAGCCCTGTAGGGATTGCCTTTATTGGATGGGTGTTTATCATCTTTGACTACAACCCAGCGCCGCATGAAAATATCTGAAGGACGTCCCTTTCCTTCCTCACCCATTTTAAACAATGTAACCATTACAGTGGCCTCTTCCCCATTACCTACTGCATCTAAAGCGTTTTTCTTCGACTGCACCAGCAGGCGGGGACGCCTTGCATTCTCGTATGCCGGAATCTTTTCACCGTTCCAATCCAGTAAGTCATTACCCTCCTTGTCTTTTAGATATAGGAGGTTACCCTCTGCGTCCCTGGCCTGTGAATTGAGAATTGTCCCGGCACTGACTAAATCAGGTTGGGTAAAATCAAAGCTGTGGTAGATGACATTCTTACCCCGGTCCGGGTAATACCTGTCTGCTCCCTTTTTATCACCGGAGCCGTCCTTATCCTTGGATTCTTCACTGTCATCTGCTGCTACTGTAACTACAGGAGGCCCTGAACCAACGCCCTTGGTTTCCTCATAGACTATCATTGCCCATGCGCTGTATGTGCCATCAGGCTTCTTATGTGGCTGCAGCATGATATTGGGCCGGGAAGCGCCGGTATCGCCATCCATTAACCGTCCATCCTCAGTAATAGCCACCCACTTTTCTTCATCCTAGTTATTGATCTTTTTATGAAAGTCGACACATAACCCTGGTACTGTGTATCCATAGCTATGGGAACCATCGGATTCTCCCGGCTGTGAATCTCTTTTGGATTCTCCCGGCTGTGAATCTCTTTTGGATTCTCCGGACTGTGAATCTCTTTTGGCTTTCCCGGTACCTGTGCCGGGTTTATCATCTTTTCCACTGTCCGCGCCAGGGTCTACCACCCAATTGCCATTATCATCCTTAACCGGGCCGTTTTCATCCACTACCAGTTTCATATTATCTGAGTTCAGGGTGTCATTGTCAGATATGCGCACCGGCAGTTTAAATGGAACCAGGGCCTTTGGCCGTCCCATCAGTTCCTTGTCCTCATCATGCTGGGGGTCTCCGCCGGAGACAAAGTTCTCGTCTATTTTGTCAAAGTCATCCCAACCAATATATGAATACCAAACATCGGTCTTATGGTTAGTGGTAGCTCCACTCCAGCCATGACCCGGTCCCGCCATTTCGCCAGGCCTGACTCCTTTGGGGTCCTCCTGCCATACAATAGCAAAACCTGCATTGCTTGCCCCGTTAACCATTATCTGCCACGCATCCCTCCGGCCTGAAGTCAGCCTCTCGGGCTTAAACCAGGTAATGTCTCCGGTTTCCGGACTGATAACTCCACGACAGGTCCATACGCAGTAAAACGGGAGTTCACCCACTTCCGGAAAGCTCAGTTCCGTGTAGTCAAAAGATCGCTGAGGTCCACCTACACCCCAGATATCTTCCTCATAGTATTCATCATCATAAGGATAATCATCATCTGTTCTGATTGCATAAGTGGGCCTGCCGCTCTTGCCGTACCTGCTGGTCCATACAACCAGGATTTTGTTGTTCGAAACCTTGATGTTGGGTTTTAAAACATCCCCCGGATAAGTGGTGCCGTTTGCCAGGGTAAAGGAAGACTTATCCGCCGAGCGGGATAGGTTTGTTATTTTCCAGGTATTTCCTTCATCCCGGGATACAGCAGCAAAAACATCCATGGCCCCGGTCCCCGGAACCTCATCAGCATAAACAGAAACCAGTGGCTTTGCTAAATCCCTGGTGCTAATCGTGTTTCCCTCACTATTTTTGTATACCAACTGCACCGGCTCACCATTGGCCCTTCGGGCCGGCACGTATACGGGCATCAGCTCTAACTTCGCTTTAGCAGTTTCCATATCCGGAGTTTTCGATATGTTCTTTCTAAAGATAGTAGTGAAAAGACCCTTTAAAAGATTGCCCCGTGCCTCTACCTCAGAAACCATTTTCAGGCTGACACCATCCAGACCGCTGCTTAATGACACCGTCCGGCTGATAAGGGATTCTACCAGCTCAGAATCAGCAAAATCCAGGTCTGCAATGTTCAGCTCATTCATTGCCTGCTCCAGGCAGCCAACCACCGGCTCGGCTATTTCAATTCCCCTTGTGGGGTCACCGTCAGCGTCCAGACTCTGTAAAAGCCGCGCCATGTTGATTACTCTGGAGTCATCCAAACTATGAGCGCCGACAAGGTCAAGGGGGGTAACCCTGTGTTCCGCTGGAACAGTTCCAAGACACAGCGACCCGATGCTTAACGTCACAGTCTCTCCGTCAATATAGCTGAATGCACCGCTGGCGTCAGTACGTCCTTTGTGAGAACGGGTGTCATACCATGCTCCTCCCACAGGAGCATCAACAAAATGTCCTGTCATGGGTTTATCCAGAGCATACCGCATCCACCAGCCCCATCCGGAATCAAACCGGTTGCTGCCATATGCCCAGGCCTCCTCATGGGAAACCTGTTTACCGTGTTCTCCTTCCCCTGTCAATTTAACACAAACAGCTACATTTTGAACCCGTTTTCCATTATCTCTTCGCCCCCATGAGAAATCCAGATCTTCCTCCAGATCAAGGGCAAATTCATAGAAGCCTACCGGGCTGCTAAAGTGTTCACCATACGGAAACAGCGCCGGTCTTGGAGCGCCACCATCTGACACCGGAACCGGATCCGTTCCCACATAGACTTGCACTTTGGATATTTTCCAGTCTTCGTCGGGCTCAATGTGAACCAGGAACTGTTCCTTTGTATTCCACATTTCCACCTTGCCCGCACTAACCAGCTCTCCGGTTGCCGTAGGTTCTGCACCGGCCTTTATGTACAGTTCAGTTTCATGCTTACCCGGTCCAACATAACTGTCTGACATCATGTTACTACTTAAGACCTGACTGGGTCCCCAAAAACAGGAAACTGCCAACATAAAAACCATCACCAGGGCTAAACGCGGTCGTCTTGCCATTTTACCTGCCTCCCCATCTTTCTATTTATACCATCAACCGGCGGATAATTAATTTATTTTACCATAACCCCCCCTACACAATTTGTCGCTTATTGGCATATGCCCAAAAAAATTTTTTTTACTTGATATTGAGAGATTCCCGGGTAAAAATTACCGACAAATAAGAGGTACTATCAGATACGATAACCGATTATTTGTCAACCTGTTATGTAACCTATTCATTGCACTTTACATAAGATGTACCATGAACCGGAAAGGAGTGAATTAATAATGTCAAATGCACAAAGCTGCTATCCTTATGACGGAATGTACGGTATGATGCCTTCACCTCCCGGCACTGTTTTAAAGGTACATATCCCTGCAGGTGCTGTGATAAACTTACTCAATCTTTTGGAGGTAACATCTCCGCAAGGGATAAGTCTCATTGTAAGAGTTCCTCTGTTAGCAGGATCCATGGGATTACAAAGTCTGATGACATCAATAATGAGCGCAGGTGGCACAGTACAACAGTTACCGGGCGGTAATTACGACTACCTAAACTACTACCAGCCCTATTATTATTAGACTTTAAGCAGTTGCATCAGGTATACGTCCTTCCTGGAAAATAAAAAAAGAGGGATAAATTCCCTCTTTTTTATGTAGTCAAGCTGCTCACAGACCATTATATTATTTTAATATTTGACAATTAGGGACAATTTTCTCCAACAAGAAGGGTATTTCCATTATTTATAGAATAAATATTATATATTGTAAATTATCAAGTTAAGTGGGGGAATCCTAATGCGCCAACAATATAACTGTATTATCTGTGGCCGTGTTTCTGACCAGCCTTTCTGCCAGGGCTGTATGGACAAGGCAAAACAATATTATGATACAATTTCAGCTTTTATCAAGGCCAACCCCAATGCCACTGTTATGGAAATTTATAACAGCACCTCAGTACCGCTCTCGGTAATAAGGGGTATTATTCAGATCGGCTGGATGGAACCAAGCAATTAATTACCTCCCGTGCCAACCTGGCAAAATTCATTACTTCCTCTTCCTGAGTATCAAAAGAAGTCATCAGCCTGACTTCATTTTTTTCCTCGTCCCAGACATAGAAGGAGTACATTTCCTGAAGCCGGGGAATAACTTCCCTGGGAATAACCGCAAAAACGGCATTGGCTTCAACCTGCTGGGTCAGCTTTATGGCCGGTATTTTTTCCAGTTCTGCAGCCAGAAGCCGGGCCATTTTGTTTGCATGCCTGGCATTATTTAGCCAGAGTTCGTCTGTTAACAGTGCCTCAAACTGCACCGCAATAAACCGCATTTTTGAAGCCAGCTGCATCCCCTGTTTCCTGATAAATGCAAAATTTCGCGCCAGGGCCCTGTTAAAAAAAACAACTGCTTCCCCAAACATCAGCCCGTTTTTGGTACCTCCAAATGATAATACGTCTACCCCTGTATCCCCGGTTAACTCTTTCAGCCCGATCCTCAGGCCTGCCGCCGCATTTGCCAGCCTGGCCCCGTCCATCTGAAGCACCAAACCATTTTGGTGGGCGTAACCGGCAATTTCTGATATTTCTTCCGGAGTATAGACAGTGCCATACTCTGTGGCCTGGGTGATGGATATGACCCGGGGCTGAGTGTGGTGTTGATTTCCAATGCCGTGCATATATGCCTTTATCCCGTCAACTGTGATCTTCCCGTCTCTGGTGGGTACAGGCATCAGCTTGCAGCCTGTAAACTTCTCCGGGGCGCCGCACTCATCAACATTTATGTGGGCCACTTCTGAGCAGATAACTGAATTAAAAGACTCTGTAGCTGCCTTCAGTCCCAGGACATTGGCAGCTGTGCCGTTATATACGAAATAAACCTCTGTCTCCTCCCCGAAAATATCGGCAAACCTCTTCCGGGCCCGTACGGTGAATTCATCTTCCCCATAAGATAACACATGGCCGGTGTTGGCTGCCGTAATTGCCTCCAGGACCCGCATGTGGACCCCTGCATTATTATCACTGGCAAAACCTTTCTTATCAGCCATAACCTTTACTCCTTTAAATTCTTTTTTTGATAAACTCCGGTTAAGACCGGTTCCCGGGCCTATTTACGCAGAGTGGCCGCCAGCCGGACAGGATTCAGGAGCAGTCCCAGTCCTTCATTGATATCCCTGACCACCACATCTGCCCTTGCCAGGGCTTGTCCGGCACAGCCCTCGGGCCCCATGACCACAATACCCAGGGCCGCCCTGGCCAGCATCAGCACATCATTAACACCGTTTCCAAATGCAGCCGTTTCATCAGCGCCAATCTTTTCCACAAAAGCTTCTTTATCCGGACCGCCATTGTCCCTGTCAATCGTTATTAATTCTGCCTTTAGTCCGGCACATTCCCGCGCAGCGGAACCAAAAGTGTCTGCTGTCAAGACATACACTTTAAGTGACCCGGCTATTTCATTGACCAATTCCCTGGTCTTGCCTGACAACCTGCCGTCCGAGGCCAGGGTACCATTAAAGTCCAGAACCAGGTTCTCCAGCATGATATCCTGGTAACCGGGTATAGACAGTGCTATCATATTATCACCCTTTCACCAACTTACAGACTTCCTTTTTCAGAGTCTCTCTCAGGCTGTTTTCAGGGAGTTGTTCCCCCTCCCTTAGTGTAACTGCTATCTTTTTTATTATGCTCACCGGAGGCCCGCCCAAAATATAAATTTCATCACAAAGCCAGAGAGCCTCATCCACGTCATGGGTAACAAAAATAACGGTCCTCCTGTCAGTCTTCCATAACTTCCCGAACGAATTAATCAGGGAGGTTTTTAGTTTCAGATCAAGAGCACGGAAGGGTTCATCCATAACCAGGATTTCTGAGGGATAGGCAAAAGCCCGGGCAGCAGCAACCCTTTGTTTCATCCCGCTGCTGATCTCCCGCGGGTAATGGCCGGCAAATTCCCTGAGGCCGACCACTTCCAGTAAGCCTGAAACAATCTGGCTCCTTTCATTTTTGGGAAACAGGTCTTTTAACACAAATTCCACATTTTCGCTGACAGTTTTCCATGGCAGCAGCCTTGGTTCCTGAAAGATACAGGAGACCCTTAACCCGGCAAATCCCTCGAATTCTCCTGAGTCAGGGGTCACAATTCCTGTAATCATATTCAAGAGGGTTGTCTTGCCACATCCTGAAGGACCAAGGATGCCGGTTATCCTGTTTTCGCTAAAGTCAATGCTAAAATTCCTATAGAGCTCAATACCGGGAAAACTCTTATCAAGATATCTGATACGCAAATTCATGATATCTCCTGTCTCCAGACTATTGTCCTTTTTTCAACAAACCTTATCAATACTTCAAATATATAACTGAGAAATACCGCGATAACGGTCCAGGCTACCAGCTCAGCCACCATCAGGTATGACTGGGAATTATGCATCTGTGTCCCGATGGCAAACCTGGGCTGACTCAAGACCTCACTGGCAATTACGGCCTTCCACCCGATCCCGGCGGCATTGGAAATACCTCCTGTTATAAAAGGAGAAATCGCCGGTATATATAGTTCCCGGATAATCCTTAAAGTCCTGACCCGGTAAGTTTTGGCCATTTCAACCAGTTCTCTGTCCACACTCCTGACCCCTTCGGTAACATTGGTCGAAATTATGGGATACATGACCAGGAAACCGATAAAAACCGGCACCAGGTCAGTGGCTAGCCATATCAGGGCAAGGAGAATAATAGAAATAACCGGTGTTGCCCTTACGGCAACCAGAACCGGTCTTATCATCACATCAAATGTTTTGTTTAAGCCGGCTGCAATTCCGGTCATCAGCCCGGCAGCCAGTGAAAGGAGAAAACCAAGGAGCCCCCGTAGCACAGTAAACCACACAGTGAGAAGGAATTCCTCAGAACTAACCAGTTTAACCAGAACAAAAAATGTCTTTTCAGGTGCAGGAATCAGCAACTCCGAAGCAGCTGCATGGGAAATTACTTTCCAGACAAAAATTATAACAATAAAGGAGACTGCCGCCATTGCCCTGTCTTTTGTCAGGATGCCCCCGTCTTTTATTATTTTTGCCCTTCTCTTTGCTCTATTTTGTGTAATAAAACCCTTCATCAGGCAGCCTGCCTCCGACAATATTGGGATCAAACCCATGGAAAACCTCAAGGTATGCATTAATGCCGTCTTTAGCCGCGAAGGCATCCTCATACCTCATATTACACCTGGGGATCGTCTCTGACGCCACTTCCGCTGCCGGCATGATTCCGTGTTTTACCGCCAGTTCCCCGGCCTCACCGGTGTTTGCATTGACCCACTCTATAGAGTTCTCGTATTCCTTCAAAAACCCTGCAACAATTTCAGGGTACTTTCGGGCAAATTCTTTTCTTACAAAGACACAGGTCTGGGCAAGGGGTATTTTGTTTTCGGTAATTTCGTTCCATTCCCTGGTCAGGTCCAGGATGATTTTCAGGTCACTGTTTTTGGCAAGCAATGTGCTTACCATAGGCTCCGACAGTACAGCAAGGTCAGCCTTGCCCGCTCCCACAGCACCGGCCAGGTCCTGAGGCATTGGATACCTGTAGTCAAGGGTTACATCCTTTTCAGGGTCAAGACCCTTTTTTTCCAGCATGTATCTGAAGGAAATATCAGGTGTCATCCCTTTTGCCATCAGGTATATCCTTTTGTCCTTCAGGTCAGCCCATTCAGTAACTTCAATATCACTCTGACCAACCATATAAAGCGTACCCCACAGGCTGATGCCCGCAACCTGATACTCCACGCCCTTATTGTATAATATCGCAGCCATGTTTGTAGGAATTGCAGCTATATCCGCCTCGCCATGGAGCAACATCGGCCTTACTGTTTCCGGACTGTCTTTTATGATATACTCTGTAGTTACCTTCTCGTTCAGGACAGGCTTATGCTCTATCATATTAATCATGCTCAGGGCCGTCGGTCCCTTGATTGCAGCGATTTTTAATGTTACCCCGGCATTCCCGGACTTACCGGAATCGGTGCCGGCCTTAGTGCCCGGCCCCGGCTCATTGCTCCCCGAACACCCGGTTGTCGCTACCGGCACCATAAGCATTATAATTGAAAGAAAAGTGAGAATAAACCTCTTAAACACATATATCCACCCTTTCCTCAAAATTAATCAGGACCTTGACCTGACCATGTGCTATATATATGCCGGCATCCTCAGCCAATGACTATATTTTACCATCATTCTGCAAATACTGTCCAGCCTCTGGTTTCAGACATGGCAAAGACCCAGCTAGGGGGGGGTCAGCCGGGCCTTTGTCAGGTTTATATATTTTGGAAGTGAAAGGCTGGTTTTACTAAAATATAATATATTTTGTATTCTCCGCTCATTTAATTATTCCTGCTATACTCAGTTCCTTATTAATTATTATTTATTGCTGTATCTCCAACATTATTTTAGTATTACCTGGGCCTTCAATTTTTTGTCAACTCCCGTTCAAACGCCGGACTCCTGAATTCTCAGGGGAAGTAACACAGTGAGTTTTTATATTTTTTTGAAAATTTAAACTTCCTTAGCCCAGCAGGAATTAATACAATTAAGAAGAATATTATGTTTATACTTATCGAATTATGTTCCATTTTGTTAAATTCTGTTTTGATTTGTCATGTTTATGTTTACCCATAAAAGTGATTGTTATGTGAATCACTTAACTATCGCATTTCTGAAAGGAGGTCGATGGAACCGGAAGGACAGAGGCTCTTTACCCCCGAACCTGACACACATGTATTGCACAGTGATAGGGATTCCGGGGGCAGCAAATACAATAAAAACTAAGGAGGTAAAAAAATGTTAAAGAGAAAAGGTCTTTATTTTGTATTGGCTCTGCTGATTGCCCTCAGCTTGATGGTAACACTGACAGGGTGCGGCGGCACTGAAGAACCGGCCCCTGAACCGGAACAGCAGGTGGAAAACAACCAGCCCGCTGAAGAACCGATTGTAGAATCAGCTGAAATTATTAAGGCAACTGCTGCCTACCTTGGCGCAAATCCAGCGCCGACAATCAGCGCTGAAGAGGTTAATGAGAAGGTTGTTAAGGGTGGAGATGACACTTACTTCCTCCTGAGCATCCAGAAGCCTGAAGATTATGCCAAAGGCCATGTTTCGGGAGCAATTAATATCCCTTATGCTCAAATCGCCAAGGCAGAAAGCCTGGCCCAGCTTCCCAAGGATAAGAAGATTGTCGTTATCTGCTACACCGGTCATACTGCCAGCTATACCGCAATGTTCCTTAACCAGCTTGGTTATGAAGCCTATGCGATGAAGATGGGTATGAACGGGTGGAACGAACAGTCACCGGGGATGGGCGCAGTAGCGCCATATGCCGGATCAGCCGGTTTTGAGGTGAATACCGAAGCAGTCGAAGCACAGCCGGTAAATGAAATTCCGGAAGTTAACACAGGTGCACAAACTGCAGAAGATATCATTATCGCAGCTACCGATGCCTACCTGTCCTCAGGCAGAGGACCTACTGTAAGCCCTCAGGAAATTAATGAAAAAGTGATCAAGGGTGGAGATGACAGCTACTTCCTGCTCAGTATTCAGAAGCCTGAAGATTATGCCAAAGGCCATGTTCCGGGAGCAATTAATATCCCTTATGGTGAAATCGCCAAGGAAGATAACCTGAAGAAACTGCCCAAGGATAAGAAGATTGTTGTTATCTGCTATACCGGTCATACCGCCAGCTATACTTCAATGTTCCTCAACCAGCTTGGTTATGAAGCTTATGTGCTTAAGTTCGGTACCATGGGCTGGAACGACCAAACCGCGGGAATGGGTACTGTTAAGGCATTCACCAAGTCTCCTGGTTTTGAAACAGTTGCCAGCGAATAAAACAATTTATCAAAATATCAATAGGGTGTCCCATATGGGGCACCCTATTGATATTACAATTGAAAACCAATAATCCGAAGTTTTACTTTCCCACCAACTTATTCACCACCGGAATGTCAGCCGGGGCAAAATCATATTCCTTCATTTCCCCCGGAGCAACCCACTTCCAGTCCTCACAGTCTATACAGGCAGGCTGGCCGCCTTCCAGGCTGCAAAGGTAGCAGAGCAGGATAACCTGCCTGTCTTCATAGATATGGGACACAACATCGAAAATATCCCCTACCTTGATTGAAATTCCCAGCTCCTCTTTAATTTCCCGCATCAGACATGCTTCCGGTCCTTCACCCTTTTCGACCTTGCCTCCGGGGAACTCCCATTTCATCTCTTGGTGGGAACCCCTTTTTCTCTGGGCGATAAGAAACCTACCCTCATTCTTTATAATTGCTGCCGTAACAACCAAAATTTCCATCTTTCTGGCGGATTCTCCTTCTTATCTTAGGAATTAACAACCTTTCTTCCCATGGCATAAACAGCCCCCAGTTTTTCGGCCAGTCCGCTTTCATCCTGCAATTCCCTGATTATTTGCATACCGGGTTCTTTGGCCAGTTCAACTTCCTGTACATTTTCCGGATTGACAGGAGATTTCCTGTTATCTGTGAGAATCCTCACCAACGGCCGGTCCTGATGATGCCGCCTGTTTGATATGACAACTCCAATCTCACCAGAGTTCAGTTCCAGCAGCGATCCGGTACTATACATAGCAACATTTTTCAGGAAGAGTTCTGTCAGCAGGTTATCTGTTTTCATACCGGCTTCCTCTTTTATCATTTCTACTGCTTTGGAGTTACTATATGCCTTCCGGTGTTTCCGTTCACTGGTAAGGGCATCAAAGAAATCCGCAATGGCTACAATCCTGGCGAATTCACAGATATCGGTGTTTTTCAGCGCTCTCGGGTACCCTGTCCCGTCTATGCGCTCATGATGCTGAAAGGCAACGTGGGCTGACAGCAAATTAACATCCTTCTGGTCCCTTAGGAGATTAAATCCTTTTATACTGTGCTGCTGTATCTGAGAGAATTCTTCAGGTGACAGCCTGCCGGGTTTTTCCACCACTTTGGGGTCAACATACATAGAACCAACGTCATGCATGACTGCCCCAACCCCCAGATCCCGAAGCTGAACCTCGTTATAATTCAGAGCCATTCCGATACGCAGTGACAGTATACATACATTCAGACAGTGGGCAAACAGGTAACTGTCATAGGAGCGGACATCAGGAAATTCAAACAAAAGCTGCCTGTTTTGCAAAACCTCGTCAGCAAGCCTGTTTACCAGGTCTTTAATTAATTTGGTATCAACCTTATTATATTTCCTTGCCTCTTCAAAAGCTCTCCTTAAAGTGACAATTCCATCAATTCTGGTCCTGTCAGATACTATATCCGGGAACTCAATGTCCCTGCAATAGCTGTCAATTACAATGACTGTCGGGAAACCCAGGGCCTGCAGCCTTTTGGCATATGATGGGTTAAGTTCACACCCGGCAGAAAGTAATATATTTCCATTGGCTGAATAAAGGCTCTTCCCCAAAATCATGCCTGACTGCAGCTTACTTACAGGAATTTTCCGCATAGTCCTGCCCCCTCTCCTGTTATTATGCAAAACAAAATCCGCCTTGCTTGCCGGAAAAAGCAGACGGAATCAGTTTTTCGGCAGCCTGGCTATCATAGCAACAGCTTTAGACCCATGGCTTTGCGTCCCTAACTTTCGATAGGTTTGCCTTTGCGCTGAAAAATATACAGTTATCTATTATATTTATACGCAACAGAGTAAAAATAAAAGGGTGTCCGGTTTAGTTATTACTTCAAACATTAATTAATAGTAATTATCAAACATTGTCATGCTGATAAAACAATTATACCTTTTCATATACTCTACAATCAGGCAGTCAAGTTCACAGCTCTTATGGTAAACGTCCGGGTCGTTAAGACCCTTCTCCTTTACAAGTGTGTACATTTCCCTTTGTTTCTCCCTGATCTTTTTCCGGAATTCCTGGCGGTCAGTCCACATTTTCATCTCTCCCACACTTTATTGTGGTTGGATTGTTAATCTGTCGCAAAGTGCATTTTTTTGTTTTTGTTCTAGGAATTGTTGCAAATATCCTTCAGAGAAAATGTCGAATACCGTCATATGGGAAAAATTATTTTATTAAATTATCATTAAATCCATTCTAATGAAACATTGTCACCGGTTTTCAGGGGTGTGGTAAATTCAGCAGGTATTCCATTAACTTTTAATTCAAGTCTCATTCCGGTTTCCGGAGGCCTTAACTGAAAATTGGTCCTTGTCAGAACATCAGTAAGAATGGCATCTTCCCCGGGAATCTCCACCCTTTCATCATTAACCCAGACAACTGTCGTCCCGCCCGGAGCAGTTTTATCATCTGCTTCCGGCTGAGGCACAGCGTCAAAGAGATGAGCTGCCTCTTCGGGCGCCGCAGGCTCTGACTCCCCTGTGGGCCGGGCCTCTCCGGCAGCAGTCTCCAGTTCTGTTTGGACATATATGCCGGCATCACTTCCTGGGACCGGATCGCCATCTAATGTTGGCCCAATACCCGATATCTGCTCACCATCAGTTTCTGTTTCGCCTTCTGTTACCGGTTCAGTTGCTGTTTCCAGGGTAATGTCATCCCCGTCATTGACTTCAGCCATTGAATCAACCAGTCGCTCATTGATATATATGTAGCAATCATCACCGGGATCACCGTAACCCGCTATTTCCAGGACCTCGGCAACTGTTCTGGGTAAGTAGTACACTATCCTGGCATTGTCCACAAGTTCTTCATGGTAGGCAGCCGGCTTACCGTTCATAGTAATCACGGGATTGATGACAAAGGGTTCACTGTTAATAGAAATATTCATTGGCATGATATGAGGCACCAGGTCATAAATATACCCCCGGGCGTTTTCACCATCACGGGCCTCAACAAATTCAAGAATATCATTGTGCTTCACAGGGACATCGATAGTAACATCTTCTCCGTTAAGCCTGATAACTGCAGGTTTGCCTCTTCCGCCTTTGATTATTTTCAGGTCCCCGTTTACAGTCAAAGTAAGGGCCATTCCCAGGCGCGGCTGTGTCTTGCGCATACTGATACCTGCAGCCAACAAAGCATCGGCAACCGTACCCCGGTTAACTTCAAAGAGTCTTACCTGCCGGTCATTGACCATCACCTTGGCAAACCCAAGGCCCTTATGTTCATATGCGGTCACAGCAATACCTATAGGAGTTACGGCCTCCGGCCCCATCAGTTCCTGGGTGCCGAAGACTTCCGAGATTGCTTCCCGGCCCCTGACAGCCACTCTTTGCCTGGTAAGCCCCAGGTTGTCTGCCAGCATATCCTTTAAAAGAGGAGTAAGACTTCCTCCTCCTATACAGATAACAGCCTGTGGTGTTTTTCCGTTAAGTTCAATTATTTTGTCACTTATCTGTTTAGATAAAACCTGAACTGATTCCCCGACAACATCAAGAATCTCCCGGGCAGAAACAGAGTGTTCCATTCCCAGGACATCAGTAAAACTTATTTCACTGTCATCCTGCAGGGACCGTTTAATCCTCTCGGCAGTGTTAAAATCAAGCAGGTATACTTCAGAAATCTTCTCAGTTACTTCATCTCCGGCTACCGGAACCATTCCGTAACCGGCTATGGAACCATCGTCTGTAATCGCAATATCTGAAGTTCCGGCACCGATATCCACAAGCGCAATGTTCAGTTGTCTCATGCTTGGCGGCACGACCACTGCACTTGCGGCAATAGGCTCCAGGGTCAGGCTGGACATTTCCAGACCGGCCTTTTGCAGGGCAGCAAAAAGGGAATCTACAACAACCCTGGGCAGAAAAGTGGCAATAACCTCAACACCCATATTCCTGCCCTTCTGGCTGTATAGGCTTCCAATTTTATAACCATCAAGCTCATAATAGACCACACTGTAACCCACACAGTGATAATTCAGGGAATCGACTGTCCCGCTGGCTTCCTCATTTGCCAAACGGCTTTGGGCTTCCTGAACCGCCTGAAGTTCAAGCCTGAGGATGTCGTCCCGGTGTATTTCCCGGTATTCCGGAATATCTGTATTGACTTTAAGCCTTGTTGTTTTGAGGGCCCTTCCCGCTGCAGCCACGGCTGCCTGTTTGAGGGTCTGGCCCAGTTTGTTTTCCAGTTTGTCCTTAATAACCTTAATGGATTCGGCCACCTGTTCAATATCATGTATCTGGCCGTCAATCATGGCCCTGTTTTGATGCTCCCTCTGTTCTGCTGCCAGAATTTCAAGGCCTTTGGGGGTCTCCTGTATTATGACCCCTGTTATTGACCTGGTACCGATATCCAGGGCAAAAATTGTTTCACCAGACATAATTTAACCCCCTCCGCTAAGGGTGAATAAAAATAACTGTATTAATACCGTACCGCCTTTTAATCACCCTTTTTATAGAAAAAGGACGACACCAGTGAAAAACCGATTTCCCTGGCCTGAAATATCTGCTCAGTACTGCCGGTAAAAAGAATCCCGCCCTGTTTTAATGCAGAATAAAACTTCCGGTAAAGCTGGGCCTTACTTTCCTCTGTAAAATATATAACCACATTCCGGCACAGGACCAGGTCGAAATTTTGGTCAAAGGCATCTGTCAGCAGGTTATGTTTCATGAATTTTACCCTTCGTTTTACTTCATCAGCAATAATAAGGTTACTGCCTTCCCTGGTAAAATACCTGCCGGTATAGGTCTGAGGCAGATTAACGACAGCTTTCTCGTTATATACTCCCATACGGGCCTTATTTAACACCTCATCATCAACATCAGTGGCCGATAGGGTAAAATTTATCTGGGGGAAACGGTTCATCATCACCATAGTTAAGGTATAGGGCTCTTCACCGGTGGAACACCCTGCGCTCCATATTTTCAGTGACCGTGACGCCTGGATCAGGTCAGGCAGAATCTTTTCCTCCAGGACCTGCCACTGAGAAGGATTCCGGTAAAATTCAGATACATTGATAGTTAATGTATCCAGAAACTTCCTCCAATGGCTGATTTCTCTTTCCAGAACTCCAAGATATGTGCTGTAATCATTGATTTTAAGGCTCCGCATCAGGCTGTTGATGCGCCTTTCCATCTGGGGACGTTTATAACCGGTCAAATCCAGGCCTTTTTTTCTGCGCAATCCTTCAAGAAATATTTCGTATGCATCCGCCATAGTGTTCTACCTCTCTGCAAAATTGAATATCACTTTACCGGTTCTACATTATTTGCTATATGGCACTTATTACAGAAGTTTTCTTTGGTATGGCCAAACTGTTTACTGTGACAATCCAGACAGAACCTGTCAGGGTCACCACGGCGTTCTGTAATCACTCCGTGTTCCTGCATCCATTCATCAGGGTTCCCGTGCTGAGTGCGGTTTACATAAAAATAGACTACAACAACCAACGCCACTGCAATCAAAATTGTGATAAGGTTCTTTCTGTTTATCACCCTACCCACTCCTTACCAGATTTAAATTATTCGACAAAAAGTAACGTTTTTCCTCTGTTTAATTGAAAAATCTCCCTGTTTGGGAGTAATTTTTTGAGTTTTTAAAATACCTCACAAAATGCCTCATAAGCTGCGGCAATGGTCCTGTCAATGTCGGCATCGGTGTGGGCCAGGGAGACAAACGCAGCCTCAAACTGTGACGGTGCCAGGTAAATACCTTTCTCCAGCATTAACCTAAAGAAGGCAGCAAATTTGTCAGTATCGGAACTGCAGGCAGTTGCAAAATCAATCACCTGCTCACCGGTGAAGAAGGTACACACCATTGACCCAACCCGGTTAAAGGAGACTACAGCGCCGGCTTTCTCTGCCGCATCAGCAAGTCCTGCTGCCAGTCTGGATGCTTTTTGGTCCAGTTCCTCATAGATACCGGGCTTCTCCAGCTGTTTCAGGGTAACCAGGCCTGCTGTCATGGCCAGCGGGTTTCCCGACAGGGTCCCGGCCTGGTAGATAGGGCCTATGGGAGCAATTTTCTCCATGATTTCTTTTCTGCCGCCATATGCGCCTACCGGGAGACCACCACCGATTACCTTTCCGAGACAGGTCATGTCAGGCTCAATGCCAAAACGCACCTGAGCCCCGCCATAAGCTACCCTGAACCCCGTCATTACTTCATCAAATATCAGCAGGGCGCCATATTTCCCGGTAACTTCCCGGAGTCCTTCCAAAAATCCGGGTTGGGGAGGGACAACACCCATATTGCCGGCCACCGGCTCCACAATAACGGCCGCAATGTCTTCACCCTCCAGCTCAAATATCTTTTTTACCATCTCCAGGTCATTAAACCGGGCCGTAATCGTGTTCACCGCAATGTTCTCCGGCACCCCGGGACTGGTAGGCACTCCCAGGGTCAGCGCCCCCGAACCTGCTTTGATCAGCAGGGAATCGGCATGCCCATGATAACAGCCCTCGAACTTGACTATTTTATTCCTCCCGGTATATCCCCGGGCAACTCTTAATGCGCTCATGGTCGCCTCTGTACCGGAATTGACCATCCTGACCATATCCATTGCCGGAAAAGCATCAACAATGGTTTTGGCCATTTCAGTCTCCAGTTCGGTTGGCGCTCCATAACTGGTCCCCTTCTCCAGGTATGATTTCAGGGCCTCAACAACTTCAGGATGCCTGTGTCCGAGAATCATAGGACCCCATGACCCAACGTAATCTATGTACTCATTCCCGTCAGTATCATAAATTTTTGAGCCATTAGCCTTCTCAATGAACACAGGGTTATGTCCCACAGATTTAAAAGCCCTTACCGGACTGTTGACCCCTCCCGGAATATACTTTTGGGCCTCCTCAAAAAGTTTCATGGACTGACTGTAGCCTTTATGCATACTTATACCACCTTTCCCAAGATTTACGCCGCCAATAGCGCACATTTTATTGTTCCCACAGGTTTGCTTTATAATTATGTAAAAGGTAGAGAAGTACATCAGCTGCCAACTCCTTCCGGGGCAGCCCGGTGCCTCTCTACCTTATTTTACGTTATCCTGTCACTGCACCTAACAGCCTCAATAACCTTTTCTTCCCTGGTACAGGCACCACGGTTCTTCAGCCATATAGTCACCTTCATTATAAAATGCAGCCCTGGCCCGGCAGCCCCCGCAGACTTTCTTGTAACCACAGGTGCCGCAGCCGCCCTTGTAGTCCATTGTCCTCAGGGTCTGGAAAACCTCGCTGTTGGCCCATATTTCACTAAACGGTGTTTCCCTGACATTACCGACTTCCATGTCCATATAGGCACATGGCTGAACCTTGCCCTTGGGACCGATAATACAGTATGATGTCCCTGCCAGACACCCGCGCCCAAACCTGAGGTCCATCCCCATCTGTTTGGCAATCCTCATAAACTGGGGTGCACAGGTGGGTTTTAGCTCAATATCGACCTGCTGCTGTTTTTTCATAATCCGTGTCAGGATTTCTTCATACTGTTCCGCCCTGAGGGACTCTTCCTCAATATTTTTAGCCCTTCCGGTGGGAACCAGAAAGAAGAAGTGGTGGGCCTTGGCTCCCAAATCAACGGCAAAATCGGTGATTGCCTCGGCCTCATTCCAGTTCCAGTCCATCAGGGTAGTATGAATCTGGAAAGGAACCCCGGCAGTATGGCAGTTCTTCATTCCCCGTACCGCGCCGTCCCAGGCCCCTTTAAGCTTCCTGAGTTCATCGTGTTTTTCCCTGTCAAGGCTGTCCAGGCTGATGCCAACCCCGTCGACACCAATTTCTTTTAACCTTTGGGCCACCTCAGGTGTAATCAGTGTACCATTGGTACCGAACACCGTAATCAGGCCCAGTTTTTTGGAGTATTCGGCCAGTTCAAAGATATCCGGTCTCATAAAGGGTTCTCCGCCGCTGAAAATCATGATTTTGAATCCAGCTTTTTTAATCTCATCAAGCAGGGCTTTCCCTTCCTCTGTATTCAGTTCTTCATCTGCCCTGGCGCCGGCATCCCGGTAACAGTGATCACAGTACATGTTGCATTGATTTGTTGTGTTCCAGGAAATGATCATTACTGTTCCTCCTTTAGCCATTTGGCAACATCTTTTGCATGATAAGTTATGACAATATCTGCACCGGCCCTTTTCATCCCTGTCAGGGCTTCCATGACCACCCTTTTTTCATCGAGCCAGCCATTTTGGGCAGCTGCCTTGACCATGGCAAACTCACCGCTGACATTATAAGCTGCTACAGGCATATTGAATTCATCTTTGATTCTCCTGATAATATCAAGATAAGGCAGGGCCGGTTTAACCATCACAATGTCCGCCCCTTCCTCCACATCAAGCCAAACTTCCTTCAGAGCCTCATCACTGTTTGCCGGGTCCATCTGATAGCCCCTGCGGTCACCAAACTGCGGGGTTGATTCGGCAACATCCCGGAACGGTCCGTAAAACCCTGAAGCATATTTGGCTGAATATGACATAATCGGAATGTTACTGTAACCATTAGCATCAAGGGCCTTCCTGATAGCGGCAACACGCCCGTCCATCATATCAGAAGGGGCTACCATATCAGCTCCGGCCACCGCATATGACAGGGCAATCTTCGCCAGGACCTCAATTGTCTGGTCATTGAGTACATTACCCTTTTCATCCAGGATGCCGCAGTGTCCGTGACTGGTGTATTCACACATACAGAGGTCCGGAATCACCAGGAGGTCAGGGTATTTCTGCTTAATTTCCCTGATGGCACGCTGGACTGCTTCATTCTCGTCATACGCTGAAGAACCCTGGGGATCTTTATAGGCAGGGATGCCAAATAACAGCACCCCGGGAATACCCAGTTTAACGACCTCATCAACTTCCTTTAATACATTGTCAACCGACTGCTGGGAAACCCCCGGCATTGAAGCCACGGGATTATTAACACCTTCACCGTTGGTCACAAACAAAGGATATATCAGGTCATCAGTTGTCAGGCGGTTTTCC
This sequence comes from Thermincola carboxydiphila, assembly GCA_016841325.1. Lineage (GTDB taxonomy): Bacteria > Bacillota > Thermincolia > Thermincolales > UBA2595 > Phosphitispora. The sequence continues at coordinate 44,207 of JAENZJ010000003.1, forward strand.
CTGACCAGACGGCGCATATTCTCAGAACTCCTCAGCCTCCTCGCCCTTACAACCGGAAAACCCATTTAATCCGCCTCCTGTCTTTGTATATAATTAAGCACAGCCTGAACCAGGCCGTCTATTGTGTATGACTCTGCCTCAACATTAACCTCAAGGCCCAGTTCCCGGGCTGCTGCTGAAGTAATCGGGCCAATGCTGGCAACCACAACGCCTTCTGTAAGCCTGGGGACATTATCAGCCCCGATTTTACTGACAAAATTCTTCACTGTTGATGAACTTGTGAAGGTAAGGACGTGGATGCGCTTGTCCTCCAGCATCTTAATAACCTCTGCGGCATCCCCGGAGCCCATCACCGTCCGGTAGGCAGTTACCTCATCAACAAGCGCACCCATTGATTTAAGGGTGTCAGGCAGCACCTTCCTGGCGATATCCGCACGCGGCAGCAGGAATCGTTTACCACTGATATCCTGTCCCCGAAAGAGGTCGATAATGGCTTCAGCAACAAATTCATCAGGCATGAATTCGCAAAAGACCCCGTATTTTTCAATCTCTTCCCTGGTTTTGGGACCAATGGCAACTATCTTTGTATCCTTAAGGTGCCTGATATCTTTTTTGAGGTTCCGCATACGTTCCATGAAATATTGGACACCATTGACACTGGTCAAAACCAGCCAGTCATATGAATCAATTTCCGTTATAGCCCTGTCCAGTGGTCCGTAATCCCCGGGGGCTGTAATCTCTATTGTGGGAAACTCCCAGGGCTCCCCGCCCAGGAGCTCTATCTCCCTGGCCAGTACACTGGCCTGGCTGCGGGAACGTGTAATCAGGACCCTTTTGCCAAATAACGGCCTCTGTTCAAACCACATCAGTTTCTCCCTCAGGGAAACCACTTCACCGACTACAATTATGGCCGGGTGCCCCATCCGGGCATCCCTGGCTTTTTCCACAATATTGCCAAGAACTCCGGTCACGGTTTTCTGTTCAGGTCTGGTACCCCACCTGATAACGGCTGCCGGGGTTTCCGGCGGTCTTCCGTTGGCCGTAAGCTTTTCCACAATATATGGAAGATTGCTCATTCCCATATAAAAAACGATGGTCCCACATCCGGTGGCAACCTTATCCCATTCGACTGATGTATCTTCTTTGGTTGGGTCTTCGTTTCCGGTGATAATTGCCAGAGTGGAATTGTAATCACGGTGGGTTACAGGGATTCCGGCATAAGCGGGGACTGCAATGCCGGAAGTAATTCCGGGAACTACCTCAAAGGGAATGTCATGTTCCAGGAGGAATTCTGCCTCCTCACCACCCCTGCCAAACACAAAGGGGTCACCGCCTTTGAGCCTGGTAACCGTTTTTCCTTCCCGGGCCTTTTCAACAAGGACTCGGTTAATCTCATCCTGTTTCAGGGTATGCCTGACAGGAGACTTCCCCGCATAAATCAGTTCCGCTCCCGGTTTTGCGTGGGATAACAGCCTTGGGCTGGACAGCCTGTCATATACGATAACATCTGCGGTCTGAATACATTCCAGGCCTTTCACTGTAATAAGTTTGGGGTCTCCGGGCCCCGCACCTACCAGATATACTCTGCCGTTTTTCATAATTATAATAACTCCTGCCTTACAGATTTTAGTATTTGGTCCGCACCCATCTCAATGAGCTTTTCAGCTAACTGCTGTCCCAGTACAGCAGCATCATCAACAGGGCCGGAAACACTGTTCCTGATCAGTTCCTTACCGTCAAGACCGGCCACGACACCCTCAAGGGTCAACCTGTCACCGGCAACGGTTCCAAGAGCCCCGATAGGAATCTGGCAGCCGCCTTCAAGTCTCCTGAGCATAGCTCTTTCGGCCGTGATAGCAGCCTGTGAGGGAAAATGATTGAGTTTGCTGACAATTTCATGGACCTCCCGGTCATTTTCCCTGATTTCTATACCAATGGAACCCTGTCCAACAGCAGGTAAGCTGATATCAGTTGAGAGGTATTCAGTTATCCTGTCCCCCCATCCCATACGTTCTACCCCGGCTGCTGCCAGGACAATGGCATCAAGATTATTACGCTCCAGTTTGGCCATCCTTGTGTTCAGGTTCCCTCTTAAGGACTCCAGCTGAAGGTCAGGCCTGAACCTTAAAAGCTGGGCACACCTCCTGAGGCTACTTGTCCCCACCCTGGCGCCCTCTGGCAGCTCCCTGAGAGTCTTGCCATGCCTTGAGATCACTACATCCCGCGGGTCCACCCGCTCACATATACAGCCAATCATCAGGCCCTCGGGCAGCATGGTCGGCAAGTCTTTCATACTGTGTACAGCCAGGTCAATATTCCCTTCGAGCATTCCTACTTCAAGTTCCTTGGTGAACAGGCCCTTATCACCGATTTTTGCCAGAGCCACATCGAGAATCTTGTCCCCCTGGGTTTTCAGGCTTACAATCCGGAAGGAGTACTCGGGATTAAGCTTTCTGAGGTTGTCCACCACCCAGTTTGTCTGCCACATTGCCAGGGCACTGTCTCTGGTGCCGACTATAATTTCCCTTGCCATGATTCTACCTCCAAATCAACTGCCATATATTTTAAAGCAACTCATACCAAACTTTTCAGGTATTATTTTCCGGTATTATTTGTTCCCTACCGCCTGGTTCTGTACCGGGTGTTCTACCGCATGACCACCGGAGTGACCCGGGTGTCCACCCGTGTTTTCCGGATGTCCGCCCGGATGTCCGCCCGGATGTCCGGCGGGATGCCCTCCGGGGTGTCCCTGGGCATCAACAGGACATTCCTCCGGCCGGGCTGCGGCAAACTGCTTTTCTTTGGGGACATCAAGGTTAAACAGGTTTTGCAGGATTTCCGTATAAAGGTGACCCTGTTTGGTCACGGCATACTTTTTCAGCTCCATTACCGGGTCATGCAGTAATTGGTTGACAATGGAATTTGTCATGGAACTGATAATCTTTTTCTCCCGCTCTGTAATATTACCCAGGCGGTTATAGGCTTTTTGCATTTCTTTCTGCCTGATTTCTTCGCCGCGCTTCTTTAATGCGGCAATGGTCGGGGTGACAAACTGCATACTTAACCATTTCCAGAACTGGTCAATTTCCTCATTGATAATTTTTTCTGCCTTCTGGGCTTCTTTCTTCCTCTGGTCGAGGTTTTTGTCAACAACATGCTGCAGTTCATCAATATCAAAAAGGTTTACCCCGGGGACTTCTGCCGCAGCAGGGTCAACATCCCTGGGAACCGCAATATCTATAATAAAAATCTTCTTTCCTTTTCTCATTTCCATGACCTTTTCCAGGTCAGTTTTATCTATAATGCAATGAGTTGCTGCAGTTGCTGTGATCACAATATCTGCAGCAGCCATATGATCCAGGAGTTTATCAAACCGTACCGCCCTGCCGCCAAACTGTTTCGCCAGCGCCTCAGCCTTAGTAGCGGAACGGTTGGATACAATAACACTCTCCACCCCATTGGCCACCAGGTGTTTGGCAGTCAGTTCACTCATTTTACCTGCCCCTACTACCAGTACTGTTCTTCCGTCAAGCCCTTCAAAAATCTGCCGGGCCAGCTCGACAGCAGCATAACTGATAGATACGGCATTCCGGTCAATCATTGTCTCAGTCCTGACCCTCTTACCAACAGTGATAGCCTGCTGGAAAAGGGTGTTCAGGACCCTGTTGGTGGCCCCATGTTCACAGGCTACATGGTACGCGGTTTTAACCTGCCCCAGGATCTGGGTCTCTCCGAGAATCATGGAATCAAGTCCGGAGACAACTCTAAACAGGTGGGGGATAACATCAAACAATGTATAGGTGTAAAGATAGTTCTTAAGTTCACTATGTTCACTGCGGCAGCATCTGGAAAGGTATTCCCGTATTTTGGTCAGTCCCTTGTCAACATCCAGGACAGCAGCGTAAATTTCGGTGCGGTTACAGGTAGACAGAATAACACAACCGCGGACTATACCGTTAGATGTCAGCTTATCCAGGTGCTTTGGCAGCGAATCCTCAGTGAAGCTCAGCTTCTCACGGATTCCCACGGGTGCAGTCCTATGATTGAGTCCAATCGTTACCAAGTACATAACTTATCCGCTCCTTCACTTTTTCACGCTGACCGTCTTTCAATAATTGGAGAATATCGGAATAGACCAGCTTCTTAAATATATCCCTGCGCTTTTCCTCATCAGGAATTTTATTTATAATGTGTTCCCTGACCTCACTCATCAGTTCAAGAAACTCGTGATATTCAGGCCCGAATTCGGTCTCCAGCTTTTCCCTGATACGTCGGGCCAGCATAGGGCTTTTACCGTCAGTGGAGATACTGATACTTAAAGATCCCTGCCTGAAAACAGCCGGGACTATAAAATTGCAGTCTGCAGGACTGTCAACAATATTCACCAGGATATTCCGGTCATGACAGTCCCGGGCCACCCTGCGGTTAATAACAGGGACATCGGTAGCACCAATAACCAGAAAGGCATTCTCCAGGTCAGTTGTGGTATAATTTCTCCTTATTACGGTAATAGTGCCCTTTAAAGCGGCCTCCTCAAGCCAATCGGTAAGTTCGGGACTGACAACAAATACCCTGGCCCCTGATTCCAGAAGACTCCTGACTTTTCGTTCCGCTACCTTGCCGCCGCCCACCACAAGACACTTTTTCCCGTCAAGCTTCAAATATACAGGATAATAGTTAACCAAACCAACCACTTCCTAATCAGCCTTTTCCCGAAAGTATTGTGTATATATTCTCTGCCATATCCAATATTCCTGCAACCGGGAACCACAGTTCTTATTATAACGCAAAGGCCTGCCCTAACCAAGGGAAAATCTTTTCCAAGTTATCCCCGGCACAAACCTAAAATGTCAGCAAGCCATGGGTTTGCCATGGCTTGTTAATTTTATGATACTATAGCTTAGAGCCCTCCATAAGCATGAAGCCCTGACAGGAAATAGTTTACTCCGAAGAAGGTAAACAGGACAAAGGCAAATCCAAGCACAGACATCCAGGCTGCCTTATTGCCCCGCCACCCGTAAGTAAAGCGGGCATGCAGGTAAGCAGCATAAACAAGCCAGGTAATCAGGGACCAGGTCTCCTTGGGGTCCCAGCTCCAGTAACGGCCCCAGGCAAACTCGGCCCATATGGCCCCGGTAATAATTACGGCTGATAAGAGGGGAAACCCGATGGCAATAGACTTGTAACTCATATCATCCAGAACGTCAAGTGAAGGCATGCGCTTATTGAAGCTGCTCCGGGAATTATTGTTTTCCATTACCTTCTTAATGAGGTACATGATACTGGTCCCGCAGGACAGGGCAAAGGCTCCGTATGATACCATTGCTGTAGCCACATGGATAGTCAGCCAATTACTCTGGAGTGCCGGCATCAGGTTGCCTGCATTCCTTGCCGATTCCGGCATCTTCATGGCAATCCAGGCCAGGAGAAACCAGGCAATGGGCATTACAAAGGCACCAATGATTTTCGTCCGGTAGCGCCATTCGGCAAACAGGTATATGGCAGCGATTCCCCAGGTAAATGAGAGCAGGAACTCATACCCGTTTACAAAAGGTGCGTGCCCGCTTATCCGCCACCTTAAAATCAGGAATGCGGTATTGGTAATAAAACCAATAACTGTGGCAATTGTCCCCAGGCGGACAAAACTCTCGTTCTTGTATCCCAGGTATATTACATAAATAAGTGATGCCACTCCGTAAGCAATGAACGTTGCCGTAAACGAATGCTGTTCAAGTGTAACCAGGTCCATTAATTTCACCCCTTATATTAATTGGCTCCGTAAGTTGTACCTTCAGAGCTGCAGTTATCCACAGTTAATTCTTCAAAGCTGAAGTTATTTCTTCAATGTCACTGTCCAGACCACGTTTATCCTTTGCTGAGATACCGCCAATCTCTACCACGGCCCCTTTGGCATCAGGCCTGATAATGGACCAAATTTTTCTCTGCCTGAGGATAAAAGAAATAACCACTCCCACAATCAGCAGGATAGAGCCGGCGCCTATAATGGGAACACCTGGGTCCTTTTTGGTTGAAAGCACTGTGTAACTCCTGACCCCTTCAAAAACCACTTCCACATTTTCATATTTAACCGGCTGGTTTAACACCGCATCAACTTCATCAACAATTTGCTGTCCCTTATATATCTGCAGTTTTACCTTTTTTGTCGCATCCTCGAAACCTGTTGGCACAAATGCCAGATTGGTTCCTTCATCCCAGAGGTACTCCTGCCCCCCCTGGCCAAGGATAAACTCCTGGTCTTCACCTGCAGAACCGGAATATTTCCCGACATATTGATGCCCATAAGAAGACTGGTAAAATTTAATCCCATTGTAAACCAGCGGTTTATTTACATAGATAGTGAAATCGGTTTGCTTGTCCCCGTCAATAACGGTAACATCACTGTACCACTGCTTAATCTCACGTCCGTCCGGCCTGTACTCTGTCCGGAAACTGTTTACCCTGATATCAAAATAATCATTATAATCCACATTCTGTATGCCGTGGACATCACCCAGGCTGTAAGTCTCACCTTCCCATCCGGCAAATGTGCCGTCAAAACCCACCAGCCCGCTGAATTTAATGATGATGGCAACTATCATTATAAAAAAGCTCAGGTGGGTCAGGTAAGGCCCCAGGATACCCAGGTGCCCTTTATCTGATGCTATCTTAATAACGTCTCCGTCCTGACTGGAAAAAATCCGGTATCCTTTTCCTTTAAGTAATCCCCTGACTTTTTCCGCGGCCTGGGCAGGTTCCGCCTTAATCTTAACGGTTTCCCCGGACCTTTTGACAATATTTTCGGCAGCTGCGACACTGGGCCCTTTAAGAGTACTTCTGACAGACTTCAGCCTGTTGATGCTGCAGATCAGGATGTTGAGTGCCAGCAGGGCCAGGATAATATTGAATACCGGGTGGTTATAAAACTTGAGATAATCAGGCTGGCCGTACATATCCCGGGGTACCCAGATAGTACCGATTATCGAAGCTGCTGCCAGTACCAGCAGGAGAATGATTCCCAGCTTCATGGAACTAAGAAAGTTCCAGGCTATGTCAATTATGTTCTTTTCGGTTTCTGAACCACCCTCTTTGCCTGTCAGGAGATTTCTTTCTTCAGTTCCGGTTACATCTTTTTTCCTGTTTTCGGGCATTAATGATAATCCTCCTTCATGGTTGGTACTTCAGGCGTGTTTAAAGCATAATGACCTCTCTTTCTTTAAATTCGCCTGAAACCTTATTTTCCCTTCAAAATTATACTATTACCTGACGTAGTTTACAATCCTTCATGTCAATATTACCACTATAATGTGGCAAAAGTATGGCAAAAACGGTACAAACTTTTTCATATTTTATTATGCCCGGCTAAAATACAATTATTGAAGGGAAAAACAAAAAGTCCAGGGCACAAGGCCCTGAACTTAAAAGAAGAATATATTTCAGGGGGATTTAATTCAGATTATGGGGACTGCCATGGCATTGGAGGCATGCTGTCGGGCTGCTCTGGCCATGTCCCGGCTCACCCTGGGGCGGAGGTGACATAGCGATCCCGGCCACTGTTTTACCACTTTGGTGGCATGCCAGGCATTCATTCCTGCCGTCTCCCAGGTTGACACCAAGGTCATCCCTGAGTGAATACTTATTACCGACAGAACCGTGCAGGGAATGGCAGGTCTCACAAGGCAAAACTGAGCCCACCTCAAGAATGCCTCCTGCCGTCTTCACCCTGTGTCCTCCTTCAGGAGCGTTATACTGGCTCTGGATATCATAAACAGGGTTCAGGCTGCTTCCGTTATGACACTGGAAACACATCCCGAAATCCCCGGCGGAATAACTGGTTTTCCCGTCATTGTATACCCCTCTCAGGGTTTTTACCGTGACCGCAGAGGTACCATTGGCCGTCCCGTGGACATCATGGCAGTTGGCACACTGGCCTGCCTGACCTGCCACACCGGGGAACATTGTATTTGTATTCAGACTGCTTACCTGGCCGTGTTTGGAATTGTCAAACACAGCCTGTCCGGGATACCTGCCGTCAGAACTGGCCGTGTTATGGCATTCATAACAGAAATTCCGGTCATTGGTCTTTATGCTGACAGCATCACCGTTAGGATTTTCTTTTAATATGGGGGATAATCCCGAGCCATGGTTATCGTGACAACCCAGGCAGGTGATATCAGTACCGGAACTGCTGTTAAAGGGCTGGATCCCGTTGATTGTAAAATCAGGGTCATTATGGCCTTCACCATATGCAGGATAGGTATCAGGTGAAATGGCCCTTAAGCCATCCGGAGCTGTCTGATGGCAGCTGAAACAGAACCGGTTGCCCCCATTGGCATTAGGGTCGGCTGAACTCTGCAGGAGCCTGGGCCAGTGTATAAAGTTGCCATCAGCATCCTGGCCTCCGTCATGGGGATTGTGGCAATCCGTACATCTCTGTGTTTCCCCGGGAATATTATGATAACTGGTGCTGTTTATCTCAAACTGGCCTGCAATATCATACCTGCTCTGTCCCCCGGCATCATGGCAGAGGTAACACAGGGAGTTAACCGATTCTACAGATATCAGGCCCGGACCCTGCCCGTCATGGGTAATGTGGCACTTGGAACACTCATTGGTATCATCCAGATAGCTGCCGTGAGGAGTCCGGACGGTTGCCGCTGATCCATTGAAGCCTGCGGTATTTTGGGCCTGGTCAACAACATTGCCCACGAGGTCTCTTACGTTTTGCACTGTTACTGTATATGCCTGCCCCTGGGTGTGGGTTCCCGTGGTGAGGCTAACTGTTACACCGTCAGTCTGCAGATATGCTTCAGTGACACCCAGTTGCGGGGATATGGAGTAATTAGCGGCATTCTGCGCCGTATACGGGTCAACAGCCTCGCTGAAAACCACATCAACCCGGGAAGTGTTGGGTGCTGAAGCAGATAATACATTAAGCGGGACACTGTCAGTCACAGATCCGGTAAAGGTACCGGAATTTCTGCTGCTGATGGCATTCCCCGCAAGGTCTGTTATATTGGAAGCCTTTACCGTGTAAATGATATCCGGGGTCTGTGGCGCGGTGGTCAGGACGACAGTGCTGCCGTCCTCCTGCAGGGCGGCACCGGTCACATCCAGGCCCGGAGTAATGGTATAATTGGTGATATCCTCAGCTGTCAGAGCATCTATTTTCTCACCGAATTCCAACCTTAAGCTGCTGTTATTGGTTACAGTCAGATATTTAAGTTCAGGTGGGATGTTGTCCACTGCCGCGAATTCCGCTGTGTTCCCTGCAGTGCCTGATATGATATTACCCGAAACATCACTTACACCGGTCACCGTAAGGGTATACTGGGTTCCCCACATCTGCGGAGCTGTGGTCAGCCTCACTGTTTTCCCGTCTGGCAGAAGGACTGCCCCGTTTACTGCCAGTTCAGGGGTAATTGCATAATTTACCGGGCTTTCTGCAGCCATCCTCTCTATCTGTTCACTAAAGGCAATGTCAACTGTTGTGCTGTCAAGTGAAACCGCTGAGACTACCACCGGCGGTGTTGTATCAATACCCGTGAAGCTGACATTCTCAGCCACAGACATAGCATTTCCGGATATATCCTTGACCCCGTTAACAGCAACTGTATATCCGGTATCTTTCACCTGGGTACCTGTCTGCAGCCTCACCGTAACCCCGTCAGCCTGTAATACGGCTGAATTGACAGCCAGTTCAGGGCTGACCGTGTAGTTTGCGGTATTCTCAGCAGTTGTCCTGTCGACCTTCTCATTAAACATAATATCTGCCGAACCGTCGGTAACAGCTATGGCAGATACCGGAGAGGGTGGTGTGGTATCATATGTTGCATTCATCTTTACTTCATCAAACCAGACCGTCATCCCGGCTGCAGGGTCACTGCCGGTAACCCCCTTCTGAATCAGTCTGAGTTCATATTGAGTATTTGCTTCATTAATAACATTTATTTCCTCTGGCGGCAAGGCAATGAAGTCAGTATTGGAATTACCCGTATCGATGGTAATTGTCTTTAGCGGTCCGGTCCCGCCAACCTTCCAGACCTCTGCCAGGACTTCCCAGTTCCCGGCCAAAGGCTGCACCGCAGTGAAGCTTTTGCGGTAGGCCAGGTCCAGGGTAACTGACACCGGAGCCTTGTCAGGTGTGGTAAACCGGTAGTAAACATAGTTGTCAAAAACGACATCTGCCCCTACAGGTGAACTGAGCCTGCCGGAAGCGGTGCCGGCAAACATCGTGGTTTCATCCAGATCCCAGGCGCCGGTCCCGGCAGCATTTGCCAGAGTCCAGGCATCTGCCTGTGCCGCATTGTCCATGGCACCGTCACCATTAAGCACCTCCTCAACCGCTCCTGAAGCCGGCATCAGGAAATAGCCTGCAGCCATCCCGGCGGCAATTGCTGTTGAAACCGCGGCAATTAGTGTTTTATTTCTTATAAAACGGCCGAAAGCCATGATACCCCGCCCTGGTTTTTTCATATATCATCAACTCCTGAATCAATTAATATAACATTGGAACATTGATGAATGCTTAGAACAATTACAGGAAGGATTCTAATTTGCGGAAAAGACCTTGACATCACCGGCGCCACGGTCAACTACATACAGCCTGCCATCACTGTGGATAAAGATCCCCGTAGGGAAGACCAGACTGGCTTCACCATCCTCGGCCCCGGGAAATACGGAAATTTGCCTTCCTGTGGAATCAAACACCCTGATATGGTGGGAAATGGTGTCAGAAATATAAACCTTCCCCGCTTTATCAACAGCGATACCGCGGACCATGGAAAAAGGAGTTTCCGGGTCTCCTCCTCCGGTTATTTTTTTGATAAAAATACCCTGGTGGTCAAAAATACTGACAGAAAAATTGCCACTGTCGGCAACCCACAGCCGCCCCTTCCCGTCGACTGCCGTACCCTGGGGATAACTTAGTGCTTCTCTGGCATTAGGGACTTCCCGAAGAACTTTGCCCTTTTCGTCTACAGCCAGCACCCGGCTGTTCATCAGGTCGGAAACATAAATAATACCATCATCACTCCTGGTAAGAGATCCTGGTTTGACGCCTGCCGTGCTTTTCATTATTGTCCTGATATATTTGCCTTCCGGACTGAAAACCCTGATATTTTTTTTTACGGAATCAGCAATTATCAGGCTCCCGTCACCTGCAACAACCAGACCGTTGGGAAACCCAAACTCCTCTTTGCCGTTTCCCCGACCCCCAAACTCAGATATCTTCCTGCCCTTTGAGGAGTAAATAAAAATCCTGGCTGTCCCGGCATCAGTAATATAAACCCGGTCCTTCCCGTCAACCGCGACCGCATTTGGCCTCACCGGACCGTCTCCTTCACTGCCGATTGCATATAGGTATTCAGGAACAGATTTGTCATCATCCCCGGCAATCCCCAGTCCGGTTAACACCGGATTGGAGCCGGCCAGGCCGGGCCATAAAAAAACTCCGCCATAGACGATTAACCCGGTCACCAGGCACAATGCCGCAACAGATGCTGCCACTCTTGCCACCCGCATTTTCACATCATCTCCCGAGGTTATATTGAAGGCTAAAATCATTAGTTTAGTTTGAGAAATTTTTCTTAATCTCACTTAATCCAAAAACCGATAATAAGGGCTGTGTTCTACTTTCTAGAATCTATACGCGATTCCTGCCAGCTCCCCGGAAAAGTTTTCTGAAAATTTCGGGAATTGCAGTAAAACTCCCCCTGCCATACCAACAAATTGTCCATAGACCTGATTTATCCAGTATTCAGCCACTTGCACCCGGGACTCCACCCGATGGAATGCGCCCATGCCGGGTGCACACTAAAAAACACCGCTCAGCTCGGTAAGCGGTGTAGATTATCGCACTATTATCGATAAATATATTGATAAATTTATAAATATAACATATAATATTATCAAACGAATGCTTTACACAAGTAGTTCATGAGAGAAGGGTACGATAATTATGCCGGAAAACATCTCTTTTACCAAAGTCATAAATTCCCTGGTACCTATATCCCGGTTTAACAAAGGTGAGGCTAATATAATTTTCAATGAGGTTAAGGAAACCGGTTTTAAAATTGTATTGAAAAACAACACTCCGATGTGTGTGCTCTTAACCCCAGAAGTTTATGAACAAATGCTTGACACCGTTGAGGAATATCGTTTATTTTTGGAAGCAGAAAAACGTATGGAAAATGCAAAACCTGAGGATTTCATTCCTCAGGATAAAGTGTTATCGGAACTTGGCATTAAAAAAACAGATTTAGAGAATGTAGATGTGGAGCTTGAGTAGATGTGGCAGGTAGAGTATCTAAAAGAAGCTGTGGAAGATTTAAAACGGCTTGATTTCAGTCAGCGTTTGCAGGTCATTAAAGCAATTGATAAGGTATCAGTCAACCCCCTGCCACGAACAGAAGGCGGATACGGCAAACCTCTCGGAAACAGGAATAGCACAAAACTGGCCGGGTATCTTAAAATCAAGCTGAAAAAACTTGGTTTGCGTGTGGTATACAAGCTTGTAAAAGAAAATGATATAATGAGGGTAATTGTAATATCTGCCAGAGCTGATAATGAGGTCTACCTTATAGCACAAAAAAGAACGGATAAGTAGCGACAGTTGATGAAACGGCCAGTTTTTCGGCCGTTTCATTTTTTTCTTGGGGAATATCCTGCTTATATAAAATACGGAGCATGCACTGACTGGTATACCCATCCTATTCCGGCCAGTATGAATACCAGCACCAGAAAGGCGGCAAAAGAAAACCAGGCAGCCCTTTTCCCGGCCCACCCGTGTATTCTTCTTAAATGAAGGTAAACACCATACAAAAGCCATGATATCAGGGACCAGTTTTCCACCGGGTCCCAGCCCCAGTACCTTCCCCAGGCGTAATTAGCCCAGACTGCTCCGGATGCAGTCATTACCCCGACCGCCAGGAATGCGAAGCCATGAAACCTGTAGCTCAGCCTGTCCATGTTTTCCAGTGAAGGCATGTTCAGGTACAACCCTGTGGCAAGACCCCTGCGCTCAGCTCTTTCCTTCATCAGGTACAACAAGGCCAGTCCGGCCCCAATCAGGCCGGAGCCGTAAGATGCCTGGGCAAAAAGGACATGCAGCACTATCCAGACATAATTAAAGCTTGCCGGCATTTCCACAACCGCTGCTGATGAAGTCAGGGCCATCCCCATAACTGTCAGGGACACAGGCATGACAAAAATTCCCACTGTCCGTAAGCCGGGACGCTTCCTGATAACTCCCAGGTACATATACATGGCAATGAGGACATATGATGACAGAAGCTCATATTTTTTCATAAAGGGACCATGTCCGGCGGCAGCCCACCTGATTCCCAGGGCAGCTGTATGAAGTACGGCCCCGCAGATTGTCAAAATGACCCCTGCATTTGTCCACCTGTCCCTTTTAAAGGTAAATCCCAGGAAAAACAGTACTGTGGCTGCAGCATAAAACACCACTGCCACCCAGTGAAACCCTGCGGCTGTCAGGAGCAAAATGTCGGACCCATTACTCATGAAAAAACCTCCATTCCGCCGCTGCCGCCGGCGGCGCAAAACCTCTTATTAACCCTGTTCGCTCTTCAGGATTAGTCCCTGAAGAGCAATCTGATATATCACAATCAATTCAGCAGTTTTTCCTCAAAATCAATGCCGTCAACCAGCCATCCCTGATCACTTTTTGTAAGGTGGTAGACAGCCTGGTACCTGATTCTCTTCCATTCATCCAGAGGTTTGAGGGTATTACTTTCCAGGTGACGGAACTCCCAAATTTCCACAGTATATACAGATATACTCCCGGAAGGACCACGCCGGATTTCCTTAACCTCCAGAGAGACGGGATTTGCCCTGATGGTCATATCTTCCTCAGCCAGCTGGGCCTTAAACAGTTCCACTCTCCGGACCTCCCGTTCGGTAGCCACACTGCTCAGTATTTCTGTCTCCCCCGCATAAGCCAGGGGCAGGGTTTCATTGTATTTGGAAACAATGACTTTTATTTGGCTGTCACTCAACTGGGCCTGGCTGTCATTGTTTTTAACTTCATTATCACCGGTCCGGCCGCAGCCACCGAGAGTCCCCCAAACCAGGACTGCCAAAACTATAACGGCTGCCGGCAAAGCCGGAAATCTTTTGTTTCTCACATATCCCGCCTCCCGTAGAGGATAAACATCCCGGCTGCAGCTATTATCATACCGGCATAAATAACATAAAACCCGTATTCATACCTGATGCGAAATATCATCCAGGGAACCGGGTGACTTAAAGTGATTTTATGCCGGTCAAGTGTTATGGTATCCCCCACTGCAGCCCGGCCGCTGTATCCACTTCCCGCCTGGCCGCTGTATCCTGTTCCCGCCTGGTCACTGTATCCACCTCCCGCCTGCTCCCCGGGACCGGTTTGATCCACTTTAATTTCAAATTCCTTAAGTTCCCGGGACCTTACCGATATTACGTAACCTGTTCCGGGAATTTTCAGGCTGCCGCTGTAGGCGCTGCCACCGGGTGTTTCCGTACTCTGCAGGAGCAGGGGATAAACATATGTTTTACCGAGGCTGTCGGAACAATCAAGCATTAGATAATATCCTGTTCGATTTAAGGCAATGTCCATCTGTTCGTACCTCAGGGATTTTCCCCGGCCAACCCACTGTTTGGCGACAACCTCCCCATCCCTGACCAGTGCCAGCAAGCCCCTGGATTCTTGCTGGGCCCTATCACCGGGGATGTCTGTCTGTTGCAAAAACATTGCAGATTCTCCTGTTTCCTGCCGGTGCCAGACTCCTTTCCGGGAAATATAGTAACGGTCCGGGCGGTTTTCAACGACAGCCCCCTCCCGGACCCGGACATATCCTGTAAATCCAAAGGCTAGCTGTATCAGTGCACCCAGGACTATAATAATCAAACCTGTGTGAAAAAGGACAGAGCCTTTGCGGCGCCCGTCAGCCGACTTCTTAAACTGCCTGGCGGTACAGCAGATGAGGTTAAATTCAAACAAAAGGACAACCGCCAGGAACAGCGGGGAATAAAATATCATGGAACTAAAGCCACCGGTTTCCAGAGCATTTTTAAACATCCCGGTTGTCCCCAGACAGAGGAAAACAACCAGGGCCGCCAATAGTACAAGGGTCAGCACCGGACTTGCCAAAAATTTTGTCATCTCTGCAGCCCTCCGAAGTTGCCCTGCATCCCGGCAATTTCAAACCTTAAACAGCATCAGTGATAACCCTCACAGGCTGGATCTGATGAAGAGCAGCTTGACCTTACAGTTTCATCCGGATGTGGAGCAGTATTACTGTCAAGCACCGATGTCGGGTCATAACTCTCATCAGCCGGGTTATTGGTCCTGATAAGGTGTGCCCTGTTGGCCCCGTGGACTTTGACCCCATGGCATTTTTTGCAGGAGGCGACCACATGGGCCGGATTGCGGGACACATGGTCATTTTTATACCATGATTCATCATGGCACCTGAAACAGATAAAATCTGAAGGCAGTTCTGCCCTTGTTTCAATCGTGGTATCATAGCTCCCCTTAAGAAGAGCAGGGTACGGTGAACCGTGGGGCCCCCTGGCGCCCGATGGTGTCCCGTGGCAGTCGGTGCAGTACATTTTGCTGGTATTTGTCCACGGATTGCCCTCATGGTCAACAGCGCCTGCAGCCAGGTGCAGGGATACCTGGTCGCTGGTATTGGGGTTTGAATTTAATTCCACAAAATGGAATGAGTATACCCCACTGGTACTCCCGGTGGCAGCAGTCCGGTAAAATTCAGCAGCAATGTCCCGGCTCCCGTCAAGATTACCCCAGTAATCTGAATGGCACTTGTAACATACTTCCCAGTCCTCTGAGGCCGGGTTTACCTCTGTAAGACTGCTGCCTGAGCGGGTGACCCCGGAGACGTTCAACAGCGGGCCTGACAGGTTCCCCACCGAGTCTTCCCTGGCGGCATGGGGGTCATGGCAGTCGACACACTCAACATGACGTGATGTTGTCCCAAGGTTTTCAGTATCACTGTGGACTCCGGTGGCTGAGAAAATTGGATGCTTACTCGAACGTTCAAACCCATTGGTCCATACATCCAGCCTGCTGACAGTATCCCCCGGGCTTCCTGCGATATCGCCGTGACAGCGCAGGCACATCCCGTCAGGGGACGGTCCCCCGGAAGTGTCTTCACCATAACGGGACAATCTTCCATATTCCGACCCGTGAGGGTCATGACAGTTGTCACACATAACCGGGTCCAGCCCGGAGCTCCTGGTAGGACTGTAATGTCCGGCTTTGGTACTGCTGGTAATATCAAAGTATTCCTTTTTGTTCCAACTAAAACCAAAGTTGCTCAGGTTCAGAGGACCGTAATTAATGGTAAACGGCCGTATCTTATCTGCTGCAATTACCGCTGTCAGTGGTTCACTGTACAGAGGAATCCCCCCGGAATCGGGGACATTATGGCATTTGTTGCAAAAGCCTGCCATGTCCTGAGTATCTGATTTATACCAGTTCTGTTTGGTGTTTTCCGGATCTGAAACAGCCGAAGGTGCTATACTCCCCGATTCTGCGAACCGCCTTCCGGCGACACTGTGAGGGCCGTGACAACTGCTGCAGGTCAGACCCGTGTTCAGGGGGTCATAGATGTTATGGGTATTGGCCATGCCGAACCTGGCCTGAATATCCTCACCACTCATGGTATTTGGGGTAAAACTGTTATGGCACTTGAAGCACAGGTCTTCCCTGTCATTCCCGGCCAGGGAATTATCAATCAGGCTGCGGTACTGGGAACCGTGGCGCTCATGACAGCGGACACAGGTGACATCTGTACGTGAATCCGGACTCATAGCCGGAAAAGCCTCAGAATAGTGCGGAATCGGCTGGAATCCCGGCAGAGGGTTGCCATCAACACCCATGCCCCAGGCATGGCTCCCTCCGATCTCATTCCAGTAGGCCGCCATACTTACAGAAGTCCCGAATACCTTACCGTCAGCACCCTCACCGTGGCATCCCAGGCAGAACCCATTACCCTGTGTATACACTGTCCCGGAAACGTCAGCAACCCGCAGCAGTTTAGGGTAAATATTGTTGGTTTCCGGGCGTTTGTCCCCGTGAGGGTTGTGACAGTCGGTACAGTAGAGGAGATTACTGCCAGCTTCATCCAGTGACTTGTGCAGGGTATATGATACCGTAGAACCATTGGCCGTACGGTCGGTAAATTCCTCACTGACCTTGTAAACACTGATGCCCCCTGTCCCATGGCAAATGAAGCAGACCTGCTGAACAGTAGCCCTGTTGACCAGCCTGGCCCCGGCAGCGCTGTGGGCGCTGTGGCACTGTCCGCACAGCATGGTATTGTTCAGGTCGGTAACATTGACCTTGGAATACTTGCCATGAGGGGTATAGCTGTCCCAGTAAGCATAATTGTACACTGTGTCAATTACATTACCCCTAAGATCGTAGACCCCGTTGACAATAACTTTGTACCGCTCCGGGTTAGGGTATTGGTTTCCCGGGTCCTGATATACCCCTTCGGCAAGGGCAACCCTGGCTATCCTGCGGTCTGTGTCAATAAGCTCAGGTGCCTGATAAGATACGGTCAATTCATCCCCGGAATCATATTTATAAATTGCCCAGTTGACGGGAGGGTCTGGGTCAAAATTGACCGGCTCACTGAAAGTCAGGTAAATCATCTGCTTACTGGTGGCCTCTGCCTTAATCAGGGCCGGCGGAATCTTATCCGGTACCTGCAGGGTTACTTCCACAAATGCATTAACTCCATTGGGGCTGTAGACAGCCCTGACCCTGGCTTTACCTGCCGATACCGATGTCAGGGTCACCGAAGCTTCACCTGCCAGGTTGGTAATTGCGCCAGATGAAGAAAGGTCCCCGAGGGTTGTGGTGAAATTAACAGTTAATGGACTTTGCATCGGCACACCGTATTGGTCAAAAAGGGTAGCCGTAATCACCGCCTCATCAGCTCCATCGGCATCAATTACCGCCGGTGCAGCCGAAATTATGGCCGAACTTACCTGCTGAGCTACAAAATGCACATCTGCGGTATTATTGGAACCATCCAGCGATGCCCGTACCGTAACTGTTCCCACTGTGCCTGATTTCACCCGGACCAAGGCTCGCCCCAGCCCTCCGGATACAGGGGCTTGGGTTACTACCGTACCATCATCAAAAGTTCCTGTCCCTGCTGTAATCTCAAAGGTAATCATTGTCCCGTCAGGCAGAGGGACTCCATCGGCATCACTGACTTCTGCAATAACAGTGGATGTTGTGGTATTGTTGGCCGGAAGGTTATCCGGCACGACTTCCATGTCAATAGTCTGGGCCGGCGGATAAAAGGTTACCTGTGCCGACCCCGATACAGTTGTCCCGTTAACTGTTCCGGTAACTGTGGCAATCCCTGAAGCCCCGGATTTCAGCTCCACTACGGCAGTCCCGGCAGCATCTGTGGCCACAGAAACGGCAGAAGTCCCGCTGGAGACAAAAGTACCCAGGCTGGTTGAAATATCAACTGTCTTTCCGGCCATAACATTACCGTACTGGTCAGTAAGCAGTGCCGTAACCGCAGCTGTGGAAACATTGTCATAGGGGACCGAAGTGGGAGAAGCTGTCACCTGCAGGTTTTGCGGCGCCGGGACAGTCCTTAAGGTTACTGTTCCCCCTGAGGAAGGTACCCCTGAATAAGTGTTCCCGGCCACGTCCTGTCCTGAGACTGAAATTGCCGCTGTATCCCCGTCATCTGCAATACTGACCTGCCATTCATATTTCCAGGCGCCGGTGGCGGCATCCCAGGCAAATGCCTCATTGGTAATATCATTTGCTGTTCCCGGGGCATCAATGGTGACTGTATGCAGCCCGGACTCAGTGCCCAGAGATTCATCAGTAACCAGCCGGATATATGTTGATCCTGCCTTAACAACCGTTTTCCCATCCGAAACCGGCAGAGGGGTCGTCAAACCTGCATCGGAATAATACTCGAGGCCCAGCACCGGAGACGTTGTATCAATCCTGACAACACCCCCGCTTTCGGGAACACCGGTTGTCACATTACCGACCAGGTCTGTTCCTTTCACAGTAATAGAGATAGTCTCCCCGTCACTGCCGGCAGACACCGTCCAAGGATAAACCCAGGTACCTGCTGTCTCATCCCAGGTAAAATTGGCATTTAAAATGTCGTTATCCATTCCCACCGCATCAATGCTTATCTGGTTAGTCCCGGCTGTCGAACTCAGGACTTCATCGGCATTAAGCCTGACATACACCGTCCCGGTCTTGGCTACAGGGACCCCCCCGGAAACCGGCAGCGGCTGGGTCAGGGCGCTGTCGGAGTAATACTCCAGGGCCAGGATTGGCGCCGTATTATCAACTGTAACGGTAATAGGGCTGCCGGTCAGCCGGGTACCTGCAGCATCAGTAACCACTGCCCTGATATAGCGCGTCCCGTCACCCATTGCAGACGTATCAAAGGAAGCAGCAGTCCATGTACCGTCTGTAACGGTCCCCTGGGTCAGTTCCGCCCCGGTGACGGTCTCCGCTCCGGTGAATGCGGTATTATCCGCCCATTCAAATTCAACTGAGCTGACCTCCATATTGTCTCTTGCCGTAGCTTTAAGGTCAATCAGGCCCCTGACCCGGCCCGTATCAACAGGAGAGATCACTGCAGCCGTATCCGGCGGAGTATTATCGATAAAATAAGTGAAGTAACTGCCGGTAATTACCGGTGAATTCACCCCATCATCAACCCTGGCCCTGACATAATATGTTCCGTTAAGGCCTGTAGTGTCCCATTCAACCCCCCACATACCGGTGTTTGCAGTTCCGGAAACAAGTTCCGCCCCTGACAGGGTCACGGCCCCGCTGAAAGAGGAGTTGTCAGCATACTCAAAATCGACCTGGCTGACGCCAAAGTCATCACTACAGGATGCCAGCAGGGTTATCGTACCTTTTTGGTTACTCAGGTCTGCCGGTGAAGACATGCTTACTGCCGGAGGATTATCTGTATAAACGGCATTTAAGACCACATCATCCCAGTTTACAGTAATATTGGAAGTACCAGACCACTGGGCCCGGTGCTGGGCATCAACTATCAGGCGGAGCTGGTAGGTCGTGTTGGGCTCCAGCCCGGTAACATTTACCGAGTAGGGGGTCTCCCCCCAGGGGACGCTGGTGGCTGCTGAATCAATTATTGACCCATAATTGACCACAGTAGTGCCCGCAGCATCCAGAACCTGCCACTTAAGGTCACACCTGCTGACATTAGTTGTCCCGGAGGAACCCGGAACAACGATTATCTGCTTACTATAGTAAAGGCTCAATGTCGCTGTAAATGAAGGCACATCTGGGGTAGTAAAAGAATACCGGTAGCCCCCGTTTAGTATGCGTTCCGTTGTCCCGTTTCCTGCCGTAATATAGCTGGATTGTGCAGCCGAGTAAGCCCCTGATTTAAAGGTACTGCTATCCTGGGTATAAGTCCACAATGTATCGCCACTGTCAAAATCATGCAGCCAGCTGCTGTAGTGGTTGGGGGGGTTGAGGTCCTCAAAATCACCTTCCCCGCTCAGCATATCTATGGTTACCTGGGCCGCCCCGGCTCCAAGTACCTGATAACCGACAACTGCTGCAATTACCAGGATGAGGCCGATACCCAGCATTATTTTTCTCCGCATTATTTTTCTCCGCATTATTTCTCCCCCCTGACCGAAGCCATGCCTGAGGCTGTATTACTATAATCCGTCATATTAATCTTTATCTTGTTTTTATGACTAATATTAGTAGACTAAAAAAAACAGCCGCAACATAAGTTGCGACTGCAGGGAACAATATGATAAATCCGTTGGAATATGTATCACTTTCAGCAAAGTAGATACCAGCCTTTCTGAAATAAATATCCAGGTGTTAATTGCATAATTTTCCGAGGACTGTACTTATTATAACACAACAATGGTTGGTTTCGTGTCGAAACATGTTTTAATAGTTTACTTCTTTACTTCTTATGGCAGGACTGGCATACCCCGTAATTGTCCAGCCTGAGCATTTTTTGGCTTGATATCGTCTCACCTGTGTCAGGAAGGTAAACATTGAACGTTTTATAAGTACCGTGGGCAAAATGACAGGTCTCGCAAACCACGGCAGTTCTCTTATCTGCAGTACCTGCACCGGGGTCTGCCTGCAGCGGGAGATAGTCCCCCTCAGCCGGCCAGAGGCCCCTGGCTTCAACTGAATATACAGTTTCCCCGACTGTCACCGGGTGCCTGTAGACACTGGTATACACACCGTCCGCATAGTGGGCTGAACCCTGACTGTAGTCTAGGTGACAGGATGAGCAGAATTCGGTGTTTCCGGAAATGAAATAGACTTCCTCACCGACAGTTGTATCCCTGACAACTGCATATGCCCTGAAATCGACATTCTGGGGATTCCATTCCCCGTCAGCCGGATAGATAGTTTTTTTCAGCAGGCGGTAATTATCATCTTTACCTCCATGGCCCTTATGGCAGGACACACACGTAAAGGTCAGCAGCCTGCCCGGGTCACTTCCATATACTGTTGTCATCACATCAGTGGTATCATCTACATCATGTTTGGAAGTAATACCGGTAACCCCGCTTCCTATCGGACCGGCCAGAGAATCAACCCATCCCGTTTCCGGGCCCATGTAGACCCTGCCGGTTTCCACATCATATTTGCTCTGGGTGGTACTGTTTCCGTGGCATAACATACATAGCTCATAATATGTTGCCTGTCTCAGCAGGTATTCACCCAGCGCAGTATGGGTGATGTGGCATGCTGCACACATGCCGGTACCGGGGGTAAAATTGCCGTGGGCATAATCATTCTCGTACCTGTCGGAATTGGTACTGTTATTAAAATCCACTGGAAAAGCCCGCGCAATGGTAACCCTGGCCCCGTCACTGACCCGGAAAAAATAGTTTTTGTATTTGGTTACCGGAAGCTTAAAGACCGCACCTGCAGTCCCGGCATTATCAGGCGCAGCGGTCTGCCAGTCCAAATCTTCACCGCTGGAGAGCACATCATCAGCCCAGGCAAAACTGTACGGACCTCCGTTGTCGGCGGAATCGTTCCAGTAAACATAGGCATCGACACCGGTCCCGTTGTTGAAGTACCTGATATACACATATGGACCTTCCTCCGCAGAACCGGTTCCGATAAATACTGCCATGAGCCCAAACACTATTATACCGGCCAATAAATATTTAAGCTTAACCTTCATGTGATACACCCCCGCAACGGCTGCACTCAGTAACCCCACACCTGAACGCGGTTATTACCCCAGTCAGCGATGTAGACTTTCCCAATATCATCAACATAAACCCCGGCTGGGTAAATGAATTCCCCGTCACCGGAACCCGGGCGGCCAAAACTGTATAAATATGCACCTTCTTTGTCAAAAACCCTGATGGTACTGCTGATGGTATCAGCTACATACAGGGACCCGTTTTTGTCAACTGCGATCCCCCTGACCATACTAAAGGGATTGCCGGGTGTGACTGAATCAATTACCTGCTGTGGCTCCCTTGCCGTTTTTTCTCCTGTTCCACTTCCAGAAGCCTGCTCAAGTTCATAAACCTTCACCTCTGCCGCTCCGGAATCACTGACATAGAGTTTATTTCGTTCCACATCAACTGCTATTCCGTGCGGGTATGAAATATTCATGAATTTCTCCAAAACCGTGCCCTTCCTGTCGAACTTTACCACCTGGTTTCCCGATAAATCACCGACATATATTTGTCCCCGGCTGTCAACAAACACGGGACCGGGTTTTTGGACACCGGCCTGATTATCAGGACCTAGAAATGTCCTCACAAACTTCCCCTCCGGGGTAAACTCCTGTATGCGGTAGTTTCCTGTCTCGGCAATGAGGATATTGCCGTTAGGTAAGATACCGATCCCATAAGGGTACATTAAATCACCGGGTAAGTCACCGGAACTGCCGATAACGCCTTTAGGCTTTCCGTTAGGACCAACAATTTCAACAGTGTGATTGCTGTTATTGCTCACATAAATCCTTGTACTGCCATATCCAGCAACTGCTATGGGATGTGAAAACCTGTTGCGGCCTTCATAAATACTAAAGCGAAATTCCGGAGGATTTTTATTTACAACCGGCAGGACGCTGTCCGCAGGCTTTTGACCGAGGTAATACAAAACCCCAAAATATGTAGAAATCAAAACAGATGTTATTAAAATCAACAACCCCAGGGTTTTAAGGGTAATGGTCTTCCGCCTCCTCGGGCGGCTCCTGCCAGGCTCCCCGGATTTACCGGCAAAATTATCACTTGTCTGCTGCTGCACCGGTTACCACCTTCTTGTCTTAAATTGTGCCAATTTATATTTTATTTTGTTTTCGGGGAACCGCTTTCATCAGGAACAGCCTGGCGGTTTTCTGAGGACATTCGGCTTACCAGTGAATTTAATGCCACTTCGGCCTCTGTATAGTTTTTATTGATAGCCAAAGCCTTTTCATATGCCTTGATGGCATTTTTCCTGTCATGCAGTTTTTCGTAGGCCAGCCCCAGGTAATAGTAGACCACAGGGTTTGCCGGATCCATCTCAGCGGCCTCCCTGAGCGTAGTCAAAGCAAGGCTGTGAGCGTCTGTTTCCAGGTAGTCCCGTCCCAGATACAACATGGCAAGCCTGGACTCCAGGCCCCGATTTCTCTTTAGGTATCTGTCAAGAAATTCTATTGATTCCCGGTATTTTTTGCGCTCTGAAAGAATCAGGCCCAGGTATAACATTGCGGCATCATTCTCCGGTTCATCGGCCAGCACATCGCGCAGTTCAGCTTCGGCCTTATCCGCCTCTCCATCCAGGTAGTAGGTGATTGCCAGTTCGGTACGGATGCTGTTGGGCTTAGGGCTTTTGGCCAGCTGGTCCCTCAGGGATGCAATCCGGTATTCATAAAGGCTTTGGTCATTAACCCAAAACCACCGCTCACCGATGTAATTTCCGGCAAGGAACATCAATACTGCCATGAAGGCAACCAAAACAAGGGCCTTATTCCGGCTTATCCTTTTATTGATATTAATTTTAATGTCTATTCTGTGATTTAAGAATGAAGTCACCCTGTGCTGTAGTTTCACAAATATAAAATCCCTTCACAACCAGATTTATTTTCGGGACGATAATCTATTATTTTCAACATTTATAAAATAATTTCCTGCAATAGTTTATATTTCATGCTGATATTTTGCAATTTTCAGTTAATTTCCCAGCAGGGCGCTGACCCGGTTAAAATAACCGGACATCTGAGGATTGTTTCGGATAATGGATCTAAGCCGGCCTTGCTGACCGGCTGAATCCGCCACAATTGCATACCACACCATAATTTTGGGGTTATCAGGCTCTTCTTCGGCGGCAGAGACAATCAATTCCCTGCCGGTCCGGGGATTTCCGGCAAGTAAATTTGCAGCACCCAAATAAGCTTTTATTGCCGGAGTTACAGATAATACCGGTTCAGATGTGTTACTCCGCCAAAGATCGAGTTCATGCCGGGACAGCAGGCTTAAACGGTTTTCAATCATTTCAGGAATTTCATTTGCTGTATTAAGATAATTATGTGTTTTTTCATCCTCCCCATTTTCTTTTAAGTTAATTATTATGTTTAAATTTCTTTCAGCCAGCTCCTCATAGGCTGCCGTAAGCATGGGGTGAAGAAAAACATATTTTTGGGTTTCGGCCAGTGAGCCTTCATAATCTCCTTTGTAAAACAAAGCCGTCCCGTAAACAGCATGTGATAGCGGTTCATTAGGCCGGGCAGTGATAGCCCTCCTGACATAGTAAACGGCCTGATTAAGGGCTGAATAATCGCCATGTTCAGCCAGGGCCAGGTTTACCTGGGCCAGGCTGACTAAAGTATTTGCCTTAAATGGATCAAATTGAAGGGCCTTAAGGAAATGTTCCCTTGTCCCGATCAAATCGCCGCCCGCAAGAGCCTTTTCACCCCTGGCGAAGAATATATCTCCTGTTAAAAAACTTAATGAAGCAGTTACATACAGGAAACCTGCCACTGAGACCAATACTAAAAAGCCCGGTCGGTACCTGCCCTTGGACGTATGGACAGAATTATCACCCAAAGCGCTGGCCATGCCAAAAACCGACCACAGGAGAAAGGCCATGGCACTGTGGGAAAGGTCAAAATCAAACAGGATGTGCAGCATAGTGATAAGCCCGGCAACAAATATTAACCTGTAAAATGCTTTCTCCTCAGCATTTGTTTGACGATAAATCCTGCGCCCCGATAAATAAAAACACATCCAAATCGAAATAAATGCCGCCAATCCCAGGATTCCGGCTTCAACAGCAACCTGCAGGAAATCATTATGGACATTTTCCGCATAGTATCCAAAGCTCTGGCTATTCAGATAAAGTATATCCCATGCCCTGCCCCCGGCACCCAAAACCGGATTCTGAGCAAAAATACCCAGGGCATCCTTAAAGAACACCAGGCGTTCCTGTACATTACGATCATAAAAAGAAATGGACATGATTTTGCCGGCTAAGGCAGACGAGCTGCCGGACAACACCAGCCATACAGCTGCACTAATAATGCAGCCTGCCAAAGCTGCCATAAAGCGGCGGGTTAATGTTAACCGTTCCCCAAACCTCTGTCTTACCAAAACGCCCCCGCAGGCAGCCATTCCCCCGCCAATTACCACCAGCCAGGTTTGCAGGAATGACTCTTGGACCACTGAAGAAATTAAGGGCTCTGCAATGATAATAGCGGGCAGCAGGGAAATCATAATTCGCAAAAGAGACTGACCCCGCTTTTCGGCAGGTAACCCGGCCAACATCAGCGCGAATGCCACCGGGAACAGCAGCCATACTGTCCGGGACTGGGTCCCGATAATTATGAGAAAGTTTAGGTAATTGCCGATTACCATAAGCATTTCCGCTTTTACGGACTTACTGTAATAAGCCAGATACAGGCCAATTTGGGAACAAACAAGCAAAAAGAGTGCTCCGGTATTCTTGTACTCAAATGCAGTCATGATTACAGAACCATCCAGGAATTTATCATCAAACCCTACCCCGGTCAAATTTAATAAAGTGACCAGTATCATCAATAATCCGCTGAGATAAATGACTCCTAAAAATTTAAGTCTCATACCATTATTCCGGGTTTTCGCAGCAACCATAACATAAATCAGGGTATAAGCCGCTATCCTCATTACTGTCAACAGGGCTTCCCTGAAATCTGCAGCATTAAAAAGTGTAATCATGTAGGCCCCAAGAAAGGCAAAAACCGCAAAATCAAGGGGCCGGTTTAATGTGAACGGCTGCCTTTCCATTAAAAAGAAAATAAAGGTCACAAAAACCAGCACCTGGAAAACAAACATCTCCTGTTCATAATACAGCCCCCTTACAGACGGAGCAGTTAACAATATTAATGCCAGTAGGATATCTGAAACCTTCATAATTCCCCCCTGCTTTTCATCATCCCATCTGCAACCGTGGAACACGGCGCCCCATGGGCCAACATCATCCCATCTGCAACCGTGGAACAGGGTGCCCCATGGGCCGACATCATCCCATCTGCAACTGTGGAGCACGGCGCTCCGTGGGCAGATTCCAGCATTTCAGCAGTTGAAGACGAACACCCCTGGCCGGAAAGGCCATGACCTGCGGTGGGGTATCCATTACCAATTGTGGGGTGACCGTGACCTGTCATGGGATGTGTACCCACTGCGCCATGGGCCTCATTGTGGCCAGACAAAATCCAGTCTTTAACACTGGTCGGTTCCAGGCCAAAGCCCAGAAGTTTACCCTGTGCCCTGCCGATTATCTCAAACCCGTCCTCTGTTTCATACCCGATGTTATCAGTCTGGACAGCCAGTACGGTCGCCCTGTTTGTCAGGTCATAATGCCTGATAAGGCCGATTTCTCCCTTAGGCAGCCGCTGTCCGGTCCTGGGACCAACTACAATGGTCCTGGTCCAGGGAAGACCGACCTTGCAACGATCCGTTTCCACAACACCATTGAAGAAATTCCTGATGGTGTTGTCAAAGTAGTTTGTCCCGCTTTCACTCATTCCAAGAGTATTAATACACATTTGGGGGGATACCCCCAGGAATTCCTGGCACCTGGCATAGAAATCATCTCTGGAACAATTGCCAAAAGTCCCCTGGTAACCCCCTCCGTCACATATCCTGCTGCCTTCCGGGAGCCTGAAGGTAAGTCCTTTTTCACTACATCTGTTAAAGAAATGAACAAATCCGGAGGTCGCCCCTACAACAGCAACGGGAGTGCCGCTTTCTTCAGCCTCACGCAACGCCTCAGTCAGCGCCTCAGTCTCAAAGCCATTAGGTGTTATAAAATACATGCTGTCTTCTGTCCCAAACTCGTTTTTCATTTGTTCCAGTCCAAAAGCCATGGCCATTGCCGGAACAACTTTTGGTGAAGGAACCAGGAGCAAAATTCGTATCCGTTCAACATCGGGAAAAAGGAGGGATTTGGTTATCATCTTATTGGCTTCCAGAATCATATCCAGACTGCTCTTATCCCGGTAAATCTTCCCCCTCATACCGGGGTCGGTGGTCCCGCTGGTAAGCAGGGCCAGTTCAGCATCCTTTAAGGGAAACGAAGTAATTGCATGTTCTTTGAAAGCAGAAGTGGGAATTGCAGGTATCTCTGACCAGTGTCTGACATTTTCCGGAGTCCGCTCCTGATTTTCGCAGTACTCCCGGTAAACCGGGCTGGCCATATATTGAATCCTGAATTCACGAAGTGCCAGCAGGTTAAATTTTTCTTCGTCATAGTTATCCAGACCCTGCCGGATAAATTCAACAATATCGGCATCCAACTCCTCTGACAGTCTGACAGTCTCCAGATGATTGACCATCTTGCCCTCCTCCTTAATCAACCCAATTATGGAATCTATTATATCGCCCATTTCAGCAGGCATTGATATCGTGCTTTTCCCGAAATTATTGACAAAAAAATGGGTATGCATAATCCGGACCGATTTCAGCATATAGTCCTTCTTAAATCCATCATCCATCAATACCAGCTGCTGTACCTTGTTCAGGTAGAATACCCGAAAGCAGTTAATCAGTGCAGACCATAGACGTGGTATTTCCAGTCGTGCCGGCTTAATCACCGGATGAACAAAATGGTATTTGGAATAATCATTTTCAACTATGTATTCCCTTACCTGGTCATATATTTCAGTATATGGCCATGGTGTCAGCAACAGAAAGTGCGCCAGGTCAGGAGCAAAATCCAGGGCTGTGTGCAGGGTTTTTTCAATATCCTCTTCGGTGTCATCAGGATTCCCAATTATAAAAGAACATTCTGTAACAATATCATGCCGGTTTAACAGGTCAATGGCCCTGCGGGAAATGTCTACAGTCAGCTCCTTTCCGAACACATCCAGGATTTTCTGGTGGACTGTTTCCACACCCACATATATATGGATCACCCCGGCCTTCCGGTATTTGTTCAGGATGTCACTGTCCCTGACAACTGCATCTGCCCGTGTCTCCAAACTGATATGAATGTCAAGCCCTTTGGATATGAGCAGGTCCAGTACCCTCTCCCAAACTTCCCGCTCACAGGTGGCGAATTCATCAGCCATCATAAACATACCAACACCATAATTCCTGTGCAGCATTTCCAGTTCGGTGACAAAGTCCTCAGGGGTCCTGGTGCGGTAAGTGCCCTGCCAGAACAGGTGTTGGGAACAAAAACTGCAGCTATGCAGGCACCCACGTGATAACCCCACCAGGGCCAGTTTTCTCCCTGTAACATTATATTTATACAGGTCCCAGTCGAGCAAATCCCAAGCCGGAATAAGGCTGTCCATGTCAGACGCAAACCCCCGTTCCGGGGTCATGACCACAGACCCATCGGCAAGCCAGGCCAGCCCCCTGACATGGTCCGGGGTCACTCCGTCACTTACAGCCTGTGCCAGCTCCAGAGCAGTCTGCTCCCCTTCGCCCCTGACAACATAGTCAATTACTCCGGGTAGGTCTTCCAGTAATTCCCGGCAGTGAAATGTGGCGTGAATACCGCCAAGACAGGTTATCATGTTCGGATTCACATCCTTGGCCGTCTTCAGGACCTCAACCGCAGCATTAATGCTGGGGGTAAACGCACCAATCATTATCAGGTCCGGATTTTCTTCGGAAATAACCCTCCTGACATCATTAATGTCGTGGTCCAGGGACATGGCGTCATATATTTTAACCTGAAACCCGCCTGCTCTCAGGTGGCCTGCCAGGTAAACCAGGCTAAGTGGCGGCCATTTTCCGGTAACTTCAATTATTCCCGTATGGTATGGAGGTGTGACCAAAAGGATATTCAACGACATAAGCTATAGCCCCTTTTACGCTTCCCTGACTACTTCATATCATAGCATATTTCAGGTGTTCATCTTTGGTTCGTATTACATCTTTTAGGACAATAACTGCTATTAAGGCTGTACCTTAGAGGGCACAGCCTATAACTTTGACAACAAGCGTTTTATTCAGCAGAACCAAATCTTAGTTAAGTTGTATAATTCGACATCTCCTTCCATTATCCTTCTTAAATGGGCAACCAGTTATTACCTCAAAGTTTGGTTTGATACCTGATTAGTATCAGTGAGCTGTCATTAATAGTCTGGAAAATAAACAGGCAAACCACCAAATTTGGCAGTCCGCCTGTTTATTAATTGACATACAATTATTTTCTGTGCTGTCTTTGACCGCCACTGATGTTAGTATGGCAGTCCTGACATGTATATCCGGTCCTGTCAGGATTGGAGCTCAGGTTTTCTGTGATTGTCGCCGGCACCGGCTGCAGCCCGTGACAGGTATTACATTTATCTGCAGTACCTTCATGGGCGATGGTCACATCAGGGCTGTGACAGGATGCACAACCATTACCTGACCCCGAGTTACTGTAAGCAGTAACCACGTGTAATTCATCGTGTTGTGTCAGGCTGTTGTGACAATCCTCGCAGGTATAAAATCCGTTGTCTGAACCTGCCCTGTCCCTGATAAATTCCAAAACCACCTCATTACTGCTGCTGTGGCAGGTATTGCATTCATCTGACAGGTGGATTCCGGTAACATCTGCCGGGGAACCGAACGGCGCGTTAAATGAATGACAGCCGCTGCAGGTCACATCATCTTCCCCAAATGCCATGTGTTCCGGGTCATGTGCGCTTTCCCTGGTCTCCGGGAAACCGCCGGTACTGTCACCATTGTGACATGAACTACAATATATCGGTGTCTCAGAATTCTGCATCATGTCAAGATTCCCATCTCCGGTAATAATCCCGTCAAAGGTGCTGTTATGGCATACGGAACACTGGTGTCCATACCCGGCATGCAGTTCTGCCAGCTCTGATACCTGGTTTGTATTGTCAGTACTGTGACAGACGATACAGTCCGTATCAGGTCCCTGCTCAAAGACGGTGATATTATGTTCATGTGATGTCTCAAAGTGGCATGCCCCACAGCTGGTATCATTTGCGGCCACCGCTTCGGGAACAGGCGGCCTGGCATCAGAACTATGGCAGGTTATACAGGTTACTGTGCTGTCAACGTCTTTTGAATGCACCACAGGAAGGGAAGTCCCGTCTGCGGAGTCTGCCCTGTGGCATTCCAGACACATGGTGCTGGTACTGTCTTCGGGAATATGTACTCCACTCAAATCAGTGTGACACTCAGTGCATGAGTATCCCGAAGCAGGGTTGACCGGGTCATTCAGCCTTGAAATTATTGTCTCCACTGCCTCCGCATAAGGGTCACCCGGAGTATGACACGTATCACAACCCTGGTGTAAATCGACTATTTCCATTGACTGTCCGTTATAATCAGCTGTATGAACGGGCTGTTTCGGATTTGGACTGCCTGTATGACAGGTCAGGCATGAATACTCTTTGTCTGTTTCAGCTGCCAGCCCGGCAATCAGGGGTAAGAGGCCATCTCTCTGGTGACAGGTGTTACATTCAGCATGAGGCCCGCCTTCTATATGAAGGTTGTTACTCAGGGCAGTGATGTGGAAAAGGTCATGCTCAGCCGGTACCGCAAGGACACTGCTGTTAAAATGGCACTTTTCACATGAGCGGTTTGTTTCCAGACCATCTGCTGATGCAATAACCTCCAGGACACCTGTGTTTTGAGACCTGTGACAGGCCATACAGTCCCTGTCATGGTCAGCATGCTCCCTGTCAAGGGCACTGTTGTGGCATCCCGAACAATCAACAGCATACGTTCCGGTGAGCTGACTGTCAAATGTCAGTTCTGCAGGAAAAACCGATGTATGTATTGTATTAATCTGTTCCTCCGGATGTCCGTCCAGACCACTGGTATGACAGTTGTAACACAGATCAGTTCCGTCAGGCCGGAACCGCCTGGGTGCCGGGAGTGTCTGGTGACATTCGGCTGCTGCACAGGTTGTCGAAATATTCCAGGTCGGATATACCACACCATCAGCATACCTGGTGTAGCCTGTCGCCTGGTTGGTAAGCACAGGGGTTACTATGGCAGCACCTGTCAGCGGATTAACCGGATCCGCCGTGTAGTGGTTACCGTGGGGTACAGAGCTATGACAGGATGTGCAAGAGGCAACGGCATGACACTTCAGGCAGGTAGGTCCGGTAAGCTTGGTGGAAACCGCGTTATGAATGTAATGAAGGTATGCCGGCGGTTTATACAGCGAATCAGGGCTGAGAAACGCTCCGTATATAACTCCGTTTACCGTCTGTATCTGAGGATATACACCACTCATATGTACAGGTGCAATATCAATTGTATGGCAGGTAATACACCTGGATTTGTCAACTGTAGAACCTTCAGGGCTTCCATCAGGGACAAGGGGAAGAACAAACTTTGTTACATCTGAATCGGGTTTGGCAGCCCAGTCATGGCAGTTTCCGCAGGTTGTCAGGTCTGCGGCAAAAGCAGTCAGGCTGCAGCAGAGAATGAGCACCAATGAAAAAATGCCTGTAAGAGAGTATTTTATAAAATTTTTCAATCTATCACCTCCATTCAGACTTATATGAGAGCTTTCTCCCGAAATATTCACGAATTTCTCACCCCCTTCCCCAGGTTTTAGGATCCAGAAAGCCATATAGTTTTGTGAAACATTTTAAAATTCTGAATTTTACGTATGCATGTAGTACGACTATTTGTTTGAAACTTGACCTATTATTGTTATTTTATTACATATGTTCTGTTAATTTTATGTCATTATTGTATTATTCTACACTGTAGAAAAATATCCTTCTTCTTTCCCTAATTTCATATAAATAACCTAAATATAACACCCTGTCGTACCGGTAAATACTGAAAAGCCGGACAGTCCTCTGGACTGCCCGGCCTTTTTAAAGCACATTATTTTTAAAGTACCTTATTTGTATAAAATCTCAATCCTGTACCCCTGGGTCAGAACCGGAGAGGTTTGATGATTTTCCCCTCCATAGAAAAATACCGTTGCTTTTCTCTTATCTTTTTTAAATTCAGCTGTAAATGAATCCACAGCCAGCTGGACCGATGGGAGTGTCCAGCCATTGGCGGCCATCTCCTGCCGGTAATATTCCCAAACCTCCTGACATGATACCTGCCTGCGGTTTGATATTAGCAGCCTGGCCCCTTCATATTCTTCCGGCATCCACGGCTCCCCTGACCAGACATCGGCTGACTGAGGAACTGACCATTGGAATCCTGGATAAAGTACTATATCCGGAGGCACCTGCTGGATGAAGGTCAGGTTATGTGCTTCACTGTGACAGGCTGTACAGTCTGTGTTTCCTGTGGTAATAGAAAGCCTTACTTCAATGTCATCAGAATTATGACAGGTCCCGCATGTTAAGGGGTCTTCCAGATTACCTGCCTGGGTTACCGGATTATCAAGGTGTTCGGTTGTCAGGATACTGTTATGACAGGTCTTGGTACAGTTTGAATCAATTATTCCGGAGTGACCCTCGTCAAGGGCCTCACCCGAATGGCAGGCGGTACAGGAATAACCCTGGCTGCCCGCATCAAGCTGACCTATGATTTCTGATACTTTCTCCGCCTCCGGTGTCCCCGGGGTATGGCAGACTCCGCATCTTTCATGATTATCCGTAATCGAACCACTTTCACCGAAGAAATCGGCAGTATGAACCGGTGCAAGTCCCAGGCTATCATTATGACAGACGAAGCAGTCATAGTCTCTTTCAGTTACAGGTATGGTGGCCAGGTTGTAAATTGTCTGGTACAATTCTGTATCAGCGTGACAGGTATTACAATCCCGGTGCGGTCCTCCGGTCACGGACAATCCGCTGCTGAGGTCTGCTTTATGATAGGTAAAATGCTCCAGTGGACGTGCCGGCATAACTGACAGGTTGAAGTGGCATTCCGTACAGGCCCGGTTATCAGCCATTATGGCCGGATCGGTAATGCCCGTGTTTGCTGTCTTAATGCCGGTAACAGCTGTGGCCACGGCAGGTTGTGCGGAATTACCGTGACAGTACCCGCATTCGGTGTTTTCCGGCAGCTGCTGCTCAGCTGCCACCCTCCTGTGTTCCGCTGACAGTGATTCACTGTGGCAGCCGGCACAGGAGACCACGTATTTTCCGGTGTTTGTCCTCAGGACATCTGTTTCCGCTACATGTGCCCGGTCAAGCCTTTCCGGGTCATGACCGCTGAGCCCTGCTGTTTTATGGCAGTTATAACAGAGGTCATCTCCATTAGTTTTCCTGCGCAGCGGTGACGGCAGCTTCTGGTGACATTCGGAAGCCGCACAGGTAGTGGCAATATTCCAGGTAGGATACACCGTCCCGTTCTCATACCGGGTCCTCCCTGTGGATACATTGAGCACAGGAGTAATTATGTTATTTCCTGTAAGAGGATTTACCGGGTTAGCTGCATAATGTTTGTCATGAGGCACACTCGTATGGCACGACGAACATGAAGCCACCCCATGGCATTTCAGGCAGGTAGGACCGGTTATCTTGGTGGAAGCTGCATTATGGATACTGTGTAAGTAAGAGGGGCTCTTATAGAGTGATTCCCGGTTCAAAAATGCGCCATAAACGACTCCGTTTACCTTCTGTACAGTAAGATATACACCGGACTGGTGCTTTGGCGCTATGTCTATTGAGTGGCATATCTGGCACTTACTCTTGTCCACAGTAGAACCGGCAGCACTGCCATCTGCTATCATGGGCAGGACAAACCTGGTCACTTCGGAGTTGGGTTTTTGGGTCCAGTCATGACAGTTGGCACACGTCTCCGGATCTGCTGCCAGAACACTCGAAGGAGCAAATATTAATACAGCAAAAGCAGCCAAAAAAGCGAGAGCGGTTATGAAAGTTCCCTTTTTCACTATTTCACCCCCCTAATGCCGGTTTTTAAAAAACCGGAAATATATGGCATTATAATGTTATGGTCTGCTGATTGGAAATATGCTACAAATACTAGTATTATTTTCTATATACTATATATCGTGGTAAAATCCTGCCTGCTTTAACAAATTTTTTGCAATTCTTCCTGACAAAGAGACCAGGGCAAAGCCCTGGTCTCTTTATTACAACTGTCGATTTTATGTACTGGTGAGACTCATTACTGCAATCCCTGGCCAAATGCTTCAGTGTTCTTTTCAGCTGCACCGTGACAGTCATAGCAGACATCCCGCTTGTCCTTCCTGAGGAGGACGGAACCGCTGAAGGTGCCTTCATCAGTATCCCAGTTGTTATAACCTGCAGAAACCGGGGCAGCATCAGAACCGTGCGGGTAGTGACAGGTCAGGCAGAGAACCAGGTTTGTATTAGCAGAGCTGGCTCCTGAAACGCCCACCGGAAGGGTTGTTGAACCTGAAGCCACGGGAACACCCATGGCGTGGCGGTACTTGCCATCCTGCAGGCTCTTGGCGCCGTCATCAGCTACATTGAATTTACCATGGCACAGGCCGCAGAATTCGTTAATAGCAGTGGCACCGGCAACGTCGTCAGCATAACTGGTAGTAACGAGTGTATCGGGGTCATAGACAAAGTCAATAGTACTGGATACGGTGCTGCCAGCAGTCCAGCCCAGTATACTTGACCTGAGCAGGCGGTCATTGGCCTTGTCACCGGCGTGGGGGTCATGGCAGGAGGCACACTTGAAACCATTGTTGAAGTTCCAGTCAGCATTTGTTGCCAAGTTACCTGGAATACCGGTTGCCGCATAGACAACGGTATATGTAGGCCCTTCAACCTGGTGCCTGGAGGTAATTGCACCCCCGTTATAATAGTCATTGCCTTCAAAACCAAAGGCCCCTGCAAAAGACTGGTTTATACCGTCACTTACATTGTCATTACCCATAATTCTGCCGCGCTCTACGTCATAAGGAGCATAGGCCGTGGAACGGTGGCAGGAGTAGCAGAAATCCGTCTGTGTCTGGCCGGTTTTCAACAGTTTGGCTACAGTAGCCGTGTGGATTACATGACATCCGGCACAACCTTCGGCAGAAGTAGAGAACCCGTAGTGTGTTTTGGGGAAGTTATCTGAGAACCTGTTTTCTGCAAAAGCTACTCCACTGAACATAAACAGTGCAATTGCCACAACAGTAATAATTACTATATATTTTTTCATCATTTTCACCTCCCTTCAGTGGGATATATAACAACAATTAATTGTTATACAATTTTAAACCTACCTGATGTCATATATCAGAATCCGACTTTTGCCAAGCTCGGTAACATACAGCCTGTTATTCTCATCCACAAAGACACCGGTCGGCAGTACCATGCTGTCCTCAGCAGACTCACCCTGAGTAAATAGTGCCAGCCTTTTGCCCGAAGAGTCTGTTACCGAGACCCCGCTGGCCAGCAGGTTGGCTGTCCAGACATTACCCTGTTTGTCAATGGCCACACCCCTGGGTATGGTATATCCCCCGGCATTATCAGGCTGGTCGCTCTTCCAGACAGCCTTTTCCTTCCCATCAGGGGTAAAGACCTGGAGCCTGAAATTGTTGGAATCGGCAACATAAATATTGCCTGCCTCATCTACGGTAATCCCCTTGGCATAATAGAACTGGCCCGGTTCACTGCCCTTTCCGCCAAAGGAATTAAGGACTTTACCTGTAGTGTCTAGAATAAAGACCTTCTGACTGATACTGTCAAAAATATAAAACGTGTCCCCGACAATTTTTATTCCTGAAGGGCCCTTTAATGTATCCTCAGCAAAATAGCCAATAAATTCACCGTTGAGAGAATAAATGCTGACTTTGCCGAGCTCGTAATCGGCAACATAAAGGTTGTTGTTGTAAACTCCCATATCAGTGGGGCCTACCATTGCCCCCGGGAAATCACCCCTGCCGCCGATCTGCCTGACAAAACTGCCGGTATAGTCAAACACCATTACCCGGCTGTTTACGGTGTCGGCAACATAAATATTGTTATCCCATACAATGGTGGCCTGGGGATTATTCAGAAAATCAGCCGTAGGTCCATATATACTGAACTGATACTCCAGTCTCGGTACCGGGTCAACGGCAGGAACGACCTGCCTGACAGCGGTAACAATGTTGGTTTTCTTATAATACAGGTATCCGAAAACAGCACCGATAATAATCACTGTAATCAGGACAATGTTCAGGACCTGTGACTTGGTTATGCGCTTCTTGGTTATTTTATCAGCATCCAGTTTGGTTTCCATATCCCGATGCTCTACCCCCTTTTGGACTTAATCTGTTAACTGGCCGCCTGCATCAATTATTTTCTTGACTTCAAGGGCTTCATCATAATCGGGAACCATAGCCAGAGCCTTGGAGAGGTGCTGGTCTGCTTTTTCCTTTTCTCCGTTTTTGTAACAGGCCTTTGCCAGGAAAACGTGGGCATCAGCAGAGGCCGGATTATATACCAATGCCAGTTCAAATTTCTCAATAGCCTTTGGGAAGTCACCCTTCAGGTAATAAGCAGCTCCCATAAAATACTCGGCATCAAAGTCGAAAACCTTGTCATCTGTGAGTGGTTCCATGTTTTTAATGGCTTCATCATACTTGCCCAGCTGCATGTATGCCAGACCCCTGTTAAACTGAACGGCCTTGTTATCTGGTTCAATTTCTGCAGCTTTGTCTATCCACTTAAGGGCTTCCTCAGGCTGGTCATTCCGGATATAGTAATTTCCTTTGGCAAGGTAGCCCTCAACACTGTCAGGTTTGGCCTCAATGATGTAATCAACAGAATTTAACTCAATATCCTGTCTCTGTTCCGGTACTGTTCGCCAGAAGAATGCATACCCAACTGCAGTGAATACGGCTATGGCAGCTACAGCAGCTCCAATTATAATTAAAACCGCCTTCTTAAATGATATACCTTTATCTATGTCCTGGTTCAAACCTGATTCCATAACTACACCTCCGGCTCCCGGGAGATTTTAATTACGTCCCGGCCTTTTTGTTAATAACTCCGGTCCTGTTGTTTTCTCTGGGTGGAACTTCAGTATCAATTGTCTTGGGCTTAGTTTCATTGCGCGGCTTAATGTTTCTGTGGATCTCAAGCCTGTCATCAACATTTTCACTGTGGCACTTAAGACATAGCTCTGTCCGTTTAAGTAAAGTAAACTGCTCATGCTCAGTCCCGTGCGGACCGTGGCAGCTGGTGCAGTGCAGTGTGCCGCCGCGCCAGGGGTCGGTGTATTTGTCCCCAAAGGGGTGGTTTATCCTGGCTTTGGCTATCGATTGGTGACAGCCATTACACATCGGCTCCTGCTTATCCATCAGCAGGGGTTTCCAGTCGGACCCGTGGGGAACGTGACAGTTGGTACAGGCTCCCAGGCCTCCTTTCCCTTCGGCTTTGGTAGCATGCTGGAGCTTTTCATAGGTACTCTCGAGTCCGAGGTGGCACATATAACACAAATCGTTCCCGGCTTTCCTGACCAGGTTGGGTCCTGAACCCACGTGGGGGTCATGACACCCATCACAGTCCAGGAGGCCGTTACCCACCGGGTGGTGGGAGGCTTTTTCAAAATCAGGCCTCATGGCTGAGTGGCAAAGGTAACACAGTTCTGTCCTGGCTTCGGGAAGCAGGGCCGGTTTTGCCGATGCATGAGGTACATGACAGTTGGTACACTTTTCTTTCACCGGGGTATGGACATACCCGTTTTTGGTAACTGCCTGTATTTTTTCATTTAAGCCATAATGGCAGCTTAAGCAGAGTCCGTTACCCGGAACAAGTGTCAGCTTCTCACCCGGTGTGGCGTGGGCCCCGTGGCAGTTGACACAGTCACCGGTTGCATAGGGCTTGTGCTGGACCGGCAGGAGCAGTTCATTCTGCCTGTCATAGTGGCAGGTAAAGCATAACTGTTTACCGGGCAGCCTGGTCATCCCCCTGTTTTTTGATGCATGAGGGACATGGCAGTCAGAACAGGCACCAATCTCATACGGTTTGTGCTTCACCGGGAAATCATAAACCAGATCCAGTTTATGGCACGCCGTACACAGGGTATTGGGCGATGTCCGCAGCAGATAGCGGTAATCAGATGCATGCGGGTCATGACAGTCTGTACAGTGTCCCAGCAGGTACGGCTTGTGCTGATAGACATATTCGGTCTCATCCAGCCGGTTAAAGTGACAGGTAGTACAAAGCTGGTCGAGGTCAACCACAAACTCATGCTTTCCTGAGCCTACATTATGCGGCGCATGACAGTCTTTGCAGTACCACTTGACAAAAGGAGCATGCTGAAACTGCTTGTTAAAGTCCCTGCTCTTGTCAGAATGGCAGATGCCGCAAACCTCTTTGTCAGATTCTCTGTCGGCCAGTTTGGGCCCCGTATCGGCAGGAACAGTCTGAAATGACTGCAAAAATTCACTTATCTGTTTGCGAACGGCAGGAAGGGATATTAATATACCGACAACCATCACCAACAGCAAACCGAATACCAATATCCTGTTGCGTTCCATAGTGAACCGGCTCCTTTCGCCGTTCTTGGACCATGAAAAATATGTAATGTCCTGATATATTCATTGGTATTCTGTGGGGAAAGCCCCGTAATGCTATGTCAATACCATTATTTACTCTTTATATTTATATCGTAAAAACACGCTGAAAATATTAGGGTTAATTACTTATTCGAACTGTTAGTTTTCTAATTTATAGAGTACGACATAACATACCAAAGTTCCTTCTGTGTTAAGAAAATTTTCTTCAGGAACCATATTTGCACCATTATACCAATTATTCTCTAATTTTTTCCCTGTATCTTCCGTGCCGACTGATTATTCTGAAAATTTATTGGGGTAAATTCTTCATGACAAGGATTAATTATCCAGTGAAAAAAGGCCCGGTAAAAGCAGGGGAACTCAGTTCTCCTGCTTTTACACATGCCCGTTACATCTCATCATTGATTCTGCGCTGTCATTGAGTCTTATAAGCTGTTGGTATGGCACCTGGAGCAATGTGTGGTATCATGGCAGTTCCAGCAGCCTTCGTTGCTGGCGCCTTTTTCTTTGACTACAGTTGGATGATAAGTACGCCATCCACCGGGGTGATATTTTTCGAACTTTATTTTACCGGGTTCGGAAGGTGCACCCTGGTCAGGTTTCTCCTGCCCGCCGGGTTCCGTCCCGCCGCCCTCAGGCTCTGTACCGGCAGACTGGCTGCTGTGGCACTTGGCACAGTACGTAGGTACTGCCTTATCCTCAGCCTTGGGCTTGGTGTTATTATGGCACACCAGGCACCCGGATACGTCCCCATTGGGCACATCCTTTTTGTGGATCATCCGCCAGTCTTCGGTATGTCCCGCCGGTCTTTTCTGATGGCAGTCATAGCAGAAGACATTGCCCCTGGCATACCTGGCAACCGGATCGGCCAGAGGAATATCCTTAGCCTCCAGTGAATATGAGTGACATTTGTTACAGTAATCCAGGCCTTCCTGTTCCACTAATGGGCTGTGGTTGGAGTTAAACCCGGCCACTTTGTGGTCAGGCGGCATACTAATCTGAGTATGGCACGCCTCACAGGCCTGAGTAACACTCTCGACATTCTTTATCCCAAACTTGGCCGGTTCCATATGACAGGCCAGGCACCTGTTCATCTTTGGCTCAGTGTACTCCTTGGTCATCTGCATCCTGCCTGTTTCCAGGGTCCAGGCCTCATAGTTGCCGTCTTCAGTAAGCTTTCTGGCGGCGATTGTGCCGTGGGCCACCCCGTCATGACACTGGACACACAATACATCTTTGGCGGCATGTTTATCATGTGGGATAATCAAATCCCCGGATGGGGTAAATTCCCTTTTCATAGAGTGACAGGTTGTGCAGATTTCATCTTCCAGCATATGGTCCATTTTAATCGGGCGGTCATATGTACCGGTAAAGTACAGGTAGAGTTCTTTGGTTGCAGACAAATTGTTAACCAGGAGATTACCGATTCCGGGTTTGATATGGCAGTCTGTACAGGGGATATTCGCATGTGAGGATGCTTTCCAGGTAACATACTCGGGTTTCATCACATGACATTTGGAGCAAAATTCAGGGCTAAGGGTCATCCTGACGGCCCCGGCAGTCAAAACCAGCAGTATTGTTACCACTCCGCTTATAAGGACAAATGCCTTTAAACGATCTTCGGTTCTTTCCATATTCAGCTTGAGCCTTTTAAACATCCCCATCCCCCACTGAAGACTCCCGTAAAGCCTGCCCGGGACCTGATCATAATCCAATTAACAGAGTTCTACATCAGGTGGAGTTTAGACTGCACCTGACTTCGGAAACAATTATCTTGGAGCCGGCGCTGCTTGGCTCCCGCTCTAAAAGCGGGAGCCTCAGCAGCGGTTAGCTTCAGATTAACAGGATCACCCTTACTTAAACCAGTGACAGTTGTTGCAGGCAACTTCCTTGGCAGGTGACTGCAGGGTTTCTCCTGCCTTGGCCTTCTGAATACTGTGGCATGCAGTACAGTTATTCATACCCTTGCTGGCAACAGCTTCTTTATGATATGGCATCCACTTGGACTTATCCTTGTGATCATCAGGTTTTTGACTGTGGCAGTTAATGCAGAACTCAGTAGTCCACGCAAAATCCTTTGCCGTAGTCCCGGCTTTGACGACATTATTTTTCACACCGTCAGCAGCAAAGGTAGGTTCCACTCCCATCGCGTGGCAGCTGACACAATCCTTGAGCTGTCCGGCTGCATCCACACCGTGGTTCCTGGTCCAGGCAGCTTCTTTGTGTGAATTCGGGGTAAATATGTCTTCATGGCAGGCTCCGCAATCCCAGGTAACACTTTCTATTCCTTCAACCCCATATTTGGCAGGGTTAATATGGCAGGCAACACAGGTGTCCATATCAGGCCTGACGTATTCTGCAGCCATGTTTTCCTTACCTTCCTTATCACTCCATGCGGCAAGGTCTCCTTCTGCAGTAACAGCCCTTCCGGCTATATTACCATGGGCCACACCTGAGTGGCACTTGACACAGCCCACGCCAACCTTTTCATGATACTCATGGGGGTCTTTAAGGTCTCCTGACAGGGTAAATGTCCTGGTTTCAACTGAGTGACACTGTTCACACAGGTGACTGGGAAGTTCATGCTTCATCTTAATAGGCAGGTGATGCTCATAACTGGCGGTAAGGTAGTCATACAGGTGTCCGGTGGCCACAATTTTTTCCTTGAGGATATTGATGACTCCCGGTTCCATATGACAGTCCACACAGGCGATATTGCTGTGAGATGAATACTTCCAGGTCACATACTCCGGCTGCATGGCATTGTGGCAAAGCTTGCAGAAGTCAGGTGACATAGTCAGTGAAATCCCGCCCACCGTAGCCACCAGCAGGAACAACAGTGTCCCACTGACCAGGATAAATAGTTTTAGCTTATCTTCAGTTTTTGACAGGTCAAATTTGAATTTATCTCGTATACCCATCGTAAACCAACCTCCCTCAACCGTTAGATTTCTTGCACTACAAATCACATTCCATCCAAAAAAAATTAAGAATCTTTTTAGAGCCAGCACTACTCCGGGATTCTTGTCTGAAAATCTATTCTACGTAAAATGACAAAACCCTTCTTTTGTTTGGAATTTTTTGATTAGTAGATAAATTCATACAAGTATAAATGTCTGGCCTCTTTTTGGCGTTTTTCCTTTTTTAAAATCTTCTTTTACCAACAAAATCGGCGATAGTTCTCAAACTGTTGGTTGCTCTGCCAGCAGGTAGGTAATCTAGCTGTTCTTTTGCTTTTTTAAGATAGCGGTCAGATAGTTCAATAGCTTTCTCAATGGCTCCGCACTCCTTGATAATCTTAATAGCCTCTAGGACTTCACCCTCCTTTTTTACCTTTTTCTGAATAATTTCCGCCAGCCTGGTTCGCTCGTCCGACCGGAGAAGTGCATAAATTGCCGGCAAGGTAACTATTCCCTGCCTCAGGTCACTCCCGACCGGTTTGCCCAATTCCTGCGCACTGGCAGTAAAATCTAGGATATCATCAGTGATCTGGAAAGCCATACCCAGGTAATAACCATAGCGTTTCAGGGCTCTGACATGATATGTTGGGGCCTCACACGCAATGGCTCCCAGTTCACAACTGGCTGAAATAAGTAAAGCCGTTTTTCTTTTAATTCGGAAAAAGTAATCCTTTACCGTCTGTTGGGAATCAAAAGTTGTCACAATCTGCTGAATCTCGCCCTCACACATCTTGGCACTAATATCTGCCAGGATTCTGCTGATAACAGGATTGTCACACCTGGCAATCAGGACAAGAGACTGGGCGAAAAGATATGTTCCGGTATAAATGGAAACCTGGTCCCCCCAGCTTGCCTTTACAGTCGGTATACCCCGCCTGGTATAGGAATCATCAATAACATCATCATGTACCAGGCTGGCCATATGGATAAGCTCCAGTGCCGTGGCCAGGGGTATCAGTTTGTCTGAAGGCCTGGTGCACGTTTTACCGGCAACCAGGGCAAAGGCCGGTCTTAACCGCTTGCCTCCCGCATTAAGCAGGTGAGCAGATGTTTCCGTAAGTAACGGGTCATTAGTCTTAACAACCTTTTGCAGTTCCTGTTCCACTATATCTAGTTCGTCCTTTATTATGTTAAACAACCCAAAACCTTTCATTATTCCACCCGCTCGTTAACTCCACCTTCTTGTCATATTAAAACTTTTGGCAAAAAATTTGTCTGAATCACTCATCTTAATACCCAATTGCAATATATTCGATATGCCGCGGAAAATTCCTGCCTGTTGTAAAAACTGTCAGACAAAAAGGTGTTTTTAAAGAAATATTTCTGTTTTTTATTCTTTTAATGTATCCAAAAAAGGAGCAGATTCATCCTGCTCCAAAACTGATTATTTATTTTCGGGTTCTTTCACCGCTTCATTGATTTCCTTCTGGATATCCTTTGAAGCGCTTCTGAACTCGTTTAACGCCCTGCCCATTGCCCGACCGACTTCCGGCAGTTTACGGGGACCGAATATAACAAGAGCAATAACAAGTATTAGTGCTAACTCCTGAAAACCTAGGCCGAACACCAAGTCACCCCCAGACAGTGCAAGTGAAATTGCCCGCAAAAACCAATCCCATCAACCTGTAAGAGATAGGTTGGTTCAAATATATTATCTCACAAACTTCTCCAAAAGTAAACCGATTGCTTTGTTATTGTTGTTGTGTTATAATAATATCTGCTTGCGGGAGCGGATTGGGCCTGGTGGCCCGCCTGGTCTTCAAAACCAGTTGACGGGCAGTGATCCTGTCCGTGGTGGGTTCGATTCCCACACGTTCCCGCCAAAAAATATCATCTTTCAGGAATATATTATCTTTCAGGAAAAACCAATTCATATTACGACTGTTAATGATGGAGCAATTTGCTGTCTGGTGGCAAATTGCTTCGTTTTTTTGTATATACATATAGTAGGCTCCCGGAAGGAGGTATCCCCTTTGATAAACAAAAATGTCTCTGTCACCGAACTGGTCCGTTATTCGCTGCTGGCCTCAATTACAGGACTGCTCCAGGTTTCGGCAGCCCTGTTTCCCGGCCCGGGAAACATGCTTGGTTTCTTCAGCACCCTGCCCATTGCCCTGGCGGCATTTATCAGTCCGGGAGGAGGTTTGGCCTGTGCTGCTATCTCGGGATGGCTTACGGTGGTTATCCGTCCTATCGGATTACCGGCCTTTGCCCTGGTTATGGCACCACTGGGACTTGCAATCGGTATAGGGCTTCACTACTCGGCAAAACCGCCGGGCACCATCATTTCAGGGGCCGCTGCGGTTACGGCAGGACTTTTGACTATTACTTATGTGCTCGGCTTTCCGGCATTCGGTTATTCCCTGGAACAAAGCACCATTCTGGTGGCGTTCCCCTTCTATGCAGCCTTCTCTCTGTTATACAGCTATGCCTGGTACAACTTTGTCAGAAAAGTGATCCATAGGCTTACCAGATTTGTCAGGCTCTAATTGTCAGGCTCTGACTGTCAGGCTCTGATTGTCAGGCTCTGATTGTCAGGCTCTGTTTGTCAGGCTCTGTTTGTCAGGCTCGGTTTTAGCCAACTTTGATTTTTTCTTCCTGAAGAATGCCAAGGAACACCTCAACAACCTCATGGTCAAACTGTGTCCCCGCACACCTCCTGAGTTCATCCAGGGCCTCATTAAGGTTCTTGCTTTTTGTGTACGGCCTGTTGCTGGTCATGGCATCAAAGCTGTCAGCAACAGCCATTATCCGGGCATGCAGCGGAATCTGTTTTCCCTTCAGTCCAAGCGGA
This sequence comes from Thermincola carboxydiphila, assembly GCA_016841325.1. Lineage (GTDB taxonomy): Bacteria > Bacillota > Thermincolia > Thermincolales > UBA2595 > Phosphitispora. Next base: position 88,869 of record JAENZJ010000003.1, read on the forward strand.
TACCCTGTGCCGTCAAAACGTTCATGGTGGTATTTAATCAGGGGAAGTGTAGGATGAAGGGACTCAACAGCCTTAATGATCCCAGCTCCCCATATGGGATGCTGCCTGACAGTCTCAAACTCCTCCTCAGTCAGTGGTCCCTTCTTCATCAGGATGCCTCTGCTTATTTCGATTTTTCCCACATCATGCAGGAATGCACCCATCCTTATTGTCTTCACTTCTTCAGGCGGCAGCCCCATTGCTTCTGCAATGGAAACAGCATATCTGCCAACCCGTTCCGAATGGCCAAATGTATATTTGTCTTTGGCATTTATAATCCGTACCAGCATTTTAATCGAATTGATAAGTTCAGCCTCTGACTTGTTCAGGTCATGTTTCAGGTCATCCAGGACAGAGAAGTACAGTTCCACCTTGTTCCTGGAACAGGACTTGGCCTTATACAGGGCCTCATCAGCCAGCCTGACGAGTTCTTCCTTGTTTTTTGCGTTTTCGGGAAACGAAGCCACACCTATCGATACGGTCACCTTGCCGTCAGGCTGCTGCTCGCGCCCGGGGAAAGGAAATGCTTCCACAGCAGCCCTGATCTTTTCCGCTATCAACATGCCGTTCCTGTTATCGGAGTCATATAATATGACTGTAAATTCCTCACCACCATACCTGGCAACCATGTCATTGGGTCCCAGTTCCCGGATTAACAGCTGGGCCAGTTCCTCCAGAAGTTTATCACCTGCCTGGTGTCCGAAAAGGTCATTATAATATTTGAAATGATCAATATCAAGAATCATCAGAGTTACCGATTTCCCTTCCTGTTCGGCAATGGAAACGGCTTTTCCCAGGCAGTCCTGGAAATACCTGTGATTATACAGTTTCGTCAGACCGTCGGTTATAGCCATAACCTGCAGTTCGATATTGGCCTTTTCCAGCTTTTCCTGTTTCTCAAGGATGTCTTCCCTCATGTCTTTGATACGTTCCACCATTGCATTAAAGGAATCAGCCAACACCCCTATCTCATTGTTTGAAGAGACATTTACATTAAAATGGTAATCACCGTCGGCAACTCGCTTGACACCTTCCATAAGTTTCTCCAGGGGCTTTGTGATAGCTTTGGATTCGCGGTAGACAATACAAGATATTATTATACTTAGCAGTACGGTAATAATTGCAATCAGGTTTCTCAGGTATACCGCTGACCGGAAGGCAGCTTTTGCAGGATAGGAGACAACCACTCCCCACCCCAGTTTCTCTACCGGAGCGTATCCTATAAGATAGGGTTCGCCACCGATTTCCATAGTACTGGAGCCCGCCTGCCCTGCAAACAGGGCCTCTGTAACGGCATTCGGTTCGGCTTTTTTCATGATGAGGTCCCTGTCTGTATTGTAAATAATCATCCCATTGGAACCGATTACCTGAATAACCATTTCAGGGTTATATGATTTGCTGCTGATAATAGTTGAAAACTTAGTACTCTTTTTCAGATCCATACTGCCCCCGATGACACCGATTATGTTGCCGGCGTTATCTGTCACCGGAGTGGCAGTTACTACCACATTATTGCCGGTTGCGGCTATGTATGGTTCTGAAATAAACTGCCCGCCGGTCCTAAGTACCTCCCTGACCCAGCTGCGCTTCGACAGGTCCATCCCGATAATTCCCGGATTATCAGGAAAAAAGGCCACCATTTTCCCTGTACTATCAGTCAGGGCTATCCCGTCAAAAATCCTGATAACCGAAAAAAGCCGCAGCAATTCCTGCTGAATCATATCGGGGTCCATTTCCCTTATAGCAGGGTCCATGGCGAGTAAAGAGCCCGCATCCAAAGCACGTGACATCCGGACATTTATCTCATTGGAAATATATCCGGCAATTTCCCTGTTCCTGTCGAGCACCTGTTCCCTGGATTGCTGGTAAAAAACCAGCAGGGCAGAGACTCCCAGGATAAATGATGCCCCAAGGGCCACACTTAGGGTCAGGGCAAGTATTTCCTTATTTAAACCCTTAAGCCAGGATTTCAACTCTTTCACCCCGGATTCAAAATACAGTATGCTATATTTTTTCGACAAATTATTGAAATTTCCTTTAATTGCCTCTGCTTTTCACTATAAAAAGGCTGAAACAATAAAAGGGACTGTCTGGACAGTCCCTTTTACTGCTCCGGTGAATGGTGTATCAGATCAGTATTTTACTTAAAAAAGACTGGGTACGTTCATGCTGTGGATTGCCAAATACATCTTCCGGTTTTCCTTCTTCTATAATGATACCCTCATCCATAAATATAGCCCTGTCACCCACTTCCTTGGCAAAGCCCATTTCGTGGGATACTACCACCATGGTCATCCCTTCCCTGGCCAGCCCTTTCATAACTGCCAGGACCTCTCCGACCATTTCCGGGTCAAGAGCTGAAGTGGGTTCATCAAACAACATCACTTTCGGCCTCATGGCCAGCGCCCTGGCAATGGCAACCCTCTGCTGCTGTCCACCGGACAGCTGAGCCGGATAGTTTGATGCCTTGTCTTTCAAGCCGACCTTTTCCAGCATTTCTGAAGCCACAGACTCAGCCTGGGCCACAGGCATTTTGCGGACCTTTTCCAGGGCCAGGGCTACGTTTTCCAGGGCAGTCATGTGTGGGAAAAGATTAAAATGCTGGAACACCATCCCTACTTCTTCCCGTACCTTGTTAATGTTTGTCCTGGGGTCTGTCATGTTAAACCCGTCCACAATTATTTCACCATCTGTCGGTTTTTCGAGAACATTGATACACCTTAAGAAGGTGCTCTTGCCCGAACCACTGGGTCCGATAACGACAACAACTTCTTTAGGCTTTATATGGCAGTCAATTCCCCTGAGCACCTTGAGCTTACCAAAATGTTTATGGAGGTTACGCACGTATATCACCTTTGCCAAACCTCCTTTCAAGATAAGCTACAAACCTGGAGAGAATCATAGTCATAATCAGGTAAAGAATAGCAACTGTTATCCACGGCTCAAACGGCCTGTAAGTACGGTTTGACATAAGGGTACCGGTCATAGCCAGTTCCTGGACGGAAATTACCGATACCAGTGAAGAGTCCTTAAGCATGGCAATAAACTCATTACCCAGAGCAGGAATAACCCTCTTAAACGCCTGGGGAATAATTACATAGCGCATTGCCTGGGGATATGTCATCCCCAAAGACCTGGCTGCTTCCATCTGCCCCCTGTCAATGGACTGGATACCCGCCCTGAAGATTTCCGCAATGTAGGCAGCACTGTTCAGGGTCAGGGCTACCAAACCTGAAATAATACTGGGGAATGCACCCGGAATAATTGCGGGAAGAATGGCAAAGTGGAACATAAATATCTGCACCAAAAGCGGTGTCCCCCGGAAAAAGTCGACATAAACTACCCCGATTACGGAAAAAGGTTTCCAACTGGATAAACGGAGAAGACTTATAAAAAGTCCCAGGACCGTTCCCACACCTACGGAAAACACCGTCAGTTTAAGGGTTGTCAGCACCCCTACCTTGAGCAGCATCGGCATATAATCTACTATGATGTCCCATCTGATTACTCCCAAACTTATCATATCTTAATGCCTCACCTTTCATAATTCCATTCAGGAAAAAGGCGTGATGTCGGTTGAAGCACCACGCCTTTTTATTTCATTAATTTTGCCCGGACAGGTCACAGCCTGCACTTATTCAGGCTTTGCACCAAACCACTTTTCATAAATCTGGTCATATTTCCCGTTTTCCTGGATTTTCTGCAGTCCGCTGTTAATCTTATTGAGCAGTTCAGCATCACCTTTTCTTACTGCAATTCCGTAATTCTCTTTGGGGAATTTTTCATCAACAACGTACTTCAGGTTCTGGTCAGGATTGTTTTTAACATACTCCATGACAACACCTGAATCTGCAACAGCAGCGTCAACTTTCCCGTTCTTCAGCTCCAGGAATGCTTCCGGTGTGCCTTTGAATCTCTTGATCCCGTCATAATTTTCACCAAGGAATTCGGTGAGAGCAATGTCACCGGTTGTGCCCTGCTGAACGGAAACAGTTTTCCCCTCCAGGTCTGCCAGTGAATTTATGCCGGAGTCCTTGGGAACAGCAATATAGTTGGTTGACTCAAAATAAGGGTCTGAGAAATCAACTTCCTGTTTTCTTTCCTCGGTAATGGTCAGGGCTGAAACCAGAATATCATTTTTGCTTTGGACCAGTGATGCAATAATACCATCCCATGCAGTATTGATAAACTCAACCTCAATGCCTTCTTCTTCTGCGATTGCGCTTACAACATCAATGTCAAAACCTTCAATTTCCCCACTGGGAGAAACTGATTCAAAGGGGGCATATGCAGCATCAGTCCCGACTTTGTATACTTTAGACTCATTTCCTCCATCAGTCGCAGCCCCTTCATCGCCACCTGTAGCAGCCTTATCACCACCGCAGCCAATAGCAAAAACAAGGCCCAAAATAAGGATACCGAGGGTAACTAACTTGAGAATTTTTTTCATCATCGTCCTCCTTTTTCCTCTTCCATTACACATGGAGCGAATTTTGTTTTTCAAACTCTATTTCGCTTAAATTAAAAAAATTCCTGCTAAAACCGCATTTTATTTACACAACATTTTTTAAGTCCTTGACACTGTCATGCCAATGTGTAAGAATTATTTTGTTGTAATTTAAAAGTCACAACATTACTTTGTGGAAGCGTATTCTTCAGGAGGTATATCAATGGGAAGCAGAAAAGTACAAATCATGGCAGACATGGCCCTCGTCTTCGTTACCCTGGTATGGGGGGCCACTTTTGTTTCAGTCAAAGAGGCAATTAGACACATTGAACCCTTCTACTTCCTGGCAATAAGGTTTGGCATAGCCGCACTCATCATGCTGCTAATTACCAACAGGCGCCTCACCGGACTGACGCTGCCTGCACTCCTGAAGGGCATTTTAATCGGGCTTGTCCTCTTTGCTGCCTATGCATTTCAGACTTTTGGCCTGAAATACACCACAGCATCAAATGCAGGCTTTATAACCGGTCTCTCCGTGGTACTGGTCCCGGTTTTTTATACTCTGGTGACTAAAAAAGCCCCGGGGCTGATATCACTTTTTGGAATAACATGTGCAACTGCCGGTCTGGGGCTGTTAACCATTAACGAAAGCCTGCAGTTTAACTTTGGTGACATTCTGGTCCTGTTCTGTGCATTCTCATATGCCCTGCACATCCTGCTGCTGGGAAGATTCTCTCCTGATAATGACTCCTTTATCCTGGCAACGGTACAGATAGCCACTGTTGCCCTGGCCAGCTTTGCTGCCGCCGTATTCAAAGAAACTGCGCCAACTATGGCCAGTTTTAACACCCAGGTATGGAATGCCATCCTGATTACAGCGGTTTTTGCCACAGCAATGGCTTTTTTTCTGCAGACCTGGACTCAGAAATATACTTCCCCTACCCACACAGCTATTATCTTTACAATGGAGCCGGTATTTGCAGCTTTATTTGCTTACCTTATCGGCGGGGAATCATTTACCCCGAGGCAGGGACTGGGAGCAGTGTTTATCCTTACAGGGATGCTGGCATCCGAATTGGGCAGCCAACGGGCGGTTAAACCGGAAACTGTTGAAGATACCATGAAAATATGACCCAATTATCCAGATACACGTTACTGTGTCCTTACTGTGTCCCGGCACGGGTCAGGCGGCGTTTTTGCTGCTGCCTTCAAAGATAACCCTGAACCCCCTTTTGAACCATGTGCCAATATCGGCCAGATAAACGGCCAATACAACAAGGCCTCCACCCGCAAGCTGGGTGGGGGTTATTTTTTCACCGAGAATAAAATAACTGGCAATAACCGTTACCACCGGAATCAGGTTAATAAAAAGAGATGATATACTTACTCCGATTTCTCCCATGGCATATACATAGAAGTAATAGCCGACAGCCGAGCAGAAAATTCCCAGGAACAGGACATTGCCGGCAATAACCCAGTTAAACGAAGCCCATTCGTTTGATTCAAAAAATACAAAGGGGATGATGGCAAGTGTTCCAAACATTGTCTGATATGTAGTTATGGCAAGTTTGGAATAGCGTTCCCCCAGGGGCCTGGTCAGCAGGCTGTAAGCAACCCAGGCAACCGCAGCTCCCAGCATCGAAAGGTTGCCCAGAAAGTATTCAGATGAAAAACTTAACTGTCCCCTGTCCCTGAATATCAGGTAAATTCCCAAAAAGGACAGTACAACTCCCAGGGCTTTTGACCAGGTAATCCGGTTGCCGCAGAAAATAAAATCCGACAGCACTGTCAGCACCGGTATAGTTGCGATTATTATGGAAGCGGTGGAAGCGGTGGAAAGCCTGACACCGTTATTTTCAAAGAAAAAATACAGGGTAATCCCCACTATGCCTGACAAGGCCATCAGGGGTATGTCCACCCGGTTAAGGTGTGCCGCAGGTTCCCTGATTTTCAGAATAGCCAGCAGCATCAGCGATGCTATTACAAATCTGCTCAGAGCCAGGGTCATGGGACCGAGGACAGCCACAGACACCTTGATGCTAAGGAAAGACAGCCCCCATACAAACATTACAAAGGTAATTGCCGCAAACGGTACCACTCTGTTTTGTTTCATCCCGTTACTCCTTCTGCCGGATTAATCCTGCATTATTAGCTGACTTCAATAATAATTCATCTAATTAAACCCTATAATATATTACTACAAAAGACCATCATAAACAATATATCTGGTGGAGGTGAACCGGCTTGATAATGGATATGGCAATGAATGTTATGGAAAAACTGGTTTTAGAAATCAGGGAAGCAGAACCCCAAAAGAGAGAACATTTTATCAAAAGCGCTGTAACCCTCTTGGAAATATCAACAGAAGCTCTTAAGGTCAGCCCTGAATTCAGGCAGGCTTTTGCCATGGTGCATTCTGAATTCCTTAAATATCCGGAGTGTCAGGATACCCTGGAAAGAGGTGCCATGGCCTACCGTGAGTACCTGAACTAAAATGGAAACCGGGGATTGTACCTTAAGAGGAGTCCCCGGTTTCATAATACACCGTATTTCTAATGTTTATCCTGCATTATAATCATTTAGTTAGTGAAGAATGCAGAGGTTATTTAATTTCCGGCTGCCTTTTGCACCATTGCCTGGTGTTGGGAGTCAACACTGTTGGTATTGTGGGTTCTGCTGTTGAGAAAGTGCAGGTCAAAGTGTCCCGGAAAATCATTGTCAGATATGGTTTGAATATCATGTGGCATCCCTGACATTGACCCGGCAATCACTTTTCCGTCTGCATAAACCAGCACTGCCCGGCGGTTCCAACTCCATGAACCCCCGAATAGTTCCTTCATAATGCGGGTATCTGCCGCAGTCAGGGGCTCCATATCGGCATGGTTAGAACCGCCCAGGCGGCGCGCCTTAAAGCTTTTTCCCGTAATCAGGTCTTTTAATTCTGCAGTATTCCGGGTATCGAGTATCCATGATGCAAATTCCCAGTCGTAAAGCATGCCATAACCTGCTTTCTGCGGCGCTTCCGGATAGGATAAATTAACCGCATTCCGGCTGTTTTGGGGAATGAACAGGGGCTGGTTTACCTGGAGGAGGTCTGTGTGCAGGTGGTTTGTCGTCACAATGGCTGCCTGAGAGGTATTGAACCGTTGTGCTAGCAGCCAGAGGGTTTCACCTGACCTGACATGGTATAAAACCACCCCTTCAGGTATCGGACTCCACTGCCCGCCCAGAGATACGGGCGCTGTGCTCTCATCGCTGACGCCACCGGTGCTGCCCCCGTTATCCATACCCGGCTGCGAGGTGCCGGTTGCACTTTGCTGCCGGGGCATGGTCAGGACCTGGCCCGGATAAATCATCGTGGATGTAAGGCTATTAGCACTAATTATAGCAGCGGCATTGATGCCAAACCTGAGTCCAATAAAATAAAGGCTGTCACCCTGTTGTACAGTATACCGCAGGGATTCCGGGAAGGCACCTGAAAGGCTGTCATCTCCGGTAACTTTCAACAACTGACCTGGATATATCCGGGTTGAATCAAGACCGTTGAGCTCCATCAGGGCTTCGGGGTTTGTCCGGTACTTTAACCCGATAAGCCACAGTGAATCTCCCGCCTGAACCCGGTAATATCCGTTCTCCGGGGCTGTGGCAGCCAGTACCGGGTACACTTCCGTGGACAGGGATAAGGTAACAGTGGTAACAAGAAGGATTACATAAGTAAAAATCTTGTTTGCGGTCATGAATTCCCTCCTTATTAACATTGCCTGGCCTTTAACTTGATTTATTTGGGTTTTGTGCCAACACCTCCTCTTAAATGGCGGGGATTGGTAATTATTTCGACATTTTTCGACCTTTCCCCTCCTGGTAATTTGAACCAAAAAAAACAGTGAGGAACTGATCCTCACTGTCGCAGATATCACATTTCTAAAACTGCCCGTATCCTGTTTTCAGGAAGTCCTGCATCACCCTGACATCCTCTTCAGGTATAATCCTGGGTGTACCGATACTTTTGCTTAAAATCAGTATCTGAGCGGTCTTTTCCAGGACATCTGATATTTTAAAAGCTGTTTCCATATCAGGCCCGGCACAAACAGCACCATGAGCAGCCAGAAGTACCGCCCTTTCCCTGCCCAGAGCCCGGACAGCATTCTCTGCCAGTTCCATTGTACCGGGCAGGGCATACTCAGCACACTTCACGGTGTAGCCCACAACCTGGGCAAATTCCTCGGTTATGGCCGGAATACTCTGCCGGGTAACGGCAAATACCGTTGAATAAACAGGATGGGTATGTATAATGGCATTAACATCGGGACGATGCCGGTAAATCAATAAATGCAGGTCTTTTTCAATGGAAGGCCTGCGTTTGCCTTCCACCAGCATACCGTCCCGGTCAAATACCACCATATCTTCAGTGGTACAGGTCTCATAATTCATTCCACTGGGAGTTACCACAACGTGTCCACTTTCCGGATCCCTTACGCTAAGGTTCCCCCATGTGGCCACAGTGAGGCTCCTCCTGAGCATTTCCTTACCGGCATCCACGATTATCTGCCTAAACTTCTCCACAGTTTTACCTCCATTCAACTTCCTGACCGTCTATAAACAGCCTTACCAGTGCTGCATTCCCCCACCGGTCAACACTGACCTCTGCCTCAAATGACCGTCGTTCCTGTTCAATTTCCTTCCCCTCGTGCTGGGGGACAAAGAAACTTTCTATCCCATATTTAAGTATCAGGATTTCCTGACTTTCCCGGGCATTCCGGCCTTCCTGAATACTCTGGGCTCCCGGAATACTTTGGCCTTCCATGTATAGCATGACCCTGCCTTTGATGGCCAGGCTTCCGTCAGCCGGCCTCCGGTGCGAAACAGAGGCGGGAGTCCAGTATCTGCCCTGTTTTTCCAACTGCACCCAGACGGTCTCATTTTGCTTAAAATCCTTCTTGTCAACAGGGACCTGGGAAAGGTCCAACTCGGAAATCTCATAATTCAGGACCACATAGTCTCCCCGGAACATATCCCATGGGTCAACCGGGGCGGTTTTGAGAAGTATTTTGGTCCCAAAAGCAGCAGTGGACCATTTCATCCCCATCATTACCAGCAATACGGCAATTTGAAGGGCAACAGCAAAAACAAACAGTTTTCTATACCTCATAACTGTTCACCTTCATTCCCCGGATAACTTTTCTCCTGTTGCGTTCCAGGAGAGTCCCCCCGACGAAAAGCAGGACCCCGCCTGCCATAAAAAACAGGGAATTGGGCATCATATCCCAGAAGAAATCAAAATACCTGGCAATTACATCAAGCACAAAAAACACGATCCCAACATTAATCAATACCGGCTCCCGGTTGGAGTAACCAATCACAACAACTGCAATTATACACGCAAACAACAGGACATTAATAACCGCTGCGAAGGCATCTTCACCAATTATTCCCGCTAAGACCATAATCACCGGCAGCAGCGCCGCTGCCGAACCAGCAAAAAGGTTTTCCCTGATAAGCTTCCTGGTACGGCCGCCCTTTATATGTACAAAATCACGGCAGCAGCCGTACCGGCGAGGAGTACCCCCAGGGCAGTCAGGAAAGAGGGTGTAATTATCCCTTTCTCTTTCCAGAGGGCGACTTCCTCCTCGAGCCACTTCAGCCACTGTCCGGGAATTTTCCTTCCGAAATCGATATAATTCCCTTAATATAATTCCCTTTATTTAAAAAACAGGTAAACACCTGATACCATCAGCATCAGGGCGACTATCCTGACGGGCTCCACGGGAATATGCCGCACCCCTGCCAGGCCGTAGTGGTCGGCAATCATGGCAAAACTAAGCTGGGCTACGATGATAATGCCGGTTGTAAGGGAAACACCCAGTTTGGGGATCAGGAAAGTACTCCCCATAACAATCACCAGTCCCAGGAAACCGCCCAGGAAGGCATACCAGTCGGCATCCCTGAGAACCGCAAAACTCTGCCTGCTGAAAAGGAGGTAAATGACCAGGGAACTTAACATGGCCACTGTATTAACCACCAGGACTGTCAGGGACAGATGTGCAGTTTTGTTGAGATTGCTGTTTAAAATAACCTGTGTGCTGGCAGCTGTTCCCACAGCAACTGCAATCAGGACATAAAATGCCACAGTCAAAGTCTTCCCCTACTTTCTATATATTTGTTTATACCATATATATGCGCTTCGCATACTGTTAACGGCGGCCGGTAGTCAGCTTCCTGTCCCCCGGTATCTTTTGACCCCGGCTTCCCAGAACAAATACGCTATCACAAAAGATACTATCCCGACAACGGGAGTAAGCAGCGCATATCCCATGTACTCATATCTGTGCATGACGATGGTTGCCGGGTAAAAGCCAACAAAGGCAAAAGGGAGAATCCATGTCAGCAAAAATCTTACCGGTCCGCGGTAAATGGTCATGGGATACCTGCCATATTGGGAAAGGTTGTACACCATCGGCATCAGGCCAAGATTTCCTTCAGTCCAGAAACCCAGGCTGGCCAGGAATGTGTAAACCCCGGCATAAACCAGTGCCGCCCCGGCAACCAGAACTGCCGCCAGGGGTATATCCCACCATACGGGGACCAGGCCCATCCTGCTCCCGGAATGTATCATTATAATAATACCTACTATCATACTTACCAGCAGTTCAGGCCGCATTGTCTCAACAACAACCTGATACCAGGCATTTATAGGCCGGACAAGAATCCGGTCAAACTCGCCCTGGAGGACATACTTTTCAGGCACATCAAAAAGGTGGTTAAAAAATCCGCTGTAAATACCAAAGGGCACCAGGAAAAAACCGTAGATGAACAATACCTGATCCCTGGTCCATCCCTGGATAGCAGGGACTTTGGAAAATATAATCAGGATAAAAATCAGGCTTACCGACTGCTGCAGGAACTCAGTGAATATATGTATAAAAAAATCCCACCTGTAAGCCATCTTTGTTTTTATGTACTGGGCCAGGTAATGAATAAAAATGGTCAAGTACCTGGCCGCCGTTTTGGATGAGCTGGGCAGCTTCATAGCCATGGTTTCAGCCTCCCTGGATAACGACATGTTTTACGGCGAAACGCCAAAAAAGGTGTGCCAGAAGACCAAGGACTGTTATCCAGAATACCTGCAGCCCCAGGACCTTAAAGGCAGCGGCACCACTGATCTGGCCGAGATAAATCATGTTGGGCAGGTAGCTTACCGCCTGGAACGGAAGCAGCTGAATAATGTCCCTGGCCCAGCCGGGATAAAAACTTATTGGCAGCAAAAGCCCTGACAAGAGGTCCATGATAACACGTTTCGCCTTATATACACCTGTGGGGCTTTTAGTAAAGAAAACCACAAAACCCGCAATCATACTGATTTGAGCATTGATCACAAAGGCCCCAAGTACTGCAATCACAAACATTACCACACTGTCCCATCCAATAGGGAGGGTAAAAGGCCTGATTAGGTAGATAGCCAAACCGGCCGGCAAGGCAAAGAAAAGCATCCTGAATATGGCCTCACCAAAGGACCTGGCATATTTAACCATCTGATAACTGTAAGGCCTGATAAGTTCCAGGGCAATCTTACCCTCCCTGATGTCTGTCCCCACCCGGCGGTCCAGGTTGCTGAAATAAAAGGAACGGACCACCCAGGCTATAATTACATATGTAATCATTTCCTCCCTGTCAAGACCGCCGATAACCCTGTTTCCGGCATATACAGCATCCCACAGAAAAAAGTATGCCCCTATCTGAATAGAATAATTAAGGATACCGGTGAAGTAAAACGACCTGTAGGCCAGGTTGTTGACAAACTCCATGCGGATAAGTTCAAGGTAAAGCAGCAGACGGTTAACCAATGTCCCAGCCTCCCCCTGCTGAACCGGATGTCGGTTTTTGCCCCATGTAGATTCGTTTCACTATGTCTTCCAGCTTGTCCTGGCCCCACTGAGAATACAGGTTATCAACCGAACCGTCATAAAGCATTTTTCCCCGGTCAATGATGGCCACCCTTGGGCAGAGGGCCTCAATATCCCCCAGGTCGTGGGTTGTAAGGATAACTGTAGTCTTATACTCATTGTTTATTTCCTTAAGGAACTCCCTGATTTTTGACTTGGCCAGCACATCCAAACCAATAGTAGGTTCATCCAGAAAGAGAATAGCCGGGTTGTGCAGCAGGGCGGCTGCCAGGTCACACCTCATCCGCTGGCCCAGGCTGAGCTTCCGGACAGGAAGATTGAGCAAACCGCTTAAGCCCAGGATATCGTCAAACTGCTGCAGCCTCCGCCTGAAATCCTCCCGGGGAACATCATATATCCGCCGCAGCAGTTTAAATGACTCGATAACGGCAATATCCCACCAAAGCTGGCTGCGTTGTCCGAAAACCACCCCTATACCTCTGGTATAGGACTCCCTGTCCTTATGGGGTACATAACCGTTTACGGATACCGTACCCGCAGTTGGCACCAGTATCCCTGTAAGCATTTTGATAGTGGTTGATTTTCCGGCGCCATTAGCTCCGATATATCCCACCATCTCCCCCCGGTCGACAGCAAAATCTATCCCATCAACAGCCCGGAGTATCCGGTACCTGCGGTGAAACAGGTCCCGGAACGCGCCCATAACACCTTCACTTCTGCTAAATATCCTGAATTCTTTGGTCAGTCCCCTTGCTTCAATCAGTTTCATATTTTACCTCCAACTGTGCCTCCCTCCGGCGCATCTTTCTTAAATTTAAGTTAAACACGGGAACTTAAATTCCTTCTTTTAGTATTGACCGCATAATATAGAAAGAGATTGTGATTTTTTTCTTTTACTTGCTCTGTTTCGACATTTTTTTCAAAGTCATCGTGATATACTTTATTTGGGGGGAGAATTATGAAGAGGTATTTCCGGTTATTTAAAAAAATCCTTCGCGTTGAAGGCTTTATTTTGAAAAACATGGTGAAAACATTTTTCACTTTACCCTGGTAAACACGAAAAACCGCGGCAGCGCGGTTTTTTATGTTCTGAATGATGTCATTCCATATCAGGTTTAAAATAATCACTTCTGAAAGCTCTTTCCCGCTTCACTTCCCTAAACCATTCCGGTTCACTTCCGGGCCCCCTTCTTCAGGGACTTGAACTTAAACTCCACCTGCACGGGAGCCGGGCAGTACCGTCTGCATTCCACAATAATAACTGATTTATCCTGTTTGCATTCCCTGAGGCATAACCGGCAGAGTTTATTCATATATCCTAACCCCCAAGGCCGTTCCGTGATATTTTCAATCCGGCGATATTATTCAACCGGGTCTTCCATGATTACCTGCCTGCCTTTATCCAGCCTCAGACGTTCTGTATCACCGCGAAGACAGACTTCAATCCTAACCTGGTCACCCTCTTTGACACCGCCGGGAACCAGGAACTTAGGTATCTTAAATGTATCTTTGCCCCACTCTATAATGACCCATGGGCCATCAATTTTTTCCACAGTAAGCAACAAGTTATCCCACTCCATTCCGTTGCAGCAGCTGGTGGTGTTTGGTCCTGTTTCTTACTTATTCTAGCACACACGGGCCGGTTTGTCATGAAAAAAAGGGCAGAATATGACTAATTATCTTCCGTTTCCGGTTCCTGCAGTATCTCAACAATGCTCATTCCCCGCACCTGCCATGGGATCGGCCCTGAAACTTTTACTGTTTCACAGGCAGCCTCCCTCTCCTTCACCTGGGTTCCGTCCCTGAGCCCATAAGATACTTTTACCCTAAACAGTGTTTTGTTTTCTCCGGCAGGTCCCGAGACCTCTGCCACACTGAACCAGCTAATTCTGCTGAAAATCCGGTCAATCTCCCTTTCCCCGGCCCCGGCTTCATACCTAATGAGCCGTTTACTCAGGTTATAATCAGCCTGTTCCACCGTGGTGAGCACAACATTAAGTACCTGCTCCGCTCCGGCTCCTGCCAGCATTTCCTCAAACCTGCCTGCAGCCTTCCAGACCATCACCTGGTGTGCCAGGTTGACCTTATTATTATGGACCCTGCTGTCCCGGAAATGAATACAAAAATGCCCGTTAAATTCATTTCCTCCTATGGCCCCGGCGCCGTGAGGCATCCCGTTCATAGATGCAGCAATCCTGCGCCCCCTTACCGTAACAACTATAGCCCTTCTTTTCCAGCTCCAACTGCCTCCGTAAATTTCCTTCATAATCCTGCTGTCAGCCGCAGTCAGAGGCTGTACATCAGCATGCAGGCTCCCTGCCCTGCGCTGCACCATAAAGGACTTGCCGGTATCCAGGTCAGTGATTTTAGCCCGGTCAAACTTGCAAAAAATTTCGTCCACCTCTGCCCATGACAGGAATTCACCATAGGGACTTTTTTTGTTAATCTCCTTTAATGCTCCCTCCAGGCAGGCACCTCCGTCCTTCAGGACATAAGTCCGTCCCGTTTCCGGTTCGTACAGGTTTGCCGGCTTGTCAAACCAAAAGGTCTGGGTTTGGTTTCTGCGTTTCACCACAAGCCGGTACCTCATCCCGGCAGGCCTGCTGTCCTGCTCACCCTGCACCTGTCCCCTGTCTCCGGCAATCATGGCACCCGAGATTTGCCTGTTCAGTTCTGTAAGGGTGTTGTCATCGGCAAGGGCTATTTTTCCCTCATGTGAAGCGAAACTTAACTGGGCAGAAATAATTTGGCTTATCCAACTGTGCACACCACGACCAAGAAAGAATATAAATAAACAAAAGACCACAATAATCAGGAGTGTTCTTTTAACGGACCTGCCGGTACGAAACCCGATAACCCGCAACCGATACACCTCCCCCAATACCCGCCACAGCAGTGCGGCCGGAATGGGCCCGCAAAAGAGCCGCCGGCCTAACCTCACATACAAATACTTATTGAAGAGATGTCCCGATTATGTCAAAAAAAGCGGCAAAGGTGTGTCACCATATACAAGTCAGTATCATAGTATACATTAGTATTAAGTGGCCTGCGAAGGGAGCTGATGTCATAAGGGGGACCAATGCTTCCCAGAATCATATAAATAAATTCAATTTATAAATTATGTACAGGAGGGGATTGTTAATGGCCGATGTTGGCGGCAAACTGGAGCAAGAAATGGCTGCTCCTACAGACACTTCTTTCAGGGAGATTATTACCAAGGCTATATGCGGGACAGGACAACAGGATTTCCGGTATACTGAGGTGCTGGCCATCCCGGTTGGGCGGGTCCCGTCAAGCATCCTCGGATCTTCCGTAACCAGACTTAAGCTCACGGAACCACTGGTCACTGAGATTTCAGGAGATGGCAGCAAAAGTGTTCGTGTCAGCGGGACATTTGATATTAATGTCTGGTATGCCTATAATGATGACCAGGCAACAGATGTAGCCAAAGAAACTGTTAAATTCACCGAGGTTATTCCTATCAATGTTATCAGTGAAAATATCATTGGCCAGGTTGATGCCAGGGCCGTGCTGGTTAAATCACCCAAGTGCCACAAGACCATAATCACCGCTGGCAACCAGGTCCAGGTAGAGGTTGAACTCGGTATTTATGCTGAAATCATCGGAGAAACCAAGGTTTATGTCCAGGTGTACTCCGAAACCGACTAGCACAATATTTCTTGAAGGGAGGATTGGTAAATGACCACCGACCGCCCCGCTGTGCGGGAAATAATTACGAAAGCGGTTTGCGGCAAAGGTGCCTATAAATACCAGAGGTCCATTGACCTGGAAATACCGGTAAGGCATAAAACAATTCAGGTACTCGGTAACTTTGTCTCAAATTCGGCAATAGATGAAGCAGTAGTTGTGGATAAACCCTTCCAGGGCAAAACTGTCCGGGTCAGGGGCCGCTATGATGTCCATGTCTGGTATGCATATGACCAGGAGACCTGTGCCGCAAAAACTACCGTATCGTTTACAGAATTTATACCAATAAACTCTTTCGGTAACGAAATTGTCTCCAACCAGCAGGCTTCCGCTAAAATCATTGAAAAACCCCGCTGCCGCAAGGCTTATGTAAAAGACCTCGGTAATAAGACAGTTATCAGGGTGGAAATCGAACAACAACTGGCAGCGGAAGTCCTCGGGCTGACAAAAGTAAAGGTAGGTGTATTGCCACAGGCAGCAGGTATCAGTCAGACCGTAAAAGGCCGGGAGCTGACTGCTCCCCAGGCTTCGGAAACAAGCACCATAAGTCCGGTACAAAACTACTATTTTGATTTAAAATATGATGAAGACCTTGTAGAAGATGATGACGATTACGACCACTAAAATTACCAGAAAAGCGTCCTGGTTCTTAAGCTGAACGACGCTTTTTTTTTGGGGAAATAGCATCACAGTAAGTGTTTACATACTATATATAGTAACTTCAGTTTAAAAAACACCATCTTAAACCTGAAAAGAGGCGGAAAAATCTTGCCAAAGATATTTACCGTAAACCTTAGCTGTTCGCCTTCCCTGCCTGAAGGCAGCATTACCGTTTCTGATAATCTCTTCCGTTACATCAGGTGTACTTTTAATGAAGAAATTATTCTCAGAACGGGCCAACAGTCCCTGGTTGTCAGGTTCAGGGGAACCCACCGGGATGATTTGCCATCTCTGCAGATTGACCCCCGGACCTGCCGGGAAATCCTGCTTCCTGTCCCGTTAAAACTGGACCTCCTGTTAGACCCTTCCTCCGGCATATGGCGCCTGGGACCGGTAATCGGCATTTTGGCCCACCGCTATGACAAAATATTGAAACCCTTTGGAGAACAAACATCTTTTTTTCGCAAACTGATTAATTGTGCCAACAATATTAATGCTGTCTGTTTCGCCTTTTCTCCCGGTGATATTGACTGGGAAAACGAGGTCATCCGCGGGTCTGTACCGGCTGATGATGAAGGCAGCCGGCAGTGGAATCAGGTAATGTTTCCTTTTCCCGATGTCATCTATGACCGGGGGTTATTTCCCCAGGGTGAAAAGCGCAGTATGGCAGCGGAAGTCAGGAAATATTTCAGAAAACATCCTCGGGCAAAGCTTTTTAACCCGGCCTTCTTTGGAAAATGGAAAACTCACAAATTTTTTTCGGGCCATGAGGAAATTTGCCGGCACCTGCCGGAAACCATGCTTTACACAACAGCGGCAGATGCCGCTGAACTCACAGCCAGGCATGGTGTGGTTTACCTGAAACCCAGCGGTGGCAGTTCCGGAAAGGGTATCATTGTACTCAGCACAAAAGCCCCGGGCTATACCGCTTTTTACCGGAAATTTCGCAAACTTAACAAAGTCAGTTTGGCAGATTTCTCCCAATTAAACACCACTCTGGATACCCTGATTAACGGCCGCAGGTATGTGGTCCAACAGGGGATCAGGTTAGCCAGTATAAACGGGAATTCCTTTGATATCAGGGTCCTGATGCAAAAAAACCGGCATGGAGTGTGGCTGCGTACCGGGATCGCTGCCAGGGTTGCAGCGGCGGGGAGCTTCATCAGCAACATTCATGCCGGGGGGCATGCTGAAAAGATTACCAATGTCCTGCAGGCCGTTTTCCCCGACCCGGGACAGGCGAAAAGAATCCTGAATGATATCAGGAGACTGAGTTCCCTTATTGCAGCCTACATTTCAAAAGAAGGAAATCCCCTGTTTGGTGAAATTGCTGTGGACCTCGCAGTTGATGAATCAGGTAAGGTTTGGGTTATTGAATGCAATGCCATCCCGGGCAGAAGTGTTTTCAGGCGAATCGGTGCCCATAACATTGTTGCCCGGGCTGTCAGCCGGCCGATGGAATACGCGTATTATCTTTCCGGATTTGCCTCTCAGTCAGACAAATACCAAGAGGAGGAACACAGCCAATGGCCTTCATAAACTTAGATACCACAAATGAAACCTCTCAGACTATATGTCTGGACCCCGATGACCTGGAGTCACTTGGTTTGCAGCCCAGGGACACCATAACTGTAAGAGCAGGGTCACTGGCAGCAGAAGTGATGGTCAAAGTTATCCCCGGAGAAAATCAAATTTCCGCCGGGATTCTGAAAACCCTGGAGCTTCCTGTAGTCAACGGTTTACGGCTCATCAGTGAAGGGCCTGCCCAGGTCAGGGTCGGCCCATTGATTGGGATTCTTACCAGCCAGGGCAAAAGATACCGGACCCCGCCCTATTCATCACAAGGCAAACTGCTACAGCGGTTTCTTACTTATGCCCTGGAAACAGGCAGCCTGGCTTTTGTTTTTAATCCCCGTGGGGTCGACAGGGATAACGGGAAAATCACCGGACTCTATCTCCATCAGGAACAGGATGGAACAGTGACCTGGAAGGTGCATACCTTCCCCCTGCCTGACATAGTTTATGACCGGATCCTGTTCCGCAGTTATGAGAGAAAGAAGCTGACAAAACAAATAACATCATACCTGGTACATCAGGAGGACATAGTTTGTTTTAACCCCAAATTCCTTAATAAATGGGAAACCCACCTGGTCCTGTCGCAAAACCGTTTTTTACGGGACCACCTGCCGGAAACCTTAAAATTTCAAAGTTCGGAATCGCTGAGGGATTTCGTTAATATATATAAAACAGTGTATCTCAAACCTGTGCACGGCAGCCTTGGAAAAGGTATTATGAAAATATCGCTCCTGCCGGAAGGTTACAGCTATCAATACCGGAACAGGAAAAACAATATCAAGGGCATCTGGACAGATGTGCACAGGATGGACACTGAAATTACTGATTTTGTCAATAAGAAGCCGTATGTGGTGCAACAGGGCCTGGAATTACTCAGCTATAACGGCCGGGTATTTGATATCAGGGTCCTAATGCAAAAAAACGGTTCAGGTAAATGGGTCAACACAGCCATGGTGGCCCGGGTGGCTTCAGAGGGAAATATTTTCCCAAATGTTGCCGCCGGAGGTGAAGCCAGGAATGTGGAAACACTCTGGCATGATATAACCTCACAGGACTGGATTGGCAGTGAAACATATTTATCCACACTCTCAGTAAGCCTGACAGCGGCAGAAATCCTGGAAAACACCCTGGGTACCTTTGCCGAAATAGGTCTAGACATAGGCATAGATACCAATGGCAAAGTATGGATTATCGAAATCAACTCCAAGCCTTCATATAAAGTCTTTCCCAAAGACCAGCCCTACCTGAAGCATAATGCAATAAAACTCCCCATGGATTTTGCAGCATATATGGCAGGGTTCACCCCCGGGGAGGAGAGGGGTTCCAAGTGAACGCCCCGGCCGGCAAAGCAGTTTTCCGGCTGATAAAAGCCAGGTGGGGAGGGCTTATGGGGGACCAGGGCAATTATCTTTATCTTTCACCCCAGAGCCTAAAACAACTGGGGATTCAACCCAACAGTGAAATTTCTTTTAAGGCAGGGGCATCCTGGAATAAGGCAGTCATTGATACAGTCCGCTGCTCCACAGATTACACTGAACCCATTGTCTTTGTATCCCCTGCCCTGGGCCGCAGCTGCCAGATTCCCCCGGGCACCGCCATTACCCTGAAATTTTACCCTGCCACGGGTTTATTATGTGCCGGCCCCCTGATTGGGCTTTTTACAATACGCAACAGTATTCCCGATACAGAATTCGGAAGCTGTGAACAGGTTTTAGCCGCCCTGTCAGAATCAGCAGAAAAAATATCAGGCCTCATTTTCGTTTTCTGTCCTGAAGACATTGACTGGAGAAACTCTTTGGTAACCGGATATATACCGCATTACGAACCTGTAACCGGGAGGCGGACCTGGCAGCCCCTTATCCTGCCCCTGCCGGACACAGTTTATGACCGCATTCCTACCAGGTCAGCCGAATCCAGGCCCGAGGTTCAGGAAGCAAAATCATGGCTGATGCTGTAATCAGGGGTGATGTATTTTAACCCCAGATTTCTTGATAAATGGGAAACCCCTGCACTCCTGCAGAATATTCAGGAGGTAGCCGATTATCTGCCACCGACCAGACCCGTTTACAGCCCGGAAGACATCCTTCAGTTCCTGGAACAATACCGTTCAGTATTTTTAAAGCCATCTTCCGGCAGCCTGGGGCGGAGAATAATAAATATCCGGCAGGGCGGTCCGGACCAATACCAGTTTATGTACCGTACCAGGGATAAACAGACCATTTCCGGCAAGGCAGCCGGTTTCACAGACCTGATGACTGCCCTTGGTCCCGTTATGGGTAACAAATCCTACATAGTCCAAAAAGACCTGCAGCTGGCCAAATACCAGGACTGCCCGTTTGATATCCGCGTACTGGCTCAAAAGGACAGGTTCGGAAACTGGCGCAGGACAAAAATTTACGTCCGCAAAGCAGCCCCGGAAAGTTTTCTCTCAAACCTCAGTGACGGAGGAAACCCTGAATCCATAAAAACTGTCCTTAAAGAGGTTTTTCATACGGACTTCCTGACAGGAGAAGGGATTGGCGAAGAAATCCGCCAGGCAGTAAAAAGGCTTCCGGCAGCCCTGGAAAAAGCCTCAGGTATGATTTGGGGTGAACTGGGACTTGACCTGGGCATAGACTGCAATGGGAAAATATGGCTGATAGAAATAAACGCCAAACCTTTCCGCACCCTGGTGTCCCAAAGCGGGTCTTATAAAGTTATTGAGAGGTCCCTGATGCGCCCGCTGGAGTATGCAAAATTACTGGCCGGGTTTTATGGTCATTCCCTAAACCCATTTCAGGCCAAAGGAGGGTAATGCCATTGGAAATCGGTCCGCTGCTCGGCATCCTTACTATTTCGCGGCCCGGCACAACCCCTTTCGTCGGAGGCCAAAACGATTCCTTTACGGAAATCCTTGCTGTTGCCGATGAGATGAAATGTATCGCCTTTGTTTTCAATCCACTTGAAATTGACTGGTCCAAAAAGGCCGTATGGGGTTACCGGTATAACTTCAAACTGAATCCGGGAGAATGGGAGCGGCAAATCTGCCCTCTGCCCAACATAATTTATAACCGGATTCCTAATAGGACACTGGAAAACAGAGATGACATAATCCCTGTACTCGACAAACTAAGGCGCCAGTACGGCCCCAGGTTTTTCAATCCGTTTTTTCTGGATAAATGGCTGACCCACAAAGTTTTGTTTCAGAACGGTAAAACCAGGGATTTTCTTCCGGAGACCCATCAGCTTAAAGACCCGGCAGTACTGTCTGACATGCTGTCCCGGTATCGTTCGGTTTACCTTAAACCCAAAGCCAGCAGTCTCGGGAATGATATTTTAAAAATCAGCATAACCGACAATAATGAATACTTCTTTATTCATCAGGCCCTTGGCCAGGAGACGCGGGAAGGCATTATCCGTGACTGCCGGGACATTTTAAAGGAATTGCCGGAGACCGGAGAAGAACCGGGTTACCTCATACAGCAGGCAATACCCCTGGCCCGTTTCAGAAACAGGCCGTTTGACCTGCGGCTTCTGGTGCAGAAGGACCGTAAGGGAACCTGGCGGAAAACAGGTACTGCAGCACGCATCGCCGGGGAGGGGAGCATTACCACCCATGTTTTCTACGGGGGCACCAGGTTTAATGCCGACACAGTCATCAGGGAGGCCGCCCGAAATCACGGTTTTTCTTATAAAAAAGTAACCAAACAGCTCAGGAGGATTGCCTTCCTGTTCCCCAGGGTTATTGAAAATGCTTACAGGCAATCCTTCGGTGAACTGGAAATGGATATCGGTATCGACGAAAAGGGTAAGGTCTGGTTTTTTGAGGCCAATTCAAAACCCTTCCGATTTGATGAGAAACTGCTGCGGGCAAAATCGCTGGTCCGCCTGATCCATTATGTCCGTTATCTTGACCAGTTACAGAGCTAGGTCTGAAATTATACACTGCCAGCATTCCCAAAGGAGGTGATCCGATGAGGCTGGCCTTTCTTTACGACAGGCACCTGACACAGCCTGAACTGCTGGATGCATTCAGTGACTGCATCCTGACAACAGGGCCGGTTAAGGGCTGTAGCGTCCTTCTCCGGTGGGGAAACCCCGAAGGACCGGATAACATCTGCCAGGTAGTACTCAACAGAAAACAGCCTTTAAGAAACTCACTGGATAAGGAAAAAGTCTTCGAAATACTCAGGCTCAACAGAATCAGGCGTCCCCGCTTTATTACACCCGGGCCCGGCTCACCTTATCCCCTGGTGGGTAAATGGAATAACCAGACTTCGGGAGGCGTTAGGGAAGCACTTATCCAGTCCTTTGACAAGGCCCTGACATCAGGGGCCGATTTCTTTGTGGAGTATGTAAATACAATAAAGAAATACAATATATATTTTTTTAATCTAAACAGCTTCTGGGTGACTAAAAAAGTTGCCGTAAAAACCAACACTCCGCATAACCGGGTAACACCCTCATGGGTGTATGAACAAATTCCCCCTGACCTGGACCGGGATACGGTAAAAGCCTGCCTGCTGGCCCAGCGGGCAATCTACATTTTGGGCCTGGATTTTGGCATGGTTCATGCCGCCATTGATATCAGGGGCCGCCCTGTTATTCTGGATATAGACCCGGCCCCTGTTCTGCCCTCAAAATCCATAAACCTGTTCTCCGAGAAGGTAAAAAAATTTACAGCTGACATCGAAAAACCTGATACAAGGCCTGACAGCCTCTTGGAAAACACTGTCCTCCTGGGCGCTGACCCTGAGTTTATGTTAAAAGACCCGGAAACAGGTACTGTTGTTTATCCATCAGATTATCTGCAAAAGGACGGCCCTCTGGGATATGATGAAAGAAGTGAAAACAGGGAAGGCAGGCTCTTTCCCCTTGCTGAAGTCAGGCCCTCTCCGGACTATTGCCCTCTCAGGCTCACCAAAAAAATCAGGGATATTTTAAGACAGGCTGCATTCATGATTCCTCCGGATATCCAATGGCTTGCCGGCAGCCTGCCCTTTGACAGCTACCAGATAGGAGGCCATATACACTTCAGCAACATTAAGGTGAACTGCCGCCTGTTAAGGGCTCTCGATAATTACCTGGCCATACCCATGATGCTGATTGAGGACCCCGAAAAGTCCTCCAGACGCCGCCGTCAGT
Source organism: Thermincola carboxydiphila (assembly GCA_016841325.1). Classification (GTDB taxonomy): domain Bacteria; phylum Bacillota; class Thermincolia; order Thermincolales; family UBA2595; genus Phosphitispora. The sequence goes on from JAENZJ010000003.1 coordinate 112,323, forward strand.
ACGGGTGGCTGGGAAGCATCCGTCCCAAACCCCATGGCGGCTTTGAATACCGGACACCGGGAAGCTGGCTGGTCTCGCCGGAAATAGCACGAGGCTGCCTGTGCCTGGCAAAGATTGTGGCCACAGAGTTCCGGTCACTTACCAGGGATTATTTTACTGACATAGAGCTGCAAAAGGCATTTTACCAAAGTAAAAAGTATTACTTTTATGACATTTTCAATGAAATCTGGGAGGACCTCCGGAAAACAAGACTTTTTAGCAGATACTCAGCATACCTTAACCCTGTTGTAAACCTCATCAAAACCGGCAGCCACTGGGACGAGACGTCTGATATACGTAAATCCTGGGGGCTGCTGCCGGTGCCTTAACGTAAATATTCCTTCATGTAACCTCCTGAGGAAATTTCTCATATAATGTATTGATTCGGAGCCTTACAGAAACAGAAAGGAGGTTAAGTTGATGGGCAGACATCGTTGTACCCCGCAGGTTAATTATAATTACAACTTTATGATCCCTTACACCGGATATGCCGGCGACCCTGGTGCAATGTACGGGGCTTATCCCGGGACTCATGTGCCCGGCGCAGTTGCAGGAGCCTATGGTGAATACCCCGGAATGTATCCCGGAGGCTATCCGGAAATGTACCCCGGAGGCTATCCGGGAATGTACCCCGGCTACTATCCAGACTTATATCCCGGAATGTATGCCGGCTACTATCCCGGGTATTATGGAGGCGATTACAACTGCGGTCACAGGCGCCGCAGGAACTTCCCATGGTGGTTGCTGCTGCTGCCGTTCGTATTCCCCTTCTTTGGCCCCTTCTTTTAGAAAGTAAAAAGGTGTGTCCCATGATTAGTTGTAAACTGGGGCACACTTTCTTTTTGGCCACTTAAAAAGGAAGGGCAGATATTTTCAGACCTGTATTTCCGGAAAACATCCACCCTTCCCTATTGTTCGGGAAAAACTAATTTGTCTCACTCTGTTTCCTGAGTTCTTTTACCACCCTTTCCATATAGGACCCCCGGGAACCCTTCACCAAAATCACACTGTTTTCGGGAATATTATTTCTGAGAAAATCTGCTGCCTGTTTTTTTAACAGGAATGACCATATCTTCATTTGGTCAGAGCTTAAGGCTGCTCCCTCGGCAATCTGTTTCGCCAGCCTGCCTACCGTAACCAGCCAGTCGATATTTAATTCCCCTGCCCGCCGGCCAACTTTGCGGTGGTTTTCCACAGCATATTGTCCCTGTTCCAGCATGTTGCCAAGTACGGCAATTCCTGTTTTGCCGCGGGACAGGGCTGACAAGACCTCCAGTCCTGCCATCATTGAACCGGGATTGGCATTATAAGTGTCATTTATCAGGATACTGTTCCTGATACCTTTGGTGATCTGCAGCCTCATGGCAGGTTTCCTGTACCCGGCAAGACCTCTTCTGATAGTATCTGCATCGAAATCAAAAATGCAGGCGGCTGCTATTGCCGCCAGGGCATTGCTTACATTGTGTTCACCAAAAGTCGGAATAAAGAAACTGTGTTCCTTGCCGTCTATTACTGCCGTAAAGGATGTTCCTTTTTTATCAAAAGTTATATTACCTGCATTGAAGTCGGCCTTATTTTTCAGACCATAATAAAGCACCTTGCCTTTAAAACCCGAATGGTCTATTTTCTTTGTATTGGGGTCATCTGCATTCAGCAACAGAAATCCGTCATCAGGTATTCCTTCGATTATCCCCGCTTTCTCACTGATAACGTTCTCAAAACTACCCAGGTGTTCAACATGCCCTTCTCCTATATGGGTAATAATTCCTACCCGGGGCTGTATAATCCGGGACTGTTTGCTGATATGTCCGGGCCTGTTCATCCCAATTTCAAAAACAGCAGCCTCATAACCATAGTTTAGCCGCATGATGTGTGGTGGTACGTAATGGGGCAGGTTCATATTGCCTACCGTTTTCAGGGTCTTCCACCTGTTCCGGAAGATTGATGCAATCATTTCCTTGGTTGTGGTCTTTCCCGATGTACCGGTCACCCCGACCACAGGGATATCGTGCAGGTCCCGATAATACTTAACGGCTTTCCAAAAAGCCTCCCCTACCTTGGGTACGGATATAACCGGAATATCAGGATCAAAGGGCAAAGCCTTTTTGTATTTGGAAACCACAATGCCTGCCGCCCCTTTGTCAATGGCTTCAAGTATATTATCATTTCCCGGCCTTCCACCCACAACATCAAAATACACTAAGCCCGGTTTTACAGAAGCGCACCTGGACATAATCCCTTTCACAGGCTTGTTGCCATCTCCCCTGACAAGGCTGCCTTCCACTATTTCACATAACCTGGCAGCGGGTATAGTTCGCAAAATTATCACCCCTTCTGATGCCAAAACCGGATACGCGGGATAAGTAGAAAAACACTGTTACTTTTATTATACCAGGGCACCTTCCGCTTCTCCGGAATCAGCGCCCAGTTCCTCCGGGCTTTCGGTATTATCGTAGAAGTCATGGCTGAAAGCCAGGAGGTTCCCGGATAGTATAAGGAGGATCAGAATCAGGAACAGGACGAATACCAGATTAAGTGATAAGGTAACAGTACCTGCGGCGGTATTCAGAGTAATTGTCTTTTCCTCACCTCTGATGGATGTAAGCGCATGGCTCATGGTTTTTACCGCTTCCTGACCGGGATTGCTGGTGACTACCTCCAGCAGGCTTAAGAGACCATCGGTGACAGCCTGGCCTTTTGCCCCGAGATAAGGTCTAAATCCCTGCAGCAGCGGGACAATATTGGGGTCAATGGGAACATAACTCATATCCTTGCCTCCTGCTCAATTTATTTTAAAATTAATCTATTACATATTATGAACAAAGAGACAATACGTTCCGCATTCCAACATGAAAAAAGCCATTTGGGCTGTCCCAAATGGCTGAACTGTTTCTCACACTGCAAGCAGGATGACATATCTCAGGAAAAATCCGCCACACAATACCAGTACTGCCGACATTACTGCCAGGCCCCTGGTATTGGCGCCGTATGATGCCTTCAGGCTGTACCGCTGGATACTGAGGGGCAGCAAAAGTCCCACTACGATAACACCCAGCCAGAAGAAGACTGCATAACTGCCAAACATCACCGTTCTTACCAGTCCCGAGGCATCGGGAAGAAAAAGTAATATTAAGAATGTCAGGGCCACAACCAGTAACTCAACCTTTATTATATAACTGTCTCCTTTTTCAAGGCGGGCCAGAACTCCATGGTCATGAGCGCCTGACAGCCCCATCAGGAGAATGATAGCTGCAATTCCGGTAGATGTGGCTGACAGCACAAACAGCGCCGGCAGCAGGGGAGTATCGGCCCAAACCGGTACAGATGTGGCGGCAAGCAGTACACCTGTATACGCTGCTACCAAGACAGCAAAGGGCAGTCCCAGCAAACCGATATTCCGCCTTAGCTTCTCCTTTCCGGCAAGACCTGATATCAGCGGCATGTTCCGGCCGGTTTTCCCTTCTGCCAGCCACATCAATGGGTACAAGATCCCGCAGATTAACACAAAAGCGCCTAATAACCATACACCCAGTGACATTGCCGAACCCGCCCTGAAAACCAGGCCGTTATGGAGAGGACCTGTCTGGAAAATCAGGTGCCAGAACCGTGAAGGCTTGCCAAGGTCCAGGAGCAGCATAATAAGGCCGATACAGATGGGTATAAAAACTGAATATGAGCCCAGCCGGGCGATTTCCCTGTATCTGCCCTTTCCGGCAATATCGGCAATCACGCCAACGTAATATGCCGCTGCAGCCATGCCCCCTATAAACAGGTAAACAGCAACCGGAAGTCCCCAGTTAATCTCTTCAGGCATTCCCGTTATCCCCCTCTCTTGGTCCGGATCCTTCCCCTTCACCTGCAGGGTCGTCACTGAACATTTTCCTTATGGGAGAAACCATCAGAAATCCTCCCATGGCAAGTCCTGTAAGCCATTTCAGGATTGAATCCCCATTAGCCTGCCGTGGGGTTTCCGGCAACCCGCAGGCATCCGGTGTATCAGGCAGCACGTACAATACCCTGAGCCCTCCCAGTTCGGCATTGCCATACAGGGCTGAATTGGGGAAACCGTCCGACTTGAGGAAAGCAAGTCTTTCCTCTGCCTTTTTCAGCAGTTCGTCAAGGCTGCCAAACTGTATGGCACCAGCCGGACAGGCTTCAGCACAGGCTGTTATCCGCCCCTCTTTTATCCTGCCCTCACAGAAGGTGCACTTACAGACAACTCCTTTTTCTTCAGATAACCCGGGAACCCCAAAGGGACAGCTCATGACACAGTACTTGCACCCAATACAGGTTTCCCGGTCGATTACCACTATCCCGTCTTCACGTTTATAGGCAGCCCCCGTCGGACATACTGCCACACAGCTGGGATTGCCGCAGTGCATGCACTGGACCTTGAGGTTAACAGGGGCCCTGGTCTCCCCTGCCTTCCTCTCCATAAATCTGACTGTAGTCCAGTTATCTCCGTCAGTAACAGGAGAATACTCCATAGGATCAGGCAGTTCGTTTGCCTGTTTGCAGGCAATGGCACAGCTCAGACAACCGATGCATTTGGAGACATCATTCAGCATACCCTGCCCTCCCGGGCCGGTTAGCTCGCCGGCGCCGGCTCGGCCTGCCCTGATCGGGACAAGACCGCCGGTCACCGACCCGGCAGCAATCAAACCGGATATTTTTAAAAAGGTTCTCCGGTTAATACCCATACATTTCCCTCCCTTCACAGTCAGTCTTAACTCCTGAAGGTCCGAATTTCATCCATAACCAGATCTACAATCCGAGGTATCATGGAAGCCAGCAGCGGGCTGGGTTCAGTACCCCAGTCAATATCCCGGGGCTGAATTCCGATAATCACCGTCTCCGGGCAGCACCCCAGGAACCGGGCCAGTCTCAGGGTTTCAAAAAGGTCAATCTGGTGCAGGGATGTCTTATGATGATTGATCATCACATCAACCTCTTCCGCCCCGAACCGATAGACGGTCCCGGGACGGTCACCGCCGTCAATGGCATCAATAATAAGCAGCCGCTCAGTATTGGCGATTTCCTCAATCAGGTCAATACCGGCAACCCACCCGTTAACAATACCGACACCGTCCGGAAGCTGACGCCCCTCCATGGCTTTGATAACATGGACCCCGATACCCTCATCACTAAGCAGGTCATTTCCCACACCCATTACCGTGACTCTGTTCATATAACCCTGAATTTACGGATCTCGTTGGAATCAGCCCTGATCAGGTGCACCGCACAGGCGATACAGGGGTCAAATGACCTGACTATACGGACAACATTCAGGGGGTTATCAGGGTCCGGAACCGGGGCCCCTATCAAAGCCTCTTCAACAGGTCCCCTGGCCCCTTTATCATCCCTGGGGGAACAGTTCCATGTAGTGGGGACCACACACTGGTATCGTTTTGATTTACCGTTTTCTATTTCCACAAAATGCCCTAAGGCCCCCCTGGCAGCCTCTACCAGGCCCATCCCGCGGCCATTCATGGGGACAGGTTTTTCATCACATACAGGTTGGCCAGGCTTCAATTCCTCAAGCCACTTCAGCATACCCTCGGCAACCATTTTGCATTCCCAGGCACGCGCCGCATGACGGGCCACAGCCGATGGCCAGGCGCCGATTTTGGTAACCAGGTCCATAAAGCCTTTATCCTGAGTGACCAGCATTCGGGCCAATGGGCCGACTTCCATAGGCTTATCATCATACCTTGGGGCTTTGAGCCACGAATAGGCCCCGGCTTTATCCGGTTCAGGACTGGTTTCGCCCTCTGACGGGTGTTTGCCGCTTGCCGCATCCGAATACCATGAATACCTCACATATTCGGCAATCTTATCAGGATCGAGGGGCTTGACGTTTGCAATATCTCCCCCGAATATAGTGCCTGATTTCAGGAACCGGTTATTGTAATCACCTGACTTACCCAGGTCAAAATTACCATAGGCAAGGAAATTACCGCACCCGAATCCGATTTTGGCATCATGGATAGGTTTCAGGGGACCGGTGCCAAATAACAGCACATCCTTCAGATAAACGTTATTAATAAAATCGATAAGTTCCAACAGGCGGCTCCTGAATGCGGCGATCCGGTCCGGGGTTGGTTCTATGGTCACCCCTCCGGCAACAAATGTGGCGTGGTGAGGCATTTTACCCCCGAACACAGCCAGCATCTCCTGGGCCTTTTTCCTCATCTCCAGGGCCTGAATGTAATGATATACTGCAGTGGTTACTATTTCCGGGTCACTGACACAAAACTGGTCAGGCTCATACCGCGGAGTCAGCGGGGAAGTATCCCCCGTTTTCACCAGGCCTACAATTTTTTCCTTGACCCGCAGGAGATTGGCATCCATCCCGTTATACCCGGCCACAGCCATAATATCAAGGTAATCCAAGGCTGCCAGGTGATAAAAGTGCAGGATATGTGAAGCCACAAAATTACTTCCAGAAACCAGGTTCCTGATTATCCGGCCATTATCAGGCACTTCAGCGCCAAAGGCTGAATCCAGGTTCTGCACCGATGCGTGGGCGTGTTCTGCCGGACAGACTCCGCAGATACGCTGCGTAAGTACTCCGGCATCCCGGGGGTCTCTCCCCTGCAGAATTACTTCAAATCCGCGCCACAGTGTCCCTGCGGCCCTGGCATCAACTACCTTGCCACCCTCAACCTCGACCTCAATGCGCAGGTGCCCTTCTATCCTGGTTATGGGGTCTATTACCACAGTCTGTGCCAATTGTTACACCTCCTCTGCCTTTGACGCCTGCTGCCGGGATTTTTCCTTGGCAAGATACATGCCCCCGGCTGCAGCCGCGGCTCCCACCACAGCCCCTCCGAGGCTGGCCCCGAAGGTACCGATGGCTGCCTGTTTGTCATCATTTTCCTGAGCCCTGATAGTCTTAGCTACCTCAGGTACCGCTTCATATAACGGTGTCTGTGGAAATTCCGGCTCCACACACCCGGCACACGGCGCCCCTGCAGCGATGCAGAAATTGGTACCTGAATTCCACAGCCTGTGGGGACAGTCTGCCGACGTCACCGGGCCGCGGCAGCCTTTAGCTCCCAGGCAGCCTTCGATGTCAGGAAATTCACTCCCAAAGTTCCTGATAAACCGGCCCTGCTCATATCCGCCGCGCCGTGGACAATTCTCATGAATGACCTTGCCATAAAATATCGTTGGCCTGCCTTTGCTGTCTAGGTCAGGTACCTTGCCAAACAACAGGATGTTCACTATTGTGCCCACCAGCCAGTCAGGATGGGCAGGACAGCCCGGGATATTCACAACTGTGCCCCCGATTACGTCCTTCAGGCCTTTGGCGCCGGTAGGATTCGGTCCGGAAGCAGGTATTCCCCCATAGGAAGCGCAGGTACCTAAAGCTACATGATATGCGGCCCCCTTGGCCACCTTCTGCACGACATCCACAAAGGGTTTGCCTCCGATTTTACAGTAAATACCGCCATCCTTGGTGGGAATAGCCCCCTCAACAATCATTACATATTTGCCGTTAAATTCCCTGATAGCATCATCAAGAGCCTTTTCAGCCACATGTCCGCTGGCAGCCATCAGTGTCTCGTGGTACTTAACAGACAGTGTGTCCAGCACCAGTTCGGCGACAGACGGATAATGTGAATTGGCAAATGATACGGTACAGCCGGTGCACTCCGCACCGTGCAGCCATATCACGGGTGTCTTCCGGGACACCACTGATTCCAGGGCATGTGCTATCCGGGGTACATATAATTCGGACAACCCCATAAGGACAGCGAGACTTGAACTGTACTTGAGAAAATCTCTCCTGGTAAACTCTTTCCGGAAAACCTTGCCCAGTTCAAACATAACTTTCTAATACACCCCCCTGCATTATTTCAATAAAATTTACTAATGTGTAATGCAAAATTCGTGCCACTAAAAAACGGGGTTAATTAACCCCGTTTTGTATAATTACTGTACATGCATTTTTATATCATGCGAGTATACAAGCATCTTAGGTTGTCATTGTATATTTTCTTTACATGTTAATTAAAACTTACACGCGTAGTTTTTCGGCCGGTGGTTGAAAGTCAGATATCCCCCGCTAACCTCATTCAGACATCCTGATATCATATTCCTTCATTTTCTGATAAAGGGTTACCCTGGTAATCCCCAGCAGCTTTGCCGCCATCACCTTGTTATTATTGGTCCTCTGCAGCGCCTCTACCACCAGACGGCGCTCCACTTCTTTTACAGCATCCTTCATTGGCCTGAATTCATTGGTAGTCCCGTCCTTGCCCAGGGCCTGTATGTGTGGCGGGAGAGACTCAGGACGGACCACAGTCCCCTCTGTAAGGAAAAGGGCACGTTCGATGATGTTTTCCAGTTCCCTGACATTCCCCGGCCAGTTATATTTCAGCAGTAATTCCATGGCTTCCTCGGAAATTATCCTGGGAGAAATGTTTTTCTCCCGGGATATCTTTTCTATGAAATGACCTATTAAAAGAGGGATGTCATCTTTTCTTTCCCGCAAAGGCGAAACATAGAGGGGAAGCACATTTAACCTGTAAAACAGGTCAATGCGGAATTTTCCTTCTGCAGTGAGCTTGCGCAGGTCTTTATTAGTGGCGGCGATAACCCGGACATCAAATCTGATCACCCGGGTCCCCCCTACCCGTTCAAACTCCTTTTCCTGTACCACCCGCAGCAGCTTTGCCTGCATATTAAGGGGCAGGTCCCCGATCTCGTCAAGAAGTATTGTGCCACCGTCGGCAAGCTCAAATTTTCCGGGCTTACCGCCTTTCCGGGCTCCGGTAAAAGCCCCCTCTTCATATCCGAATAACTCGGATTCCAGCAGAAGTTCCGGCACGGCAGCACAGTTTATGGCAACAAAAGGGTTTTTGCTGCGGGAACTGATGTTATGGATAGCCTGGGCCACTATCTCTTTACCAACACCGCTTTCACCCTGTATCAACACAGTCGAGTCACTTGCCGCCGCTTTTTCAATCAATCGTTTCAGGCTGCTGATAACCGGACTTTCCCCGATAATGGCATCAAGTATGTACTTGCTGGCTTTCGGAAAATTAAGCCTGTCCCTGTAATATTCAATTTCGCCTCGTGATTTGTTCAGCAGGTATGGGAGACACATGTCTATTTCCGCCAGCCCCTGGTATACGGCAACAGCCTTTTCGCGACAGGTATTGTATCCACATGACCCGCAATTCAGTTCATCCTCGGGGGCCACTTTATATGTATGCTTAAGGATTTCCCGGATTTCGTTTTCCGTGGGATACTGCAGCGGAACCGACCGGTCTGCATACTTCCGGCTTAATTCAAGTTCAGGCATGCCGCCCTCAAAACGGGAGCAGGCAGCCTTGGCATGCCGCAGCACCAGCTCCTTGCGGGTGAAAAAGTCTATGTCTGTGTCTATCTCAGGCCCGTCCACACATCCTTTACAAAAAAGGATATCCAGAAACCTGGGCGCAATTATGCCCTCACTAAGGTTCTGAATAACCTCCACACAATCGTCTTTTCCCTCCACCACAGAAAGTTCAGGCACAATCTCATCATTCAGTCCCAGGTTTTTCAGGAGCCCCCCGGAAACAGGAAACAGGCTTGGCAGAAACTCCCCGGATTCCGGGATGCAGACCTTTTTCTCTTTTAATTCAATGCCATTCTCCCGGAAAAGGCATTTTAATTCACGGAAGGTCAGTACTGCATTAACCAGGTTCCTGTCATCACCCCTGGCCTCCTCCTTTTTGGCAACACACGGTCCAATAAAGACTACCTCGACATTTCTGTGCCTCTTCCTCACCAGCTTGGCTGTTGCCATTACCGCCGAATCTACCGGCGCCAGCATGGGGATGAGGTTTGGATAATGCCTTTCGATAAGCCCCACCACAGCGGGACAGTAAGATGCAATAACAGTCCCCCAGGTTTCACTAAGGTACTGCCGATAACTGGGAACAGTCAGCTCAATCCCCTGGGTTACCTCTTCAACAGAGCTGAACCCCAGTTTGTATAATGCCGAAAACAATTCATCGACCTCAATGCCGGGAAAAGCAGCCGGAAAGGAGGGTGCCAGCATAGCCACCGTATTCTGGGTTTTTAAAAACACCCTGACCGCATCTATATCCTTAGTATCGATTTTTTTTGCTTTCTGGGCACATACCCGTACACAGTTGCCACAGCTGACACATCGTTCCTCAACAATCTTGGCCTGCCCGTCTTCAACCTTGATCGCCTTTGCAGGGCAGTTCCGCACACAGGAATAACAGGTTTGGCACTTTTCTGAAATTGTAACAACAACACTCATTATTACACCTCATTGTGCTCTAAATATTGTGAAAGGCAGGGGGCCCTGCCTCTAAGAATATTTTGGTATTTTAACAATATTTCGACAAAAATTTATTAATTCCTCTTTGAATTGGTATGTGGTCAATAAAAAAAGCGGGATGCCCGGTGGGCATCCTACCTTGGAATCATATTCAGCAGCAGTATAAGCAAAGGAATCTTAAGAACGCTGGCCAATTCCTCTTTTCCCCTCAAATCCATGTCTGCTGTTGTGTTTGTCATCAGGACTTTTTTTTTCTGCCCCCGGGTTGCTTTCCGTACTCTGGTAATTTCCGTTTTTCAGAGTTTCTTTCTGCTGCCCCGGCGAATCAGATGCTTCAGCCGCAGGGGCAGAAGACTGCTGTCCTTCCTGGGATTGCCCTGAATACCTGGCCTGAGCCGGGACCGGATTTGCTGCCTGAGCCTGAGCGGACTGATTCCCCTGTTGTGTATTCTGACTTGACCCGGCGCCTCCCTGGTTTAACATGCTGAAAAGTGAAAGCAGCAGGCCGGGATTTATCTTCTTTTTTGTGGCCAGATTACCAAGCAAACTCATTAGGTCCGGCTGCCCTCCGCCCTGACTGTTCATCAGGCTGCTAAGTGTATCATTCAGGTCCTGGGCCTGGGGATTTCCGTTACTGCCACCCGGGCCGGTCACCTGCCTGATACCACTGTGCGGAGCTTCCCGGACTACACTCATGATAGTAAGGACATTAAACAGTCCCAAAATACCCAGCAGGACGTTTGGGCTTATTTTGTGGTCAGTCTGCCTGTCAAGCAGACCGATTAGCTTGTCGATAAGGTCGTTGCCACCCTCTTTGGATTCCAACAGTGCGGTTAGTTCTTCCAAATCATGACCTCCTTCCTTCTCTAAAAGAACCCGGGGATATTTGGGATATTCATACCGCCTGTTACCCTGCTCATTTCCTGCCTGGCAAGTTTTCGGGACTTTTCCATGGCCAGGTTCACGGCTTTAACCAGGAGTTCCTGAAGAACCTGCGCATTGGCAGGGTGTATGATTGCGGAATCAACAACAATATCAATAATCTCCTGGCGTCCGTTAGCAACTACTTTTATTGAACCTGCATCAACTACGGCTTCCACGGTTTTGTTCCTTAATTCTTCCTGAACATTCGCCATATCGGACTGTAATTTCTGCGCCTGCTGCAGGAGTTTACCCAATTGGTCATCAAGCAATTTAAGGCCCCCCTAACCTTTATATATAATCACACATTTAAATATATTCAGGACGGCCCGATTTGTTTCACGATTTCCAGATTTTTTTAGTAAAAAGAGCTATCGAGTTCGGGGACGCTGCCTTGCTGCCGGTGGTGGCAGCTTAGACTCATAGGCGGTAATGCGGAAAGTCGGTGTAATAGCTCACCATATTCCATTTCCGGTCATTTCCGGAAGCCCATTAGTTAAGCATTACCACATCAAAGGGAAGGTTAGCCACTATTTCCCTTACCTCAGGCATATTGTCGGGTGTGGCAAACAGTGCCACTACACCCTCACGTGAATTAACCGGTGAAAGGAATACCAGATGGCAGTAAGCCTCCATAATCCTGGTAAACAGATGCACCTGTTCCCGTTCCATTTTAACCCTGATACATACCGACGGGTCATCAAGTTCCTGCAGGTACCTGCTCACACAACCGTCTCCCCGGTATCTCCGTGCCATTGTTTTTCACCATCTCCCCTCAATACGGGAAAGGTCAGGCCTCCCCACGGCATAATGATCACCCGGCCCTGACCTCCCCGGTCTTTAACTGCTGCATCAGTCGCAGCCTGGAACGAACTGAAAGGTGTAAAAAAAAGTCGGGCCACATCAGCCGGTTCCATTTCAGAAACCCAAAAAACCCGGGCCTGTTTTACCGCTTTTATGATAAAGGCTGCCTTATGCCCTCCGAGTACAAATTCTTTTCGGGTCCTCTCCTCAAGTTCCGGTAAATCAGCCGCTCCCTTTATCCAATCTTCAAAAACAGGGTCACCAAAACCTTCAGCACACCTTGCCGTTACGATAATGATACCCCCTTTGGCAGTCATTTTCAAGGCATTACTGACGGCCTTCTGGGCCTGATATACGGTGTCATCCCTGGGAGTGCCTCCAGGTGAAACAATGGTAATACCCGAAGGGCCGTCAACTTCAACCATGCACAGGCGCTTCGCAAAGGAACACCCGGCACGGTGGGCAGCAACCGGGGCACCGGCAACAACTGCAATCACTTTTTTATACTCATTAAGGACAACATTTATAATAAAACCCAGTTTAGTCTGTCCGGCAAACTCTTCCATATCGTCTCTCACCGGGTTACCGTCCAAAATGCCGGCTGTGGTGCCATACAGGCAGGACAACCGGTGATTATGTTCAATGGCCCGTTTACTGGCAGTCCCTATGGCAACACTTTTGGCCCCGCCAGAATAACCGGCCAGCTGGTGCAGCTCAATACTACCCAAACCTATCACCAGGTCAGCTGCTGCCACCGGGGTACTTACTGCAACCGGAGTCCCTCTCTTGGTCACCCCCAGCATCCGGTACCCCGTTTCAGTGCTGTGGACACACCTGAGCTGACCATACAGAGGCCCCATCAGGCGTTTCCTTTCCTCTTCCGTAACCGGCCTGTGGTTACCCCCTCCGATAACTACAGTAATATTATCTTTTTTTATTCCTGCCTGCCCCAGTTCGTTACACAGGATTGGAAGCAGGGCCCCTGAAGGCAGTGTCCTGGTGTGGTCACTGATTACAATAGCAATCTCCTCCATCCCCTGCGCCATTATCCTAAGGGGGATGCAGTCCCTGGGAGAGCGCATGCAGTTGATAACCTCCTGTTCCAGGTCTGCCACTTCCGGAAGCTGATTTGGCCTTATTTCTGTCAAATCCCAGGCATCAGGGACAACAGCCTTAGTCCAGCCATCCCCATACCTTAGGTTTATCTCCATACCCAACACGTCTCCTCCCATGCTTTCCGCCATATCAATTATTTTTACCACCACATCCGGCCCTATACGCACAGGGACTGATATTTAACCCACCCCGGGGGTCAGGTTTAAAAAAAATACAGTCCTTTACAAAGCCAAAAGGCTCAATGTAAAGGACCGTACCTGGTTAAAATTTTATTCAAATTTGCCGGAGCATCTCTTCACCGGTCAATGCAGCTATCCTGGTAGCATTCCTGCCGGATTTTTTCGCATTATATAAAGCCCTGTCAGCCAAAGTGAAAAGAATGTCTGCCGAATCACCATGTTCGGGACAGCAGGCAATTCCCGCGCTGATGGTAACCTGATTTTGGGCCGCAATGCCGTTTTCCCCATGGTGAAACCACATCCCCTCAAGGGCCTGGCGCAGCCTTTCCACCAAAAAATACGCCTTACCGGAAGTGGTATCAGGAAGCAGGACCAAAAACTCGTCTCCTCCCATCCTAGCTATCAGATCGGATTTTCTGAGTCTGGCCTGTAAAAAGCTGACGAACTCCACCAAAACCGAATCTCCAACATAATGGCCATAATTATCATTGATATTTTTAAAAAGGTCAATATCCATGACCACTATGGAAAACGGCCTGCCGGTCCTCCTGACCCGGTAAAGCTCTTCCTCCATGCGTTCCTTAAGATATCTCCTGTTATAAGCGCCGGTTAATTCGTCTTTCATGGAGATACTGTAATAGTTCCTGACCCTGTTTAATATTGCCTGTACCCTGGCCAGCAATTCTTCTACGGCAAAAGGTTTGGTGATATAATCATCCCCACCGGTCTGAAAACCTTCCAGTTTATCCTCAAGGCTTGTCTTGGCCGTCAGAAAAATTATGGGGACCAACTTTAAGCGGGAATGGGACCTGAGCCATTTGCAGAATTCATAACCATCCACATCAGGCATAATTATATCAAGGATTATCAGGTCCGGGGTGACCTCTTCCAGCAATGTCATGGCTTCCTCACAGTGCTTACACGGTATGGTGCGGTATCCGTGTTCACCAAGGTAATCCTGCAGCTGGCAAAGAGTGATACAATTGTCTTCGATAACCATTATTTTCTGGGTACTATTGCTTATATTAATATCAGACACTGCCGGTACCCCCTAAATTGTCTTAATTATGAAATAATTTCGCCAATAATTTCCCTTTTCCTGCAATGACCGGAATTTTTTTACGGTTCGGATACGTACGGCTTATTGCCGTTAACTGCCTGAACATGCTGCCGGTCAGGTTGTCCGGACAGGTTGTATTAAAAACGGACCGCCATATGGCTGGCGGTCCCTAAAATCTGTTATCAATAAAATGTTTTATTGGTAAAACCCTTCTGATTTGCCACGATATCCAGGAAAACCGTCTCAATGTCTGCCATTTCCGGTAGTCCTGAGGCCCCTGCTGTTTCATCCACGATCACTTTAAGGTAACTACCGCATGCCTCACAGGCATCAATCCGGCAGCCGGGAATATCATCAACAGTAATTGTCGACAGTAAATGGTGGTCTTCATTGAGGCAGTAAGGGCACAATAACCTCTTGGAGAGCCATTCATGTCCACACAACGAACAGTGTAAATATCTCTGTCCATTGTGCTTTAGGGCTCTCCCCATATCAGGACGGCATCCGCAAACAGGGCAGAATGAACTGTTTTCCAGAGCCTCAAACCGGTCCCCGTCCAGGCTGCGGGCAAACGCCCTCAGGAAGGGCCTGACGGTGTTGATGAAGATAAACTCAACCAGGCCGGTATCTGCATCCACAGCGCCGGACAGCCTTTTTCCGTAAGAAGTCTCAGTAAATTTTTCATTGAACTCCTGATTAAACAGGCTGTTCACAACCTCGGCAAAAGACTGACTTAACAAAGGTCCGGGTATCTGTTCAATTCCGCCTATACCCTTAAGCCCCGGCCGGCGCCGGGCAATCATAGCGGTAATATCTTTAAAGGCGTCGGTAAACCGTCTGGTATCAAAATCCGGCTTAACCCGATGAAGCAGCGGTCCCGGAAGCGATTCCGCCCCCGCTCTGCGCGTATTTCCGGATGACTTCAGGGCCTGCCGGCACTCTTCATAATATTTATCCTGAATTGCCCTTAAATCCCTGTAAAAATCCAGCAACTCACGGGGCATTCCGGCCTTTTCAGTATGGTTCTGCAACAATATCACCCCTATCAGAAATTAGCCTGGCCGGCATAAAGGATTACCACCCTGGTAAGGAAACTGCCAGCCAGGATAAGGACTGCCGACAGCACAGGGACAATGGTATTAATCACATTTTTCTTACTTGAAGCCAGCTCATAAATTTCCATGACCAGGGGCACAACCAGTCCGAAAGCCACTATGCCCAGCCAGAACAGTACACTGAATTCGCCGTTGAGCAGCAGGGCGGCAGATTCAGGGGCAGCCGAACTCAGCCTGACCATTAGAATGATAAAAACTATCAGCTCAAGAATGTCGACAATGGCATCAGCCTGGGAAAAGGTATAGATAAGACACCTGTCAGATTTTGTGGCTGCCAGGATCAGAATAATGCTGGACAGCCCGGCCGAAGTTGCCGACAGCAGAAAAAGGAGTCCCAGATAGGGGGTACTGTTCCACAGCGGTGCCGCGGTGCTTGCCAGTAATACTCCGGTATAGCAGGCAATCAGCACGGCAAAGGGTAAAGCCAGATAGCCCAGGGTTTTCCGCAGCCCCGGACGGGACGCGAAATATTTCAGTACAGGCCATCCCCGGGCAAACTCCTCTTCAGCCAGCCAGGTGAGGGCATACCCCCCGCCAAAAACGGTGAAAGCCGTCAGCAGCCAGGTTCCCAGGGACATGGTGGAACTCGGCCGGAATATGGGCAGGAAATTTTCCCCCAGCACAAAGTGCCAGAAACTGAGCGGTCTTCCCAGGTCAATAATCAGCATCAGGAGCCCGACAATTATCAGCGGTACTCCGATATATGCCCCGATTTTGGCAATCCTCTCATACTTCCCCTTACTAAAAGTGTTGGCCAGAATACCCGTATAAAATGCAGCCACTCCATCTCCGGCCACAAACAGATATATGGCTATAATTACAGGCCATGCGATTTCATGCATTACCGTCCACCCCCGTTCCAACAGACTTATCCGGCGCTTTCCCGCGCTCCCGGAAGATTAACCAGAACGGAGCAAAGGCAACCACTCCTACTCCAATCAAGGCATGCAGCCAGTTGTTTAACAGGCCGGCTGTGGCCACCCGCGGGTGGGCCGGAAGCCCGTACACTTCAGGTTCATCGTCCAGGACATAAAGCACATGCAGGCCACCCAGTTCGTTTTCACCGTAAACCGTGGCATTGACCCCAGAGTCCCGCAGGACCGACACCCGCTGCTTTGCCCGGGCAAGCACCTGATCCCGCTCACCGAAGCTGACAGCTCCCGTGGGGCACGCTTTCACACAGGCCGGTTCCATGCCGTTCTCTATCCGCTCGTAACAAAGCCGGCATTTCCTGCTGCTGCCTGTCTCCTCAGATAAGCCTACCGCATGAAATGGACAGGCGACCACACAGTTTTTGCAGCCAACACAGCGGTCATCATTTAAAACCACCAGCCCCTGATCAGTTTTCCGGATGGCCCCGGCGGCACAAACGGCTTCACAACTGGCCTCAGTGCAGTGCATACACTGTTCTTTTCTGAATAGGAACCTCATTTTCCCACTGTCTTCCTTTTCGACAAACCGTACTTTCGTCCAGGTATCGCCGCCAATCCGGGGCGGGTTCTCATAGCTGCCGGAAAAACCCGTCTTCACTGCAGGCAGTTCATTCCACTGCTTGCAGGCTACCTGACAGCCGCGGCAGCCGGTACACTTGGAAACGTCTATAAACATTGCAAGTTCTGCCATCATACCGCCCTCCTTATATCAACAAGAAACGCCTTGTATTCAGGAATCATCGTATTCCCGTCACCGACATGAGGGGTAAGTTTATTGGCGATTTCCCCTGTTGCAATTCCCTGGTAACCAAAGTGCCAGGGCAGTCCCACCTCTTCGACCTGTGTCCCGTCAATCAGGAGGGGTTTAAACCGCTTGGTGACCAGGGCATAGGCAGTAATTTCTCCCCGGGCACAGGAGATGACGACCTTATCTCCGTTGTTGATTCCCCTGGACCTGGCAAGTGATTCACTTATTTCCACAAACATGTCGGGAAACAGTTCAGCCAGCCACGGTAAATTTCTGGTCATCTGCCCGGCCTGCCAGTGTTCCGAAACCCGATAGGTCGTGGCGATGATGGGGAACCTGTCAGGGGTCCCCTGTTCGTTCATGGGTGTAACCGGCACCTTTACAACCGGGTTAAGCTGGATACCGGACAAAGTATTCTTTAGAGGGCTCTCCCATGGTTCATAGTGCTCCGGGAAAGGCCCTTCTTTCATTTTGGTGGTAAACAGTCCACCCACTGTTTCCGGCAGCATAATAAATGGATTGGTGCCTCCCGGATCCGAAGGTGCCAGCGCGGCATTAAAATCAGGGACATCCAGCCCTACCCATTTCCCTTTTTCACCTTTGAGGATATCACCCTTGGCAGGGTCCCACCAAATTAACTTCCTGTCTTCAGTCCAGGGCCTTCCTTCATAGTCTGCTGAGCAGCGGTTATACAGGATTCTGCGGTTAGCCGGCCAGCTGTAAGACCAGTTTGGACAGTTCCCCAGGCCGCCATCATCCGAATTATCACGTCTCTGGGAGAGGTTTTTCCCTTCCTCAGGGTACATTCCGCAGAAAATCCAGTTACCGCTGCAGGTAGAACCGTCATCTGCCAGTTTAGCGAAGCCGGGCACCTGCTTTCCGGTGAGGACATGGTATCCGTTTATTTCTTTGGCTATCCTGTCAATGTCAGGTTCATCACTGTTACCGTAATCCCAGAAAAGGTTTTTGACAGGTTCGGCAGCAGGGCTGCTCTCATTTTCATAAAGTCTTTTTACTCTCTTAAAAAGGCTGTTGATTATCCAGGCGTCTGACCTGGCATCATTAACGGGTTCAATTGCCTTCCAGCGCCACTGAATCCATCGTCCGCTGTTGGAAACTGTCCCTTCTTTTTCAACAGACGATGCGGCCGGGAGTAAAAATACCTCGGTTTTAATATCTGCAGGGCGGGCGCCTGCCTTTTCAGTCCAGAAAGTAGCTGTCTCAGTTTCCCAAAGGTCAACACAGACCAGCCAGTCCAGATTTCCCAAAGCCTTTGCCTCTTTGTTGGCATTGGGACCACCGACCACAGGATTCTGCCCAAAACAGAACATTCCCTTGAGTTTGCCTTCATAAAGAGCCTCAAAAATCGAAATGTGAGAATAGTTTACCGCGGGGTCAATCTTGGGCAGGTATTGATAGGCAAATTCATTTTCTCTGGTGGCCTTGGGGCCCCAGAAGGCCTTTAGCAGGCTGACCATAAACTTTGGCTTATTGGACCAGTATCCTGTTTTTGGTGTCTCAGTCTCCAGATAGGCCGCGAGTGTCGCATGCCCCGGACTGGCAGTCGGGACATTGAGATATCCCGGGAGAATATGGAACAGAAGCGCCATATCTGTAGACCCCTGAACATTTGCTTCTCCCCTGAGTGCATTGACACCCCCTCCGGGAACACCGATATTGCCCAGCAGCAACTGCAGCATGGCATAAGACCTGACATTCTGAGAACCCACGGTATGCTGGGTTGTCCCCATGGCATACATAATGGTGCCGGCTTTACCGCGGGCTCCGGTGGAGGCATAGGTATCGGCAATCTCCATATAGACCCCTTTGGGAGTCCCGGTTATCCTGCATACTGTATCAATGTCATAGCGGGAGTAGTGTTTTTTCAGCAGCTGGAAAACAGTTCTGGGATGCTGCAGGGTCTCATCTTTCAGCCGCTGCCCGTCAGGGCCTGTCTTATATTGCCATGTCTCTGTACTGTATTTGCGGTTTTTGCTGTCATAACCACTGAAAATCCCGTCATTAAAGTCAAAACCATCGTCAATTATAAAGGCGGCATTGGTATATTTTCTGACATAATCTTCATTGTACATCCTGTTCCTGAGAATATAGTTTATCATTCCGCCAATAAAAGCTATATCCGTACCAGACCTGATAGGAGCATAAATATCCGCTTTGGATGAAGTACGGGTAAACCTGGGGTCAACACTGATGATTTTGGCTCCGCGTTCTTCCCGGGCCCGGGTCAGCCACTTAAATGTCATGGGATGATTCTCGGCGGCATTGCTCCCGATAATCAGGGCACAGTCGGTATTCTTTAAGTCAATATAGTGATTTGTCATCGCTCCTCTGCCAAATGAAGGTGCCAGACCGGCAACCGTTGAGGAGTGTCAGATGCGAGCCTGGTGTTCCAAATAGACCAGGCCCATGGAGCGCATGGCTTTTGTCAGCAGATAGCACTCTTCATTATCAAGTGCGGCCCCCCCAAGACAGGCAATTCCCTCAGTACGGTTAACGGTAACTTCAAGATTGAGTCCTGTTTTGGGGTCTTTAACCTTTTGCCTGCTCACAAAAGTTTCATCCCGGGTCTGTTTAACCTTTTCAGCTATCCGGTTCATCACCCAGTCCCATTCCCTGGTTTCCCACTTACTGCTTCCGGGGGCCCTGTACAGCGGCTTACCTAACCGCCGTTCGTTATTGGCTATCTGGTACAGGGATGACCCTTTGCTGCAAAGAGAGCCCCGGTTAATGGGGTGGTCCGGATCACCTTCTGTATTGATTATTTGACCATTCTCAACATAACATAATATCCCACAGCCACAACTGCAGTAGGGACAAATTGTAGGTACTACCCGGGCAGATTTTATCCTGAAATCCTGAACCTTTGCAGCCACAGGTTCCAGGTCAAAACCCAGTTCTCCAAAAACCAGTCCCAGGCCTGTTGCTCCGGATAGCTTCAGAAAACCTCTTCGTGAACACTTCAATTGTAACTCCTCCCTTCGATAACAGTGCCCTGGAGTGGCCAAGGCCCTTATTTACTGGTTCACCTCCTCTACACCTATTATTTGAATTTCCCGGAACCCCGGGAATCATGAAATCCAGCCACAGTCTACGGTTCATCTAGTGTAAAGATAATGCACTAATACTAAATAGCAAGATACATGAAATAGTAAAGGACAGGAAATAGCAAGAGACAGGGAAATATCCCTGTCTTGTCTATTAGGCTCTATTGGCACTTTTATGTATATGTTTCGACACATTTTTCTATTTTCCTTTTTTTTATTACATTTTGTTACAATAGTTTTGTAAAATTAACCTTCCCACCAGACTAAAAAAGGGCTGCTGTTACAGCAAGCCCCTTACTTTACATTATTTAACTTTACCGCTTATTAATAAAGAACTCTTTTATCATCGATACGCCTGGTAACCTTCTCCTTGTCAAAATAACCCATCACCGGGAGGGCATATTTCCGGGAAGTATTCAGCAGGTCGCGGGCTTCTCCAAGGCTTATCTCACCTTTTTCCTCAAGAAACCTGACCAGGAGGTCCCTGGCCTTTTCAAGATTGTCCCTGTGTATCAGTACATTATCATCTAGCTTGACCAGGACCTTTTTATTGATGAAGTAATTAAGAATCTCTTCGGCTTCCGCCGCATCAAGCCTGTACCTGGATTTGATATCTTCCCAGCCCGGGGTCTGGAAACCTGCAGAGCGATATTCTGCTTCAATTCTCTGGAACAACCGGTCCTGTTCACCCTGGGGTTCAGGCCGGAAACCGGTTTTGGCAATGTTTTCACCCGAAATCCTGATAACATCTTCATCCTGATAGAAATCCATCAGGGCACTAAAAATTTTGTTGCTCATTCCCGGAAAATATCTGCTCCGGATCTCTTCCTTTGATATCCCCGGTCGCAGGGGAAAGGCAGTGTGGTACTTTTCTAGGGCTGCGGCTATCTCGCCGGCTTTTCGGCTGTAAACGGAATTCAGCACATAATAAGTCTTGTTTTCCGCAGCAAACTGCCTTAAAAGGCCCTGAGAACCAAGCCTGTTGATAGCTTCTTCAGTTATGGCCTCATCAAATCCCCCGCCGCGTTCCAGGTCATCCCGTGAATATGCTGTCTGCCCGGATGACAGCATAAACTGGTGTAAAAGCTCTTCAGGAGTCCCTTTTGACTTGGTCCGAAGAATCCCAATGGTTTCCGCATGAAACCGCTTTCTTTTTGGGGGCGCCGAATCAATGACCTTCCCCCCCCCAATGGTACGCATTGGTGAATATGACCTGATTACCAGTAAATCGCCCCTGGCAGCCACAATAGGGTCTTCACATTCCAGCTGGACAAAACCGGTTTTACCCGGTTCCAGTTCGTCCGCCTCCAGAAGAATAACCCGTGCCAGTATCTCAGAAGTCCCTATGTGTACCCTGACCCTGGCCCTGTTAGCCAGGGGTTTTTTGATATCTGAAATGAGTTTTAACTGCACATCAAGGCGGTGTGATGGTTTAAGAATTCCGGGGGCGGCGATCACACTGCCGCGGTCAATATTTTCGCGTTCAACGCCGGCAAGGTTAACAGCAACCCGCTGACCAGCCACAGCCTCTTCAACCTTGGTCCCGTGGACCTGAAGTGTCCTTACCCTGGCTTCTTTCATATCAGGCAGGATTTCAACCACATCACCGAGGCCCAGTTTTCCCGAAAGCAAAGTCCCGGTAACCACAGTCCCAAAACCCGTTTTGGAGAAAACCCTGTCTACAGGCATCCTGAAATACCCAGCGGTCGGTCGCTCCTGAAGATTCTCCGCTGTCCTGTCAATTAACTCAATAAGTTCCCTGGTACCTTCCCCGGTAACAGAGGATACTGGCACAACAGGAGCATCCTCCAGGACAGTCCCCCCCACCAGTTCCCTTACTTCCTCCTGCACAAGGTCCAGCCACTCTTCATCGACCAGGTCTGTCTTGGTGATCACAATGATCCCTTTCTGAACCTGCAGCAGGTCAATGATGTCAAGGTGTTCCCTGGTTTGGGGCATAATACCTTCATCAGCAGCCACTACCAGAATTACCAGGTCCATGCCGCCTACCCCGGCCAGCATATTTTTGATAAACCTTTCATGTCCGGGAACATCAACCACTCCGGCCAGGGTCCCGCTGGGAAGTTTAAAAGGCGCGAAACCCAATTCAATTGAAATTCCGCGTTCTTTTTCTTCTTTCAGGCGGTCTGTTTCCTGACCTGTGAGGGCCTTTATCAGGCTGGTCTTACCATGGTCAACATGCCCGGCAGTACCAATTATGAAGTGTTTCATTTACGGTCCTCCGAATCCCTGCTTTCACCGCGTTCCACTATATCACGGTATATTTTTTCCACCCTGTTGGCTCCGTTAGTGTTGTCAACATCACTGGTATCATTGGTATCACTGCTGTCAGCTTCATTACTGTCACTTCCGCCATCATGGCTATTATCGTCAGCATCACCGGCAATTTCCACCGGAAGGGCTTCAGTTTCGGGCAAAGCCGTTTGCTTTTTCCTGCCGGGGCGTACCAGGTAGGCAAGCCAAATGCTTATCTCATATAAGAGATACATAGCCCCGCCCATTATACCCTGAGTAATCATGTCAGTGGTCGGTGTAACCACAGCCGCAATGGCGAACCCCGCCAGAACTGCAAATTTCCTCTTTGAGGCCAGGAACCTGGGAGTGACTATTCCCAGTCTGGCCAGGGCGACCACAACCAGGGGCAGTTCAAAGATGACCCCGAAAGGCAGCAAAAACCAGATGGTAAATGAAAGATATTTACTTAAAGAGAGCATGGGAGCAAGGCCTTCCCCGCCAAAACTGAGGAGAAACTTAACAGCATAGGAGAATACGGAATAATAGGCAAAGGAAATCCCGCCCACAAACAGGATTACTGATGACGGTATAAATATAAGCAGATATCGTTTCTCATGAGTGTGCAGGGCAGGAAGAACAAACTTCCAGAACTGGTATGCGATTACCGGTGAAGCAAAAATCAGGCCTGCCACAACAGAAATTTTCAGGTGGGCTGTTAATGCCTCAGTTGCAGTTATAAACACAAGGTCATAATTCAGTCTTTTCACCGGCGCCACCAGGAGGGCCAGAGTTTTGTCCCGTATTATCCACCCTAAAACCGCGCCCGGGATTATGGAAACAAAACTTATTATAAAAACCCGCCTCAGTGCCTCAAGGTGTTCCAGGATAGACATCGGTTTGTCACTCAAACAAAATCACCTCTGGCTCATGTTACTTTTGTGCATTATCTGTATTTGAATTATCCGGATCTTTTGCCTCTTCTGTTTCCTCCTTGGTGCTCTTTCTGAAATTGGACAGCATTTCTCCAAAAGAGCGCCCGATATCAGGCAGTTTTTTGGGTCCGAAAATCACTAATACTATGACCAGAATCAGGATAAGCTCTTTTACACCCAGATACGCAAAGCCAAAGACCATAACTATCCCTCCGTTTTTTGAAGTTTCTTTTCAGAGTCTCTTTAATAATATTTCAAAATCTGATACCCGGTATTTCGTTGTGCAGGGGTGTAACCTGCATCCCTGATACTGTGAATAATCTCATCCATAGGGACCCGGTTGCTGACCCCGGCCGCCCTGACAACGTTTTCTTCCAGCATGGTGCCGCCAAAGTCGTTGGCCCCAAAGCTCAGGGATACCTGGGCCATCTTAGCCCCCTGGGTTACCCATGAAGCCTGGATATTAGGGACATTGTCAAGCATCAGCCTGGACACGGCCAGAGTTTTCAGGTAATCCACACCGGTTGCTGTTTCTCCGCCAAGTTCGGTGTTCAGTGGCTGAAAGCTCCATGGTATAAAGGCCCTGAAGCCGCCGGTGCGGTCCTGGGCTTCCCTTACCCTGATCAGGTGCATCACCCGCTCCCCAAGAGTCTCCACACTGCCGAACATCATTGTGGCTGTTGACTTCATGCCCAGTTCATGAGCAGTTGTCATTACATTCATCCATTCTTCCCAGGAAATCTTGTGTGGACTGATGTATTTTCTGACCCTGTTGTCCAAAATCTCAGCACCGCCGCCGGGGATGGAGTCCAGCCCGGCATCACGCAGCCTGATAAGAACTTCACGCACTGAGAGTCCGGTAATTTCGGAAAAGTGGACTATCTCAGGCGGTGAAAAAGAGTGAATGTCAATATCAAACCTTTCCTTGATTCCCCGCAGCATATCCAGATAGTACGAAAACGGCAGGTCCGGGTGAAGCCCGCCCTGCATAAGTATTTGGGTTCCTCCACAGGCAACGGTTTCCCTGATTTTATCATAAATTTCATCATAACTCAAAACATATGCATCAGAATCCCCCGGGGATCGATAGAATGCACAAAACCTGCACCCGGTTGTACATACATTTGTATAGTTGATATTTCTGTCAATAACAAAGGTAACCACCGGCTCCGGATGAAGCCTCTTAGTCACAGCAGAAGCAGCCAGCCCCAGCAGGATAAGTTCATCTGATTCAAGAAGGGCAACACCGTCTTCAAGTTCCAGCCTTTCACCCGCAACAGCCTTTTCGAGAATTCCTGCTATCGATTTACCCAATTTCTTCACCCCAGATATTTAACTTGACACGTTCTTCAATCAGTCCGCTTTTGTATGCATAATCGTAAAATGTCAGGAGGGCCTTTTGCTCCTCCTTACCGAAGCTGTATTTAATAGTATCAAAATACTCTTTTAGTACCTTCACAGGTAACCCTGTCTTTCGGTGTGCCCTGTCCACCAGGTCAGGGACATTGGCAAAACCATATTCCTTGGCCTCGATAAATGCCTTACTGATGCTTCCGACTTCTTCAGGATGGGCTGCCGTGAATTTCCGGTTAATCACCCATAAGGCATAAATCATACGGAGGCCGGTAAATTCCTTCCATGCTGACCCCAGGTCCGTAATATGTAAAGAATCACTGCCGCTCTTCCTCACTGTCTCCCTGGCCAGCATGGCATCATCACCGATCAGTAGTGCAGCATCTGAATGCCTGAGCATTCGTTTCAAGTCCGGTTCCTCTGCAGAATACTCAACCCCCACATGGTAGTAATGTTCAAACAATATTTTTAACAAGGCCGCCGAAGTTGCTGACGACGTCGTCAGACTCACTCTCAGGCCGTCCAATTCCGTTACCGGGACTTTACTGAAAAGGAGAATACTCTCAACGGCTCCGTCAGCGCTTATGGAAACTTCAGGGAGAATTATGGCTTTCTCGCTGTGCCTGGCAAACTCGATAGATGAGATGGGGGTAATGTCAAGTTTGCCTTCAATAAACATTTTATTCATCTTAGTGGGCGGCCCCTTGACCATTTCGGCAGAAACAGGAACCTGCCCCTGCTCGATAGCATAGTACACAGGCAGACAATTTATATAATCAATATAGCCCAGCCGGATTTTCCTCACTTTTAAAAGCCCTCCTCAATAATTTTATAGAGGGTATCTCTTTCAGCAGGAATCCTCCCCGCTGCCTTGATCATTCCCACCAATTCCTTTTTGGTGAGTGACTGCCCGCTGCTGGCACCCGCGGCATGGGTGATCTGTTCTTCAACTACCGTACCGTCTATGTCGTCAACTCCAAAGGACAGGGAAACCTGGGCCAGTTTCGGTCCGATCATAATCCAGTAAGCCTTGATATGATCAAAATTGTCCAGCATCAGCCTGGCAACTGCCAGTACTTTCAGGTCCTCATAACCTGTGGTCAGGCTGAGGTTCATGCCTTCCAGCCCGGTATTTTGGGGGTGAAATGCCAGTGGAATAAATGCCAGGAAACCACCACTCCGGTCCTGAAGTTCACGCAGCTTTATCAGGTGGTCGATACGTTCCTCAACGGTTTCGATGTGTCCATACAGCATGGTGGCATTTGTCCGCATACCTGCCCTATGGGCAGCTTCATGTACCTCCAGCCATCTCTCACCACTGATTTTTTTGTCACATATTTTTTCCCTGACCCTGGGGGAGAATATCTCCGCCCCACCACCGGGAAGTGAATCCAGCCCGGCATCCATCAGACGGCGGATAACTTCTTCCACAGATAAACTTTCAGTTTTGGCAAAATAATCAATTTCAACAGCAGTAAAACCCTGAATAATTACTCCGGGCAATACCCTCCTGATCCGGCGCAGCATTTCCTCAAAATAATGCAGCTTAAGCTCAGGGTTAAGCCCGCCGACAATATGCAGCTCAGAGACACCCTTGTCCTTTACGGCAACAGCTTTTTTCTCTATCTCATCAAGGCTCATGGTATACGCCTCCGGGTCGTCAGGCTTTTTCCCAAAGGCGCAAAGCTTGCAAAGGTTGTCACAGACATTGGTGTGATTGATATGGCGGTTTACAATAAAGTAGGCATAATCACCGTTTTTCCTTTTCCTTACCATATCTGCCATATAACCAATAACCAGCAATTCCCTGGAGTTCATCAATCTGACTCCGTCTTCAAAACCAAGTCGCTCACCGGTATTAACTTTTTCGACTATATCCAACAGTTCGCTGTTTTCCAGCAGTTTCATTACATGGTCCTCCTTAATGATCCCTAAAAGCCCTGCCATCTATTGAAAAGACTGTGTTCAATCTTCAGCAGGTCCAGAACCCTGCCAACTATAAAGTTAACCAGATCATCAATTGTCTCCGGCTTATGATAAAATGCCGGAGCTGCCGGCACTATGTCGACACCCATGCCGGCAAGTTCCAGCATATTTTTAAGGTGTATCTGGCTAAACGGCGTTTCCCTGGGGACCAGCACCAACTGGCGTTTCTCCTTCAGCATAATGTCGGCCGCCCTTTCCACCAGGTTTTCCGAAGCGCCGCAAGCTATCCCCGAGAGAGTAGACACAGTGCATGGGATAATAATCATGCCATCGTTTCTGGCCGAACCGCTGGCAATCTCGGCACCGATATCCCTGTAGTCAAAATACCTTAGCGGGGCATCTTCATTCATACCAAGATAGTGTCTGATTAACTTTGCCATATCAGGGGCTCCGGGCTCCGGAAGGTCCCACGCAAGTTCTTCACGAAGCACCCTGAAACCCGGTCCTGTTATAGTCAGGCTGACCTCCTGACCCAGGCTGAGTAATGCCTGGAGCATATTTCGCGCATAGATGGCGCCACTGGCTCCGGTAACACCTACTATATATGAACCCAATCAAATTCCCTCCAGTTATGTAGGACTACCGAATATTAAAGAGATATCCTGAGTCCGATTACAATATCGGCAAAAGTAAAAACGAACAGCATTACACTAAGTATGCCGTTCATATTGAAAAAAGCGGCATCAAGTTTTGACAAATCTGTCGGGGTAACCAGTGAATGTTCATATATCAGGATACCTGCTGCGAGGATTACCCCGAGCCAGTAGAAATAGCCCATGCTCAGGATCAGTCCGGCCCATACCAGAAGTAAGACAGTCAGGACATGCAGCAGTCCGGAGAAGATCAGGGCCTTTTTCAGGCCAAAGACTGCAGGAATTGAATGAATTCCTTCTTTCCGGTCAAATTCGTAGTCCTGGCATGCATAGATAACATCAAAACCCGATACCCAGGCAATTACCACAAGTCCAAGGACTATCGCCGCAAAGTCCACTCTGCCTGTAACTCCAACCCAGCTTCCTACAGGGGCAAGGCCCAGGGACAGACCCAGGACCAGGTGACACGCCCAGGTAAACCGTTTGGTATATGAATAAACAGTTAATACCAGGACAGCTATGGGCATCAGCTTGACAGTAAGGGGGACCTGCAGACCCAGCGGGTTAAGCTGCCAGGCAGCAACCAGGAGCAGGATCCATGACATAACTACATAGATCCAGACCTCAGCAACGGAAAGAACACCCCTGGGAAGATGCCTGCCGGCAGTCCGGGGATTTTTGGCATCTATGTGGCGGTCAATCAGCCGGTTTAAAGACATGGCGGCCGTTCGGGCGCCTATCATGGCCAGAGTTATCCAAAACAGCTCGTGCCCCGTGGGAAAATTCCGTTTCGCCAGAAATGCCCCCATAAAAGCAAAAGGCAGGGCAAACACTGTATGTTCAAATTTTATCATATCAGCAAAATGGCGTACCCTTGCAAATGGCATACCCAAACAAACCACCTCTCTCCACTATTCCTTAGCGGCTGCAACATTGGAGATAACCGATACAGGTTTGACCCCTATGTGCACTGATACAACTCCACCGGTCAGCTCATAGTAATTTACATCCTCAAGGCCCTGGCGGATAAATTCGGCCTTCAGCTCCTCCTGATGAGGAAAAGCCTGCCATGAGCTGTGAAGATACCTGTAGGGACCTTCAACACCTGCCCCCAGCCTGCCGAGGAACGGCACACACCTGTTGAAATAGAAATTATATAACTGTTTAAATACAGGAATGGAGGGTTTGCTGAATTCCAGGCAGACTACCCGTCCTCCCGGTTTAATGACACGAATCATTTCCTTCAGGGTTTTTTTTATGTCCGGAACGTTTCTGAGTCCAAAGCCGATCGTGGCACAATCAAAGGTATTGTCGGGAAAAGGCATATCCATGGCATTGCCCTGGACATATTCAATATTATTTATCCCCTGAAGGCCCTTTAGATTGGATTTGGCAACTTCAAGCATTTCTCCACAGAAGTCCAGACCTGTCACTATTCCGGAAGGTCCTGTTTTTTTGGCCAGTTCGACTGATATCATCCCGGTGCCACAGCAGACATCCAAGACGTGGTCCCCGGGTCTTATCCCTGCTTTGTCAACAGTGAATTTTCTCCAGAATTTATCCCGATTAAAACTCAGGACCGTGTTCAGAATATCATATTTCTCAGCAATAGCTGTAAACACCGAGTGGACATAATGCTCCTTTTCCCGGTATCCCCCTGGAATTTCCGTTCCGCCGGAGGAAGTGTTTTTTAATTCACCGCACTGCCCCGTCTTCCGCAGCGGGACAGCAAGCTGACCGTCTTTCAGCTCATTGACCAGTCCTTCCAGACCATCCCTGGCTTCTCCTGCCGGAAACTGCTGTAGCAATTCGAGTGCATTATCAAAATATGGTGCCGCCATTTCCGGCCCCAGGTTCCTTTCAAGAATGCCATAACCCATCCCCAGGTTAAAACCTATCCCGGCAAGTCCGGCCATGGCTTCCCCGGGCGCTCCGGCCAGGGTGCCTGCCATCCTGGCTGCCCCTTCAGTCAGGACCGCACTTTCCTTTTCTATGACAAACAGGGCTGTCTTAATATCTGTCCCTGTCAGGCCCTGATGCTTTCTTCTCTGTAAGGCGCCGTAATTCATGTCCGCTATGATGTTGGCGAGGGGATCCAGAAATTCAAGAATATCCCCATTGCACAATTCCACAAAAAAGCGGCCATAAAGATAATCCCCGGCCAGAACAGGCAGCTGAGCCCCATCCCGGGGGTCTTCCTGCACCGCATTTCGGACACAGTCGTCCGGAACCCGGAACTGCACTGCTGAAGCCAGGTAAATCAGCTGAAAAACAGCGGCCAGGCTGACCAGTTTCGGCCCGGTATAACCAAAAAGCCTGCTGGAAAACAAAACCAGGGCCGGATGCAAATACTCCTGCACCGACTCTGTTTCAACATGGGCAAATTTGCTCAAATTCCCGGGTTTTATCTTAAATGCTTTTTCCACTTTTTCATCGACAGATTTTAAGTCATCCAAAATTGGTTCCAGGAATCCGGCTGCCATTAATGTACCCCCTTATGCCAGACAATTGCATAAAGTATCAAATAAAGTTTAACCTTCTATATATTCGTTACCCCGAAAACAAATCCTCCCCTTAAATTAAGATTTCACAAAAAAAGGTCAGAATATTCGAGAAAGTATTTTAATCATATTCATAAGCAACTACTTCAGTCACAAAAACCGTGGGGGTCTCAGCCAGGTCAATTATTTCACCGTCAACCGATACAATCGGCCTGGTCGGAAAATCACTGTTTTGGTAGACAACCTTGCCAACAAGGCCATTATTTAATTTTACCATACTGCGCAAAGGAAAGGCGACAACATTCCTCAGAAAGTTTGAAGTCAGGCTGCGGTCAAGGCCACCGTCTGCCTGTGACCAAAGAATTCCACCGGCCTCGTAAACAGGAAGCCTGGGGCGGTAAACCTTTTCCCTTATCAGGGCTGTATATATATCGGCAATAGCCACAATCCTGCTGTAAAGATGTATCTGAGTACCCTTTATACTATCGGGATACCCGCTGCCGTCAAGACGTTCATGATGCTGCAGGGCCACAACGGGTGCATGTTTGTTAATTCCATCAATGCCGCTGAGGATATCATAACCTATCTGGGGGTGCTTTTTGACCACACGCATTTCAGAGTCACTGAGCTTATCCGGTTTTCCCAGGATTTCACCCGGTACCAGCAACTTACCCACATCGTGGATAAGGGAAGCAAAACAGAGAAAACGCATGTCCAGCCTGTCCATGCCCATAGATTTGGCGGTGATGACTGAGAGCAGGCTGACATCCACCATGTGCTCAAACACACCTGTTTCCGTGGACTTCATCCTGACCATTTCCGAAAATGGCATTTCATTAATAATGATCTGTTCTACTAACTCATGGGCAACTTCATTGATAACCTGTACATCAAATGCTTTGCCAGCCACAATCTGTGCTTTCGCCTTATCCAATTCTTTGACTGCTTCCCCGACAATTTTCTGTGGGCCAAATTCCTGGAGAAAAGAAAAACTGTCATCAGTAACCCAGAGACGCTTGGCCCCAGCATTCCTGAGTCTCTGAATCATCTTTTCGGTCAGCACGGCATCCTCACTCAGCAGTTTGGTGCCATTCATATTAAATACCGGCTGGGCCAGGGTCATACCGCTTTTCACATCATCAATACGTAATGAGAACAAGGCCTCTTCCCCTTTCTGATAATAGGGTCAATGCTAGGTATTTAGACAAATAGGCTGTTTTTTCCTGCATTTTTGCGGGAAGAATTATCGCCTTTTTAGAACCAAAAAGGAGTATCCGCTTTTTTGACGGATACTCCCTGAGAAACAGATAGATTTTTTACAGAAGGTTAAGTGACCTCAGTAATGGTTTGGGGTCAACATACAGTTTATCAAGGCCGAGCTTGTCAGCAGAAATTCCCATTGCCAGGCCGATCAGCTGGGTAAAGAATATTGCCGGAATATTGAAGTTGGTCTTATACTTCTTGTTGATTTGTGACTGGCGCATATCCAGGTTCATCTGGCACATCGTGCATGCCGCAACAACAGCCTGTGCTCCCGCGTCTTTGGCCATCTGGAGGATATCCCGGCTGGCTTTCCAGGTGGCATCCTGATTGGTGAAACAGAGTGAAGCCCCGCAGCATTCGGTTTTGTAGGGCCAGTCAATTACTTCAGCGCCAAGGGTTCTCATTATTTTATCAAGGGATTGGGGATTTTCAGGGTCATCAAAGAACCCAAAGGTTTTCGGTGGTTTCACCAGGGCACATCCATAGTAGTTAACTACCTTTAACCCCTTAAGCGGCTTCTTTACTATTGAAGAATCAACCTTATCCATGAAAACCTCAATAACATTTTTGATTTTCATGTCACTTTTATCAACTTTCCTGCCCAGGGCATTCTCCAGGTGCTGTTTCATTTCCGGATTTTCATTCAAATCCCGCTGAGCCAGGAAATGCCTCACATAACATGCCGGGCAGGGGGCAGTAAACTCTTCACATCCGGTGGTCTCAGCATTGATCACATTTCTCGCCGGAAGGGCAAATGACAGGAAATGGCTGGTACTGTGGGCTGATGACCCGCCACAGCAGTTCCAGTCAGGTATTTCAACAACATCAATTCCCAGCGGACCGCTGATTGCTCTAAAAGATATATCTAATTCCTTTGATGAACCGTTCAGGCCGCAACCCGGATAATAAGCTAGTTTCACCTAAAATCACTCTCCGATCTTTTTGGCATAATCATAAAGTTTCTTTATTTCATCTCTGCCTTTTATATTGTGGGGCAGAATGGAAAGCTTGCCCCTCAGGAACATCGGCAGCCCCAGATCGGTGTCCTGAAGCAGGTTACCTGTTCCCAGGTTCAGTCCGAGGGCGAGGCCTACTTCATATAACCTGCCGTGGTTCTTTACAGAGTTCATAAAAGTTGTATGGAATACATGCATGTTCTTGCCCTTACCGACAATTCCCCTATGATATGCAATAACCCTCAGGGTGTCCATAAGTTTGGCGATATCAATATTCCGTGGACAGCGGGTGGTACAGGTGGCACAGGTGGCACAGGTCTGTACCGTAAAGCTCTTCAGAACTTCGTCAACCAGCCCGTCCTGAAGCATCCTCATAATCTGGCTGGGGGGATAATCCATGGTAAACTGGAAGGGGCAGCCGCCTGTACACTTCATACACTGGAAACACTGCCCGGGGTCCTGTCCGCTCTCTTCCCTGAGTTCCCGGAGGAATTCTTTATTTCTATCCATTATCTCTGTAACGTTCATCTTACTCATCCCTATCCCTCGCTTATCCTAAATTCATATTTTAAAATTATTCTACATTGTCAGAATAATTCCTCTTTTAGAAGACAAAAAACTGTAATTACCCGTATATCTTCCATATTACGGGCAGCCGCGCAACACAGTCAGGGGGCATTTTCCCCAACATGCACAGCAAAATATGTATTTTATGTTTTTGGGCATTCATCCGACCCGGAGGTGGGAAAATGCCTCATGACAAGGCGCACGGCTGGACGCAGCCGCAGGCGTACTGAACGTACGTCGAGGACTGCGGGCAGCCGCGCAACGCAGTCAGGGAGCATTTTCCCCAACATGCACATATATAAAAGCGAAGACCCTACTCTTTACCTGTCTATCGGCAAAAGTAAGGTCCTCGCTAGCCTTTGACATACGTCTCAGTACAAATAAATATCCCTCCTAAAGATTTACGGCCTCTTTTTCGGGAGTTTTATAAAGGATTCCACGTTGTGTTTCTTTAGCGTCTACTGATTCCGCCCCAAAATTAATTGCCAGGAAATTGCAAGCATCCCATGGATTCACCTTATCTCCACAGGTGAACACATCAACTGCGGCATAACCAAGCTCAGGCCATGTGTGAATTGCCAGATGTGATTCGGAAATAACTACTACTCCACTAACACCCTGGGGGCTAAATTTATGGAATACCACCTCACGAACCTCAGCGCCAGCCTCTAATGCTGCATTTACCATGATTTCCTCGACTTTGCTGACATCATTAAGTACATTGAAGCTGCATCCATAAATCTCAGCCAGAACATGCCTTCCCAAAGCGTTTAATGTCATCTTCAATCTTTGCCCCCTTTTTTTAGTTCATTTTTTTTTGGAATTTAACACCCCACAAATCATTTTAAATTAAACTCTAAATTCCAGTCAAATTCAATTTTAGCACAATTATGTGGTTTGTCAACAAAAATTTTATCAGGTTTTTTCCTGTTCCAAACCCTTTGTTCCCAAGGGTTCAGGGGACTTTTCCACCGTGTTCTGCAAACATCCAATCCCTTCCAGTACCACTTCCACAGTATCACCCGGCTTCATTGGGCCAACTCCCTCAGGAGTGCCTGTCAGCACTACATCTCCCGGCACCAGGGTCATTATCCGGGAAATAAAGCTCACCAATACCGGTACGGGAAATATCATCTTTCCTGTATCTGAATCCTGTTTCAGCTCCCCGTTCAGATACAGCCTCACCCTATTACTATCTCCCGAATAGCCGGTTTCAATCCACGGTCCCAGGGGCATAAAGGTATCAAACCCCTTTCCGCGGGTCCATTGCCCGTCTTTTCGCTGCAGGTCCCGTGCTGTCACGTCATTGCCACAGGTGTAACCCAGGATATATTCACTGACAGCTTCCGGTTCAACATGGCGGCATTCCCTGCCGATAACCACCGCAAGCTCGGCTTCATAATCAACATGGGTACTCATCCGGGGATAAACAATGGCGTCACCGGGGCCGATAACCGCGGATGCAGGCTTCATAAAGAGCACCGGTTCCTCGGGCACTCCTTCCCGCTCCCTTTTAAACTCATCAATATGGGCCCGGTAATTCAACCCTACACAGACCACTTTTGACGGTTCACAGGGGGCCAGCAGCTTAACTTCTTCCAGGGCATAAGACCCGGCACCCAAATTTAAGGTATTGCTGCCTGATCCGAAGTTATCATAGATGGTGCCGGATATTTCCCTTATTACCTCATTATGTTCCAGAACCCCGTATCTTGCTTTTCCGTTTAATAAAAACCTTACTATTTTCAAACCGTGCTTCCCCCAATATTCCTCAGCAGACTTGCCATCTCAATCCCTGTAATGGCAGCATCCCAGCCCTTGTTGCCCGCCTTTGTGCCGGCACGCTCGATAGCCTGTTCAATTGTATCTGCCGTGATAATGCCAAATATGGTCGGCACCCCGGTATCCAGGCCCACCTTGGCAATTCCCTTGGATACTTCGGCACAGACGTAATCGAAGTGCGGCGTCCCTCCCCTGATAACCGCTCCCAGGCAGATAACGGCATCATACTTGCCTGACCGGGCCATCGCCTGGGCTACAAGAGGAATTTCAAATGCCCCGGGGACCCAGGCTGTTTCGATGTTAGCCTCTTCAGCACCGTGTCTGTTTAAGGCATCAACGGCGCCCCCCAGGAGTTTATTGGTTATAAATTCATTAAACCTGCCGACAACGAGGCCAAACTTATACTCTTTGGCCAGCAATTTTCCTTCATAGATCCTGTTCATGTTTTCATTCCTCCCTTATATTATTGTTTATTTATTTGCAGCTGTTTAATTCTGGTTATTTATTGAAAGCATATGGCCCAGTTTTTCCTTTTTAGTACTAAGGTAAAATTCATTGGATTCACATGGGGTTATCTCTATGGGAACCCTTTCGACCACCTCAAGGCCATAACCCTCAATACCGGCTATCTTCCTGGGATTATTGGTCAGGAGCCTAATTTTCTTTACTCCGAGTCCGGCCAGTATCTGGGCTCCGATTCCGTAATCCCTCAAATCTGCCGGAAAACCCAGCAGTTCATTGGCTTCTACCGTATCCTTACCCATGTCCTGGAGGTGATATGCCTTAATCTTATTGGCCAGTCCGATACCACGTCCTTCCTGGCGCATATATAACAGTATCCCCCGGCCTTCCTGTTCAATCATTCTCATCGCCTGTCCCAGCTGGTCCCCACAGTCACACCTGGCTGACCCGAAAACATCTCCAGTCAGACATTCAGAATGCACCCTGACCAGGACGGACTCTTCTGTGGTTACATCCCCCTTGACCAGTGCTAGGTGCTCTTTGCCATCAAGGACGCTGTTAAAAGCAACCACGGTAAATTCACCATACCTGGTTGGCAGCTTGGCCTCCCCTACCCGCTCCACCAGTTTTTCGGTACGCCGGCGATAATTGATCAGGTCGGCGATGGTGATAATTTTGAGGCCGTGCCTGGTGGCAAATTCCATCAGTTCAGGGACACGGGCCATGGTACCGTCATCCTTCATAATTTCACAAATCACACCCGCCGGATACATACCTGCCATCCGGGCAAGGTCAACAGCCGCTTCGGTATGGCCTGCCCGCCTGAGCACTCCTCCGTTCTTGGCCCTAAGAGGGAAAACATGTCCCGGTCTGGAAAGGTCTTCAGGTTTCGTCCCGGGGTCAAGCAATGTTTTAATGGTTATGGCCCGTTCGTGGGCGGAAATTCCGGTTGTCGTTTTCCCTTTTGCATCTACCGATACTGTAAATGCCGTCTCGTGGGAGTCGGTATTGTTGGTTACCATTGCCGGAAGGTCCAGTTCATCACACCGTTCCGCCGTCATTGGAGTACAGACCAGGCCCCTGCCATATGTAGCCATAAAGTTAATGGCTTCAGGGGTAACCTTCTCTGCCGCCATCAGGAGGTCACCTTCATTTTCTCTGTCCTCATCATCTACAACTATAATCATCCTACCCTGTTTGAAATCATCCAGAGCCTCTTCAATGGTATTAAACTTCATGTTTATGCTCCTTTCTCTATCTAAGCCATCTGTACAAACCCGTTATATCAACCCGTTAAATAAACCCGTTTTCTGCCAGATAATCCATGGTCAGCCTGCTCCTGCTGCCGGCTTCAGCCGGCCCGGTCTCATCTTTCTTAAACCCCAGAAGTCGTTCCACATATT
This sequence comes from Thermincola carboxydiphila, assembly GCA_016841325.1. Classification (GTDB taxonomy): domain Bacteria; phylum Bacillota; class Thermincolia; order Thermincolales; family UBA2595; genus Phosphitispora. Next base: position 148,659 of record JAENZJ010000003.1, read on the forward strand.
TCCCGATAATGTCTGCTTCCAGATTGACCCGGTCCCCGGTTTTTTTATAGCCCAGACTTGTCAGTGACGCAGTATGGGGGATCAGTGATACCTGAAAACTGTCACTGGTACAGTCAACAACTGTCAGGCTGATTCCGTCAATGGCAACTGAGCCTTTTTTAACAACATATTTCATCACCTCTGCCGGCGCCCTGATGTCAGTAACCACTGCAATATCTTCTCTCTGCTGTCGTGTGATGACTCCGACACCGTCAATATGCCCGCTGACTATATGCCCGCCAAGCCGGTCACCTACCCTAAGGGCTCGTTCCAGGTTTACACGGTCCCCCGGTTTCAGGTCTTCGAGATTAGTTTTGCGCAGCGTCTCAGCCATGACGTCAACATCAAAAAAACGCCCGTTAAAATGGACTACCGTAAGGCAGATACCGTTTACAGCGATGCTGTCACCCAGCCGGACATCCCTAAGGACCTCAGAAGCTTCAATATTCAGCCTGGCAGAATCCGACCCGTGTTGAATCTTTTTTAGTATCCCCATTTCTTCAATTATTCCGGTAAACATGGTTTCCACCTCTTTTACTGGAGTACTCTTTACCGCCACTTAAAGAACGACAGTCTTTACCGGTATGCCGGATACCCTTCAATGAAAAAGTCTTCCCCGATGCATCCCGAGTTAACACTTTCCAGACGCACAGCCCGGTCCATGGTATCAGCTCCCGCCCCGCCAATAGGACCGGGGGCTTCTTTGCCGCCTACTATTTTGGGGGCAATAAAAGTCAACACCTTGTCTACCAGGCGGGCCTCCAAAAAAGAAGCAGCCACTTCGGCTCCACCCTCCACCAACAACCCGGTTATCTCCATTTCTCCAAGTTTGGTGATCAGGTCATGCAGGTCTACCCGCCCCTGTCCATCTGCTGCAGTCCTTACCAGTTTGGCTCCCACCGAGGCCAGGGACTTTATCCCGGCAATTGATGCCTTATCGGTAACTGCCACAAAGGTTGGCGCATCCGAGTCCTGGGTCAGGACCCTGGAATCAGCGGGTATCCTGGCCCTGCTATCCAGGATTATCCTTACCGGGTCCCGCCCCCCCCCAGCAAGTCGGCAGGTCAGGGCAGGATTATCGGCAAGCACTGTATTGACTCCAACCAAAATGGCATCATACCGGTTTCTCAGACGGTGTACCATTTCGCGGGCCGGTTCTGCTGTCACCCATTTGGAATGACCGGTCCGGGTCGCTATCCTGCCATCAACAGTCATCGCGGTTTTTAACAATATAAACGGTTTACCTGTGGTGATATATTTAATAAATACTTCATTAGCCCTCCTGGCTTCCTGTTCCAACAGGCCAACATGAACCCTGACACCGGCATTAACCATCTGTTTGATACCACGCCCGGCCACCAACGGATTGGGGTCTTCCATTGCCACAAACACTTCACTGATTCCGGCATTGATAACAGCTTCACTGCAGGGAGGAGTCCGGCCAAAATGTGAACACGGTTCCAGGGTGACATAAAGCACCGCACCTCTTGCTTTTTCACCTGCTTCCCGCAGTGCGTGAATTTCTGCATGAGGGGTTCCTGCTTTTTTATGGTAGCCCTGTCCAACAATCTGGTTATCCTTAACAATTACTGCTCCCACAAGGGGGTTTGGACTGGTCCTGCCGGCAGCCCTGGCAGCCAGCTGCAGCGCCAGGCGCATATACTGCTCATGCATAGTCTGTTTCGTCCTTTCATTTCATTAGTTGATATAAACAAGCAAAATCACGGCAAAAAACCCTGAAGAAAAACACTTCAGGGTTAATAGCAGCATAATAACAGAGTAATCATGCCAACATACTCCTTCTCCCATCCAGACTCTAACTGTCGGCCCCGGAATCACACCGGGTCAACCCCATAAAAGGCTCGCGGGCTATCTCACTGAGAATTACCGCCGGTAAGGAATTTCACCTGTCCCTGAAGGTTCATTGTATATTTTTGTCGTATGAAACAATTATATTCAGTTTTTTGCGGTGTGTCAAGAATAAGGTTTGGCAACAACATACTTCAGTTTTCTTGTTCCTGTTGTCACTTTACCCTCTCCAATCTGTCGTCGTACTGTGTTGGGTCTGAAACAGTTGCTTAATCCTTTTCCTCGCTTTTTTCCGGTCCCCCCCCTTAAAAGGCAAAAAAAATCGCCCCACTTGTCAGGAAAATTTGCCCAGCACGACAATCCGCTTGAGTTTGGGGAATTCTGGCACAAATTCTCATGTTTTGTCTAATTCGATATTTTCCCGTTTTTTCCTGCAGGAGGTATAATGTTATTTAGAGCTATTCCCGATAAATATTTTTATCCAGGCACAAGAAAACGGCTACAGCCCTGTCAGCAATCTGGTAACTTCCTGACAGTTCCGTACCCGTCGGCCTGTACACATATTTATTTTGCCAGTTTAAAGCTTCCAATACCTCTTCTGGATCTTGACAGCCTCATCAATGGGTATCCTCATCACAGGCTTTTCAAACCGGGGTTCGGTCCCACCCGGTTCGGTAACCTCAACATCGTATTCACCAAAGACATTCACCACTGCTGAGACGGCATGGCCAATCACCCCCAGGTTGTACCCTCCCTCGAGGGCTGCCACAATTCTGCCGCCAGACTCCAAGTCTGCTATTCGCTTTACTATTTCAGCTATCCGGGCATATCCCCTGATGGTCATTTCCAGGCCCGCCAGGGGGTCGGCATAATGGGCGTCAAAACCTGCTGAAACCAGGACCAGCTGCGGCTTAAACTGCCGGGCCACCGGTTCCAGGATCTGGGTGAACGCAATGTACAGACCGCTGTCACCGGTCCACCGGTTCAGGGGCACATTTATATTATAGCCTTCCCCGGCGCCGGAACCTGTCTCAGATGCCCATCCGGTATTGGGGAAAATCCCCTGCTGGTGGGTGGAAAAGTAAAGGACACTCGGGTTATCATAGAAAGCCTCAGCTGTGCCATTGCCGTGGTGGACATCCCAGTCCACAATAAGAATCCGCTCTATAGCGTGGGCTTTCATGGCATGCATGGCCCCGATAACAATGTTGTTAAACAGGCAGAACCCCATCGACCTGTCTGCTTTTGCGTGATGGCCGGGAGGGCGTACCAGGGCAAAGGCCGAATCAACCGCTCCTCCGATTACACTGTCTACAGCGGTAATGACACCTCCGGCAGCCATCAGAGCTGCCTCATATGATTTTCGTGAAACAACTGTATCAGGGTCCAGGCTGCCGCCACCTTCATGGGCAAAACGGGCCACCTTCTCTATATATGAAGGTCCGTGAAACATAGCCACCTGCTCAACAGAAGCCTTTTGTGGCGCAATCGGAACCATCTTTTCCCTGATCCCGTAATCGTCAAGGGCTTCCAGGATGTATTCCAGGCGGCGGAAATTTTCCGGGTGTGACCCTGTATCGTGTTCCAGGTAAATGGGGTCATAGACCAGTCCCACTTTTTTCATCGATAATCACCTTTCCCCGGCAGCCGTCCGCAGGTCCCTCACCGCTCTGGCAATGTCACCCGCACCGAAGACCGCTGAACCGGCCACCAGGACATTTGCCCCGGCCTTTACTATCTCCCCGGCATTCCCCGGGCTGACACCACCGTCAACCTGAATTTCGGTATTCAGGCCAAGGACGGTTATCCGATCTCGTAATGCAGTTATTTTCGGCAGGACCGCAGGGATGAATTTCTGCCCGCCAAAACCCGGGTTCACGGTCATCAGGAGGACCATGTCCAGTTCCTCCAGCACATATTCCAGCACATGCAGCGGTGTGGCCGGGTTCAGGGCCACTGCTGCCCTGATGCCGTAAGATTTGATATTCTGTACCGACCGGTGCAGGTGAGGGCAGGCTTCAGCATGTATACTGATGAGGTCTGCCCCTGCTTTAACAAACTGTTCAATATACCTGTCAGGTTCCTCAATCATCAGGTGGACATCAAAAACAAGTCTGCATTTTGGCCGCAGGGCTTCAACAATCAGTGGGCCGATGGTTATATTGGGCACAAAATGCCCGTCCATCACATCAATATGTAAATACTCAACCCCTGCATTTTCCACCAGCCTCACCTGGTCGGCGAGACAGGCAAAATCCGCAGACAGTATTGAAGGCGCCAGTTTTACCATTTCACTAATCTCCTCTCCCTGATCACATCTGTCAACTAGTATTTTTTTTCCCGGGATTCCATTTCTTCCAGGAAAACCAGGTAGTGCTTGTATCTCTCCGGATTTATTTTGCCCTGATGCAGCGCCTCTTTAATCCCACAGTCCGGTTCGGCCCTGTGCAGGCAACCGTTAAACCTGCACTCTTCAATATACGGCACGAATTCGGGAAACATTTCACCCAGGTTTTTCCTGTCGATATTAGGCAGATACAAGTTGCTGAACCCCGGGCTGTCTACCACCAGTGAGCCCGGTTCCAGTTCCAGCAGTTCGGCGTAACGCGTTGTATGCCTCCCGCGGCCAATTTTTCGGCTTACCTGACCGGTTTTCAGCCCAAACCCCGGGTGGATTGCATTTAACAGTGAAGACTTACCGGATCCTGACGGGCCGGCAAAAACGGTCAGGTGGTCCTTAAGGTAATTCCTCAGTTCGGTAATTCCCTCTCCGGTTACCACACTGGTGGGGAGCACATGATACCCGGCGTCGGTATATATCTTTGCCGGTGCATCAACAGCATCCCGGCCGACCAGGTCTGTTTTGTTAAAGCAAATTATCGGAATAAGACCGGCGGCTTCAGCCTGAACCAGCATCCGGTCCAGTAACTCGGTCTGGGGGTCCGGGTCGGCACAGGCAAATACCATCACCACCTGGTCCACATTGGCAACCTGGGGCCGCTCCAAAACAGTATTCCGGGGCAGGATTTCTTCAATAACCCCGGTTTTTCCGCCCCCTTCCCTGACCCTGACCCGGTCTCCGGGAAGCACATTTTGTTTTGCCAGCCTGAACTTGCCCCGCAAGCGGCATTCCCAGACCTCTTTATCTATTTCAACATAGTAAAATCCGCTATATGCTCTGACTACAATGCCCTGCAGCATAAAGTCCTCCTTCTAATTCACCGGAAGTTCCTCGTACGGCACCTGGAAGTCGTCAATATATACCCTGATTGTCCCTTTCTCATAATAAGTCACCAGCTGGGAAAACAGTTCACCCGAGTTAAGTTCTGCCGGTCCAAAGGCCACCCGCTCACCCACTACATCTGAAACAACGATTTGCAGCTGGTGTGTCAATCCGTCAGCCGGCATAGTAACCTCTACCCTGACAGTCTTTTCCTCAGGTCCCGGTCCCGTACTCAGCACTATTTTCACTGGATCGCCCTTCTGGAGTTCGGTCCCCGCCTGGGGATCCTGTCTGACCACATACCCTGACAGGTACTCCCTGCTTTCCTCCTGGGTAATATCAGAACTCAGCGTTAATTCAGCCTCTTCAAGCCTGGCCCTGGCATCTTTCAGGGAAATACCGGTGATATCAGGAACTTCAACAGGGCTCGGCTCAGGGCCCTTGCTTATCACCAGTTTAACGGTACTTCCTTTCCTGGCTTCAGTATCTCCTGCCGGGGTCTGTTCAATAACTGTCCCGGTTTCTGCTTCATCATCAAATTCCTCAGAAAAACTGACTTCAAAACCGGCATTGGTCACCTCTATCTCTGCTGCTGTCTTTTCTTTGCGAACCACATTGGGTACCGTAATAAATTCGGCGCCTTTACTGACCAGTAACTCCACTACGGTATTTTCCTTAACCCTGGTGTCTGCCGGGGGGTCCTGACTGATGACATATCCCGATTCCACTTCAGGGTCAAATACCATCCTGGTTTTAACATCCAGGTTTTGGGCCCTTAGTTGTTGGTCAGCCTCTTCCCAGGGGATATTCACCACATCAGGCACCACTATCTCCGGTACATTCAGGAAGTCACTGACCCAGATGTACCCTATCCCTGCCAATAGCCCGAGCAGAGCCACAACCAGGATGGTGGCAACAGGGCGGACCCTTTTCTTCTTTTTCCGACGCAAAGCCTTGGAGTCATCTTCCTTTTTATCACCTGTGATCACTACCGGTCCGCTCATAACCCGGGTGGCGAATTCATCAGCATCCATCACCCTGGTCTCGCCGCCGGCATCTCCATTAATTAGTCTTTTCAGGTCCCTGGCCATATCACCGGCGTTCATGTAACGCATGGTAACATCTTTATGCATAGCCTTGAGAATTATCCGCTCCAGTTCAGGTGAAATGCCGGGATTCAGCCTCCCCGGAGGTACCGGTTCCGAGTTAATGTGTTTCAGGGCAACTGCTATGGGAGTCTCTCCTTCAAAAGGGACCTTTCCGGTCAGCATTTCGTACAGGACTACACCAACAGAATAAATGTCTGATTTGACCCCTGTTGTTTCCCCCTTGGCCTGTTCGGGAGAAAAATAGTGTACTGACCCCACAATAGTGGAAGAATCAGTAACAGTAACCGAACTCATCATCTGTGCTATGCCAAAGTCAGTGACCTTAACCCTGCCATTATCCATCACCAGGATGTTGTGAGGTTTCACATCCCGGTGTACAATTCCGTTTTCATGGGCGTCCTGCAGACCGTCACAGATCTGCCTGGCTATATCCACTGCCTGGTTCACAGGCAGCCTGCCCTGCTCCCTGATGATTTCCTTCAGGTTACGGCCTTCAATGTATTCCATTACTATATAATGGATGTCATCTTCCTGACCAACATCATATATACTCACAATGTTGGGGTGAGAGAGTTTGGCAACAGCCTGGGCCTCCCTGCGGAAACGGGAAACAAACTCATCATCACTGGTAAATTCAGAACGCAGTACCTTAACTGTCACCCGGCGGTTTAACAAAGTGTCCCGCGCTTTGTATACCACCGCCATTCCCCCCCCGCCGAGACGGGACACTATTTCGTACCTGTTGCCCAGTAAATTTCCAATCACGGCTCTCACCTCACTGTCTGATTACCTCTTTCATAATTTCCCTGGCTATGGGAGCAGCCTCAGTCCCACCGGCGCCGCCATTCTCCACAACAACAGCCACAGCCACCTTTGGGTTTTCCGCCGGGGCAAATCCGATAAACCATGCGTGGGCGCTCCCATGCGGGTTTTCAGCTGATCCCGTCTTTCCGGCCACCTGAACCCCCGGAATGGATGCTGCCCTTCCTGTCCCATTGGCCACAGCCGCAACCATGAGGTCCCTGAGAATACCTGCTGTTTCTGCAGAAACCGGAGTTAAAAACTGCTCTGCTTTGAAGGCCCTGAGGACTCCTCCCCCGGGCCCCCTGACTTCATCAACCAGGCTTGGTTTCATGCCCCTGCCGTCATTAGCAACTGCAGCGGCTACAACTGCCATGTTTAGCGGGGTTACCAGGAGGCGCCCCTGGCCGATAGCAGTCTCTGCCAGCTCCAGCTGCGACATCTCTCCCGCTTCCGGAATCCGGCTCATGGCTGTCGCAGTTTCCAAAGGCAGTTCCCTGCCAATTCCAAAACCGTGTGCTGTATCTACAAATTTGGCAGCACCCAGTTCCATGCCAAGTAAGGCAAAAACATAATTGCTGGAGCGGGCCATTGCCTCTGCCAGGTTCAGTCTGCCCTTTGCCAGACTGTCCTCGATACGCCGCCCTTCCACCTCAATATACCCCGGGGCATCAAAGATCCGGTTTGCTGTCTCCGGCTTTTCACCGAGAATTCCTGCTGCTGTGACGACCTTCATAGTTGACCCCGGGGGATAAAGACCCTGAGCTGCCCGGTTCAGCAGAGGGCTGTCCGGGTCTGCCCGCAGCATTTCCCATTGACTCTCAATCTGCCCCGGGTCAAAACCTGGTTTGCTGACCATCACCAGGATTCTGCCGGTACCGGGTTCAAGGGCCACAACTGCCCCCTTCCGGCTTCCCAGCATATTATAAGCTTTTTTCTGGAGTTCGGCATCCAGGCTGAGCACAATATCATTGCCTGCTTTACCCTTGTCAAGCATCTTCAGGGCCCAGGAACCATCACCACCCGGGGTACTGTAAACTCCCAGCAGTTCCCGGTTATAAACAGCTTCCAGCCCCCAGCGGCCCAGTTTTCGGGAGAGATAACCGGTTAGATTTCCTGTAATTTCTCCATAAGGATAAATACGCTTACCCGTCTCTTCCGAGATAACTGTTTCAGCCAGTACCCTGTCCCGGCTGTCAATGATTTTCCCCCTGAGTATCTGTTCCTCAAGAATCTGCAGCCTCCTGTTGCGGGGGTGATTAAGCAGTTCATCACTGCGAAACACCTGCAAATATGTCAAATAAACAATGTTTATAAAAAATGCTGCCATTATGATTCCGGCAATTATCACGATATTCCGGTTCATCATCAGTTTCAGTCCTTTTTTTTATCCTTCAGCCGATATCCTCATCAGCAGTGCCAGCATTATATAGCTGGAAACCAGGGAACTGCCGCCATAGCTAACAAAAGGAAGGGTCACCCCGGTCAGGGGCAGCAGTTTGGTTACCCCGCCCACAATTACCAGGGTCTGTACAGCCAGGAGAGATGTCAGCCCTGCAGCCAGCAGTGCCCCAAACCCTGTCTGGGCAGCAAGGGCAATGCGAAAGCCGCGGTATATTATAAAACAATAAATGATAAGGATTGCAATTGCCCCTACCAGGCCTGTTTCCTCACTCCAGGCCGAAAAAACGAAGTCTGTATGGACAGCCGGAATCAGATTTGGCTGCCCCAGGCCAATGCCCGTACCAAATGCCCCCCCTGAACCCAGGGCAAACAGAGACTGGATAATCTGGTATCCCCTGCCTTCAATATCGGCCCAGGGATTCAGCCATATGGCAACCCTGACCCGGACATGGCTGAACAGGAAATAACAGGCTGTGGCCCCAAGGCCAAAGAGAAAACTCCCGAAGAATACATAGGACCACCTTCCTGTTGATATGTAAATCATAACCAGGAAAGTGCCAAAGAAAATCAATGCTGTCCCCAGGTCTTTCTGAAAAATCAGCAGTACCAGGGAAAATCCCCACATTACCAGGAGCGGGCCTACGTACTGCAGCCCAGGGACGGGAATACCCCATAAGTTCCTGGTCCCCACTGTAAGGACCTCCTTCTTGTCCTCAAGGTAACTGGCAAGAAAAATAACCAGGATAATCTTAACGATTTCCGAAGGCTGAAACCTGGCCACACCCAGGTCTATCCAGCTTCGGGCGCCTCCGGCCTCCACCCCGAACAGGATTGTGCCCAGCAACAGGATAAGGGCTGCAAGTACATAAATGTACTTGTAATCTTCCAGTCTTTTATAGTTTTGGAGCAGCCTGACCGTTACCAGGAAAGCAGCCAGGCCAACAAATAACCAGACAAACTGGCGCATGGCATAATCCGGCTTCAGCCTTAGTATCATCACCAGTCCGGCTGCACTCAGCATAGATGTCAGCGGAAACAGGAACTGGTCACCCCGGAACTTCCATTTCTCCAGTAATAAATGAACAGTTATCAAGCCCAGGCTTACCACCCCGCCAAACAGGAGGGACTGTTTTATGCCGGCTGCCGCAACGGTCCCGTTACCGGTCCCCAGGAGGCTGAACAGCCCCAGCCAGAAAAACAAAATAACATATATAAAAAGTGCCCGTTCATGCCCGCGTGTTCCGGAATACATCATAACTAGTCCCCCGGCTATTCTGCCTGGTAAAGTACCACTGTAATATTATCATCTCCGCCCCGGTCCAGGGCCATATCAATAAAATGCCGGGCCCTCTCACCCAGGGTTTCCCCCTCCCCGGCCATCTTCCCTATCTCTTCAAGATTGACCAGATTGGATAATCCGTCAGTACACAAAAGGATAATGTCACCTTTGATGAGATTTTCCCATACTATATCCACATCCACAGATGCCGCTGTACCAATAGCCCTTGTGAGCACATTCCTCTGGGGATGGTTTTCAGCCTCCTCTTCTGTCAGGCTGCCACTCATTAGCAGTTCATTGACCAGTGAATGGTCACTGGTCATGAGTTTGATTGCTGAGCCCCGTACCAGATAGGCCCGGGAATCACCCACATGGGCAATATATATCTTATCACCCCTGATCAGGGCTGCTGTAACGGTTGTCCCCATACCACGGAAGTTTTCCCTGTCCTTCTGAGCGTATTCATATACAGTAGTATTCGCGTACCTGAACGCCATACGCAGAGCCTCTGCAGGGTCATCCTCCAGGACAGCGCTGTTTTTGCGCAGGTATTCGGCCATAGCATCCAGAGCCAGTTTGCTGGCCACCTCCCCTGCCTTGTGCCCTCCCATTCCATCAGCCACTGCCAGCAACTGCAGGTCATCACAGACACAGCAGTTGTCTTCATTATTTTTTCTTACCAGACCGACATGGGACAGCTTACTCCACTTCATACTCCCACCTCACAAACTTGAAGGTTACTCCCGCAATACCTACTGTATCACCATGCACCAGAGGAACGGGCTCACTGACACGTACACCATTAATATATGTTCCATTAATGCTGTTTAAATCCTCCAGAAAAAAACCGTCATCCTGAAAAATAATTCTGGCATGATTATGAGATGCAAATGAACTTGTCATCTTTATGTTATTATGGCTGCCCCGGCCCAGGTGTGTCTGCCTTCCGAGGTGGATGACCTCACCCTGTTTCAGGGCCGGGTCATTACTGCTGATAACCACCAGTTCCGCCCCGTTGGAAGCCCGGGAGGTTTCTGCCTGACCAAAAACCCTGTTTCCCCGGCGCCTCAGGTCGGTCACCATAAAATAGAATACCCTTAATATAAAGAGATAAATGATTGCCAGGGTAATAAATTTAATAATCAAAAGAATCGCTTTCATAAACTACACCAGCCTGAATTCGAGGAATGTTGTCCCCATCCTAATCCGGTCTCCGTCAGCCAGTTTCTTCTTACTGATACGGACCCCGTTGACAAAAGTGCCGTTGGTACTCCCCAGATCGGTGATAAAGAAACTTCCGTCCAGGTAGTCTATGGAGGCATGAACCCTGGATATATTGGCATCATCAAGTGGAATGTCACTAGACCTCCGCCTGCCCATGATAACACCCTGCTCACTAAGAGAGAACTTCCTCAAGTCCCGGGCTCCTTCCTTCTGCACCAGTAAAGCCCTGGGGCGTACTGTCACGGCAGCCCTGCCCGTCAGGGTATCCTGGGTCAGCCCGCCTGCAGCCGGTTTATAAAAATTAATCTTGTCAGCAATAATAGTCGAATCGGTAACCTGACCCGGCTTCCCGGTGACAATTCCCGGAGGCTCCGGCGGAGTCTTTGGAGATTTTCCCGGCAGTTCTTCGGAAAAAGCGCTGTGAACAGCTATATTTCCCATCTGCAGACTTTTATCAAGCTCAAAGGTAACCATGATTTCGCCTACAATATTGTAGTCCCTGCTTTGCACTTTTTGCTGTGCAAATTCCCTTAACTCATCAGCCAGTGCCTGGCGCACAGGGGCAACGGTTTTCCAGTCCTCTTCCCCCAAAAGCACCTTAAATTCATTGGGCACATAAACCTTGGAAATACTGACATTTTTATGGTCCCGCATTTCCCTCGTGATGAGCTTAGCAATCTCAGCAGGCTGGATATGATCAGGAAATTTGCTCTTAAAAAAGCCTTCTATGTATTTTTCTGATATTTTCTCCAGCTTATTAAAGAAACCCATCCGGCCACCTCCATTCTGTAATGACAGCATCGGCTCAGGTAACCTGCCCCCTGGCCGCCCGGCGCCTGAGCTGGCCGCAGGCGGCATCAATATCTGCTCCCTTTTCGCGGCGGACAGTCACCGGTATCCCTGCCCTCTCAAGGACCTCCCTGAACTTCTGTACCCGCTCCCGGCCTGACTGCCGGTACTCCCTTTCCTGCACCCGGTTTAAAGGTATCAGATTTACATGGCAGAGCATCCCCCGAAGCAGCCTGACCAGTTCCTCCGCCTGACCGGCAGAGTCATTCACTCCCTGTATAAGGGCATATTCGAAGGTTACCCTGCGGTTTGTTATCGATGTGTATTCACGACATGCTTTCATGAGTTCCCGGACAGGGTATTTCCTGTTGACAGGCATCATTGTATCCCGCATCCGGTCATTGGGAGCATGCAGTGACACAGACAGGGTAATCTGCAGGTCAAAGGCTGCCAGTTTCCTGATCCCCGGGACAACCCCACAGGTTGACAGGGTGATATGCCTGGCCCCGATATGGAGTCCTGTGTCTGCAGTAACCATGGTAATAAATTTCAGTACATGGTCCAGGTTGTCCATAGGTTCACCTGAACCCATAATGACGATACTGCTTATCCTTTTACCGGTATCATTCTGAATGCCCGTAACCTGGGCATAGATTTCTCCCGGAGTCAGGTTCCTGACCAGACCTCCCATTGTTGAGGCACAGAAACGGCACCCCATCCGGCATCCCACCTGTGTGGAAACACAGACACTGTTACCATAGTCATGGGGTAAAAAGACACTCTCAACAGATTCACCGTCACTGAGCCTGAAAAGGTATTTGGCAGTCCCGTCCTTTGATTCCTGCCTGGCAGCAATCTCAAGGCTCCCCGGAACAGCTGCCGACTGCAGCTTTTCCCTTAGCCCAAGGGACAGGTCTGTCATCTCATCAAACCGGCGGACTCCCTTCTGGTGGACCCATTTGTGTATCTGGGCAGCCCTGAACCGGGGCTCACCCAGTTGGCCAACCAGGGCAATGGTTTCATCAATGTTCAGGTCCATAAGGTTTATGATTTTGTTACTGTTTATAGTAGTCACAATATGTCACATCTGCTTTCTCATGCGGCTGATAAAAAATCCGTCAGTACCATGGATATGCGGCAAAAACTGTACATATCCCCGCTCCATGGTATCAGTCCCCTTAAGATTTCTTAATTTTTCCGGCAGAAAACCTGCCAGGCTTTCTAACTGAAATTCGTCACAGGTATGCATAAACTCCCTGACAGTATCCATATTCTCCTCATGTGTCATGGTACAGGTACTGTAAACCAGCACACCGCCCGGCTTCAGGCATCTGGCAGCACTCTGCAGGATTTTCACCTGCAGGTTATGCAGTTCATCTATTTGCCCGGGTTCCTTTCTCCAGCGGATTTCAGGCCGCCGCCTGAGCACACCCAGCCCCGAACAGGGGGCATCCACCAGGACATAGCCGGCCTGCCCGGCAAAACGGCTGTCAAGCTCTGTGGCGTCATGCACCACAGGATTAATTATGGTTATCCCCAGCCTGGAGGCATTTTCCTCAATAAGCTTTATTTTATGTGAATGGATATCCACACTGATAACCTGCCCCCTGTTGCCCATTAACTGGGCAAGGTGAGCAGATTTCCCCCCGGGTGCGCTGCAGGCATCAATAACCAGGCTTCCCGGCTCAGGACTTAAGGCATGGCCCACCAGTGTTGAACTTTCATCCTGGACCATAAAGAGCCCCGAATTATGAGCGGCAATACTACCAACAGAACGGAATCCTTCAATAATTAGAGTTTCCGGTGCAAAATTCCCGGGTGCTGCATGGATACCTTCCTGGTCCAGCAATCGCAGCAGCTCCTCACGGGTCGTTTTCAGTGTGTTGGTGCGCACAGCATTTGGGGGGACCTCATTATTAGCCCGGCAAAGTTCTTCCGCCCCGGAGGCACCAAACTCCTCCACCCACCTGCTGACCAGCCATTCAGGATGTGAATATCTGACTGCAATCCCCCTGACAGGGTCCCGGGCAATGACAGGGAAATCCAGGTTATCCCTGTTCCGGGACACATTCCTGAGTACCCCGTTAACCAGTTTGACGGTTCCGGGGTGTCCATAGTTCCTGGCCAGATTTGCAGATTCATTACATGCTGCCGAATCAGGAACCTTTTCCAGATAAAGAATCTGGTAGACCCCCATGCGCAGTATGTTCTTTATCCATACGGGAAGTGTATCCAGCGGCCTTTTCAGAAATCTGGCCAGTACCCAGTCAATGGTCCCTCTTTGCCTGAGAGTCCCATAAACCAGTTCGGTAATAAAGCCCCGATCAGTCTTTTCCGGCCGGTATTTTTCCAGAATGCCGTTAAGGGCAATATTTGAATACGCGCCATCATTGTCAACTGCATATAATACTTCCAATGCCATACTGCGGGCTGTTTTCTTTTTCAAACCAATCTTCCCTTCTGATACGTCGTTACCTTAATCGTCCCGGCGTCCGAACATGCCTGATAACACAAGCAGCCGTACCAGCTGCAGCAGGCTCATCAGTACTGCAGCCACATAAGTGAGGGCAGCCGCACTGAGGACCTTTTTGGCTCCTCCCGCTTCATCCCTGGAGACATAACCTCCCCGTTCCAGGGCAGTCAGGGCACGGCTGCTGGCATTAAACTCCACCGGCAGGGTAACCATCTGAAACAGGACCACAGCGGTAAACAGGTATATCCCCGCTGTTAACAGCCACCCGGTCTGGAAGATCAGCCCGATAAAAAAAATCGGGAATGCCATGGTAGAACCAAGCTGGGCTACAGGAACAAGGTTAGCCCTGATGTTCAGGGGCAGATAGCCAACATGGTGCTGCATGGCATGACCGGTTTCATGGGCAGCCACACCCAGGGAGGCCAGGGATGACCCGTTATAGACCTCCGGACTCAGCCTGAGGGCTTTCTTCCGGGGGTCATAATGGTCTGATAGGTGGCCTCCTGTCTGTTCCACAGTGACATTATAGATCCCGGCCTCTTCCAGCAGTTTTTGGGCAACCTGGGCACCGGTATAACCCGAAGCGGCCCTTACCCTCATGTAGCGGGCAAAAGTACTCTGTACCTTAAACTGGGCATACATTGCCAGTATCAGTCCCGGTATCAGGATAAGCATCGTGGGCTCAAAGAAAAATGGGATCATCTGACTACCTCCTTTATCTAATCCTAGCTAAGGCAAACTCCCCTGGTGATATTGTGCCCGTGGACAAAGTCCGCTGCCTTCATGCGCCGGCTTCCCTGCAACTGCAGTTCGGTTACTGCCAGGCAGCCGTTACCGGTCGCCACCGCAAACCCGACTTCAGGTACAATTCCAAGCACTTCCCCGGGCCGGTGCCCTGCAAGTTCGGGTATCGGCCCCGGAATCCGGTCAATTGTACAGGCCTGTGCGCCCCAGACCTTAAGGACCTTATCCCCGAGCATGGTGTAGGCCCCAGGCCAGGGATTAAGACCCCTGACCAGATTAAATATTTCTGCTGAACTCCTGGCCCAGTTAATTTTCTCATGTTCTTTTTTCAACAGGGGAGCATAGCTGGAAAGGTTATCATCCTGGGGAACCTTTACCACCTTCCCTGACTCTATCCTGTCCAGAGCTTCTTCCAGCAGTTCCGCTCCCAGCGCCGCCAGTTTGTCATGGACTGTCCCCGTTGTATCCTCAGGCAGCACAGGAACCTTTCCTGACAGGATCATATCCCCGGTATCAAGTCCCTCGTCCATCTGCATTATGGTAACACCAGTCTCACTTTCACCGTTAATCACAGCCCAGTGAATGGGAGCGGCCCCACGGTATTTTGGCAGCAGTGAAGCATGGACATTAATACACCCATGCCTTGGAATATCGAGTATTTCTCCGGAAAGCAGCTGCCCGAATGCCACAACTACAATGATATCAGGTGACAACCGCCGCAGTTCGGCGACACATTCCGGTGTTTTAATCCTTTCCGGCTGCCATACCCGTAAACCGGCTTCCAAAGCCGCACTTTTAACTGGAGGCGGGGTCAGCCGGTGCCCCCTTCCCTTTGGCCTGTCAGGCTGGGTAACCACTGTCACAATTTCGTGGCCGGAGTCCTTTAGTGCCTTCAGGCACGGGACAGCAAAGTCCGGTGTCCCCATAAATACTGTTCGCATACTGATTACCTCACTTTAACCGGCTTCCGGCACTAAATACCTGCCGGAAGGCAGGGTTGTACTAAGTCTTCTTTATATTCTGAGCTTTATCAACAAATAAAATCCCTTCCAGGTGGTCTATCTCATGCTGGAAGGCACGGGCCAAAAGCCCTTCACCAACATATTCCTTCTCCCGTCCTTCCCTGTCCAGGGCTCTGACCTTAACCATTGCTGCCCGCTGCACTTCACCGGTAATCCCGGGAATACTCAGGCAGCCTTCATATTCTGTGTCCAGGCCTTCTTTCCCGATAATTTCAGGATTTATCAGCTCAATAAGGCCCTCTCCGGTATCTATCACCACAACCCTTTTGGATACTCCAACCTGAGGGGCTGCCAGCCCTACACCCCTGGCATCATACATGGTATCTGCCATATTCTCCAGGAGCTTGATTACATTTGGTGTTATCCTGGGTACCGGACGTGCTTTCTCCCTTAATATAGGTTCACCCATCTCTACAATTTTATATACCGCCATCGCGCTACCTCCTCCTTACATCAACCCCAAAGGGTCAACATCAACACTTATCTTCAGTGTGGCCAGCAAAGCATCATCCTGCAGAGATTCCAGTGTCTCCCTGATGACCCTGCGGACCAGACTGCCGGGAGTTCCCCGGAGGCAAATCTGCCACCTGTACCTGTTGCGTAATTTGCTTAGCGGGGCTGGTGCCGGTCCCAGCAGGGGCTGAGTTACCCCGAGGCTGTATCGGCCACACTCCAGTGACAGTTTTGAGGCCAGGACCTCACTGCCCCGGGTAACGTTATTTTCAGTCTTTCCGGAAATAACTATACGCACCAGGGAGCAATAGGGCGGATACTCGAGAATTTCCCGAAACTTTAGTTCTTCCCGGAAAAAGTCTCTGTAATTATGATTCTTTGCATAGACCACACTGTAATGTTCCGGGGTATATGTCTGAACAATGACTTCACCCGGTCTGTTACCGCGCCCGGCCCTCCCGGCTACCTGGGTAAGGAGCTGAAAAGTCCTCTCTGCCGCCCTGAAATCAGGCAGGTTCAGGGATGTATCTGCAGTAATCACACCTACCAGGGTCACCCCGGGGAAATCCAGGCCCTTGGCTATCATCTGGGTGCCTACCAATATGTCAATAGCACCGTCCCGGAAACTGTTCAAAATTTTTTCATGGGAACCCTTTCCCGTTGTGGTATCCATATCCATCCGGGCCACCCGGGCCCTGGGAAACCAGACGGCTATCTCCTGTTCCACCTTCTGGGTGCCGACCCCAAACTGCCTTATGCTGGTACCGCCACAGCCAGGACAGGCTTCCGGGATTTCTCTCTGAAAGTCGCAATAGTGGCACCGGAGCGCTTTTTCATCTGCATGAACCGTAAGTGTGATGCTGCACCTGGGGCACTTCATAACCAACCCGCATTCCCTGCAAACCACAAAAGTCGCATAACCCCTTCTGTTGAGGAAGAGGATCACCTGCTCCTTCCGCTCCAGGACATCACTGATACGCCCAATAAGTTCCCTGCTGAAAATACTCCTGTGGCCTGCCTGTATTTCTTCCCGCAGGTCAATAACAGTAACATCAGGCAGCGCCTGTCCGGTGACCCGGCTGGCAAGCGTCAGCAGGCTATACCTTCCGGCAAGAGCCCTTGAGTAAGACTCCAGAGAAGGGGTCGCACTGCCCAGCACCACCACACACCTGCTGATTCTGCTCCTGGCAATGGCAACATCCCTGGCATGGTACCTGGGAGTGTCTTCCTGTTTGTACGAGGTTTCATGTTCTTCATCAATAATTATCAGGCCCGGATTATTAAATGGTGCAAAAACTGCCGACCTGGCCCCGATAACAACCCGGACGGTCCCTGCCTTGATCTGCCTCCATTCGTCATAACGCTCCCCTGCTGACAGCCGGCTGTGTAAGACAGCCACCATGCTGCCAAAACGGCCCTTAAACCGTTCCACCATCTGGGGAGTCAGGGAAATCTCCGGGACCAGCACAATGGCCTGTTTCCCTGCTTTAATGCAATAGTCAATAGCCTGCAGGTAGACTTCGGTTTTTCCGCTGCCGGTAACACCATGCAGCAGAAATGTTTCAGGCCTGGAGCCGGTTATGGCCTCCTTTAGTCTCTGCAGCGCTTTTTCCTGCTCAGGTGTTGGCTGCAGTGGGTCTGTTTCCGCAAACGGCCTCAGTGCATAAGGGTCCCGCCTGACTTCAGCGGTTCTCACTGCCAGGTAACCCTTTTTTACCAGTTCCCTCACCGTGGCCGGGGCTGTTCCGGCCAAAACCGAGAGTTCTGCTGCCGGCAGGGCCCCCTTTTCATAAACTGTTCTGAGTACGGCGCCCTGTTTTGGCGCTTTGAGCCGCATATCTGCAAATACTCTTTCGAGTTCATCACCGGCTAATGTCAGCTCCAAAAGCTGGACCCGGCGCGGTTTTAACCTCAGCCTGATTTCTCTGACTGCCTGTATCAGGCCCCTTCCGCCAAGTTCCCTGAGGACCGGTTCCAGATCCCGGCTTTCAAATCTGCGGTATATTTCTTTTTTGGGCACTTTACCCCTGGAACAGATATATTCATATACATCCCTTTCCAAACCCGCCAGTATAGCTGCAGGCACCACTTCACAGGACTCGCCCGGGACAAAAAAAGTCTGGCCGGTCGTCCTGGCTCCGGAAGGTATCAGTGCCCTTATGGCATCAACAGTGGAACACATGTACCTGTCGGATATCCAGCCGGCAAGGGTTATCAGGTCGGCTGGCAGCCAGGTTTCCGGATCAAGAACCTCTTTTATATGTTTTGTGCCGGATACCTCCGACACATCAGAAAAGCCGACAATATATCCCTCTACAGTCCTGCTGCCAAAGGGTACCACGACCCTGGTCCCCTCTTCGAGGGGGACCCTGAGTTCCGGAGGTATACTGTAATGGAATGTTCTGTCAAGTTTTCGGGCCGGAATGTCAACTATCACTTCGGCAAAAGGTCTGTTTGTCATAAATCCTCCGCTAACTATACTTAGGCTATGTTACCATAATATATATATTATATCAGATGTCCCTTTTATGTTAAAGGACTAAACCGGGGCCCCCGCATTTCCTGGCCCGGATATTGACAACAGTGGTGTCATTTCTGTAAAATTTAACTGAGTGTCAATTCGTAAAACACTTCATTTCAAAAGGACCACTTAATAAGAATTCTATTACTATGGCTGGAGGAAGGTCTATGTCCCGCAAACCGGGGGTCGCCAGATATGAGATTATCGCCATCGACCTGGCACAGGCAATTGCAGAAGGAATTTATACTGAAGGAAGCAGTCTTAGGGGCAGGTCCCTCCTTGCCGGAAAGTACCAGGTGTCTCCGGAGACCATCCGGAAGGCCATTTCTCTCCTGGAGCAATACGATATTGTCAGGAGCATCCCCAATAAGGGAATTATCGTTAATTCACCGGAGAATGCGGCCAGGTACGTGGAGGGGAAAAACCTCGGCAGCCTGGTTTCTGACATAGAAACCAAGCTGGGACAGCTTTTCCGGGAAAAACAACAGGTAGAAGAAGAAATCGAAAACACCATAAAAACTCTGCTGGTTTTGGCCAGTGTGCAGAATAAAGACCTTCACTCGTAATGAGTGGAGGTCTTTTTGCTTAACAGTGGTTGACATCCGACAACCCGCTATAATACAATTAGGTTGGCGGCTGTTTGGAAATAAACCGAAAAGATGGTGGTATAATTTGCCCAAAGTTGTCATAGACAAGCTGGTTAAAATATTCGGGGACCATCCCGAAAAAGCCCTGAAGTACCTGGAAGAAGGGAAATCCAAAGAAGAGATCCTCAAAAAAACCAAACAGGCAGTTGGAATCAATAATGTAAGCTTTTCAGTGGATGAAGGAGAAACCTTTGTGGTCATGGGGCTTTCCGGAAGCGGGAAATCCACCCTCATCAGGTGCCTGAACAGGCTTATTGAGCCTACCAGAGGCAAGGTATTTATTGATGGTGAGGACATTACCACAATGGATAAAAACGCCCTCAGGGAGGTCCGCAGAAAAAAACTGGGCATGGTCTTCCAGCGTTTTGCCCTTTTCCCACACCGTACAGTTCTGGAAAATGCCGCTTACGGCCTTGAAATCCAGGAGGTTGACAGGGCAGAACGCGAGAAAAAAGCCCAGCAGGCTCTTGAGCTGGTGGGCCTGAAGGGCTGGGAAAATAACATGCCGGACCAGTTGAGCGGGGGCATGCAGCAGCGGGTCGGTTTGGCCAGAGCCCTGGCTTCCAATCCTGATATACTGCTGATGGATGAGGCCTTCAGCGCACTGGACCCGCTGATAAGAAAAGAAATGCAGGACGAACTCCTGGACCTGCAAAAGAAAATGAACAAAACCATAATCTTCATTACCCACGACCTTGATGAAGCCCTGAAAATCGGTGACAGGATAGCACTGATGAAGGACGGAAGAATTGTCCAGATAGGTACACCTGAAGAAATCCTGACTTCCCCTGCCAATGAATATGTCGAAAAGTTTGTTGAGGATGTTGACAGAAGTAAAGTCCTTACTGCTTCAGATGTCATGAAACCCCCTTCACCCCTGCTGATGCTAAAGGACGGGCCCCGTGTGGCCCTTAGGAGAATGAAGGAAAACGGACTGTCAAGCATATTTGTGGTTGATAAGGAACGCACCTTAAAAGGTGTTGTCCTGGCAGAGGAAGCGCTGGCTGCAGCCGAAAAAGGCGAGAAAACCCTGGACTCTATCCTGCTGACTGCCATACCCAGCGTCAGCAGTGATACTCCGGTAACCGAGCTGCTCCCCACAATAGCAGAATCCAAACTGCCAGTGGCGGTTTTGGATGATAACGGCAAGTTACAGGGCATTATTATCCGCGGCTCCGTCCTGGCAGGACTTGCCGGCCAGATGGATAAAGGGGGTACGGCAGATGTCTGATATATTTAAACCTGTTACCGATTTTATGCAGACCAAAATTCCCATAGGCAGCTGGGTCGAAACCTTTATCATTTTTCTCAGGGATAACCTGGAGACCTTTTTTGATACAGCAACAGAAGGTATTGAGACTGTTATTGACGGGCTGGTGGACATTCTCCTATTCATTCCGCCTCCCCTTTTGATACTTGCTTTTGCAGCCCTGGCGTGGCTGTTGGCCGGTCGGAGGATTGCACTTTTTACATTTATCGGGCTCGGCCTGATATTTAACCTGGGGTTATGGATCGCCACAATGGAAACCCTGTCACTGGTTACTGTGGCCACTTTTATCTCACTGTTATGCGGGATACCGCTGGGGATACTGACTGCCAGGAATAAAATGGCAAACAATGTACTCACACCCCTGCTGGACTTTATGCAGACAATGCCTGCTTTTGTTTACCTTATCCCTGCGATAATGCTTCTGGATATTGGTGTTGTTTCGGCAACATTTGCTACCGTTATTTTTTCCATGCCCCCAACCATCAGGCTTACCGGTCTGGGTATAAGACAGGTCCCCGAGGAACTCATAGAAGCCGCTGAAGCCTTTGGCTCCACACCAAGGCAGAAACTGTTCAAGGTCCAGCTGCCAATGGCTATGCCAACTATCATGGCCGGAATAAATCAATCCATTATGCTTGCTCTCTCGATGGTGGTCATAGCTGCTATGATTGGCGCCGGCGGATTGGGCGGACTGGTACTGCGGGCCATTTCAAGGCTTAAGGTGGGAATGGGGTTTGAAAGCGGCCTCGGGGTAGTAATCCTTGCCATTATCCTGGACCGGATTACCCAAAGCCTGGGGAAAAGAAATAAAAAAAATGCTTAGGAGGTTGAAAGAATGTCAAAGAAGTTTCGCATTTTGACAGCTGTTTTGTCAATCCTTCTCCTGGTATCACTGGCAGGGTGTACCGGGAACGGAGAGGAAGCCCCCGAAGGCCAGAGCGCCGAGCCAAAAGGCCAGGTGGAACTGGGATATGTTGAGTGGGATTCCGAAATTGCCAGTACCCATGTAGTACAGGCTATCCTGGAGGACAAACTGGGTTATGAAACAAAGATAACCCCGGTTGATGCCGGAGTTATGTTCCAGGGTGTTGCCGAAGGCAGTTTTGACGGTATGGTTGCCGCCTGGCTGCCGGGAACACACAAATCGTATATGGAAGAAGTGGGAGACAAGGTTGAAGACCTGGGCCCCAATCTCAAGGGAGCAAAGATTGGCCTGGTGGTGCCTGAGTATGTAACCATTAATTCTATTGAAGAACTTAATGGGGTAAAGGATAAGTTTGAAGGGCGCATTGTCGGTATTGAGCCAGGTGCCGGGATTATGCAGGCTACCGAGCAGGCCATTACTGATTACGCCCTGGAAATGGAACTCCAGGACAGCAGCAGCGCAGCTATGGCAGCATCACTGGAAAAAGCTGTCAGTAACGAAGACTGGATTGTGGTCACAGGCTGGACTCCCCACTGGAAATTTGCCAAGTGGGACCTCAAATATCTTGATGACCCCAAAGGAATTTACGGCGGTGAAGAGGAAATCCATACCCTGGTCCGCCAGGGCCTGAAAGACGATATGCCTGAGGTATACAACCTCCTGGATAAGTTTAACTGGGAACCTGCCGACATGGAAGCAGTCATGGTTAAAATCCAGGGCGGTATGGAGCCTGCAGATGCAGCCAGGGAATGGATAGAAGAGAATCCTGATAAGGTTAGCGCCTGGCTGGAGTAATTAGTTATTACTAAATTGACGACCCGCATTATTGGATAAGCATAGTGCATATGGGGCAAAAATTTTACAGAGGCAGATATTTCCCTGAGAGATCTATCTGCCTCTGTTTTTACTTCCGGACAGGCCTGATCACACCACAGGCCAGCCGTTTACCGGCATCACCGGCCGGCTGTGTCCGGTAGTCATCAGGGTTTTGATGGATAATAACAGCCCTGCCAATAATGTCCCAGACCCTGAATCTGTCGGTGAAGAAAGTCATCATAGACCGGCCCCGGTTAGAAAACAATACCGGAAAATCTCCTGCATGATTTCCATGGGGCTGGTCATCCGGGTTCCAGTGCCCTCCGGCAGCCTGGAAGGGGTCATCTGGGTCTCCGGTTTGACAGCAGCCCTTTTCATGGATGTGAAACCCATGGGGCCCCACCGGGTCGTGTCCGCCTTCAGCAGGACGGTATGACGGCAGGCCGGTAATATCTGCCGACACCAGGGTTCCCCCGGGAACATTCCTGAAGATAACGATACCGAAAATGTCCGGCGCCAGCGGGCCCCCTTTGATATAGGCAACAGCTTCTCCTGTATCCGAAGGGGGCCACAATTGTTTTGCACTCATATTAACTTACCTCCCGGAAAAATGTTTACTATATAATATATGTAAAACAATTTCCGGAAGTGCTCAGAAAACTGACTTCTGTTCCAGGCGGCTAATCCTGTATGATGTGAATTTTTTCCGGCGGGATGTAGACAGAGACTGTTTCCCCCGGTTTGGGCGGCTTTAAAAACTGAGCTGCCGGCACCAGGGCGATAATCCTAAAGTCCCGTCCGGTGTCCGGCTCTATCCGGAGCCTGTAGCTGTACCCATAGGGATAAACCTCCACTATTTTCCCCTTTAACCTGTTGGCTGCGGAAACATGTTTGTCCATACCAGTGGTATTTTCTGCCTCGGTAATAACTCTAAGGTATTCAGGCCTGATACAGACCGCTGCCTCTGTTACCGCGGGGCACCGTCCTGCTGTGATCCTGTCCGGGCCGGCGATATCGCCCCGGGTGGTGCCGGCTTCCAGTAATATCCGGCCATCAGCCAGTGTTATCTCACAGCGCCCCGCTTCGTGCCGGCTAATTCTGCCAGGCCAGATGTTGCCCACCCCAAGGAATTCGGCAACACTAATATTTTCGGGATGTGACAGGACCCGGTCCACCGCTCCTGCCTGGGCAATTTCCCCTTCTATCATAACAATCAGACGGTCTGCCAGGAAGGGAATTTCATTGAGGTCATGGGTCACCATTACTGCAGTAGTACCTGTTTCGACAAGAATTTCCTTCAGTTCACTGACCAGAGCTGCCCTGGTGGGCAGGTCAAGGTAATTAAAGGGCTCATCCATAAACAAAACATCAGGTTCCAGAGCCAGGGCCCTGGCCAGACTGACCCGTTGCGCTTCACCACCGGACAGGGTAATCTGATTCCTGTCAGCCAGTTGGGCAATCTTCAGCTTTTCCAGCCAGTACTCCGCAAGCTGCAGGCGCTTTTCCTTTTGCAGCCCCCTCAGTTTCAGGCCAATGGTGACATTATACAGGACAGTGCCCGAAAGAAGCAGTGGCTCCTGGAAGACCATAGCCATCCCTCTCCTGACAGCAAGCGCATCCCTGGCTGTTTTGACCTGCCTTCCTTTAAAGAAAAGCTCCCCGGCAGAAACAGGTTCCAGGAATCCCAGCGCTTTGAGCAGGGTACTCTTGCCGGCTCCGTTGGGACCCGTTACTGCCAGGATTTCTCCGGGAGCAACAGAAACCTCAGGTATCCGGAGAATCTGTTTTTTACCTCTGACTACAGACAACTCTCTGGCGCTTATCACCGGGGCTGTTGGCTGCCCTTCGCCTGTATGCGGTTTTGCATCTAACCTGCCTGTTTGGTGTCCTGTCATATGCGGCTCCCCCGTTGCTGTAGAATTGTCAGGACCAGGGTCACGCCATAGGCCAGGACCATCAAAATAACACTCAGGGCTATGGCCATATCATAATGGCCTTTATTTACCTCCATTACAGTTGCTGTTGTCAACACCCTGGTCCGCCCAAGGACATTGCCGCCAACCATCATGGAAGCCCCCACTTCGGAAATAACTCCTCCAAATCCGGCCATAACAGCTGCCAGCAGGGGCAGCCTTACTTCACGCAGCAGGAGCAGCAGGGTCTGCAGTTTTGATGCTCCCAGGGCCAAAATCTGAAGCCTGAGCCTGCCATTAACCTGCTGGAAGGCAGCTGCAGAAATGCCTGTAATAATAGGAGCTGCTATGACTACCTGGGCAATTACAATTGCCGCCGGTGTATACATCAGGTGGAAGAAACCCAGCGGCCCGTACCGCCACATCAGAAGAGTAACCCAAAGGCCGGCGACCACGGGGGGCATCCCCATTCCCGTGTTCACCAGAGACATCAGGAACCTGCGGCCGGGGAACCTGCCCAGGGCCAGGAGGGCCCCCAGCGGTATCCCCATTGACAGGCTGATCAAGGTAGCCATTCCTGATACTTTTAGTGTAAGTAAAGTTATTCTCAGGACCTCCGGGTCCCCTGTCACCAATAACCTGACAGCCTCCCGGATGCCCTGCCATACTGATTCCATTGACTACACTCCGTTTAGCAGTTATTCAGCCGATAAGCGGCCGTTGTCTTCCGAATGGGCACTGCCGGGCGGACTTATTCCTCTTTCCCGGCATCAGGGAAAAACAGCGGTGACCCGAATTTATCAACACCAAAGTTCTTTATAATTTGCTGAATTTCGGGGGAAACCATAAATTCAACAAATGCCTGTCCACCGGCAGCATTAACCTTATCAAATTTCTCCGGGTTAACCTGCATGACATGGTAGACATTGAGCAAATCCGGGTCACCTTCCACCAATATCTCCAGGCCCAAATTTTCCTTAAGCGCCAGGTATGTACCGCGGTCAGTAAGAGTATACCCTTTCTTCTCAGCGGCAACATTAAGGGTATCACCCATCCCGGTCCCGGTTTCCTGATACCATTCGCCCGCAGGTGTTATCCCGGCTTTTTCCCAGATGCCCAGCTCTTTTTTGTGGG
This sequence comes from Thermincola carboxydiphila, assembly GCA_016841325.1. Taxonomy (GTDB): domain Bacteria; phylum Bacillota; class Thermincolia; order Thermincolales; family UBA2595; genus Phosphitispora. The sequence goes on from JAENZJ010000003.1 coordinate 174,254, forward strand.
TCCCGGACTCATCGCCCCTGGAGAGAAACAGGGCTTGCTTTTCGGCAATGGCCTTAAGTGCTTCTGCCACAGCCTTACCCCTGACCCCCGCCGGGTCCTCGGAAGGGCCGACCAGCACAAAATCATTGTGCATCACAATCTGCCTGTTGACCGCAACTCCGGCAGCCTCAATCCTTTTTTCATCTTTGGGTGAATGTACCAGCAGGGCATCAGCCTCCCCTTTTTCACCCATGGCAATTGCTGCCCCGCTTCCTACAGATACTATTGTCAGGTCATAACCGGTCTGTTTGTCAAACTCCGGCTTAAGTACATCCAGCAGACCGCTGTCAGTGGTGCTGGTAGTAGTTGCCAGGATAACCTCTTTAACAGCCGGCTCCTGTCCCTGCTGACCGGCATCCTCCTTTGGCGGTTCCTGATTAGCGGCTGTACAGCCGGCTGCTGCCAACATCACCATAAAGACAATCAACATTATAACCCATAACCTGTTTTTTGTGAACATCGGCAGACCTCCTAACTTAGGTTAAATAAAAACCGCAAGTGACATTCATAAGCGATATGCTCTTTTGAGCATATCGAACACAAAAAAATTACTCTTTGAAATGTCTGGCATAAACACTCTTAACTGCATCCTCGGCATCATGCATAAAATTCTCGTATTTGCGCACCAGCCGGTTGGCCTCATCTGTAAGCTGTGCTCCTCCTCCTGATTCACCCCCTACATGTTTAATTAATAATTTGACTCCAAGGCGGTTTTCGGCTTTTTTGACATTACCCCATGCCTGACGGTAGGACATCCCAAGGTCTTCAGCAGCCCTCTTGATGGAACCGTGCTGCCTGATAAGGGTCAACAGGCAGAGTAAACCCCTGCCGAAAACAGGCTGGTTATCCTTTTCAAGCCATATTTTAAGCTTAAATTCCATTCAGCCTATCGCCTCCACCTGCTTTAGTTTATTTGTTACGACAAGAGAATTAATATTTCCTGCATTTTCAGAAAAATTTTTCTCTTCTTGAGCCATGGTATCAATCCCGATGACAAAATCAGGATAGTCGGTAATTTTCACCAACTATTATTCACCAACTATTATACTATATTTCAGTAAATCCCTGAATATCCCTTAATATCTCCGAAGGTCAGTTGTCACCATAGTTTGTAGTAAATCAATATTATAAATTGAAACTAATGTTTCGGGGGAGTAACACTATGGTCAAAAACAAAAGACGCATTATACATTTTAATGAACTCGGTAAGTTACCCCTGTTAGGAGAAGGAAGATATGGGAAAGTGTATAAATTAGATAAAAAAACTTGTGTGAAGGTCAATGAAGATCCTGGGGTCAACAAAAAAGAAGTAGAATTATTTAGGAAACACAAAAATTGTTCCTTATTTCCAAAGTACTATGGCTGTGGTCAAAATTATATAGTAATGGAAATTATATACGGGGAATCGCTAAGGAATTATTTGGACAGAGGCGCTAAGTTAAATGAAATTGTCATTGAACAGTTGGTAAACATGTTTGCTGTGGGCATTAAGGCAGGCTTGGACCTGAATCCAAATATCAGGCACGTTATTTTGTCGTTCAGAGAATATGCAAGATTGGTCGATATTGAGGACATAATAAAGTTTTCATCAGCCAAACCTTTTATGTTGATGAACGGATTGAACAAGTATTCCCAAAAGGAAGTATTCCTCGAGTATATAAACAACAACCACAACTGGCTGCTGGCCCATTGGGAAGTGGAATTATAAGGTCACTACCTTCGCAGAGCTTGTACAATCAGCTTAATTTTTCCTTGTGCCAGGCAATTTTCCAGGGGCTTATGGGGCATCAGCCGGAAAATATTCATTAACAACACCCCTTACTTCATCCAGCCATTCTTTTCTTTGTTTTGAGGTGCTGGTAACAACCACTTCAAACATTCTCCGATAAAAGTCTTTCACCCCACATAAATCAAAAATGCAGTCCTTCCAAATCCTCTCCAATGGGTCCCCGAAGGTGTTTAATTCTCTTTCCCTGGGAGTATTTGATGTATTGAAAACTATTGCAGTTGCAGCCTTTAATAGTCCTATAGGGATGCCTTCCCCACTGTCATTTTCTTCGAATTCATAGGCAACTCCCGGACGTACGACCCTGTCAACCCAACCCTTAAGTATTGCCGGAGGCTGCCCCCACCAATTTGGGTGAATAATAATAATCCCTTGGGCTGCAATTAATTCCTTACAATGCTGTTCAACAGCTGAGTCTACTGGAGCACCTTTGGGAATCTCAGAATATGGAAGGATTGGGTCAAACCTTTCTTTATATAAGTCATGAAAAATAACATCATGTCCATTAGACTTCAATGTTTGTACAACCACTTCTGTGATTGCATGATTAAAACTCCCCTTTTCCGGATGTGCCAAGATAACCAATGCTTTCATTCTCTTAATCCTTTCTTCAAATATGACTTCGGGTAAGAAGCCTATAACAAGTCTGACACACTTAAAATACTCATAGATATCTTCTTCTGCTAAAACCGGGGATGCAAACGTACTTACCAATGTCAGACTGGTCATCAAAATTAAAGCCATTTTTTAAACATTTGGTTTGCCTCCTAAATCAGCCTTTATGAAGGCCTGATATATCACCAACAATAAATGCTAAAACCACGAGGCCTATAAGAATAGCAAGAAAGACCAGAAAAGACCTTTCTTTGTTTTTTATCACAGCTGCAACACCAATGAATATAGCAATTAATGATGCAATGACAGCCAAAGCTCCAAATATTCTTATTACAATATCAGAAGTAATAAAATGAAGTAATTCTGCAAAAACATAGAAAAAAATAAATACTGATAGGGTAAAGGAAATCAATCCTGCTGACCACGCACCCCGTCGGGATTTTGGCAAAAGGCTGGTTTTCAAATAAACCAACTCCTTCAAAAATAGTATATAGATAATTCATCCTATCATGCAAATGATTAAAATGCTACAAAAGGTTACCCTGCTTAATCCACCTGTGGATAGCCAGCCATATGCGTGAAACGTGTTTCCCACAATTGACGGCCAAAATGTCAGGTGACGTTCGACGGAGAATTCTATCGTTTTACACATGTGTAAACCACCAAAAATCCTTGATGAAAGTTTGCGGTTTCTATTTCGAATCCAGCCCGCTTGATAAGTTCTTCCATTATCCAGTCAAAAGTGCTAAACTCATCTCTTATCGCTATTTCAGTATCCTTAGCTATTTCTTCTCCAGCTATTTGTTTTATTCCACTAAGCCAACTGTTAAAAAAATCTTCATAATTATTAACATCAAATGAATATACAGTATCCCTAAGATAAAAGATACCACCCTTTTTAAGCATTGAATTTATTCTTTTTAAAGCTACTAATTTCCAAAAATCAGGCAGGTGGTGTAATGCAAGCTGAGAGACCACTACATCTAAAGGCTCTCCATTGTGTTGGTAGGTTAAGAAACCTGCATTAAAATACTCAATATTACTTAAGCCCCTATTTTCTGCCTTCTGTCTTGCAAATTCCAACATTGTGGGCGATATATCCACAGCGTAAACCTTCGAACAATGTTTGGCGACCTCTATGGCAAACTCTCCTGTACCTGTTCCGAATTCCAACAACACATGATTCTTGGTTAAGCCAACTAAATTAATAATTTCTTCAGTCTCTTCAAGAAACATTTCTTAGTTTTTTCATGCGCGAATCATAAGCCTCTACTTCAGAGATATCTGTATAGTCCACTCCAACCTGATTCATTTCATTAAATTGCCATTTAGGATGTATTTTCATTTTTGCCTCCTATGAAAATTGTATGTGAAGGGTTACATCTGTTTTGTACTTACATTCATAACATATATGTGATATATGATATCGAATTCGAGGTGATTATGTTTGTATGATATTTAGTATTATACAGAAAAAGGTAAATGTCCTGTTTTGGAATTCATTCAAGTACATAAGCGCATGGCAAACTATCTGAAAGGAAGTTAATATTAAAAGAGAAATCATAAAATTACGTATTGAACAGGGACCAAGCCAAAAAGATTAATCCGAGCATTGAAATAAGGGCTAAAAAAACACCTGAGCAACATCAACCAGTAAAAAGACTTAATGAGGATGTAATCGTTGCGTTGGAACGGTTTATCAATTTAAAACTAAGATAGGAGCCGTTTGCCTGTTGTTAGATGATGTAGTATCGGCAGTTGCATCCTTCGCATAATTAATGGCTTATACAAGATGTTTTAATATCTCTAGTATCTTTTTATTATTGTTTAAGCCCACAATGTTACCGATCTTTAAGTCTTGATTTATTCTTTCTTCATATTCTGCTATCCAGTTTCTTCTACCATCTTCGTTAGCAGGAGTTAAACACAGATTTGGCTTAACAGGTTGAGGAGATTTACTTGGATCAAAAGTTAATATACCATGTTCTAACAAAGAGATTTGTCCGGCCTTATATAATGTCATGGATATGTCGCAAAGCTCTTCAAACGAGGCATTTCTAATGTCAAATTTATTACCTAGTTCTTCCCAAACAGAAGAGTTATTGCTTGATTCTTTCTCAGTGATTTTTTTAATAGCCGAAAAGCTATCCACTGTAAATTTCTCCTTGGATTTTGAACTAGTCTTGTCATAAATCACTTGGTGGTAGCAATCATTATTTATTCTCATTTAAACGACCCCTTTCTTTATACTTCGATTTTTGTTTATTCTTCTTTCATCTTGTCCTAGATGCTATTTCGCCTAACCATCCCCATGCCGCGCCGCTGTAAACTTCGCGGCAAAAATAATATATGAAAAACAAGGGGGCTATCCCCTCTTTTACAGGTCTTGTTCTTCCTTTATCATGATATTATAGGCAGCATTAAGAGCACGAGGTAACGATTGGTGAATCCAATCCTGGGATAAACCCGAGCCTAATCTTGCGGCGGCAGCCTGAAGAATAAATAATTGTGCATTTAATACGGATACTACACTTTCGTAGATTGCTGGTTGGGCCGTCCCGAGACACTCGCCCCAAAGTCCGCCGTTTAGCCTTTTGCTAGATGATGTTCCGACAGATCCCAAATTCAGACTATTAATTTAGTAATCTCTCTAATAGAAACTTTGTTAAATTCTTGTGCTGAATTTGAGTTTTTGGCTTGTTCATTTCGATTGCGGGAGGGACAGCCAAAAGTCACAATTATAGAAATATGTGACATAAAAAGTATGATGCTCACAACCTTTAGATTAGAAATTAAATTTACTGAATTAAACTACCTTTACTATCATAAAAATTGTATTCTGCCTCATGATCTTCTGGACGAAACTTTAAAACACTTATACTCGGATACTTTGTTACTTCAAGATTAATTATTTCATCAACAGACTCGGACTTGTACTTGATTTTACGCTGAATTGTATTAAGATTTTCATTGTTATTTAAAACCACCCAATAGGAAGCATAGTGATCATAAGTAATATCCTTGGCTCTAGAAATCATCCTATCTGCTTTTTTTATAAAATCAAAGATATAGTCTTCATTCTCATTTTTTTTAAAAACTGCAAATCCTTGTTGATTAGCGAAAGTATAGCCAACAAAACGATACTCATCGATATCCTTAAGATCAAAAATGGAAACCCGTTCTACAGCCAACTCTTTTGCGATCTTAGCCTCCATTAATGTAACGTCATTAAAGGTTTGGCTATCTGAGCAACCAATCATAAAGATTATCAGCAAAAATAGTACCGAACTGAAAATACCTTTTTTCATTTCACACCTCTCACATAATGGCAGGATATCAGGCGAGTTGGGCCGGAGCGCAGCGGAGCCGTTTCCACCTTTGTTTAGGCGATGTGGGGCGGTTGCCCCGGCAATTTCAACTCTGTTAACCGACGAATATCTTGCCATCCGTACGCTGTAATCTCGCCTTGAAAACCACCTAAGTCCTCTACCTTAGTTTCCAACTCTTGTCCGGCAATCGATTTATAAAAACTCTTAAAGGGGCTACTCGATAATACCCATACTATTACTGAAGATATATTTTCGTTTTGAAGCCTTTTAGCAACTTCTCTAATCAGTAACCGCCCTATCCCTTTCCTCTGATATTCATTCTGAATATAAACGGCATAAATTTCTCCGTCATAGCTTGGATTATTAAACCTTTCAGGCCCACCCATAACATAACCGACTATCAGCCCAGAAGTGTCTTCCGCAACATATGTAAATATCTTCTTTTCATCAGCTTCTAGAAACTGTTTAACTAGTTTTTCCCTATCATCGTAAGACATTTTGTCTAATATCTCATTAGGTATTAACCCTCGATAAGCTGATCTCCAGGTATCCACATTAATCTTCGCAATTACTCTTGCATCAGCTAAAACTGCTTTTCTTACTCTCATCAATTGACCTCAACTTTCTTTTAACTAATAGCCTAGCCCCATTTCGCCTAACCATCCCCATGCCGCGCCGCTGTAAGCTTCGCGGCAAAAATAATATATGAAAAACAAGGGGGCTATCCCCTCTTTTACAGG
>JAENZJ010000045.1 GCA_016841325.1 Thermincola carboxydiphila
GCTTCATCTCCATCCACAGAAGTTATTTAAGGAAGTAAGTGAGGCAGTCCAAAAATCCCGGGGCTATGAAATTATCATCCTGGGATTCGGTCTTTGCGGAGGAGCCCTGAGGGGCATCAGGGCCCCGGGATGTCGGATGGTAATCCCCAGGGTCCATGACTGTATTCCCGTATTACTGGGCTCAAAAGACAGGTATAATGCCCTGCAAAAGGACCATAAAGGGACCTTCTACTTTTCCGGCGGCTGGGTGGAGGGTGACCGGATGATAATCCCTGAATATGAACGCAGTTGTGTCCAATTCGGGCCTAAGCGGGCCTTAAAGATTTTTCGCATGATGTTCGAAAATTATAGCCGGCTATTATATATCCATACCGGACACCCGCGGGACAGGGCTGCTTTGCAGAGAACCAGGGATTTTGCAGAAATTCTGGAGTTACCGTGCCATGGTACGGAGGGCAATCTTGCCTTTCTAAAACAGCTTGTCTGTGGGCCCTGGGATGACGAGAACTTTGTCACCATACCCCCCGATCAGGTGATTGATGACCGGGAATTTGTGTCCCCGGGGGAAGAGGTCCATATCCAGGGGTGCTGACAATTCTGATTTAAGGGTCCATTAAAATGACAGGAGGTAAAAAAATGTCGGCTGATCTGGTAAGAATCCTTCAGGAGGAAAATACAGATCCAAGGGTCAAACTGATACCATTTGATATTTCGGATATTAAAATCGAAGAAAGGGTGCGCCTGAAGTGTATGATACCACCGTGTCCCAATTACGGGAGAGGTAAGTTCTGCCCCCCGAACCTTCCGGACCTGGATTTCATCCGCAAGGCTGTCGCCGGGTACCGGGGCGGGGCCCTTATTGTCCTGAGTATCCCATATACGGAAGGGATAGTGGAGGAAGTAAAAAGAGAACGTCCTCAGAATGAGTTAATGAAAATAATCGGCAAATTTGAAAAGATTGCCTGTGAAAAGATAAATCACCTGGCTTTCGGCCTTACCGTTGGTGGCTGCAGGCTGTGTGAACAATGTGTTTCCCATGATGAACCGTGCCGCAAACCCCTGGAGGCCCATCCGGGGATAACCGGTTTCGGTATTGATATCACAACACTGGCTCGCAGGCTGGGAGTCAGTGTGGAATGGCCGGTGATTAACGAATTAAACTTCATGGGGATGCTATTTATCTGAGGTGCCTATAACAGGCATCTCTTTTCTTTCAACTGATTACATGACGTATGCCCATTTTTTAACATGATATGGGTAATCTTAAGGAAAGCATAATAGTAATAGTAAAATAGAATTGAACAGGATTAACTATTTAAATCTGAGGATAACCATTTAAGCCCCAATCACAACCATTAAGAGAAAAATGGTTACCATGAATTGGTGAAAAGGTTTACAATTTTAAGTAAGTGGCACTATGTTTGCACATAGAACGACACACGCAGTGACAGATTGCCACTGAGGCCAAAACAGAAAAATATTTAAATGCATCCAGACAGCAATCATTCTGGTAATTAGTCTTCTGTTTTTTACAGCAGCAGCTTCTAATTAAGTATCAGGGTGGTTGCTTGTTTTTTTACCTGAAATGTAGTATTTGTTTAGAGTAGCTAAACCTTATTTAATATAGGTTAACAATAATTTACCAGAATACAATCCATATATTTCCTCGTGGTTGTATCTGTCCATTAATTAAGAGAAAGGAGGGTAGTACAAAGCACGTCACCGGTGGGTAGTTCATCAAAGTCTGCATTGTGGGCAGACCCTGGAGAAAGAGAAAATTGAATGGAGGGATCTTTGAATGGTAGTAAAGCAGTATAAGGATGAAATGACGGGTTTGGAAAGGGCGCTGGCTGCATTGTCTTATCAGAAGCCTGACCGGGTGCCTGTGGCGTCACTGGTTTGTGGTGCGGCACGGCGGGTCCTGGGGGTAACTTACGACAAATGGTCACAGGATGCTGAGCTTATTGCCGAATCCTTTATCCAGACACACCAGATCATGAATTATGATTTTGACATCTTTGTGATGCTGGTCGACCTTTCCGTTGAGGCCGGGTCATTTGGTCAACCGGTCATTTATCCTATTGAAAGTACCGCTTATGCTGACCCTAACAACCCCATCATTAAAACAGTTGATGACTATAGACGGTTAGAAAGGATTAACCCAAGGGAAACAGGCCGGATGAAGGTTGTCATCGAGGCAACACACCGGGTAGCCAAGGCCAAGGCCAAAGAATACGGTGTCTGTGGATTTGTGTATGCACCTCTTGGTGTCATTGGTGCCCTCAGGGGACATGAGCGGATGTTTGTCGATTGCATTAAAAACCGGGATGCGGTAATTGAAGCCTGTGAAATAATTACCCCGGTTCTGGAAGAATATGCGATAGCCCAGGTAGAGGCTGGCGCACAGGCTATTGTTATGGATACTTTGTATGCTTCGGCTACCATTATGAGCCCTAAAATGTGGGAGGCCATTGAGGCGCCTTATGCCAAGAGGATTGCTGATGCAGTCAAGAAGGCCGGAGGGGCCCTTGTCCTGCACAACTGTGGTGGCGGCATCTACTTTGATGTCCAGCAGAAATGGACTGACCCTGTGGCTATTTCCCATGCTTACCCGGCTGCTGACTGTAAGACCTGGGAGGAACATGCTGCCAAATGGGGTAAGAAGATTGTCTCCATTGGCGCTCTTGACCCCGCAAGTGTGGGCATGATGTGGGATGAAGAACGGGTTATGGAGGAGGCCCGCAAGTTCATCGAGTACTATAAAGATTGTGACGGAGGTTTTATTCTTTCGACAGGATGTGAATTCCCGCCTAATGGAACATTAATTAATGCCATGGCTATAAGCAAGGCCGCCAAGGCTTATGGAACATACAGATAACAGACATAAGACTGCAGCGCCCTGGCAGGTGAAGATGGCGACTGTGGCAGTAAGCAATGATATATAAGGAGGTATTAGTGAAATGGCATTTTCCGAGAGAGAAAGAGAGTTATTTGATGCCTTAAAACAGGGTGTTATTGATTATGATGAGGATGGCGTAAGGGAAGCTGCCCAGGCAGTTATTGATGAGGGAATTGATGCCTATACCGCTGTTTTTGAAGGACTTGTTGAGGGTATGAATGAGGTTGGCAGGCTTTATGAAGAGCAGGAATACTTTGTACCTGAAATTTTGATGTGTGCTGATGCCCTGTATGCCGGGCTTGATATCCTGAAGCCCCACATCGAGCAGAAGGACATGGGTGTTAAGGGAACGGTAGTCATGGGCGTAGTCCAGGGTGATGTCCATGATATCGGGAAGAACATCGTGAAAATGATGTTCGATGTGGCCGGCTTTGATGTGCATGACCTGGGCCGGGACGTTCCCCTGGAGAAGTTTGTTGAGGAACAGTTGAAGACCGACTCTGAACTGCTGTGCCTGTCAGCAATGATGACAACCACAATGGTTGGCATGCCAGAGGTTATCAAAAAAGTTAAGGATAAAAATCCACAGTGTAAGATTATGATCGGGGGGGCCCCTGTCTCTGAGGACCTGGCAGGTAAGTGGGGGGCTGACGGATTTGCCAAGGATGCCAACAATGCCCTCAAAGAAGCCCTGAACATGGTGAAGGCATTGAAAGATATGCAGTAATTGTAAGAACTCAGTAAATAAACAATTCAGAAACGGGGTTTTGAAACAGAAACACCGTTTCTGTTTTTAGGCAGACAGGAAACCAGTAAGGAGCTTGATAGATAATGACAAAGGCTGTAGAGCACCGGATCGAAGACTTTACCATCAGGGAAGAGCCGTTTTATGTACCCCTGGGTGAAGAAATAAGTATCTTTGAACAGGCCTACCGGA
>JAENZJ010000031.1 GCA_016841325.1 Thermincola carboxydiphila
ATTCCATGCGGCACGGCTTGGCACAGCGGCCCCTGTTCCCGCTCCTGCCGCCAATCATGCTGCTCATCAGGCACTGTCCCGAATAAGATACACAGAGCGCCCCATGGACAAAAACCTCAAGTTCCATCCCGGCTTTCTGTTTGATTTGGCTGATTTCCCTGAGGGAAAGCTCCCTTGCCAGGACCACCCTGGTAAAGCCCAGGCTTTTCAGGCTGAGAGCCCCGGAACTGTTATGAATGGTCATCTGGGTGCTGGCATGAAGCTCCAAACCCGGCAAAAGTTCATGGACCACCAGGGCCACACCGGGGTCCTGGACAATGACCGCATCAGCCCCAACCTCGTGCAGGAACTTCAGGTAGTCCACCAGCTCCCCAAACTCCGGGTCAGCCACCAGGGTGTTTACCGTGACATAAACCTTAACACCCCTGATATGTGCATATTCTATAGCTGCCTTCATTTTAGCCCGGTCAAAATTATCGGCATACTGCCTGGCGCTGAACAATTGGCCGCCCAGATATACAGCATCGGCGCCGTTTTGCACAGCAGCCCGGAGGGCCTCCCGGCCGCCTACCGGGGCCAGTAATTCGGGTATTCTCATCTGCAACCTCCATTATAATGTCAAACTCTTCTACTATGATACCCTAAATGATACCCTAAATCCAGAAAAAGGCCAAATGATTTACGTGAAATCACTTGACCCCGTTCTTAATCAGTATTTTACAGAAAATGACCGTTTTTATAAAATCCGTTTATATCCGGGAAAACCTGGTCAGGCCGGAACAGGTGATGACCTCAATACCTTTTTTGGCAAATTCATCAATAATAAGGTTCATGCCAAGGGAATCGCTGGCCATATGTCCTGCAATAATAACATTAATGTGGTTCTTTTCAGCCTCTTTACGGTGTTTTTCCCCAATGTGCATACCCACAATCGTACCCACACCTGCCTGTGACAGCTTGGCAAAGGCATCCTCTGACCCGCCGGTCCCTCCGGTCATATCCACAAATACCTTACCACACTTGCGTTCCTTGTCACCGACAACGGTCACCGGTCCGGTGCCTATTTTGACAGCCTCTGCATATTCGGGAATCTCTTTTAAAATGGTTATTATGTCCCCCACTGTCTCCGGCTTTTTCTCCTCAATGGTCCGCTGCAGGAAGCCTGTCACCATATTGTCAGCCGGTGTGTGTACACACATCAGGGGAATCTCAAACATTTCAGCTGCGTCCACAGCCTTGTTGTGATTCAGCGGCAGCAGGTTTCTCCTGACCTCGCTTATCCTGGAGGCCATAATCCCCTGGGCCACATTGATGGGGACACCGAAAGTCTCGAGAATTTCAGACTGCATGTGCATAACCTCATACAGCCCCACAAGAGCCTTTCCTTCAGGGTGGTGAGCCAGCACCAGGTCAATTTGCCTGCCCTTTTCCCTAAGCCGGTCGGCAATCAGTATCTCCCCCACCTCAATATCTATTCCTGCCAGGATAGTCTTTATCTCCTGCTCCGGGTCTCCATAAAGAATCCGGGTATCACTGTAGGGATTACTCAGTTTCTCCCGGTCAAACTCCTGTTTTTCGTCTTCTTTCAGATCATCAAATTTCTTCCCGGCTTTTTTCAGGACACGGTTAATCTCTTCCCGGCCCCTGGGGTCATTTTCCATCCCTATGCTGACCGCCAATTCATACATTTCTTTAAGTTTCATGATACTCCTCCTCCAGATACCATTGAATACCACCACATACATTTTTTGTTTATAACATAAACAATTAGCTAATTCGATTCAAAAGAGAAAATTCCTTTTAAATATACAAATTTTATTGATTTTTATTTTCCCTGCTGCCCGTCACTTTTTCAGGTAATCCAGCAGTTCCTCTTTACCCAGGGTGTTCAGGACATCCCTTTTTTCCAGCCAGCCGCGGCGTGCTGTAGCCACACCGTACTTCATTTCGTCCATCCGGTTGATGTCATGGGCATCAGTATTGATACTAATCCTGATACCCAGCTCTGCAGCCCGGCGCACATACCTGTCGTTCAGGTCCAGCCTGTCAGGGGAGGCATTAATCTCAAGAGCAGTCCCATACTTAACAGCAGCTGCGAATATCTCCTCCATATCAATGGCATAAGGGTCCCTCCTGCCAATAAGCCTCCCGGTCGGGTGGGCCACTATGTCGACATGCTTGTTTTTCATGGCTGAAATTACCCTTCCGGTAATTTTTTCCCTTTCCTGCCGGAACCCCGAATGCACCGAAGCCACCACAATGTCTTTTGCGGCCAGTATTTCATCAGGATAGTCCAAATCACCGTTGGACAGGATATCAGCCTCAATACCGGTTAGTATTTCAATCTGACCGGTCTTTTCATTCAGTTCCCTGAGATACCGCTCCTGTTCCTCCAGGCGTTCCACGGAAAGACCCCTGGCTATCCCCAGGGACTTGGAATGGTCAGTTATGGCAACATACTCATAACCCATTTCAACTGCCCTGCCAACTATCTCCTCTATCGAATTAACCCCGTCACTCCAGTCAGAGTGAATGTGAAGATCTCCTTTGATGTCCCCTGTTTCCACCAGGTCAGGGAGAGTCCCGTTCATGGCTGCCTCAACCTCCCCCAGGTCCTCCCTGAGTTCGGGAGGGATGTACTCCATTCCCAGGTGGGTATAAATATCCGCCTCACCGGCAACAGGCAGCCTGGTGTCATCGTCACGGCGGAACACACCATACTCATTTATTTTCAGGCCTTTTTTGTGGGCTATCTCGCGGAGCCTGACATTATGCTCTTTGGAACCGGTAAAATGGTGCATGGCGGTCCAGTACTGTTCCGGTCCCACAACCATAAGGTCAATGCCGATTCCCGCCAAAGTAACCACCCGTGCCTTGGTATCACCTTTAGCCAGCACCTTTTTTACCTGGGGGTGTTTCACAAATATTTCGATTACTCTTTCCGCTTCATATGAACCCACCACCAGGTCAATATCGCCAACAGCATCTTTCATGCGGCGGGCACTCCCGGCGGCCCCGGCCTCCTCCACACCCGGGAGCGACTTCAGGAAACCGGTAAAGGCTTCCGCCATGGCATCGGCAATCCCGAGGGTAACCTGCCCTGTACCGCTCCTCAGCATTTCAATACCCCTGAGGATATTCATTTCAGTCTTGTTCCCCATGCCGGGAAGTCCCCTGATTTTTCGGCCCCTGGCTGCTGCCTCCAACTCATCCACTGATGATATGCCCAGCTTTTGATACAGCTCCTGGGCCATCCTGGCCCCGATTCCGGGAACGGTGATAACTTCCAGAAGCCCCGGCGGGACCTGGGCCTTCAAATTTTCGTAATACTCAATTTCCCCGGTATTGAATAATTCCGCAATTTTCCCCGCAATGGCCTTCCCAATGCCGGGGACAGTTTCCAGCTCCCCCCGGGATGCCAGTTCCGACAGGTCGGTGGCCAGACTGGCGATGGCCTTGGCCGCTTTCCGGTAAGCCCTGATCTTGAAAACACTTTCCCCCTGTAGTTCCAGCAGGTCAGCTATTTCACCCATTATCCAGGCAACCTCTATATTTTCAATACGCCTCATAAGCCCTCCCTATTCCTCCGGCAGCAGTGTGGAAATTTGTACAATAACTCATCATATTCTATTTCCGGCCATTCCGAAAGCCTACCACTTTTATTTTGTCCAAAAACAAGTCCTCTACCCCGCTTTTCAGCAGATGTAGAAGACTATTTATTTCACTTTGCCCTGCTTCATGACGTCCTTACTTTCATTATGGACCTTACTCATGGGCCTTGCTTCATTTTACCTTACTTCTCACGGGACCTTAATCTTGCCTGTATTGTCACTGCGGCTGCGATCACCAGGGCAATAACTGCGGCAGCCCAGAGGTACAGACTGTACTTAATGGCCCCGGTTTCCGTCCCGGCGCTTTCCGGGTTAACCACAGCATTTGTGACTGCAGTAACAGTTTCCCAGGCATCAGATCCTGCGGAAATAGCCTTACTGTCAACAAGTACCGGTATCACAGGCAGTGAGAGATGTTGTTCAACCCGATAACCTGACTCGTCAATGGCCCTGATAGTGCCATCACCTGCAGGTACAACCGCCGCCCACCGGCCTTTTTGAGTGCGGCTCAGTTTCACGCTGTTGGCGCCTACATAGTAGTCAATGGCCACAGCATTTAACAGCGGCTTGATTTCCAGCATATATTTGCCGTCAGCCTGAGCCGTGTGCTTAATCTCCATCAGGGGCAGGCTGTTGTCAATAGTGATGGTATAGGTGCTCTGCCTGGTAAGCCCTGACTTGTCAACAGCATAAATCTCGATGGGATACGGTCCGTCAACTGTCCCAAAAGCAACCATAAAGACCGCTTCCCAAACACCGTCTTTGCCCGGCTTCAGTTCCAGTTTGCGACCGGCAGGCAGCGGCATCTCCGTCCAGGATTGGAGTCTGATACAGCTGCTGCCAGAGGTGGGCATGGGTATGCAGGGTCTATGAACATCGTATATGAAGACCAGTCCGCGGAGGCCACGGTGTATGACGGAATATCATGATTATCACCGCTTAAATTGTGAATGTGTTCCTGAGCTTCGTAAATGATAGTCCCCGGTGTATTGGCAATTATATTGACCCCAGTCCCCGGTTTATCAGGACGTTTCCTGAATTCAACCCTACAGTATATATCCGGTTCGCCCTGCCGGCACGAAAAGAGTTTAAAGTTATCATGTAAGGCCCACTCCGGGGCAGAGATTTCTGTAACCAGGTCAGAAAAACGGTATTTCGCCAAGAGGTCATCCCCCACTTATCCATGCTAAAAGAAAAGAAGCACACAATTGTGTGCCTGCCTGTAATTATGTACTCGCATTAGTTTTAAAGGCTGCCTCAGCAGGCATACTGGGTTCCCAACCGGGAATACCACTACAGCCTCGTGGAACGGCATTTCCCTTATTACATTCGGTGAAAACATTTTCGAATTGGGCATAGGCTTTCGCATCAAGCTCAGGTTTGCAATATTCTTTTTTCATAATTTATCACCTCACTGCCTAAACAATACCATATAATACCAATTAGCATAAAATACTACTTAAAATAAAACTACCATATGTTATCAAACTTGTCCAGCATTAATTTTCACAAAATTCTTGAATATTTCTCAGATCGTTTTGCTCTCTCTTTATATGTCTTCAAACAGGGTTGGCAGGCGGTCCCAGGCCTGCCGGAAACCCTCGGCAAACGGCAGGGTAAAGGGCCTGGCAAAGGAACCACAGGGCAGCATTTTGCCATCCCAGGTTATCCAGTACATGGATTTTGCCGCCAGGCAGGTAATGATTTTGGGTGGGAGATCAAATCCATATGCCCGCGCCTGTACAGGGGTCCCCCCCCCGGTAATCAGGAGATTCAGTGTCCCGGCCGCCGCAGCCTCTCTGGCCATGCCAATCCACTCATCTGCAGTCCTCTCCCTGCCTATCAGGTCCATTTGATGCTTGTCAAGCCTGATATAACACATCTTACACCTCAGGTTGCACCGTGGTGTTAATTCAAATGTACCACCCAGAGGGACATGCCTCTGTGCGGCGTATCCGGCCAGGGTAATCTCCGAACGTTCCCACTTGCGGGCCAACTCATTGTTATCTGTTGATTCATTGTCTTTTTTCTTCAGATCAGTACTCATTCCTCAAGGACCCCGCTCTGCCGGGCAGTTTCAAGAAACTCATCAAGATCGGCCCTGGCAGTTGCCTCATCAACCTCATATTCATTAAGTATGGCCGACAGTAATTGAGGGTAAGCAATATCTTCAGAGAGACATTTCCAGATGAAATAACCGGAATCATTGAGGGTCATGATTCCCTTGAAGTCAATTACTCTTTCCCCAATGGGAACAACGATATGACAATCGGCAATTTCCCTGACAAGATAACCGTCTTTAATTTTCTCTCAATCTCCTGCCTTCCGTTTTAAAGTGGTCACGGGTACAAACGGCTTACAAGCCAGATATGCCAGGCGCTTCGGGTAGAAGAACAGAGCCCTGAAGGTACCAATATTATAGGAGCTCTTTATCCTCAGAATCGGTGGAAACATTTGGTGCCATAATGCCAATAAATAACCAGGCACTCCCTCATTGCGGACTATCCCGCTGGTAAACGGCCTCGGCACAACCAGCTCCGGAACAAAGAGACGCAGGATATTATGGATAATGAAAAATCATGGTAACCACCTAACCATTCTGCGAACTTCCTGATTCCCCCTGCAAAATCCGTCTGTGGATTATATCCGAGGATTTTCTTTGCCTTCGAAATATCAGCAAAAGTACGGTTCACATCCCCGGGCTGCAGGGGCAATTTATTTAACACAGCTTTTTTGTTCAATGTATCTTCAAGAGTCCTGACCATTCTACTCAAACTGACTGTATTGGACTCTCCCAAATTGAAAATTTCATATTTGCCGCTGCCTTCACTGACCCAATCAATGGCTTTGGTAACACCGTCAATAATATCATCAATATATGTATAATCCCGCTCAGTACTTCCATCTCCGTAAAACGGGACAGATTGCCCCGCTTTAATTAAGCCGGCAAACTTGTGTATAGCCAAATCACGTCTCTGCCTTGGTCCATATACCGTAAAAAATTTCAGGAAGGCCATATTGATGCCAAAGCCCGCAACCCGCTATTCATAAGCGATTGTGGGCTCTTTTTATCTCATTTTGCTGCAAAACTCAAGATATTTATACATAATTTTTCTATATTTGTCTAGGTATATTTCCTTTATTAATAATTTCTCCCTTTATTACTTTTACAGATCCACTTGTCTTCCCTTTATGCCGCTGGCCTGGGCGCCCGAATACAAAAAAAGGCGGAGACGCCCCTTAAAGGAATCCATCTCCGCCTGAAATAATCCCCGGTATTTATATGGCAAAAAAGACGCCTCTCTTGAGACGTCCTGTCCTTTACGTTTTCTTTCTGTTGCGCATTCTGTCTGCCAGACTTTTTGTCTGTTACGCGTTCTTTTTGCCGAATTCTTTTTTCTTATCCTGATCAGGCCTGTTCTTTTCCCCGTCAGGTTTTTTCTTTTCACTGTCCATCAGCTTCACCAGAGTATCATAGTCCTCCTGAAGTTTGCTCATTTCATCAGCTATGTTAAGCGCTGTCAGCACCGCCACCCTGGCTGTGGTCAGCCTTGGCTGGCGTGCGGCAACCTGTCTCATCATCTTATCGATATAGGCGGCCAGCATTCTCAGGTATTCGGGTGAAGCCTCACCCTTTACCGTATACTCCTCACCATAAATCTGCACCGTTGCCCTGCCCTTTTCATCCACCATACCGATCCTCCCATTGACTTCTTTTCTATTCATCTTTTTCAATATTCGCCATATATCGGCAAATTCCTGCCGGCGTTTGTGAAAGGTTGTCGGTAGGCTGTCATAATTCTCTGCTATTCAGCCCCTCAGTTCAGCCTCAAAATGCTCCTTTAAGGCCTGCTGGATTTTTTGGTGAATCACATTCACCTCTTCATCTGTCAGGGTCCGCTCGGGTGACTGGAACCTCAGGGAAAATGCCATGCTCTTAAAGCCTTCTTTTATCTGGGAACCCTGGTATACATCAAACAGACTGATGCTTTCCAGGAGAGTGCCGGCGCTCTTCCGGATTACCCGGTTGATATCGGCTGCCATGATATCCTTCCTGACAACTATCGCCATATCCCGTTCCACAGCCGGATATTTGGGAAGCGGGCTGTACTGCTTAATCCCGCCCGCATGGCGGATGAGCATCTCCACATCCAATTGCATTACATATACCCTGTCAGGGAGACGGTAGTTTTCGGCCACATTTGGGTGAATCTCACCAATGATCCCGAGGGTCTCACCCCCGAGCTCCACCCTGGCTGTCCTCCCGGGATGGAAGGAACTTTCCCCGGACTCCGGGACCATGTTGTATTTTTTAATGTTCAGGGTATCCAGCAAGGTCTCCAGGACACCCTTAAGGTAATAGAAGTCCATTTCCTGGGCGGCTGACTGCCATCCCGCCCTGGTACTGCCCATCACGGCAGCCGCCAGGGTGTTCTTTTCTTCAGGCAGTTTCGCACCTGCAACAGGGACAAATATCCGCCCCATTTCAAAAAATGCCAGGTCCCGGTTTTTTCTGGCCGTATTGCGGGACAGGATATCAAGGATGCCTGGCAGCATCGTAGTCCTCAGGACCCGCTGTTCCTCACTGAGGGGATTCTGTACCTTGACCGCATTCCTTAACAGGTGCTCCTGGGGCAGGTTCAGCATATCAAAGGCCCTGGGGTTCATAAAACTCAGGGTGATGATCTCACTTAAGCCACAACCTGCCATCAGGTTGCAAATGGTGTCAGCCATGACCTGGGCCTCACTCTTGCGCCCTTCGGTACTGGCGCCCTCCGGTAGTGTGGTCGGGATATTATTGTATCCGAACAGCCGGGCCACCTCTTCGATAAGGTCGATTTCAGTCGTAATATCCCCGCGCCTGGTAGGCGCCTCAACCAGGAAATCACTGCCATCCACGGTTACCCCAAATCCGAGCCGGTTCATAATTTCCCTTATCTGCTCACTGGAGACCTGGATACCCATAATCAGGGCCACTCTTTCCGGCCTCAGCCTGATAACAGGGTTTGCCAGCGGAGCCGGGAAATTATCGACAGCCCCCCTGACCGGCCGGCCCCCGCCCATTTCCTCAATCAGCTGGCAGGCCCTGGCTGCTGCAGCCAGGCAGCCATTGACATCGATACCTTTTTCAAACCTGGCAGAGGACTCAGACCTCAGGCCCAGGTTTTTGGAAGTCCGGTGGATACTGGCAGGCTTGAAATATGCCGACTCAATGAGGACTGAAGATGTTTCACCGGTAATTTCAGTATCCAGCCCTCCCATAACTCCGGCGATGGCCACCGGCCCTGTGGGGTCGGTAATCACCAGCATGTCAGGGGTCAGTTCCCGTTCCACGTCGTCAAGGGAGACCATTTTCTCCCCTTCCCTGGCCCGGCGCACAATAATTGCGTGTTCGGCCAATTTATCATAATCAAAGGCATGCAGCGGCTGTCCCATTTCCATCATCACATAATTGGTAACATCAACAATATTACTGATAGGCCGGACTCCGGCAGCCTGCAGCCTTTGCTGCATCCATACCGGTGAAGGACCGATTTTCACATCCCTGACCAGGCGCGCCACATACCGGCCGCATAATTCGGGATTTTCAATATCAACTGTCACCTTGCCGTCAATGGTTTCTTCAATTTCAGCCACTTTTATCTCAGGCAGTCTGAGTTCTGTCCCCAGTACGGCAGAAACCTCCCGGGCCACACCCAGCATGCTGAGGCAGTCAGCCCGGTTGGGAGTCAGCTCAAGTTCCAGGATAGCATCATCAAGCCCCAGGAGTTCCCGGGCATCCATACCCAGCGGGGTGTCTCCGGGGAATTCCAGGATACCGTCCCTCTGGTCCGGGGGAAAATTTTCCGGATCCAGTCCCAGTTCCTGAGCAGAGCATAACATTCCGAAAGACTCCACACCCCTAAGCTTGGCCCTGGTTATCTTCATTCCGGGAATCGCCCCTCCGACCAGGGCCAGAAGAATAACCTGCCCTTCTCTTACATTTGGCGCTCCTGTAACTACCTGAAGCATTTCCGAACCGGTATTGATCCTGCAGACCACCAGTTTGTCAGCATTGGGGTGTGGTTCAATTTTTTCGATTTTTGCTGTGACTACATTTTCAATACCCTTACCCGGATATTCAATATTCTCTACCGCAACACCTGACATTGTCATTCGTTCCGCCAGTTCTTCAGGCGAAACGGGAATATCAACATAATCCCTGAGCCACTTGTATGAAACCCTCATTTTAGTCCTCCTTTTAAAACTGTGCTAAAAACCTCTTGTCATTATCAAATAATAACCGCAGGTCATCAATTCCGTATTTGAGCATAACCACTCGTTCAATGCCAAGTCCGAAGGCAAAACCAGTGACCTCCTCAGGGTCATAGCCGGACATCTGCAGCACATTGGGATGGATCATGCCGGCGCCCAGTATTTCCAGCCATCCTGTATTGGAGCAAACACGGCAGCCCTCACCGTTACACATGATACAGGAGACATCCACCTCAGCGCTGGGTTCAGTAAAAGGGAAAAAGCTGGGCCTGAGCCTGATTTCCCTGTCTTCGCCAAACATCTGCCTGACCACTATCAGTAGGATGCCCTTAAGGTCACTGAAGGAAATATTCTTATCAACAATAAACCCTTCCACCTGGTGAAACATGGGGGAGTGAGTGGCATCATCATCCCGCCGGTAAACCTTGCCGGGTCCGATAGCTTTTACCGGAACGTGTGGCGCCTTTTTCTCCATTACCCGCGGCTGGACCGGGGAGGTATGGGTCCGCAGCAGGATGCCTTCATCTATATAGAAGGAGTCCTGCATATCCCGGGCCGGGTGGTCGGGCGGAAAGTTCAGAGCCTCAAAATTATAGTAGTCCAGTTCCACCTCAGGACCGTCAGCAATTTCAAAGCCGAGTCCCAGGAAGATTTCTTTTATCTCATTAAGTACTATTACCAGCGGGTGGCGCCTGCCAACCTGAAAAGGCCTGCCCGGCAGGGTCACATCAATTGTCTCCTCCTGCAGACGCCCCAGTTTCTCCTCTTCTTTCAGGGCCTCGGTCTTCCGTCCCAGTTCAGTTTCAATACTCTGGCGCACCTCATTGGCCAGCTGGCCTGCCAGGGGCCTCTCCTCAGCGCTGAGGGAGCCCATGCCCCTCAGTATTGTGGTCAGTTCACCCTTTTTCCCCAGGTACCTGACCCTGATTTCATTAATTTGTTCGAGGTCTGCTGCGGCAGCAATGCTGTCAAGGGCCGCTGCCTTAATCTGCTCAAGCTTGTCCTTCAATGTCCTTCCTCCTTAAAACTCCGCACTTCACGCGGAATTAAATTTTCCTTCATTTGTGGCGAGATGTTGCACAAGATTTTCCTTGCAGCGCCGCCGTGAGAAATGTTCCCGTACTTCGCCAGGAACAAGGTTACTTTTCTCCGGCGGTGCTGCGGAAAATCGGTGCAATACCTCACTACATTCCCGGCAAAAATAAAAAAGCCTTCTCCCGGTAAGGGACGAAAGCTATATATTCCGCGGTACCACCCTTTTTAGTTAAAGATAACCCACTCTTCTGCCAGGCCGCAGAACCTGCTGCTGCCTGCCTCCCTGTAACGGTGGAGGGTTCCGGCCAGACCTACTATTGCCCGGGCTTCTGACACCGGCAGCAAATTCAGTCCGCTGTTCCCGGGTGAACTTCACCTGACCTAACCAATAAGGGCTTCCAGTCTGCGGCCCTTAATCCCTGGTGGAAAATTATCCAGATTACTTCTCCCGTTCATCACATTTGGGTAGCCTGTGAAATTGTATATTGCGGTCCTTTAGTGGACAGCCAGTCTCTTGCACTGCCCTGCCAGCCTGCGGTAATTAATATACGCAGTTACAGAACCGGTTGCTTCGAATATCCTCCAAAAAAATTCGGCGGGTGATAACATGAAACCACTACCTTTCAATTCTCTTTTTGGGGACCTTTCGAAAACGATTATAACATAACCTCTAATTATTTACAAGTTTCACTTACGTTCAGCCGCCCCGGCAGAAGGCCTCATAGAGTGTGATTCCGGCTGCAACCGCCACATTAAGGGATTCTGCCTTGCCAGGCATGGGTATTTTTACCAGAACATCAGCAGCCTTAGTAAATTCCGGGGAGACGCCCCTGGCTTCACTCCCGAAAACAACCGCCAACGGCCGCTCCAGCCGGGCTTCAGAAAGCGGTACAGCAATGTCACCGGGGGATGTAGCGGCCACACTAATCCCCTTTTCCCGCAGCAGGGTCAGCAAATCTGAAGGTTCAGCATCACGGACAACCGGAAGGTGAAATACTGAACCCATGGCAGCTCGCAGCACTTTTCCGTTATATATGTCGGCACAGCCGCCTGTGGTAATCACCGCATCAACTCCAAAGGCATCTGCGGTCCTGATTATTGTCCCTGTGTTGCCCGGGTCCTGGACCCCGTCAATTATCACCAGCAGCGTCCCGGGGCCTGTCTTTACAGCAGCCAGGGACCCCAGACCCGTTTCCTGCATCCTGACCAGACCCAGCAGCCCAGGCGGGGTTTCGGTCTCACTCATGTATTCCATAACATCATCACTGACTATGACAACTTCTGATTTAAGGCCCGGACGGTGCACCAGTTCCGTTACCGCCGCGTGTGCCAGGGCCTGTTCGGCAACTATGATTTTCTCAGGTGAGACCCCTGAAGAAAGAGCCTCATTGATGACCTTGTGTCCCTCAATGACAAAAAACCCTTCCGCCTCCCGGGTACGCTTGCTGCCTAGCGCCCTGACCAGCTTTACCAGGCTGTTATGCCTGCTGGTAATCACCACACTCCTATTCACGTTCAATGCTCCTCAGGTTGTCATTGTCACCAATAGCCACCAGGATATCATTTTCCTTTATGGGGTCATCAGGTGAAGGGGATACAATAATCTCCCCATCTCGTTTGATAGCCATAATGGTTATTTTGTATTTGGCCCTTAGCGCCGATTCCTTCAGAGTTTTGCCGACCAGGGTGTCAGGAGCTACAACCTCCAGGATACTATGGTCAGGAGACAGTTCTATGTGGTCCAGCACATTAGAGGAAACCAGGGAATGGGCCAGCCGTGCCCCCATATCCCGCTCCGGGAAAACGACCTTGTCAGCCCCTATCTTCGCCAGGACCTTACCGTGCAGTTCGGTCTGGGCCTTGGTAACAACACACTTAACCCCCAGTTCCTTCAGGAGCACGGTAACCAGAATACTGGCCTGCATATCCTGACCGATAGCAACTATAACCACATCAAAATTCCTGATCCCCAGGGCCTTAAGGGCCTGTTCGTCCTTGGCATCAGCCTGGATGGCATGGGTGACAAAATTAACAACTTCCTGGATTCTCTCCTGGTCATCATCAATGGCCAGTACCTCATAACCCATGGTGTGCAGTGTTTTGGCAACCCCGGTACCAAACCTGCCCAGTCCGATCACCGCAAATTGTTTCATAATATATTACCCCCTGTCCCGCAATAAGTTCCCGGTGAGCAGGTTAACCCACCATTATTTTTTCCTCAGCCATGTGATACAGGGCCTTTTGCCTTCTCTGGGCCAGCGCAAAAGCTATTGTCAGCGGACCCAGCCGCCCGGCATACATTGTAAAAATGATGACCAGTTTCCCCAGAACGGTCAGCTTTGGCGTAAGGCCCATACTGAGCCCGACAGTACCGAAAGCGGATGTGGCCTCAAAAAGCACTGCCAGGAACTCGGCACTTTCAGTTACGGTTAACAACATTGTAATCATGATCAGAAAAGCAATGGAGGCGGCTACAATTGTCAGGGACCGCTGCACAATATCCCTGGGCAGCCTGCGCCCAAACATCTCCACATCCTCCTTACCCCTGACCATTGCAATTACAGCCATCACCAGGGCTGCAAATGTGGATGTCTTCACTCCGCCGCCGGTAGACCCCGGAGAGGCCCCGATAAACATAAAGATAATCAGCAGGAACTGGGTGGCATTCCTTAAACCGGCAATGTCAAGGGAATTAAAACCCGCCGTCCGGGGTGTCATGCCCTGGAACCACGATGCCGTAAGTTTTGCCTGCAGCGGCATGCCCTTCATGGTTGCCGCATTATTGAACTCCAGCAGAAAAACGGCTGCCATTCCTGCAGCCAGCAGGACCACAGTCGTACTGATAACAACCTTGGTATGCAGGGAAAACCTCTGCCATTTTCTCTTAGTCAATATATCGATAATTACACTAAAACCCAGGCCGCCCAGGATGACTAGAAGTGAAACCACCAGGTTCACCGGGACATCTGAGACATAACCTGTCAGGCTCCTGAAGTCACCCATCAGGTCAAAACCGGCGTTATTGAATGCCGATACCGAATGAAACACTCCGTAATACATCCCCCGGGCCAGCCCGAATTCCCCGGCAAACCTGAGACCAAGGACCAGGGCTGCCACACCCTCAATTAAAAAGGTAATCGCCAGGACAGCCTTGGCCAGCCTGACCACCCCTTCTATGGACAACTTATTATAAGCCTCCTGCATAATCAGCCTTTCCCGAAGGCTGATCTTCTTGCCAAGCAGCAGCGCAAACAGGGTACCCATGGTCATAAAACCCAGGCCGCCGACCTGGATAAGCAGTAGGATAACAACCTGGCCAAAGGTGGAAAAATATGTACCGGTGTCAAACACAACCAGGCCGGTAACACACACGGCTGAAGTGGCGGTAAACAATGAGTCAATAAAGTCTGTCGGTTCTCCGGAAGCGCTGGAAACCGGCAGCGACAGGAGAACAGCACCAAACAGAATCAAGCCGGCAAACCCTATCACAAGAACCTGTGACGGGGTAAACCGGTCAAAAATATTACCATGTATTTTCAGTTTCATTCCCCTTCTGCCTCCAAACAACCTGTGGGTTCCCTGCAAAATCATTAATTCCCATTATAAAACTATTTCATTCTTTTGGCAAACCTTATTTGGAGAAAACCGGCCACTTCCTGTTTTTCTCCATGGCAGGCAGTACGGGATTCAGCATTTTGCCGAAAAATCCTTCGGTTTCCGGGGTCAGGCTGAACGGGTCGGGGGCAAAGGGTACCGGCAGGCAGGTATGGGGAAGCTCTTTATTTATCTTGTGGAAAAGGTACATGTCAGGGGTCCTGAAGGCAAAAAGCCAATTCGAGGCAGCCTGTTCCCTGAGGTAAGGCGCCAGGTCCTTCAGCTGCCAGACAGCTGCCCCGGCTACCACTATTGTCAGGTCTGCCCTGACCATCTCATCATACCGGGACAGTTTCTCCGGGGTGCCCCCGGTCCCGGTCCGGCAGACCGTCCCCAGGTCAAGCACCAGGTAATTATACCCGGACCTGATGACCCTGATCAACAGATCATTGTCTCCCGTCGGGTCCTGTGTGTAAAAATCCATACCGCAATACCTGAAAGACCCTTCAACCGGCGCCGTTTCCCGGTCTTCCTCCGCAACTGTATAATACACGGGGTTCTCGTTCATCTCCAGTAATGCTGTCCGCCAACCCTTACCAGCCAGGAAAACCGCTGTGGCAATGGCGGTATGGGTACAGCCGGTTCCCCTGGAAGCGCCGCCTACCGCAATGACCACAGTCCCGATTAATCCGCACCTGGAACCCGTCCGGTCAACAGCACGGTTGACCTGTTTCCGCTGCAGACCGGCCCGGTCTCCCCGCAGCAGGCTGCCGGCAACTGTCCTGATGATGGTCCTGATTTTGCTGCCGCTTTTACTGCCGCCTTCCCTGTTCTCACCGGCCTCGCTGCTCTGGCCGCTCTTGCTGTTCTGCCAGTTGCTGTTAAGGCTCCACTTGTCTGGTTTGCCACCGGACCTGTTACCGGTAGACTCCAGGCCCTTTAATGCCTCCAGCACTTCAGCCGCACTCTGGAAACGGTTTTGGGGGTCATTCTCCACACACCCGGCAATAATATATTCCAGGCCCTCTGAAATCGCCGGGTTCAGTCGTCGCACCGGAACCATCTGAAACGGCGGCTGCCCCGGATGTACCCCGGTGACCACGTGATAAAGGGTGGCCCCCAGGCCGTAGATGTCAGTCCTCTCATCAGACTGCCCGTCAATCGAAAACTGTTCCGGCGCCGCATACCCCCGGGTCCCGATAAAGGTGGTATCACTTGAACAGCCCCGCTTAAACTCCCGGGCAATACCGAAATCAATCAGCCTGACCTGGTTATCCCGGTCTATAATTATATTCCCCGGTTTCATATCCCTGTAAATAATCGGGTTCGGCTCCAGGCCGTGGAGGTAAATCAAGATTTCACACAGCTGCCTGGCCCAATGGACCACGTTTTCTTCAGTACACATCTCCCTGGTCCCGATTACTTCCTTCAGGCCGATACCCTCAAAGTAGTCTTCTATTATATAGAGGAAATTCCCATTGCGAAAAATATCGACTATTCTGGGCAGGCTGCGGTGATTCAGCCTCTTTAATATCTCCGGCTCAGCCAGGAAATTCACCCGGAATTCCTGGGCTGTTTCCACCTCTTTTACCGCCCACCGGTTCCCCACCTTAAGGTTTTCGGCAAGGTAGACATTGCCCCACCCGCCCTGACCCAGCAGCCTTATGATACAGTACTTCCCCTCCAGAACATCCCCGCCTTGAAGCATTCGTACCCCTCCCACTTCATTTTTCCTCACCATAACTCCTGCCATTTCCAGAGCCTATTTAACACGAAAACAATACTCCACATTGGCAAAAGCGACCCGGTCATTATGCTTTAATTCGTACTGCTGGCTGCTCATAATGCGGGTATTATTTATTGAGGTGCCGTTTTTGGAATCCAGGTCCAGGATATAAAAGACGTTGTCAATGGTCTTAATCCTGGCATGGGTCCTTCCAATACTCCGGTCCCTGATGGCATAATCACAGGCGCTCTCATTCCTGCCAATGATAAATTCAGGTTTGTCGATCACTATTGTCTCATCCCCATTGACAGCCATAAAAAACGGGAAATTCGCAGGCCCCAGGAGTACCGTTTCTTCCGTCATATTTGCCGTATCAGGCATATCCGGGACTGCGGGCCTATCTGCGGCCACAGGTATTATTGAGGCTGGATGCATATCCGGTCCCGGATGCATATTGGAGGCTGTGTTCACGTTTAAAACCTGATGCACATTTGATGCCTGATGCGCATTTGATGCCTGATGTACCTTGAGGTCTCCGGGCACATGGGATGTGTTGACTTCAGCAACAAACCTCTGCAGGCCCGCATGTTGACTGAGGGTTTCTTCTTCCTGCTGCTTTCCGCGTTTGTTTCCGGACCTGACCAGCCAGGCAACGCCGGCGCCGGCTGCCAGGAGCGCTGCTGCCGCTGCGGGCAGATATCCGGCCGGCTGTGTACCGGTCAGTGTCTCTCCAATGCCTTCCCACCTGTCAAAAATATTTGATAATGCGGCTCCGGTCACCGCCATCACAGCCAGTACTGCCAGTATCGTTGTCCTGGTGTTTTTCACCTTTCCCCTGACAGCCGTATCCAAGGGCTGCAGTTCACAGGAAATCCCGACCCCTGACCCGGCCCCTGACCCTGCTTCTGCCCCTGCTGTGGATGATGCCCCTCCTCTCCGCCTGTCCCCTGCTGACCCTGCTGCCGCGGCATTCCTGTCCGGACAGACGTTCCCGCCTTGCCGGTCAATACTGCTGCAGTTGCCCATATCAATGCTTTTCAGCAGCCTGCTAAACTCACCGGGGTTAAACTCACCATTGTTAAAAAGTTTGAGCAGCTTCTGGACAAAATTATCCGGAGTATCAATGTTGGCACTGCCAATCAGGGTATTTACCACCATTGTCTGAAAAGACTGTCCCACATCCTGCTGAATTGCTGCAGGAATGTACAGCAGAAAAACCTCTCTAGATACAGGATTCAGGTAAATATATTCCTCACTGAATACAAATGAACTGCTGTCAAGGTAGTACCTGCAGCCATCAGACATAATGGAAACCATATCATCCAAAAGGCGGACAAATTCCGCCTTGCTGATGTGCTGCCTTTTAAGGTAATTTTTCAGGCTTACCAGTCCGGTGAGGTCATAATATATTTCCAGCTCAGCATTCCGTTCCCTTAACCGGATCGGCACAACCCCGGGTATCTTATTGCTGGCCATCATTTCCACCTGAAACCCCAGGATATCATCCCGTGCAAGCCCTTCCCTGCCGAGGACAAGATAGTTTTTCCCTGAATCGACTCTGAAAGCTGTCTCAAATCCCCACAGAACACCTGTCACGTTGGCATCACCCTCCGCTATTAAATAAGGTAAAACAAAACCCAGCTAACAACAGTGCCCGGGACAATAGCCGCCGTAAAAATAAATTTGGATTCATTGTCCCCCCTGACACTGTAAGGGAACAAACGGCCGGTATACAATACGGTTTTGCCATAGCCACAAATTTTCCGTATCCTCTGCCGGAACTGCCGCCTCCTGACTAACAGCCAGCAAGCTATGCCGCCGCCGATATAGACTGAAAAAAAGAAACAGTATGTCACAAAAGGAAGGCCCATTACGGCCCCGATAGCGGCAAAAAGCTTAATATCCCCGGCTCCCATTACATTTATATAATAAAGTACAAATAACACCGTTACCGGGACAAACCAGCCCTGTAAGGAGAGCAGCGTTCCCGGAAAACCGGCCTCTGCCATGTTGACCAGGATACCGGCAGCGGCTGCCGGGTAAGTAACAGAGTTCTTTATCCGGCAGTACCTGATATCATCGGCCAGCGCCATGCCAAGAGTAATTGTCAGTATCAGGGTCTTGGCATAAAACAGGGTTGTCATGGGCCGCCGGCCTTTCCGTCAGCCCAGGCCCTTTCAACAGCAGTATTGGAAAGGCGCAGCGTTCTGCCAAAAAAGGGTGCTGACAGACTGACCCGGTATTCGACCATAAGAGCAATATCTTCATTATTCAGAAGGATATTATTAATCCGGAAGCTGCTGCCGGTGACACCGTTAGGGTTGTATACGGAAATCCCGGAGATTTCAAAAGCGGTTTCATCCAACTCTCCCAAGGGATACATCTCCCTTATCCGTTCCCGGGCAATCTCTTTGACTACAGTTTCCAATGCCAGACTGCTTCCTTTGGCCGCAATCCGGTTAAAGATTTCGCCGGTGATCCCCGCATGTGCGGATTTTTCCCCTGTAATCAGGCTAAGGGCCCCGCCGTTGATTTTTAAGGCCTTCAGGGGATATGCATGTGTGGCTATCTGTTTGGCAGTCTCACTGACGGCATGATCCATGGCAATGTATATCATGACTACATTTGTAAAATTGATTACCGTCATCATCAGGCCCAGGAACACCGGAAGAATAACGGCCGCTTCCACAGTAAGACTTCCCCTGCAATCCCGAATCAGTCTCATTACTATCTTTCTCTCCACTATTTTTCCTGCTCCTCCTGTGAGAAATCTACCGAAGTTCCGCTAAGTGAAGTCAGGGACGCGGGCCTGTGCGGAGTAACATTCCCGGTCATTTCCGGAAGCCTACTGGTATCCAAACTCAACTTCCTTGGTGATATAGCACCTGCCATCCCTGACGCTGGTACCAAACGGTCCGGACTCCAGATTATCAAAACCGGCCAGGGGCAGGAACCACATCCTTAATGAAACTGTAACATAGCCATCTGCCAGGGTGGGCAGTTCACCTGTATCAATGCCGGACCTCTGCCTGATAAGCTGGCCGATCCGGTCCAGTTTGCCCTCTTCATCGGAATGCAGCAGCATAAAAAGCCTGAGGTGGTCCCTGTAATTGAGCGGCGGGATTTTTTCCAGTGGATTGTCAGGAAACATGGAAGCAACAGGGACACTGTCTTTGGCAATCAGCAGTTTATAGCTATCGGCTGCAGCTTCAAGGGCCCCCATGATAAGGGAATAAACCGTCCTGGCCAGTAAATGGGCCGGCGCCTTGCTGAAGGCGAAATAGGCGGCGCTGTCCAGGGCAAACCGGGTAAAGTAAAGTTCACCTACAGCCAGGGCCATGGGCGCCCGGGTCCCATAACAAACAAATTCTGCTTCCGTGTTCCGGTAGGCATATGGGGGTACCCCCCTTGGCGGTGAGGTAAGGTATGAAAAATAGGTCAGGACATACTCATTGATATAGATTTCGTCCCTGAGTTCAGTTAACCGCTCCCCAACATTAATAATGCCAAAAATCTCCCGGAACAGTTCTGAAATGGAATCAGCCCTGGAACCATACCTTTCCTCAAACCTGTTTATATCACCGTCAATTTCCTCCGGAGATAACAGGGCCTCAATCTGATCAGCTCCCGGTCCGCTGCCTGCTTCCGGTCCGCCACCTGCTCCCGGTGTATCCACTGTTCCCGGACTGCCATCTGCTCCTGAGGTATAATTTTCAATTTCATCCCTGAGTTTTTCCGCATGTTGGGCTGTGCCGCCCGTTTCCGGAGAAACCGGGACCCCGGCGGCTGCAGATATCCGTTCATAAGCCGCTGTTACCGCATCAATTCCCATTTTTTCGAAAATGCTGTCATCTGCCTGCTGAGTACGGGACTCAGCCTCCAGGGCCTCCCTGGTCTGTTTCACGTCATTGTCAATCCCCTGCAGGTCTAGGGCCAGCTGGTCAACAAAGGTCTCTATGCCCCGGTTAACCGTCTCCTCACCGGTAGGCGCTACCCCTCTTCCGGCGGCTCCGTAATTCCGGTAGATATCCGTATCAGGGAATTCCTCCAGTTTTTTGATTTCCTGCTCAATCCTGTTTCTGGATTCCTCCGTCTTTTCAACTTCCCCGGCAATAGCCGACCGGTTCTCAGCCATTCGCCTTTCCAGGCGCTCCTTCTGCTGCAACAGTTCATCCAACCTTTCATTATCAGCGCCGGAACCGGTATTCCGCATCCGGGTTATTTCCCTTTTTACATTAATCAGTTCTGTCTTATCCTCCCGCATTTCACTCCTGAATTGTTTGATATTACGATTATTTTCATGGATGCTTTCTATGTTTTCATCTATCCTGGAATAACTCTTCCTTTTTTCATTATTCATATCAAAAAACCTGGCCATCTCCCCCACCTGCCGGAACTTGTCAATGAGTTCCCTGGTGATATCAACCGGCGCCCTGTACTTCATGGCTTCCAGTATCTGCTGCCTGAGGACCTCTTTCCTGCCAACAGGACGGGTAAGATAAATGTTGCCTTCTTCATACCTCAGGTCAAGTAAGCTGAATTCCTCCCGGGAAGTGTCCGGCAGGTTGGCGGTGATATATTTATTGAAGTCCGCCGCAAAGTCGGACCTGTTGGCTCCAAACAGCATATAGCTGCTCTTCAGTCCCGTGTGATAATCTGCCATAACGGAACGGGCCGAGCTGTCGGCAATTCTCCGGACTCGGTTCTGGCCAGCCTTAATCCGGGCCAGGTCCACAAAGAGTCCGGTAAAAAAGAGTACCGCCGTAAATACGATCACCAGGTAGACTGTAATTGTTCCCTTCTCCTTTTTAAACAACTGCATTTTCAACTCCTGAACCTGTTGTTTTTGATCACCATTTCCAACTGTCCGGTTTCCTAATTATGTCCAATGACCGTTCCGGCACAGTCTACACAAATATGGTAGCCCCCTGCATTGGCTTCATCAACTGAGCCAAACTCAATGATATTCTCCTGCTTCATGTTTCCGATATGCCTGCAGCCGGGATAATGGTAAACCTTTTTACCATTGACATCACTTTGAGAGCTGGCAATTATTGTCCTGGCATCTCCGGCCGCGGCTTTTTCAACGGCGAAATTGGCAAGAAAATTCCTTGCTTCATTGATATATCCGGCTGCCAGTTCCCAGTTCCGGATAAACTCTACCGGCTCAGCAATAACAGAATTGGCATGCCCGGCCGCCATGGACCCAATCCTGCCTGCAGCAGGTTTGCCTGTGAGCAGTACCGGCGGTACCGCTGCTTTCCGGCTGATATCAACCGTCACTATCCTCTGCACCAGGCTGTTGCTGTAGGCAACAGAGATATCCGCCGGCTCGCTGTCCCCGGGTATGCCGCCCCGGAGCCGGGTTCGGGTCAAAGCAATGGCACTGCCCGTCTTTTGCCGTACCAGATCTGAATCGCTGTGGTCGTCAGTGATCCTCCAGTACAGACCATCAGTCCGGAAATCTCCCCCCAGGGAACCGGTTTCCGGGTCCTTCCTGCTGTTATCCCATACGGTCGCTGTCTGCCTGGCAGAATAGACTGCGGCATCCAGCAGTACCAGTTTTTCATAAATATATATGGAAAAAAACACAACCCCCAGGAGTACCACCAGGATAACGGGAATTACCAGGGATGCTTCCAGGGTATAACTGCCTTTCTGATTCCCAAGAACACCTCTGAACATGGAACCCACTCCTACCCGCCCGGCTTAACCGGCCTGTTATTTATTCAGAAGACTCGGGGCCTCCTGTACCTCGCCGACATCAGTATTAATGGTCTCACCGATGAGCTCATTGTACCACTTGACTATTGTCTTCCGGAACATAAAGGCAATACTTACCAGGACAACCAAAATGATCACCATTTCGATTGTTTCCATTCCCTCTTCATCCCTGAGAAATTCGGTTATCAACCGTTTCATATTCTGCCTGACCTCCTTTCCTCGTTATACCTGCTATACCATCACGTCCTGCCTGCCATGCCATCACATCCTACCTGCCCATGCTCTGGATCGCCGGGGCCAGTACAATGACAGCTATGGCCACAAACACCATCACCATCGGGAAAACCAGTTTGGCTGAGGCCTCCTCACCCTGTTTCCGGGCCAGGTCCTTCCTCTTTTCCCAGGCCTCCTGGGCCAGGGTCCTGAGGACATAGGCCAGGTCCCGGTTGCCCCTGTTGAAGTTCTGCAGCACAACAGAGATAAACCTGGTAACCTCAGGCACCTTGCACCGGAAGGCCATGTCTTCATAAGCCCTGGCAGCAGGCTTCCCCGCATTGATTTCAGAAAGCATGAAGTTCAGTTCCTTATACAGCGGCCGTTCCAGGTCACTGTCCCGGACCGCTTTGCTGACTGCGGCAGAGAAGGGCAGTCCTGCATTTATCATCAAAGCAAGGGTGTTGATGAATCCGGCAAGGTCAATTAGGATATCCCGTTTCTTTTGTTTCAGCCTTTTATCCAGTTGGGCATCAGCCTGGTAATAAATTAACACGGTGATTAAAACCGCAAAAAAATAAAATGATGTGTCTGCCTGTCCCAGCAGTGAAACCATGGCAAACATAAAGGCAGGCAATATCACCAGTGCTGTCTTCTGGGCCATATGGACTGTAAAGAGGGCATCCACCCGCCGCTGTCCAAACAGGTCGGCGATTTTAGCCCTGACTTTTCGGTTGTATGAGTCAAAATTCCAGGGAACCCTAGTATAAACATACAATCCCGCAGAGGCCAGGAAAGGGAACCGGAAGCGGTATTCCTCCAGTTCAGCCCGGTAAGCGGCACAACTGCCCCGGGATATCACCATGAGTGCTGCCAGAAAAATCACCAGCCCGAGGGCGGCAGCCTGTTTAAACAAAAAGACGATGTTTTCCAAAACAATCACAACCTTATAGGCTATATATGGGTCATACTTTGATATCCATGATTTTTCCGGAAATAAACCAGGAGAGGGCCAGGATGCCCAGGGCAGCAGCCATCAGCAGGTAACCCCGGGGACTGGTATACAGTGCATCCATATAGCCGCCCCCGGCAAACCTGATCAGGGCTATGAAAACAAACGGCATGGCATTAAGTATTCTGCGTTCATAATTCTGCCTGCTCAGGAGCAGTTCCATCTCCTGAGCAACTTCAATCCGGTCACTGATCATGTTGGAGGTGTTTTTGACCACCTGTACCAGGTTGCCCCCAGTCCTCTTGCAGATGGCTACCACGTCGGCAAAATGCCTGATGTCCTCCAGTCCCGACCTCTCCGCAAAATCAGCCAGGGCCTTCTCCAGGGGTTCGTTAATCTCCATCCTCCGGCATATATACTCCAGTTCCCGTACGATACTGGCATC
Source organism: Thermincola carboxydiphila (assembly GCA_016841325.1). Lineage (GTDB taxonomy): Bacteria > Bacillota > Thermincolia > Thermincolales > UBA2595 > Phosphitispora. The sequence goes on from JAENZJ010000031.1 coordinate 23,556, forward strand.
CCCGTCAGGATATAAGACCCTCAGGTCCTGCAGAGCCGCCTGGAATGATGACTCCAGGGAACTTCCGGCACTGAGGGCTGATGAAAGAGAATAAAGGGCATCCTTGAACTGCAGGTTCAGCTCGGCCCTCCTCTTTTCGGCCAGCCTCCGGCCTGCATAGCGCGGATAAAGGAATGCCCCCAGGGACATTACCAGCGCCGCCGGGAGGTTGTTGAAAAAGATGTAGCCTGCCCCAAACAGGCCGGCTGCTGCCAGCAAAATATATCGTGTTTTTTCTGTCCTGTCCATCACATATGTATTGTAATCTGTCAACCAACTCACTCCGCTTTAAATTATTAGCACCGGCGCCGCCGCCTGTCAGTACAATTCAATTCCGGCCATCCGGGCCTTAACCGTTTTGGCGACCCTGTTTCCCGATGCTTCAAGGAAGCCCAGGACCCGGCCCCCGTCTTCCCCCGCTTCCCGGAAGGCAAACAGGGTGTTGAGGACAATTTCCCCGTCGGCATAACCCTGAACCTCAGATATCTCCAGTACCTTTCTGGAGCCATCCCGGAGTCTTCCCAGGTGGATGATGATATCAAGGGCTGCGGCTATCTGTTTTCTGATAACTGCCACAGGCAGCGGCGCACCGCTGAGGACCATTGTCTCCAGACGGCTGAGCATGTCCCCGGAGCTGTTGGCATGGCCGGTGGACAGAGACCCGTCATGGCCTGTATTCATGGCCTGGAGCATGTCCAGCGCCTCAGCGCCGCGCACTTCACCCACTATAATCCGGTCAGGCCTCATTCTCAGGGAGGTTTTGATCAGGTCCCTTATCGTAATCTCTCCCCTGCCTTCAGTATTTGAGCTGCGTGTTTCCATACTGACCAGGTTGTCAATATTGGTTATTTGCAGCTCCGCAGAGTCTTCAATGGTTATAATCCTTTCATTTGCCGGGATGTACCCGGCCAGGGCGTTCAAAAAGGTGGTCTTCCCGGAGCCGGTGCCGCCGCTGATAAATATGTTGTATTTGGCCTTAACGAGCTTTTCCAGCAGGCCGGCAGCCTCAGGGGAAATGCTGCCTCTGTTTATCAGGTCCCCGACAGAGACTGGCTTATCAGGAAATTTACGTATTGTCATCACAGGACCGTTAAGGGCCACCGGAAAAAGGACCACACTCACCCTGGAACCGTCACGCAGCCTGGCATCAACAATGGGGGAAGCCTCGTTAACCGTCTTGTTTACCTTGGCAACAATGGACTGGATAACATTTTCCAGCTTTTCGGCATTCTCAAACTTCAGGTCCACCCGCCGCATATGCCCGTCCTTTTCGATGAAAATCCGTTCCGGTCCGTTGACCATTATTTCAGTAACTGATTCATCTTCCAGGAGTGGTTGAATCACATCAAGCCGGCGCATTGAATTAAAAACTGCAGAAATAAGTTCCTTTTTTGCCCCCAGACTGAGATAGCGCTCCCGGCTCTCATCCAGGACAACTCCGGCAATAGTCTCCCGGATATCTTCATCCTGCAGGTCGGCTGACAGGTCCAGTCTGCTGCCCACCTCCTCCCGGATCCTGTTTAACAGGTCCTCAGGAAACTTTTCAGCCATTTTCATCCCTGCCCCGAAATCAGTTCCCGGACTAAAGGGTCAATTGCGCTGCGCAATATTTGTCCGGGGTCAAAACTGAGCCTTCCTTCACTTTGTGTCCAGAGGTCAGGTATGTACGGCAGAGAGAATTTCACCTGCAGACCCTGCCCTTCCGCAAAATCAGGTTTAGCTGCTAAATCAGCCTTATCCGGACATGTGCTGCCATTATTTGCCCTGTTGGCCACAGGAAGCAGTTTTCCGGGGTCCACCGTATCCGGGAATATCCCGGAATGCCATGCCTGTCTTAGAAACTCCCCTGTCTTGTACCTGCAGACATGGTCCGGGGCCAGTACCAGTATGACGAGGTCACCGAGGCTGAGGATCCTTATTGTGCTGCTGCTGAGGGCCGAGTCAAGGTCCACCACAATGGTATCATGTATGCCTGTGCCTTTGAGTTTGGTAAACAGCACCCCCAAATCACCCTGAAAATCGGAAAATTCCACAAATGACTCCGGAGGTTCAAAGAAATCCACATTAATTCCGGAAACCCTTTTTTTATACAGTTCAAACTTAAGGGGCAGGGTCTCCGGGTCCTCTTCAAGGCCCAGGAGGATCCTGGTCATGCCGCACTCACCCGTACCCGGCAGGACTGCCGCCATGGAATTAATGCTCTCCCAGTTCAGGTAAAGGACTGAACTGCCGTAGTCGGCCATCCGGGCCGCCAGGGCAAAGGCCACAGACGTTTTACCAACCCCGCCTGCAGGTGAATAGACCGCAATCAGCCTGGATTCCTTTACCCCTGACACGGCCCTGGCCGCACCGGGATTCTGCTCTGAATACAGTTCCAGTATAAATCCGATCATCTTATCACCCGGCTGGTACTTAAAAACACTGTGGCAGTCCTGTGACTCTCCGTTAACCCTGTCATCACTCAGGATAACCACTAACTCAAAATACCTCCTGATGTCCGGTATGGTGTTAATAAAATCCGGGTGGGCCAGCAAAATACCGCCTTTTTCGCCGCCGGAGGCAAGAAAATCGGCCAGCCTCTGCACATCTGTGAAAGAGGACACCCTCATTCCGGCACCATAAGACGAGGAACTGACAAACCCTGTCACCCTGTCCAGGTAACTGCCGTCAAAATCAGCCAAAACCAGTTTGATTTTATACATAATATCCCCTGCCCCTGACAAGTTTGTTTAATTCTTCCAAATCCGCAAAAGATATTTTATATTATACTAAATTCTGCCAGAATTTCCTGTCGAACCCTGTCAGTGATTTATATTTTTGTTAATTTTTTTATTTATTTATATTTTTTGCCTTTTAACCAGATTGACCCCCGGAAGCAAAAATACTCCTTCACCGCCTGGCTGCCGCTCATGCCGGGCATCCCCAGGCATATATATAAAAACCCGGCCCGGCTTTTCTCGCCGGAACGGGTTTTTTCATTTCTCTTAAATTACCCGACATTCTTAAATTTGCTTTTAGGCGCCCCGCAGATGGAACACTTGTCAGGTGCACTTCCTTCATGAATATTGCCACATATCTCACAGACGTAATATTCTGTATCTGTCTTCTGCTCCAGGGCATCCAGGGCCTTCTGGTACAGTTCGGCATGAACCTTTTCCGCCTCGTTGGCAAACTGGAAAGCCCGTTTGGCATCATTCCTGCCTTCCTGTTCAGCTTCACTGATAAACCCGGGGTACATCTCGGTAAATTCATAGGTTTCCCCTTCAACTGCAGTTTTCAGGTTTTCTGCGGTTGACTTGATGCCGCCCATGGCCTTAAGCTCGCTCATGGCATGTATGGTCTCAGCCTCAGCCGCAGCCCGGAAAAGTTTGGCCACTCCCGGGAAACCTTCTTCATCTGCTTTTTTGGCAAAAGCAAGGTACTTTCTGTTTGCCTGGGACTCCCCGGCAAATGCTGCTTTCAGGTTGTTGTCTGTTGGCAAATCAATTCCCCCTTTATATTATTTTGATATAGCCTGAAGTGTATTATGCCTGATTATTTCGGAATTATTTGCCAATATCCTGCCGGGATTCTCAAAAATCCTCTGTTCTAATAGATTATTTCTTCCCTGATATGGTCCCTGGCAAAAACGGCAGGGTCAGGGTCAAAATATTTCCGGCTGAAGTCCCTGACGAAGCGGTCTCCGTCAATATGGCCGGCATCCCAGGTGGTATCCATGACCAGCCAGCTGCCGTCAACTTTTACCTCTGTCCAGCCATGGCCGTTGGGGTTAATTCTGCCGTCTTCTATAGTCTTCCCCGCAACAAACCTGGCTTCAAGGCCCGCAGCCCTGGCCAGGGCGACAGTAAGGAAAGTGAAGTCCTGACAGACGCCCTCTCTGAACTTCAGAGTTTTTAGTGCACTGTCATCTGCCTCGAAGTCAAGGTTGACCGATTTCCGCACATCATAGGAGATGTTCCTGGCAACCCAGTCGTGAATGGCCTGTGCCTTATCCCTGTCATTCCGCCTCCCCTCTGTCAGTTGGCGGGCCAGGCGGATGATTTCCGGATGGTCACTTTCAATCCCTCTTCCGGGGGCCAGGTCCCTGATATCTTCTGTCCCGGTGTTAGTGGCCCGGAATTTAGCCACAAATGTAATATCATGGCTGCCATTGGTGCTGGGCAGCCCTATCGAAATCTCGTATTCCCCGGGGCCGAACCTCAGCCAGATGTTGCCTTTAAAGAGCCCTTCCTCAACACTGACCCAGTCATGGGCTACCAAATTCTCACCACCGCTTTTTCGAGTCTCAATATACAGTCCGTTATTTTGCGCCCTGTATTTCTCATAACGTTCCGGAACAAAAGAACCTTCCAATAATATCCGGTTGTCAGCCCTGATTCCCGGCCTGAGGAAATCATCCAGCAGCAGCCCGCGCCTGAAATACCCGTTGTAATACTGTACCGGCTCAGATACTGTCTCTTCGGTGTTTTCGACATCATAGGAGGCAACACCCAGGTAAAGGTTTTCCGACCCCTCCTTGGGAGTCATCACCTCTACTCTGTATTTGCCGGGCCCCCTGGGGAGATACACATCTGCCCTGAACTTCCCGCCCCGGATGCGGGCAAACTGGTCAAACTTTTCCTTTTCCCCGGCCTTCTGGCTCCTGATCATGATGGCCGTGTTTTCTTCATAATCCTTAATTTCTCCTGCCAGTTCAAATTTTCCGGGTACAAGGGCGGCAGGTTCTGCGGTAAGCCTGATCCCCCTGGTGAACATCACCCGGGAGTATTCGGGAAAACTGATTTCTTCGGGATTAACATTGTATACCTCAAATGCCGCCAGGCCTTCAAATAATTCGGCAGCGGCGTTATCTGCAGTCAGTATGGTTACCTTGTAAGTACCTTCCCCGAAGGGCAGGTATACCCTGCCCGAAAAGGCCGGGCCCTTTGTACCGATAAACTGCTTTGAAGTCCTGCCGTTTCCGGTCACACTCACCATCAAATAATTAACCCCATCCGGCAGTTTCACTGTCCCCCTGACTTCAAAGACAGTATCCACCGCAAAATTGCCCCTCCTGGGACTTTCAAGCTCAAATCCATAAGTGTCGGCCTTGCCGCTCTGCTCAATTTTGGCAGGTTTCACCGCCGCATTCCTGTCCCGGGCCTTTTGGGCAAGCTGTTTAAGCATTGCCGCCTCTTCGGCAGTTACAGTCAGCCCCGTTTTATATGGATGAGGGTCCCCCGGCAGTGCTGTCAGAGCTAAATCCTGATGCCGCCGGCACCCTGCTGAAAACAACAGCACTGTCAGCAGCGCCACGGCCAACAGCGCCACAACCGGCGTCAGGCCTGCCGCAGCCGGAAACCTGTATCCATTTTTTCTGTCCGGATTAGTTTTGTACATCACTTACATAACCCCTCTACTAAAAAAGGTTATCCCATATCCCCCGGTGAAAATCCCTGGTGGAAATGCAATAACCTGTTTTTGGGCATTAAAATGGTCGGGATGACAGGATTTGAACCTGCGACCTCACGGTCCCGAACCGTGCGCTCTACCAAACTGAGCCACATCCCGACTGTCAGTCTATTTATCTGTTAAAATGCTCGACTATTTTCTTCTGACAATATACAATTATATATCCTGAGAAGACATTTTGCAACCTCTAACACGTAAATTCCAGATAATTTCAGGAGGAACACTCCGCCTTCATCCAGAATTAATAATCAGTGCTAACAAATCCTGCCGCAGACGCACCTGAAAACACCGTACAAAAGGAGTACAGGATGAAATTTCTCAAACTATCACCTCAAAAAGAATACATACTTATACCTGATATGATCTGGGACGGATGCTCACCCGGGACTGCCCGGGGCATGGCAGTGCATATATGCAATGGCCTTATCAGCAGGCTGGTCCCTGTTGCGGAACTTACCGGTTCAGACAACCTTGCGGATACAGGTATTTACACAGACACAGGCCCAAAAAACAGAGCCGAAACTGTGGAAATAACACCTCTGCCTGACATTACTCTTATGCCCGGGCTGGTTGACTGTCATGTCCATTTTTCGATGAACAGTGAAAACCTTTTTCAGGCTATTGATGACTGGGAAAATGACACTGAAGGGGTCAATGCCAAATGCAGGCAGTATGCCCTTGCTTATCTTGAAAGCGGTGTGCTTGCGGTAAGAGACGGAAGTGACCGGATGAATATCGGGCTTAGGGTGCGCAATGAAATAATTGAAGGAAAATATCCCGGACCGGTGGTCACGGCCACGGGAAGGGCCATTTACCGCAAAGGCTGCTATGGCAGCTTCCTGGGCCCGGGTGCGGGTTCAGTTTCCGAGGCCCTGGCCCAGGTGGAAACCTTTGCCGGGGAAGGCATAGACCACCTGAAGGTCGTCGTCTCGGGACTGGTCAGCTTTAAGGAATTTGGGTCTGTTGGTTCACAGCAGTTCACTGTGGCCGAACTTGCAGTAATTGTGAACAGAGCCCATTCCCTGGGACTGAGGGTTATGGCTCATGTAAGCTCTGCAGCCGCTGTGGAGACAGCAGTCCATGCAGGGGTTGACTCCATAGAACACGGCTACTTTCTGGAAACCCGCCAGCTTAAACTGATGGCTCAACAGAAAACCGCCTGGATACCCACCCTGGCCCCACTGGGGAACCTGGCATCAGGCGGCATTATTCCGTATCACGGCGCTGACCTCAGTGTTATCGATAAAAGTTTTCAGATACAGCTGGCCCGGGTCAGGGAAGCCCATGAACATGGAGTAATCATCGGAGTGGGCACAGATGCCGGGGCCAATCATGTCCCGCACGGTTCCTCATATTATGACGAACTATGCTTCTACTCCAGGGCAGGCTTAGACAACTTTACCGTCCTTTCCATGGCCACCCGTGTCTCAGCACAAATCCTCGGCACTCATAAGCTGACAGGCATGATTTCACCCGGCAGCAGACCATTGCTTACCGGAGTCAGGGGAAATCCCCTGGAGTCACTGGAGGTCCTGAAAAATCCGGTCCTGGCTGTCCTGCCTGTTTAGGCCTTTTCTCCTTTCGGTCCCTGATGGCCTAATCATTTCCCTGGTCACCCAGTCCACAAAAACATCAACAATTTCCGGGTCATACTGGGTCCCCTTCTTACTTATCAGCTCCTCCAACGCCCACTCCACCGGCTGAGCCTTCCGGTACGGCCGGTTGGAGGTCATCGCATCAAACCCGTCAACAACTGTCAGGATACGGGCGCTCTTGGGAATGTCCTCACCTTTTAATCCATCGGGGTACCCGGACCCGTCATACCATTCGTGATGATGGTATACGATCGGGATAATTTTCCGCAGCCCTTTAATTGGCGCCAACAGGTTAGCCCCAACCACCGGATGAAGCTTCAGTGATGCAAATTCTTCATCAGTCAGGGGCCCTTTCTTATTTACAATTTCTGAATGTACGTGAATTTTTCCGATATCGTGAAGGTATCCGGTCAATCTCAGCTGGTATTTCTGTTTATCGGTCATCCCCAGTTCCCCGGCCAGTTTCACGGCATAGCTGGCTACCTGACGGGAATGCTCCCAGGTATACCGGTCCCTGGAATCCAGTAGTTGGATAAGTACTTTAATGGTGTCAAAGAATGCCTTTTCAGATGCGGTAAAGTCTTTTTCCAGTTCGGCAAAGTCCGACAGGTAAATCTGTGCCTTGTTCTTTACCTGCCGCTTTACCCGGTACATAGCCTGGTCGGCGCTGTCAATCAGGGTCCTGGCCGTTAAGGCATCATCGGGGAAGGTGGCTATCCCTATAGATGCGGTTATCCCAAAAACCTTACCCTCCTCAGGGTCGGTAAACCTCATCCCGGCTATCTCACAGCGTATCCTTTCCGCAATCTGAAAGGCCCTTTCCTTTGATGTGCCTACAAGTATTACCACAAATTCGTCGCCCCCGTAGCGGGCTATGATATCTTCAATACGGACATTACACCTGAGGACTTCCGCGGTTTCCTTAAGAATGGTATCCCCTACGGAGTGACCGTATTTGTCATTACAGTATTTGAAGTCATTAAGGTCAATCATGACCAGGGACAGCCTGGCTTTTTTCTTTCCTGCCCTGGCTATCAGTCGGGTCAAGTTTTTCAGAAAATAGTTGTGGTCATACAGTCCGGTCAGCCCGTCGGTACACGCCAGCAGTTTGGTCCTCTGGTACATCTGGGCATTAACTATAGCTGGTCCTATCTGGCTGGACATTGTCTGCAAAAACTGTATCTTATCCTCACTGAAGAAATCTGTCTGCCTGCTATAGACACTGATTACTCCAATTGTTTCATCACCCACAATTACCGGGGAACAGATAATTGATTTTGTCCCTGTTATGTAATTGAGTTCCCAGGAAAAATACTCTTTTAAATCATCTTCCCGGCAATCATCACATGGATCCAGTTTATTGACATTATTTATTAGTACCGGCTCACCTTTGACGGCAACATAATATTCGATAGTTTTTTTCCAGTTAATCCGCCTGGGAGGCCGTTTGTTATCATAAAAACCCATTACCGGAAAATTGTCCTTTTTTCTGTCATAAATAAAGACAGCAGAACCGTCCGCCTGAAAGAAACTGCCTACCGTCTCCACAGCCCTGTTAATGATAAACCTGAGGTTCAGGGAAGAGTTAAGCTGGTTGCCCAATTGGTGGACAGCCGCCAGTTCCTCATAAAGGATCTGATTCCTTACCACTGTGTCAGAGAGTTCTTCATAGAGCACTTTATTTTTAAAGGCCACGGCAGAGGCGCTGTTGAGCTCATCAGCGATCATCAGTCCACAAGCTGAGTAATCAAAATACCTGGAAACCCCTTCGTCATTCACCCCAATCTCACCGTACCCGATAAACCCCGCATAATCAAAAAACAGGCTGTTCTTCCTCAGGGTGTTGAGTGAATCCCTGATTTCCTTTTTCAATCCGGCCTCAGAATAAATATGCAGCCTGAATACAGAGGAGAAAACCAGAAAAGCCAAAGGTTTGTTAATTCTCCCCCGGGACATGGTTTTGGTAACAAGTGCGGCAACAGTACCTTCCAGTTCCTCACGGTTTACTCCCATCACGGCAACAGTCATATTGGTATATGGTTTTTTCAGGCACCTGATTCCATTATCAGGGGTTATTTCCTGGCCCATCAGGATAGAGTAGTTTCCGAAATCGTCACATATCCCCATGGGGTTATTGATGAAATACCCGAGTGGGTCTCTTCTTAAATCTTCTATGTCAACATTGATAAGTTTGGCATAATATTCGGCAGCAGGTTCATAATTGAGCTCCCTTATTTCATGACCGGCCACTTTTGTAATTGAAGCCTGCAGTGTGGTAGGCCGGTGATTGATAAAAGTGGCAGCGCCGAATTTCAGGTGGGTTTCTACCACAACCAGGACGAAACAGTCGGAGATTACTTCCCCGTTACAGAACAGGTAGGTCTTGTCCCATGTCAAGTCACCTCCGGTACAGGCCCCCACTATGGGAAAGGCATTGAGGGACCGCTTGCGGAGGGTGTCAATAACTTCAGCGGAATAAGAGTTCCGGTGCAGCGGGACTCCGGGCAGGAATACCAGGGCAAAGGTTTTTTTTGCATAATCAAGTTCAAGTTCGTTCACTGAGTCTTTTGACTGGTATTCACCAAAATAGTCCCCGCCCCCTGAGGTGTTAATGGCTTCTTCAACCGCCCTCCGGTAATTGAGGCTGAGGTCCCGTCCCACACCGATATTTACTGAAAGGTATGGTGAAGCCAGGACAGATACAGCCACACTCCCAACACGAAAACCGCGGCAGATCTCTCCGGCTGACGTGCCCCCAACGAGAGGCGTTCTTCCGGTAATTTCACGCACTCCCTGCAGGACCCGCTCCAGATCGTAATCACCCGAGCAGGAAACCATAACCAGGCTGGGACTGTATTTGGTTATCTTGCGGCAGGCTATCTCTGCTGCAGTCTTCCCGGCAGAGATACTGTCTTTGGCAACACTGTAACCTGTGCCAAATTCCAGATAATTCCCCATTTCATCACCTGTCATAATGTATTAATACATTCCTTTAAAATACATTTTTCTACCTGACAGGTAAGATTTCCTGCTCTTTCCATTAAAGAAATTTCGTGTTATCGATGAAAGGTTATAATTACTATTATGTTGTTTGACATAACTTCTATGTTGTTTGACTGAACTTCAACTCATCCATAGTATCGCGAAGCTCTACCAAGTGTATTTTCTCCTGTTCCAGGAGTTTGCTTAAAGTGTCCCTTACTTTCTCTGATTCAGTAGAATTATACAGTTCCTGGTAGAACAGAATGGCATCCTTTTCAGCCTGAATCCCATACGCAAGCGCATCTGCAGGTCTTTTTATGTTATCACGGGTGATTTCCGAGTGACTGGGGAAAATGTCACCTGTGTCTGCCAGCAGGCGAAAATAACTTTCTCTGCCTGTTTTAACTGGTTCACCTGATTCCGGCAAACTAAGAATTTTTCTAAAAATCCCGGCATGCTCCTTCTCCTCTTCTGCCAGCCGGCTGAACATGTTTTTAATAGAAATGTCCTGGAACTGCCCTGCAGCCCAGGTGTAAAAATGCATGCCCTTTTCCTCCATTGTTATGGCCATCTGTGTAATCTCACCTACCGTCAGGTTCCGGGTCTCCATGGAAACACCTCCTTTTTTCTCTATTATTCTGCCTGAGGTTTTTTTTATTCCGGGAATAAAGCCCTGAACATAAAGGAAATCCTATTTCTGAGGACTTAAAAAAATTAAGGGAGTGAATTCAGGTGGAAGAAGGTAAAAATGATGACCTGGTAACCCTGTGGGAAAATATGGGGGCATCAACCGGCGGTTTCCTGGGGCGCTTGATAGGATATGCCGCCCAGACCACCCTGCAGATGTATCAACAGGCAGTAAATAATCCGCTGCAGCAGCTAAATAACTCCTACAGCGGATCAACAACAGGTCCAACCGGTGAACCTGACGAGCCTCCTGATGTCAGGCAGCAGACATGGACCGAAATGGGGAGGGAATTCGGAGAAGCCATGGGTAATTCTATTGGGATGTCCATGGACCTGCTGATTAAAAATCTGAAAAACTCGGCAGCCATGATGCCCGGATTCAACCAAAATTTCCCGGAGCATAGCTCCGGAAATCACCCCGGGAATAATCCCGGGAATGCTCCCGGGAACCACCGGGAAAATAACCCGGGCAATAGCCAGGAGGACAATCCGGGAACATAATCAGAATATCTGCTGGAGCTAACAGCCCGGCTGCTGTCCACTGTCTGGCTGCTGTCCACTGTCCGGCTGCTGTCCACTACCCGGGTGCTGCCCGGACTTTTGCTGCTGTCCCGGCATCATCACCGGGACCATCATTACCGGCATCATGGGAGGGACCGGCATCATACCTGGCGGAGTCATTACCGGTGGCATCATACCTGGAGGCATCATCATGGGAGGCATCATCATAGGGGGCATCATCACCGGAGGCGCAGGAAACATCATCGGTGGCACCGGAGCAGCCATCGGCGGCATTGGAAATGGCATGCCCATACCCATACCCATACCCATTCCCTGAGCCGGTTTGCCCCTATCGGCAGATTCAGTCTGTAAATGTTTATCATTATTGTTTTCCTGATTCACCATAACACCTACCTTTGTTTTTTTAAGGGTTTTAGTGTTAGGTTGCCAGATAGTGTTGAGAATATACCACTCCTTGATGTCGGTTATCACCCATTTTAAATTTAAGTTTCAATCCTTATTATCCTGGAATTCAGTCAGAGACCAGAACGTAATCAGCCAGCATTATCGGATACTGGAGTTTCAATCCTTATTATCCTGGAATTTCAGTCAGAGACCTAAATATGGTGGGAAGTTTTATGCAGGCACAATATAGAATCCTTATTATCCTAGAATTCAGTCAGAGACTCAATGAGGAAGACACGGAAATGCTCAGGGAAGGTTGGTTTCAATCCTTATTATCCTGGAATTAAGTCAGAGACCCACTTCCACGAAGTATCAATTGTTGATGTCTGATATTGTTTCAATCCTTATTATCCTGGAATTCAGTCAGAGACCAACGGCAACCGGCTGGTACTCAGCCAGAAAATGCCGTTTCAATCCTTATTATCCTGGAATTCAGTCAGAGACCAAATTAAAGGAGAAATTGGAAATTATGAAAAACACTGGTTTCAATCCTTATTATCCTGGAATTCAGTCAGAGACTTGGTTAGGAACAGTGATACTGCCGGGAAGGATATTTGCTGTTTCAATCCTTATTATCCTGGAATTCAGTCAGAGACATCGGGACGGCTCTAGCTATAGAGTTATCGCATTAAGTTTCAATCCTTATTATCCTGGAATTCAGTCAGAGACCATATTCGCTAAAACCGGAGAAGGTGCAATCTCTGACTAGTTTCAATCCTTATTATCCTGGAATTCAGTCAGAGACGGAGAATGCGGCACGTTATAGTATCTAGGCGGCAGTTTCAATCCTTATTATCCTGGAATTCAGTCAGAGACGAAGTTGAATTATATGATAGATGGGTTGCTCCTACGTTTCAATCCTTATTATCCTGGAATTCAGTCAGAGACGCGGGGTTTTTACCCGCTCACTAATTGGATTAACAAGTTTCAATCCTTATTATCCTGGAATTCAGTCAGAGACTGTTACCCAAGCAAAAACAGACCACACCGACATACATTGAGTTTCAATCCTTATTATCCTGGAATTCAGTCAGAGACAAGTCCTCCACTGTTTTTGCCCTGCCCCGGATAAAATATTTCAATCCTTATTATCCTGGAATTCAGTCAGAGACACCTAATGAGCCCAAGAGAAATATAAGAGAGGGTTATAGTTTCAATCCTTATTATCCTGGAATTCAGTCAGAGACGCCCTGCTACATAAGGTCAAAGAGGTCGATTACTTCTTGTTTCAATCCTTATTATCCTGGAATTCATGTTTTTGGCAAGTAAAAAATGTAGCATTCCGGAAGTTCAGAAGTGTAGCACCCC
>JAENZJ010000032.1 GCA_016841325.1 Thermincola carboxydiphila
CTCGAACCCGCAACCTGCTGATTACAAGTCAGCTGCTCTACCAATTGAGCTACGTCGGCGACTGACAAAAACCATTATACAATGTTTCAAAGTTAAGGTCAACTGTTTTTTTATGCCATAATAACGTGGTTTTCCCCGTTAGTTTTCCCTTTTTTCCAGATATCTTTCAAGTTTCCTTTTTACTCTCTGCAGCGCATTGTCAATGGACTTGACATGCCTTTTTAAGTCTACTGCAATTTCCTGGTATGACTTGCCTTCAAGGTAAGACATGAGAACCTTCCATTCAAGTGAACTAAGAATCTCACCCATCTTTTCCTCGATATCGTCAAACTCCTCCCTGCTGATAATCAGTTCCTCAGGGTCCGTAATCTTAGAACCTGAAATCACATCCAGCAGGGTACGGTCAGAATCTTCATCATAGATAGGTTTGTTAAGTGACACATATGAATTAAGCGGAATATGCTTTTGGCGGGTTGCTGTTTTAATAGCGGTTATAATCTGCCGGGTTATGCAAAGCTCAGCGAAAGCCCTGAATGATGAGAGCTTGTCCGACTTAAAATCGCGGATGGCTTTGTAGAGGCCAATCATTCCTTCCTGAATAATATCCTCTCTGTCAGCCCCGATTAAAAAGTAAGATCGAGCTTTAGCACGCACAAAGTTCTTATACTTGTTAATAAGGTACTCTAGAGCACTATCATCACCATCTTTGGCGAACTCCACGATATCCTCGTCCAACATCACATCATAGGTGTCAAGGACTTCCCTTTGTGCACTAAGACTCATTAAAAAATCGCCTCCGCTCTACTTTAAATAACAGTACCCGAAACGTTTTCCCTAAATAGGGGGCAATCGTGAAACAGATATTAAGTTATAACACCTTATTAAAAACAACAGCCGTACAAAATAAAATGTCCCGCAATCATATCAGCCAGAACACTGTCAGAGAGATTATGGAGACAACCACTTCCTAATTTACATAACCTATTATACATAATGGGTTACCTTCCGTCAAGAAGCGAATACAAAAAACAGGGTGAAAATCCCGGTTTAAAGCCAAATTCGCAATATTCTATTTTTGTCGACGCAGTCTTTCAAAAAACTCCCTGGCCTTGTCATCAAGATATCCGCCAAGCTCCCTCCGAGTACCTGGCATCTCCAGATATGGCTCATGCAGTTTGCGATGTGCCTTGACTTCCTCTTCAAGTTCCCTGGCAGACAGACGGACAGCCCCTTTGCCAAAAACTATCCTCTGCTGGGCCCAGTCAGAAGTGGCTACAGTCACCCGGTTCCCTTCCCCAACCTGCCCGGCAAGCTTCTCAATAACCATATCCGCCGTTTCACCTTCGGCGGTATAAATTACTTTAACCCCATGGACGGTCTCTCTTGAGCCGGTCCCCTTCTTTACATGATGGGCATCAAACACGACAACCACTTTTACCCCGCTTACCGCCTGATAATCACCCATAATATCCAAAAACCGTACCCTGGCATGTTCCAGGTCTTTATCAGTCATCTCCTTCAGACCGGGCCATGAATGCAGAATGTTATAACCATCCACCAAAAGATATTCAGCCATTACATCTTTACCTTTTCCTGTTGTCTCAGTATCTCATAACAGAGAACTGCAGCCGCTACTGAGGCATTCAGGGAATTCACATGCCCCTTCATGGGAATACGGACAATATAGTCACACTTTTCCCTGATGAGCCGGGATATCCCCCTGCCTTCACCGCCAATCACACATGCCAGCGCTCCTGACAGTCCCTTACAATGCCAGATTACCTCTCCATCAGTATCGGCGCCGACAACCCACAGGCCTTCCTTTTTTAGCATTTCCAGAGTACGCGCAAGGTTCACCACCCTGGCCACAGGGATATATGCCACAGCTCCTGCAGAGGCCTTGGCTACAGTTCCGGTGAGACCTACTGCCCTGCGTTTGGGAATAATAACACCATGAACCCCGGCAGCATCTGCAGTCCGAAGTATTGCTCCCAGATTATGGGGGTCCTCAATCTCATCCAGCACTAATACAAAAGGGGGTTCCCCTTTTTTGCGGGCAGCTTCCAGAATATCCTCAACCTGTACATATTCCATGGCAGGGACAAGGGCCACCACACCCTGGTGGTTTTGGCCTCCAGTCATCTTGTCCAGGGCATTCCTCTCTACCTCCTGGACAGGAACCCTTGCATTTCGGGCCCTGGATATTATTTCAACAACAGAACCTTTACCGGAGCCTTTGGCTACCAGAATTCTGTGGACCTGTCTGCCGCTTTTCAGGGCTTCCAAAACCGGGTTGCGGCCCAATATATAATCAGACATTATAATCAATCCATCTCCTGTCAAACCTTTTTCAGTTTATCTATTTTGCCACAGGACATCGCGCCTTCGGGACAAAATCCCCTGGCAATACACGGCGGACCCGCCTTGGCAAATAGCCCCGGGGCCACTTTTTTGACCTCGGACAGCATCAGGGCAGCGAGCTTCCGGATTTCCCACTGAGCCCGTTCACAACACCTGTGTTCAAAAAAATTGTACAGGGAACGGCAGTTAAATGTCAGGACAATCTTTGTTTCACAGGCGTTTGGCAATACATACCTGGCGTCCTCATGATGTACCATTGAGGCTAACTGCTTATATGCTAAACCTATTTCCTTCATTATATTACTAAATAACTCAGCCGCCTCCGGGTTACTCTCAACAGAGGGAGGAATAATGTACGCAAAATCATCAAGCCTGACATACCGTTGTGACTGCTGTGAATAGGAAGCAATCCTGTGCCTGACCAGCTGATGGGTCAGGACCCTGCTGACACCTTCTGCGGCAAACGTAAAAGAGACATGTTCAGTTGGCGACCAATGCCCAAGCTCAACCAGCATTTTAAGAAAACGGCCGGTCTCTGCATCATCAAGGTCATCCAGGACTTTATCCGCTCCCGACGGGGAATAGCAAAGCTTCGCAGCTGCAGCCACAGTTCTGTCCGGGTCGGGAGTATGGTTAATCAATTGTACTTTCAATGGTTATTGTCCCCCTCTGCCGAAGAAAATACGATTTCACACGCAGTACCAAATATTTCATTAATACGGTCTTCACGCCCACAGAAGAAAAGGTAGCCTATCAGGGTTTCAAAAGCAGTACCGTGCCTGTAGTCAGATACAGACATGTTTTTGGGCACTGAACCCGATTTGGCATTTCGACCTCTCCTGACCACCGCCGCCTCCTCTTCTGACAGGTCATCACTGATAGCATGCAGGACTCTGGCCTGTGTTGCTGCATTAACAAAGGCAACCGCCTTTTTATGCAGGGAATCAACCTTGGTATAACCACACGATACCAGGTATCTCCTTACATATAATTCATATACCGCATCACCAAGGTATGCGAGAACAAGGGCCGGTATACCTGCGGGGTTTACCTGCCCGGGAATATTTTTCATGGGTCAGCCAGCTCCTGTATGCTATTTCATTTTCCAGCGCACTCCCTGGGGAGTATCTTCCAATATAATACCGGTTTCCTTCAGCTTGTCACGGATAGCATCAGCAGTCGCCCAGTCCTTGCGGGAACGGGCTTCCTGCCTGATCTCTATAATCAGGTCCATCAGCTTGTCTGCCAGTTCGGGTTCATTACTGCTTCCTGAAGCGCCTTTTTCAAACAGCCCAAGTACCTGTCCCAGCCTGATAAAGGCATCCCTGACCTTTTCCAGGACTTCTTTCACCTCAAGGGGAAGTTTCCGGCCTGCATAGGTATCCAGTCTCTTACCAAAGGCATTAGACTCCCTTGCCAGGTCGAACAGGCTGGCAACTGCCAGGGCTGTATTGAAGTCATCATTCATGGCTTCCCGGAAATCCTGTTCCGCCCTGTCAATAACATCATTGAAAGCGCTGATTTCAGCATCAGGATAGATGTCAGATTCCCCAAAACTGATACTGTTCAGTAGTGCTGTAATATTGTCCAGCGCATTGTGCAACCTGGAGAGACTCTTTTTGTTCATCTCCAGTTTGGTATCATCAAAGTCCAGCGGACTCCTGTAGTGGGTGGAAATCATATAAAACCTGACCACTTCGGGATCAAATCTTTCTAAAATTTCACGTACGGTAAAAAAGTTGCCAAGGGATTTGGACATCTTTTCTTCATTTACTGTAATAAAGCCATTATGCATCCAATACCTGGCAAAAGGGCCGCACCCGGCAAAGGCCTCAGCCTGGGCAATTTCATTCTCATGGTGAGGAAAAATCAGGTCAAAACCGCCGCCATGGATATCAAAGCCCATACCCAGGTACTTATTGGCCATGGCAGAACACTCTATATGCCATCCAGGGCGTCCCTTGCCCCACGGGCTGTCCCACCAGGGTTCTCCTGGCTTGGCAGCTTTCCAGAGGGCAAAATCCATCGGGTGCCTCTTTCTTTCGTCAACATCAATCCGGGCGCCTGCCTGCATATCTTCCAGTTTCCGTCCTGACAGTTTTCCGTAGCCGGTAAATGTACCGACTGAGAAGTATACATCCCCGTCTGTTTCATAACCATATTCGTTATCAATGATCTTTTGTATCATTTCGATAATCTCCGGCATATGGTCACTGACTTTGGGGTGAATATCCGCAGGCCTGACTCCCAGTGCCCCGGCATCTTTATAATATTCCTTAATGTATTTTTCCGCCAGAGCCAGGGCATCCATGTCCTCCTCAGCAGCCCTGCTGATAATTTTATCATCTATATCGGTAAAGTTCTGAACGTATTTAACTTCAAAACCAAGGTACTCAAAATACCGCCTGACGGTGTCAAAAACAATTAACGGCCTGGCATTGCCCAGATGTATCAGGTTATAAGTTGTCGGTCCACAGACATACATCTCGACTTTTCCAGGATTGCGCGGCACAAATTCCTCTTTACGGTTTGTCAAAGTATTATAAATTCTAACCGTCATTTCCGGGCCCCCCTGTTTCCTCTATTCTTCTTTCCAGCCGCCCTACCTTGCGCTGCAGGCACAGTATCATCTCAGCGACCGGGTCAGGCAGATTCTCGTGATGGAGGTCAATAATATCCTCTACATCCATATCGGCAATATTAATTCCGTCCCTGATGACCACTTTCCCGGGAATACCCACAACTGTGGTATTTGGGGGGACGTCTTTAAGCACCACCGACCCTGCGCCAATCCTGGTATTATCACCTATTTTAATATTTCCCAGAACTTTGGCCCCGGTGCTGATAACCACGTTATTTCCTACCGTGGGATGTCGTTTCCCCTTTTCTTTTCCGGTACCGCCAAGGGTAACTCCCTGGTAAATGGTGACATTATTGCCCACCTCAGCAGTTTCACCAATGACCACACCTGTACCATGGTCAATAAACAGGCCTTCTCCGATCCGGGCCCCGGGGTGGATTTCGATACCGGTCAGGAACCGCGAAAACTGTGATATGAGTCTTGGCAGAAGTATCAGTCCTTTTTTGTACAGGTAATGGGCTACCCGGTGGAACAGAAGGGCATGCAGCCCGGGATAGGCCAGCAGGACCTCCAAAAAGCTCCTGGCCGCCGGGTCGCGCTCAAAAATAACCCCGATGTCTTTTTTAATTCTGCTAAACAATTTGAACCCCCCCTCCGCAGGATGCTGTCAGTCTTTCAAACCTACAGTCTGTGCCAACCTGACCAGAACTCTGTCCCTGCCCAGGACGGGAATAAGATAAAACAGCTCCGGACCATGAGTCTGCCCTGTCAGGGCCACCCTCAGAGGCATATATACCTTTTTACCACCCAGTTTGAGCTCTTTTGTAAGTGCCTTGAGAATTTTCCTGGCGCTTTCCGGAGTCAGTTCTTCAGCCTCTGTAATTTTTTGCCTGAAGACGCGCATTACTTCACCAACTTCAGGTTCTTCCAGGACAGCGGCAGCTGCTTCATTTTCCATTTTTACATGGTCTTCAAAATATACCCTGACATGGTCCGTTATCTGAGCAACATACTCCAGCTTTTCCTGGACAGAGGCAACCATCATTTTCAGCCACTCATACCTGTCAGGAGTAATCTCCCCGGTTACATAGCCGGCTTCACGTAGGAACGGGATAGCCAGATCGGTAATTCTACCCACATCACTCTTCCTTATGTAGGCCCCATTCAGCCAATTAAGCTTGTCTATATCAAAAACCGCCGGATTTTTGGCAACCCGGTCCAGGGAAAACTGGTCAACCAGCTCATCAAGGGTGAGTATCTCCTCCTCACCGGCAGGAGACCATCCCAGCAGAGCCAGGAAATTAACCAGGGCTTCAGGAAGATATCCCTGACTCCGGTATGCTTCTATCGACGTAGACCCGTGTCTTTTACTCATTTTACTGCGATCCTTACCCAAAATCAGGGAGACATGGGCAAATTGCGGGGCCCTGAGACCAAGTGCATCATAAAGCAACAACTGGCGCGGGGTGTTGGACAGGTGTTCTTCACCCCTGATGACATGAGTAACCCCCATCAGGGCGTCATCCAGGACAACAGCAAAATTGTAAGTGGGGATCCCGTCTGATTTAACAATAACATAATCCCCGATTCCATTACTCTCAAAGACAACATTACCCCTTACCAGGTCCCGGACAACTACATTCTCATTTTCCGGCACCCGGAACCTGACAACCTTTTTCCGGCCTTCAGCCTCCAGCCTGCTCCTTTCTTCCTCAGACAGGCTGCGACATTTACCCAGGTACCGTGGCAGCTCTCCTTTTTCCATACAGGCCTGACGCTGGGCTGCCAGCTCTTCTTCTGTACAGTAACAATAGTAAGCCTGTCCTGTTTCCAAAAGCTTCGCGGCAGCTTCATTATAGGTATTTAACCTCTCGGTCTGCCTGTACGGGCCATGATCACCACCCTTTCTGATGCCTTCATCCCAATCGAGGCCAAGCCACAACAATGAGTTCAGGATGTTTTCCTCAGACTCGGTACTGGATCTCTCCAGGTCGGTATCTTCAATCCTTACTATCATCCGGCCTCCATGTTTTCTTGCCAGGAGCCAGTTAAAAAGCGCCGAACGGGCGCCGCCAATATGTAAAGGGCCCGTAGGGCTGGGCGCAAATCTTACTACAACAGAATTGTCCATAAATCATGAGACCTCCTTAAAAACTCTAACACATTATAACATTTTATCCTTCCCTTAATCAACAGAAAAACCTGCTGAAGAAAAAGCCCTTATTTCTTTCTGAAATAAAGGCCTTTTTCTATCATCCCCCCAGTATGGCTGCTCTAATCTGCTGGATGATGCGGTTTAAAATATCCAGGACCCTCTGGATCCAGCTTTTCACTTCTTCCTGTTTCACGGCATAGGCTTCCAGTTTATCCCGGTATGATTGCAGCTGACCTGACAAATCTTCCGGCCTTAGGTTGAGTCCGCGAATTTCCTGCATCAGGCTGATTACCTCCTCAACCTGCCGGTTATTGAGATTTATGTTGAGGTCTCCAGCCACATTGATAACTATCTGCCGGATCCTCTCAGGGTCAGCCGTCCGCTCTGCAAGCACCTGCTGTTTCACCAGCAGTATAAATTGCACTGCCTTTTCACGACCTATTTCCTCGCCAAGGTTGCCTGTCTCGACAAGCTCCCTGCTGGCTGCCTTTTTGGGCCTGTCACCAAGTGATTGCCCTGTGGCCACCTCAACTGCCTTAAAAATACCTGTCAGGGCTGCAGTACCTGAAACCGGGAAGGGTGCAGCCACAATTACCCTGGCATCCCTCACGCCCGCAGTGACCAGGGCATTGGCATACATGTCATCCGTCACCCAGGTCACATTTCGTGAGTCCACCCGGATTCCCTGACCCTCAGGCAGTAATTCCACCATTGCCGAGGAAATAGCCCTGGTACCCAGTGTCTCCTCCGGTACCAGCCCCGACAGGTACTGCCTTTCTTCAGAATTGGTGATATCCGTTACGGGAACATCAGTTCGGGCTAGGTTTACTCCGAATTCTGATGCCAGCATGCTCCTCTGGGCTGAGGTCAGGTCGGCACCAAAGGTGATCACCTGAGAATAAGCGGCAACAACCGCTCGGGGAAACATGGTTCCCAATATCAGAAACATGCCCGTAATAAACAGGACCATACACATGACCGCAAAGGTGCTTCTAAAGATTCGCCACACACCTAAAACTACCGGGGCTCTCTGGTTGGATTTCAACTGACCACCTCCTCTTTTCCTGTGGTACTATTATTTGTTGAAATCCCCCCGGTAATTCCCCGGCGCCTGATATAATTATCCTACTGTCCTGTGCCTTCCGGCACCTTCTTTATTCCGGCAACGGCATAAGCAGCAATCCCCTCCCCGCTGCCGGCAAAACCCAGCCCCTCAGTAGTGGTGGCTTTCACATTAACAGCGGTAACCGGAACGCGCATGGCTTCAGCCAGGTTTTTTGCCATCCGGGTTATGTATGGGGCCAGCTTTGGCCTCTGAGCGACAACAACACAGTCAACATTGCTTACCTGATAACCGTCTGCACCGAGGATTTCCATCACCCGTTCCAAAAGTGCCAGGCTGGATATGCCTTTATATCTGGCATCGGTATCAGGAAAATGCCTGCCGATATCTCCCTGTCCGGCTGCTCCTAACAAGGCATCCATAATTGCGTGTGCCAATACATCAGCATCCGAATGTCCGTCAAGTCCCTTTTCAAACGGGACTGATACCCCTCCCAGGATCAGCTCCCTTCCTTTTACCAGCCTGTGGACATCATACCCAATGCCAAATCTCAACCACGACCCCTCCTCTTTAGAATAGCTTCAGCAACCACAATGTCTTCAGGAGTGGTGATCTTAATATTTTCGTATGACCCCGGAATCACCTTGACGGGCACTCCCAGCCTTTCAACCAGGGCAGCATCATCTGTTCCCAAAAACTCAGCAGCCTTTGCCTGTTCATGGGCCTGCTTTATCAGGTCAAGGCGAAAAACCTGCGGGGTCTGGATACTCCACAGCTTCTCCCTTGTTAATGTATCTGTGATAATCCCCCCGGCATCGGTCCTTTTAATGGTGTCCTTTACGGGAACACCGGCCACAACTGCCCCGGTCACCTTGACTTCTTCAGCAAGCCTGTTTATCAGGTCAGCAGTCAGGAGGGGCCTGGCCCCGTCATGAATCATGACGAAGTCGCTGGATTCATTTATTGCCTTCAGACCACAGTAAACCGAATCCTGTCTTTCACTGCCCCCGGCAACGACAACAGTCGGTTTCAATATTTCGTAATTAAGGAGTATTTCCTGACGGTAATACTCCTCTTCACCGGAAGCACAGACCAGCACTATATCACTGATGACTCCGGCGTCCTGAAAGACTCTTAGGGTATGCACTATAATAGGCATACCCTTAAGAAGTATGAACTGCTTATTAAGATAACTCTTCATCCTTCTGCCCTGACCGGCAGCAGGTATAAGTGCGGTAAACTTATCCAATCAGATTCACCTCACTGTAGGAGGATGGCGGGTCGTGGTCAACACTCTTTTTATCAGCCGACTTGGGTTTGGCAAAAATCATTCTGCCTGCTGCTGTCTGCAGTACACTGGTAACAACAACTCCTATCGTCTGACCAATGAACCTCTTACCGCCGTCAACTACGATCATTGTCCCATCATCAAGGTAAGCAACACCCTGTCCCATTTCCTTGCCGTCTTTGATAACCTGTACCAGCATCTCCTCGCCTGGCAGCACAACCGGTTTTACCGCATTTGCCAGTTCATTAATATTGAGGACCTTAACCCCATGCAGTTCAGCAACTTTATTCAGGTTAAAATCATTAGTGACCACTTTGGCATTTAAGACCTGGGCGAGTTTGACCAGCTTACTGTCAACCTCAGCAATTTCTTCAAAGTCCTGTTCATATATCTGGACCATGACATCAAGTTCTTTCCTGATTTTGTTCAGGATATCAAGGCCCCGGCGTCCCCTGTTTCTTTTCAGTAAGTCGGATGAATCAGCAATGTGCCTGAGTTCTTCGAGAATGAAGCCGGGAATAATAAGGGTACCCTCAATAAACCCGCTTTTACAGATATCTGCTATCCTTCCGTCAATAATTACGCTGGTATCAAGTATCTTGCAGGACTGGGGAGACTTAATGTCTGTTTTGGTATGTTTATCCTTACTAAAACGTGGCAGGAAACCAAGCAGTTCTTCCTTTCTTTTCATACCCACACTCATACCCAGGTACCCAAGTAATAAGGTAACAATAATCCGCAATACTCCGCCAACCCACCAGGGAAGCCATGAAATAGCCGCCCCTAATAAAGTAGCTATTATAAGTCCGATTATTAAACCAATGGCACCGCCAACCATTTCCTGAATCGACATCCTGATCAGCCTTTGTTCCAGCCAGGAAGTCACCCGAACTGTCTGTTCGATAATACCCGGTGCCAGGAGTATTCCCAAAAACCCGCATAAAGAGGTAATGATACCAATTATCCCGTAATGCATAGTCGGTTTTGTAATATCAAATCCAGCAATACTGCCAGGCAGATAATAATAGCTTAACCCAAACCCCAGGCCTGTGAAAAGAACTATTACTATGATTCTTAAAGCCCTGCGAAACAATTTATTCACCCCCCTCTTTTCGCTTATAGCTTATGATTTTATTATTACCATTATACGCCAACTAATAACGTAGTATCAAGAAAAAAGGTTGTCACAGCAGAAACTTCAACTGAGGTAAGCCACCAGGAAAAATAAATACGCCAGAGCTCTGACGTATTAAGCAAAGACAGCATCTAACATAAGTTCAATTTTCTCTTCCTCTGTACCACGGGCCAGCACAAGTTCACTGATAAGAATTTGTCTAGCATTTTCCAGCATTTTACGTTCCCCGGTGGATAAACCCTTTTCCTGTTCCCGCAGAATCAGGTTCCTGACAACTTCTGCCACCTCGTAGATGTTCCCGCTTTTAATTTTCTCGAGATTGTTCCTGTACCGGTGGTTCCAGTTCTGAGACATAGTGTTCTTTCTGTCATGCAGTATATCTAGAACCTTCTGCACACCTTCTTCATTGATTACCTGACGTAATCCAATTTCACTGACATTGTTTATCGGAATCATCACTTTCATGTCACCAATGGGCATTCTCATGATATAATACTGCCTTTTTTCACCAAGGACTTCCTGTTCTTCGATGGCCTCAATGACACCGGCTCCATGCATTGGATAAACTACTTTATCTCCTACATTAAACATCATAGACCTCCTATTAAAACGGGTTTCTATAATAGTATAGCACAAACGGTCTGGCAATGTCAAATAAAAATGTATTATATCACATTCATTTCCAATATGTCAATAAAAATTTTTGGCTTCTATCACATTGACAGGTAAAGAGCAATGTAAGTATAATTAAGCCAGAGAGAATTCTAAAACATAACAGGGGGGACATCATGAAAGATCTATTATGCGACGAGTTTCAAAATACAGTCTCCGAACTGTTAATACGTCACCAAAGTGTACTTGATGTATTAAGTAAGCTCCAGGAAGCTTCTGCCCGCATCAACCGCGCTGTAACAAAATCTGTTACCAGCTGTGGATGTATAGAAGTGACGGCAAAAAAAAGAGACATTCCCGATAACATCTCCATACTGGAATTAAAGCAATATACCGATTCCCACCTTAACGGGGAACTATGCCCCAAGTGCCAGGAAATCATCGAAGCCGAAATCGGCCGGACCCTCTTTTACCTGGCGGCTTTATGCAATCACATGGATATTAATCTTTATGATGTGTTTATAAAAGAACACAAGAAACTTTCCACACTGAGGTATTTTAATTTTACATAAATGTATTCACCCGGCATAGTTGACCCGACTGTCTGCGAGCGGTGTGCCTGCCTGTCATACAAAAGAGCTTAAACCCTGTTCCACAGGGGGTTTGAGCCTTTCTTTTTTTCTCTGACCGTTGCGCCGGCTGCTATTCCTGTTGTTCTGCCGGCAGCCCGTCAGGTTTATTCAGAGGTTGGTGTTCTTCCCGCCTACCAGTGGTGTCTGTCCAGAAGGACCTGATCCCTGTATCGCTTCAGCCCTTCCTTAATCGCCCTGGCCCTGACTTCACCGATTCCCTCCACATCATCAAGTTCTTCAATGGAGGCATTAAGTATCCTCTGCAGTGAAGAGAAGGTATCTACCAGGTTCTTTATAACCGGCCAGGGCAGCCTGGGGATTTTGTACAGGATCCGGTAACCCCTTGGGGAAACAGACTGGTCCAGGATACCGGCACCTCCCGCATAACCCAGGGCCCGGCAAATCAGGGATAAATCCAATAAGTCTTCGGCATCCCACTGACCTATAGTCTGCAGTACTTCTTCCGGATTCTTGTCTTCATGCAGGTAATAATCCTCCACAATGAGCAGTCCGTCATCCTCAACATTTGCAATCAGCTCATCCATCTGCATACTGACAAGGCGTCCTTCACTGCCTAATTCACCAATATATGTTTCGATCTCTTTAACTACCCTGACAACCATCTCTGTGCGCTGCAGCGCCTTGGCAACATCATAAAGGGTAACCAAGTCTTGAAACTCCAGGGTACTGAGGGTTGCCAGCGCTTTATCCAGCACTGCTTTATATTTTTCCAGGGTCTGTACCGCCTGATTGGCCTTGGTAAGGATTACTCCGATGTCCCTGAGCACGTACTTGCCGGCCCCCTTATAAATTGTAATCAAATTTCTCCTCTGTGAAATAGAGATTACCATCGCTCCCGTCTGGCGGGCCACTCTTTCCGCGGTCCGGTGGCGGATGCCGGTTTCCGCCGAAGGAATAATGGAATCAGGTATCAGCTGGGTATTGGCAAACAGTATTTTTTTGGCCTCATTATTTAAAATTATGGCCCCATCCATTTTGGCCAGCTCATATATGCCTGCCGGTGTCAAGTCAGCATTGATTTCAAAACCAGCGTCAATTATTTCCATAACCTGGGGGCTGTCGCCGATGACTATCAGAGCCCCGGTCCTGGCGCTGAGGATGTTTTCCAGCCCCTCCCTGAGGGGTGTACCCGGGGCCAGTATTCTAATGGCCTTCAGAAATTCGCCGTCAAGTAAATGCTCGTCTTTCAACTCTTCACCCCCAAAGCTGTCTCAAATGCGTCATCAACTGTTTTCACACCTAATATGTTAATTCCCGGGATATCCTTACCATGAACACAGTTGGCCGCCGGAATGATAAAATTACGGAACCCCAGTTTGGTCCCCTCATGAATCCTCTTGGCAGCCTGGCTGATTGCCCTCACTTCCCCTGTAAGGCCTATTTCCCCCAATACTATTGTGGACGGGTCGACAGGGATCTCTTTGAAACTGGATGCCACAGCAACTGCAATGCCAAGGTCAACCGCAGGCTCGTCAAGCCTGACACCTCCTGCAGCATTAACATAAGCATCCTGGGTACCCAGGTGCAGGCCTACTCTCTTTTCCAAAACCGCCAGAATCAGGTTTAACCTGTTGTAATCAACCCCGCTCGTCATTCTCCTGGGATTGCCGAAACTGCTGGCACTTACCAGGGCCTGTATCTCTACCAGCACAGGCCTGGTTCCCTCAATACCGGCTATGACAACAGACCCCGAAACACCCATGGGCCGCTCGGCAAGGAATATTTGGGAAGGGTTAGCCACCTCTGCCAGGCCATGTTCACCCATCTCAAAAACGCCGATTTCATTGGTTGAGCCAAACCGGTTTTTAACTGCTCTCAAAATCCGGAAACTGTGATTGCGTTCCCCTTCAAAATACAGTACGGCATCCACGATGTGTTCCAGGACCCTGGGCCCGGCTATAGACCCTTCTTTAGTTACATGGCCGACAATAAAGACAGGAATATTCCGCTCTTTGGCCTCCTGCATAAGGGCATAGGTGCATTCCCTGACCTGGACAACACTCCCGGGAGCGGATGGAATCTCCTCCCGGAAAATGGTCTGAATAGAATCAATGATAACCAGCTTCGGCGACAGTCGTTCCATATGGACCAAGATCCGCTCCAGTGAGGTTTCGGCTACAGCGTACAGATTTTCGTCAACCACTCCAAGCCTGGCTGCCCTCATCCTGGTCTGCCTGACAGATTCTTCAG
Source organism: Thermincola carboxydiphila (assembly GCA_016841325.1). Classification (GTDB taxonomy): domain Bacteria; phylum Bacillota; class Thermincolia; order Thermincolales; family UBA2595; genus Phosphitispora. The sequence continues at coordinate 14,039 of JAENZJ010000032.1, forward strand.
CAGTGACATACAGGGCAATACCCTGAGTCTTTGCTATAACCGAAGCAGCCTGGATAGCAATGGTCGATTTCCCGATTCCCGGGTCTCCCCCGATAAGGACAAGAGAACCGGGTACAATGCCGCCCCCCAGGACCCTGTCCAGTTCTGTGATCCCGGTAAACATCCGTTCTTCGGCAGCACCGGAAACCCGGGTAATGGGCACCGGCTGCGTAGCAGCCTGTCTGGTGCCGCCTTTGGTTTTCTTTATATTTATTTCCTCAGAAAGGGAATTCCATGTGCCGCAGCCGGGACACCGTCCATACCACTTAGGCTCCTGATGGCCGCATTCCATGCAAATGAACCCGGTCTTTATTTTTGCCACAGTATACCTCACAACTCAAATTCTAACTCTTAATTATACCATGGAAAAACTGGGTTCACAAGATTGCTTTGGCAGGTCAGAGCAAATAAACAGACCGGCCAAAATTGGCCGGTCTGCTCCATAATCCAAATCAATTTACCCTGCTGCTTACTGCAAAACTTTGTTATTTACAGGTCAGGACAGCCGTTTTCAGGCTCCTGCGCCCACCGTATCCCGGGCCACAACAATTCCGTTGTCATCAGCATCGATAAGGAGTTTATCCCCTTTTTTGAAGGTCCCTGTGAGGATCTCCTCAGAGAGCCGGTCTTCCACGTATTTCTGGATGGCCCGGCGCAGCGGCCTGGCCCCGTACATCTGGTCAAAGCCTTCCCTGGCCAGGAACTCTTTGGCCTTATCGGTCACCTCAATGATAAGGTCACTGTCCCTGAGCCTGGCGGCCACCTGATTAACCATAAGCTCAACTATTTGCTTAATATGGCTTTCATCCAGGGAATGGAAGACAATTATTTCATCAATCCGGTTCAGGAATTCCGGCCTGAAGGTACGGCGCAGTTCATTAGTTACTTTATCCTTCATATCTTCATAACTCTTTTCCCTGCCTGCAGGTCTGAACCCAAGCGTTGTCTCTTTTTTCAGCATCTCAGCGCCGACATTTGACGTCATTATCAGTACCGTATTACGGAAGTCAACAGTACGTCCCTTGGCATCAGTCAACCTGCCATCCTCCAGCACCTGGAGCAGAATATTAAATACCTCCGGGTGTGCCTTCTCAATCTCGTCAAGAAGAATTACACTATAGGGTTTTCGCCTTACTGATTCAGTCAGCTGGCCCCCTTCATCGTAACCCACATATCCGGGAGGAGCCCCCACAAGCCTGGATACAGCGTGTTTCTCCATATATTCCGACATGTCAATCCTGACCAGAGCATCCTCATCACCAAACAAAGCCTCTGCCAGAGCCCTGGCCAGCTCAGTCTTGCCAACACCTGTCGGTCCCAGGAAGATGAATGACCCTATAGGACGCTTGGGGTCCTTGAGTCCGGCCCTGGCCCGGCGAACAGCCCTGGACACTGCCTTAACCGCTTCATCCTGTCCGATAACCCGCTGATGCAGGACCTCCTCCATCTTCAGCAGTCTGGCGCTTTCCTCTTCAGCCAGTTTGCTCACCGGAACCCCGGTCCAACTGGATACAATATGGGCAACATCTTCCTCTTCGACAGTCTGCTTGGCAAGTCCTTTCTGCTTTTCCCAGTCTTTTTTGATGTTCTCCAGTTCTTCACGGAATTTTTGTTCAGTATCCCTTAAGCTGGCGGCCTTCTCAAATTCCTGGGCTGAAATGGCCGCTTCTTTTTCCTGGCGAATTTTCTCCAGTTCCTGTTCTTTGTCCTTAATCCCCGGAGGGGCCACATAAGTCTGCAGCCGTACTCTTGATGCAGCTTCGTCAATCAGGTCAATTGCCTTATCAGGCAAAAACCTGTCGGTAATATACCTGTCAGATAGCCTCACCGCAGCTTCGATCGCTGCATCAGAAATCTTGACCCTGTGATGCGCCTCATAGCGGTCCCTTAACCCGCGGAGAATTTCCAGGGCTTCTTCGACACCGGGTTCTTCCACCATAATCGGCTGGAATCTCCGTTCCAGGGCAGGGTCTTTTTCAATATGCTTCCTGTATTCGTCAAGAGTAGTGGCCCCAATACACTGGAGTTCTCCTCGGGCCAAAGCCGGTTTCAGAATATTTGCCGCATCAATGGCACCCTCTGCAGCTCCAGCGCCAATCAGGGTATGCAGTTCATCAATAAACAGGATGATGTTTCCGGCATTCCTGATTTCTTCCATGACTTTCTTTAGCCGTTCCTCGAATTCACCACGGAATTTGGTCCCGGCAACCACTGATGCCAGGTCCAGGGTAACCACCCTCTTCGACAGCAGGGTCTCAGGCACATTGCCCTGGTCAATTCTCTGAGCCAGGCCCTCAGCAATGGCAGTTTTGCCTACCCCGGGCTCACCTATCAGGACCGGGTTATTTTTGGTTCTCCTGCTTAACACCTGAATTACCCGTTCAATCTCTTTCCCCCTGCCTACTACAGGGTCCAGTTTACCTTCTTTGCCCAGGACAGTCAGGTCCCGGCCAAACTCATCAAGATTGGGGGTGGCAGTCGCGCCGTCACCGGGTTTTGCTTTTCCACCGGCCGGCTGGGCTCCGTTTAACATCCCCAGGACTCCCTGGCGGACAGACTTCAAATCCGCCCCGAGGTTCTGCAGAACAGTTGCCGCTACTCCCTCGCCTTCTCTGATCAACCCAAGCAAAATATGCTCAGTCCCAATATAATTATGGCCAAGGGTCCTGGCCTCATCAAAGGAGAGCTCCAAAACCCTTTTGGACCTGGGCGTAAATCCAATGTCCCCGATGGCTGTTCCGCCACCCTTACCGATAATCTTTTCTACTTCCTGCCTGACCCTTTCAGACTTAATGCCCAAAGAACGCAAAACCTTTGCGGCAATGCCGCCGCCTTCTCCGATCAAACCCAACAGCAGGTGTTCGGTACCAACATAAGGGTAATTTGACCGCCTGGCTTCTTCCTGGGCCAGCATCAAAACCTTTTGAGCCCTTTCTGTAAATCTTCCAAACATAAGTTTCACCTCTCAATTGTAGTCATTTTTTCCCTGATAATTTCTGCCCGCAACAGGTCGCGTTCTTCGGCATTTAAGTCCCTTCCTGCCTTCTTGATGAGGAAGGCCGGTCTGGTAAGTATGATTAATTCATTGATCTGGGCAAAATTTAAGTTTTTGAGTACTCCCAGTTCCACTCCCAGCCTTAGGTTGGATATGTTTTTCAGCGCTTCCTGGGAAGTCATTACCCTGGAATGGCTCATTACACCAAAAGAGCGGAAAATCCTGTCTTCAAGCACATGTTTGTTATCTTTATAAATCTTTTCCCTGGTAGCCCGTTCCTGAGCAGCAAGCTGTCTGGTCACTGTAAAAAGGTTCTTTACAATTTCTTCCTCGGTATGTCCCATAGTGACCTGATTGGATACCTGAAAAATATTGCCATAGGCTTCGGTCCCCTCACCGTAATAACCCCTTACAGCAAGGCCAAGCTGGGCTATTGCGGCAACAACCTTCCCCACCTGTTTTGTCATTACCATGCAAGGCAGGTGCAGCATCACCGAAGCCCGCAGCCCTGTACCGACATTGGTGGGACATGAGGTCAGGTACCCCTTCTTTTCACAAAAACTATAATCCAGCGTATTTTCCAGGATATCATCAGTCTCATTGGCCAGGTTCCAGGCCTCCTCCAGCTGCAGCCCCGGGAGGAGACACTGAATTCTCAGGTGGTCCTCCTCATTGATCATGATGCTGACAGATTCGTCTGCTGCCAGGACCACGGCACGGTTCTCCGGGTTTTCGATGTGATGAGGGCTTATCAGGTGCTTTTCCACTAATATTTGCCTTTCGGTGGTGGTTAATTCAGAGAGTAAGATAAACTCCGGCATACCTATTTTCTCCACAGCCTCAGTTTGCATGGCAGCAGTCCTGACTCCGTGCAGAATTTGTTCAGCCTGTTCTGCCGACATAAAATGCGGAAAAGGGTAATCCTTTAAATTTCTGGCCAGCCTGATCCTGGAGCTGATAACCACATCAATATCAGGCCCCGTACCCTCGGCCCATTTACTTTTGGCACTGGTCACAGTATCCTTTATCGACATCAGGGCACCCCCTAACCAAGTTTCTTTTCCAGGCCGCGAATCTTATCCCTTATTTCTGCAGCCCTTTCATATTCCTCGCGGCCAACGGCAGCCTTCAGTTCAAGTTTTAGTTCTTCGATCTCCTTACGTAATCCGATAGTACCTCCGGTCCTTTTGGGTATCTTGCCGGTATGCCCCGGATTACCATGGATCCGCCTCAGTACAGGTTCAAGTTTGTTCTCAAAAACCTCATAGCATTTGGGGCAGCCCAATTTACCCACCTGTGCAAACTGGGCATCTGTGAAACCACAGTGCTCACAGCGGACCGTCTCCTCCCTTTTTTCCGGCAGTGCATGACTGCCCGGTACAGGCTGGTTAAAGAGGTCGGCAAAGATGCTGTGCAGCATCCATTTGGGTTCACCGAAACCGGCATTTTCTTCATGAGCACATATGTCACAAAGGTTTGTTTCGGTCTTTTTTCCGTTGATAATTCTAGTCACATGGACTGTGGCCGGCCTTTTCTGACACTTCTCACATATCATCCCGGGATCCCTCCTTCTTTGATTATAGATCACTCAGAAATTGAATTTCCTTATGCACCCCCGGTCATTTCCGGGAGCCTATGCCTTGTCAATGATCAACCCCGTGTCACTGCCTCTCAGGACAGCAGTATCCCCCGGAAGGAGATCTCCCCTGATAACCCGCCGGATAAAGGGGGACTCCTCTTCCTGCCCGACCAGCCTTTTTAAGGGGCGGGCGCCGTATGCTGCCTCATACCCTCTTGATGCCAGGTAGTCAAGGGTACTATCCTTATAGTGTAACCTGATTCCCACAGAGGCTTCCACATGCTGGGCCAGCCTTTCCAGCAGGAGTCCGGCGATTTTCCGGACATGCTCCGGTTCAAGGGCATGGAAGACTACAATCTCATCAACCCGGTTGAGAAACTCAGGTCTGAAGTGCTGCTTCATGATGTTCAGGACGTTGTTCTTCATCAGGTTAAAATCCCCGCCGCGTTCCTGGTGTGCCAGTATCTCCTGGCTGCCCAGGTTTGAAGTCATAATCACAACTGTATTCCTGAAGTCAACAGTACGCCCGTGCCCGTCTGTAAGCCTGCCGTCATCCAGTAATTGCAGCAGCACATTAAAGACATCGTGATGTGCCTTTTCAATCTCATCCAGTAGTATAACCGAATAAGGCTTTCGCCTTACAGCTTCTGTCAACTGACCGCCCTCCTCGTAGCCGACATACCCGGGAGGAGCCCCGATCAGCCTGGAGACCGTATGTTTCTCCATGTATTCAGACATATCCAGCCGGATCATATTGCGTTCATCATCAAAGAGGGCCTGTGCCAGGGCCCTGGCCAGTTCAGTCTTGCCAACACCGGTCGGTCCCAGGAAAATAAAAGAACCAACAGGCCGGTTGGGGTCCTTAATCCCGGCCCTCGCCCGGAGTACGGCATCAGCAACAGCACGTACGGCTTCATCCTGCCCGATAACACGCTTGTGAAGTTCCTCATCAAGGTGCAGCAGTTTTTCCTTTTCACCTTCCAACAGCTTGCTGACCGGTACCCCTGTCCAGCGGCTGACTACCCTGGCAATATCCTCAGCATCTACCTCTTCTTTTAAAAGCATCCCGTTTTTCTGTTTTCCAGCCAGGTACTCTTCCTCTGCTTTTAACTGTCTTTCAAGGTTATCAAGGCGGCTGTATTTTAACTCTGCCAACCGGTCCAGGTCATACTCGCGCTCAGCCCTCTCCATTTCCTGCCTGGTCCTTTCAATTTCTTTCTTTAAGCTGCGCACCCTGGAAATCGCCTCTTTTTCCACCTGCCACTGGGCCTTCATGCCGTCAGCCTCACTACGCAGTTCAGCCAGCTGTCCCCTGATCTTTTTCAGGCGCTCTCCGGAGGCCTGATCCTTTTCTTTGCTCAGGGCCGCTTCTTCGATTTCCAGCTGCATTATCCTGCGTGTGATTTCATCGAGCTCAGTCGGCATACTGTCAATCTCAGTACGCAGTTTGGCTGCCGCTTCATCCATCAGGTCAATAGCCTTATCAGGCAGAAAACGGTCTGATATATAGCGGTCCGAGAGTGTTGCCGCCGCCACAATGGCACTGTCCTGAATCCGCACCCCGTGGTGTACTTCATAGCGCTCCTTCAGTCCTCTTAAAATGGAAATGGTATCCTCAACTGAGGGAGAGTTAACCAAAACCGGTTGGAAGCGACGTTCCAGAGCAGCATCTTTCTCTACATATTTCCTGTATTCATTTAAAGTAGTAGCTCCGATTGTACGCAGTTCACCCCTGGCCAGCATGGGCTTTAGGAGGTTCCCCGCATCAACGGAACCTTCGGCAGCGCCGGCGCCAACCACTGTATGCAGCTCATCAATAAACAGGATTATTTTCCCTTCTGACTGCTGGACCTCTTTAAGTACCGCCTTCAGCCTTTCCTCAAATTCCCCGCGGTACTTGGCGCCTGCTACCAGTGCTCCCATGTCCAGACTGATGAGACGTTTATCCTTTAATCCTTCAGGGACGTCGCCGGCAACAATCCGCCGTGCCAGTCCTTCAACAACGGCAGTCTTCCCAACCCCCGGTTCTCCGATAAGTACCGGGTTGTTTTTGGTCCTCCGGGAAAGAATTTCGATAATCCTGCGGATTTCATCATCACGACCGATAACCGGGTCCAGTTTTCCTTCACGGGCCAGTTTGGTAAGGTCTCTGCCGTATCGTTCCAGGGCCTCATAGGTTTCTTCAGGGTTTTCTCCGGTGACCCTTTGGTTTCCCCTTACCTCTCTCAGTGATTTGAGCAGGTTTTCCCGGGTAAGCCCGGCCTGTGCCATCGCTTCCCTGGTCTCAGGCTCCCCTTCTTCAAGGAGGGCCAGCAACAAATGTTCCACACTGACATAATCATCTTTCATGTCCCGGGCTTCCTTCTCAGCCCTGGCCAGGACACGTGCCAGACCGCTTCCCATTAAGAGAGAACCTTCGTAGCCGGTGACAACCGGGATTCTGTCCAGGAGCTGGGAGACCCTGGCAGCAAACATATCAGGATTCACTCCGGCATGTTCCAGAAACCGGGGCGTCATTCCTCCTTCCTGATCCATCAGGGCAGCCAGCAGGTGTTTTCCGGTAAGTTCCTGGTGATGCCGTTCCGCAGCCAGCTGCTGAGCAGCAGAAATGGCCTCCCTTGATTTTTGGGTAAAACGGTTAAAATCCATATTTACGCCCCCTTTCCTTTATTTTTTGTGCCTCAGTAATACCATTAACATTGACTTCAAAAGCACCGCCCTGTTCCTGCGGGCCTCGGGATGGCCATGGTCAGGTGCGGCCACCTCGATTACGGTTTCCATGAGGTGGGCTTCCCGCCTGGTAATAATATCTTCTTCAAAGAGATGGCGAATCAGGCCAATGGCTTCATTCATGCCAATCTGGTCACCTATCTTTTCATAGACAAGATCAAGCAGGTCTTCAGATTCCTCCAGGGGAATCCTGATAATACGGATGAAACCGCCACCACCCCTCCTCGTCTCGACAATATACCCCCTGTTTGAAGAAAACCTGGTACTCAGGACATAATTAATCTGAGAGGGTACACAGCTGAATTTTTCGGCCAGCTCACTGCGGCGGAAAACAATCGCCCCACTGTTACTCCTGCCCAGTCTTGCCTTTATGTATTGTTCAATGATGTCACTGATATTTGCCATATGCATCCCCCTGCCATACTCTTAGTTTGACCTTTATTGACCTTTACTATATTATATACCTCTTTTGACCAAAATATTCAAGTGCTGTAATAACGCAACTATTGGCATTATGGTTGTAATTTAGGTGATTATTCACTATTATTTAACGGTTCCGCCCAGTATATCGTTGTTGCACCATTATGCGTCTTATTCCATTTGTATTTACGATATATATTTGTTATTTGGTCAGAAATTAGACGTGAATCATTCTGACCTTTGGACCTTTTCTGACCTTATCGACATACTGGAAGAAAAATTCTCTTCTAAACACAGACCTAATGTGGTAAAATGTAGATGGCTCGCCTCAGGCTGAGTTTTTTTATAAAAATATTGCCTGTTGGTTATTTTTTTTGTTTATTTGTTTATATTACTTCCACAAGACGTGTTAAAAGAAAGAGGGGACTAATCAATGCTAAAACTATTTAAAAAGGACCTGGTCTTTCTCCACGCTCCAAGTGTCTACGATTTCAGAAAAGATACCATTATGTTTGGACCGATAAGTGATGTTGTTCCTTCATCTCCCACCTTTGAGATGTATCCCGTGGGAATAACCAGTATCGCTGAGACCCTTGAGCACAATGGCTTCAATGTACAGATTGTAAACGTTGCCTACCAGATGCTGAGAAATCCTGACTATGATGCCGAAAAGGTCATCGCCGCCATGGACCCGGTCGCCTTTGGCATTGACCTGCACTGGCTGCCTCATGTCCATGGAAGTATTGAACTTGCCAAAATCTGTAAGAAGCATCACCCCGATACTCCGGTAATTTTCGGGGGTTTATCTTCCTCCTATTATCATGAGGAACTGATTTCTTACCCATTTGTGGATTTCGTTGTCAGGGGCGACAGCACCGAAGAACCAATGCTCCAGTTAATGAGGGCCTTAAGATACGGGCTGCCCTTTGACAAGATTCCAAACCTGACCTGGAAAAAGACTGACGGTACCCCTGTGGTTAACCCGTTGACACATGTGCCCGAAAACATTGATTATATTTCGGTGCCCTGTTACAGTTATGTGGTACGTTCAGTGTTTAAATATGCAAATCTGCATAATACCGTGCCTTATCTTGACTGGTTAAAATATCCGATTACTGCCCTGCTGACAGCACGGGGATGTACCCAGAACTGCTCAATATGCGGCGGATCTGAATTCGCCTATAAAAGGGTCTGCAACAGGGACAAGCCGGCATACCGGTCACCCCAGTCTCTGATTGAGGATATCAGGCTGATCCAGAAGCTTGGCCAGGCCCCGATTTTTGTGCTTCATGACCTGCGCCAGGCAGGCCCCGAATATGTGGACGAATTCTTCAGCCTGCTAAAAAAAGAGAAGGTAAAAAATGAGCTGATTATAGAATTATTTTGGGAAGCCGATGATGAATATTTTGCCAAAATTGCGGATGCAGTGCCAAAATTCAGCCTGGAAATGACTCTGGAAACCCATATCGAGTCTATCCGCAGGATGAACGGAAAATTTGCCTGTTCCAATGAACAGGTGGAAAGCACCATTGCTTCAGCCTTTAAATACGGCTGTCGTAAAATTGACATCTTTTTCATGACCGGTATCCCCAAGCAGACCTATGAACAGGCCATGGACTCAATTAATTACTGCCGTCACCTGCTGAAAAAATTCGATGGTGATAAAAGACTGGCCCTTTTTGTTGCACCATTGGCCCCATTTCTGGATCCGGGATGCCTGGCCTTTGAGTTTCCGGAAAAATACGGTTACAAAAAGTTTTGCCACACCCTTGAAGACCATTATCACGCCCTCACCAAACCGAGCTGGAAACACATCCTCAGCTATGAAACCGACAGTATGACCCGTGATGAAATTGTACGCTCCACCTATGAGGCTGCCCTAAAGCTTAATGCCCTGAAACGCGAATACAACCTCATCGATGAGGATGTTTTCAGGCAGATAGAATTCAGAATAAGCAGCGCCCAGGCTGTAATGGATGAGATCGACCGGATTATGGAGATTGAGGACGAAAGCCGGAAACAGGAAGCAATGAAAGAACTGAAAACCAAAGTTGAACAAATCAACAGGCATACAATCTGCGGCAAAGATGAACTGAAGTGGCCTATCACACAGAGATTTGGCAATATCGTTTCCCTGGCTTCAGTGTTCACCAGGCTCTTTTTCACTGAAATGAAGCTTTTCTATAACAGGGCCCGGCTTTTGTTAGGTCAGAAAATGCGTCCGATGTAGAATATATCTATTTACGCCTCATCAGAGTTTGTGATAGAATTAATTTACAGTGTTTGACCTTCTTGTTTTTTTGTGATCGGTTGTGAAATGTGTTGCAAACTCTGGAATGGGGGGAGATACCAATGTTTCGTAAAGATTTAGTTTTCTTGCACGCCCCAAGTGTTTATGATTTTCGCAAAGATACCATTATGTTTGGGCCAATCAGTGATGTTGTTCCTTCTTCACCAACCTTTGAAATGTATCCCGTTGGAATTACCAGTATCGCTGATACCCTGGAACAAAACGGTTTTAATGTACAGTTGATTAACCTTGCTTACCAGATGCTGCGGAATCCTGATTATGACGTCGAAAAGGTAATTGCCGGGCTTAATCCCAGGGTATTTGCCTTTGACCTGCACTGGCTGCCACATGCCCATGGCAGTATCGAAGTCGCCAAAATAGTAAAAAAATATCACCCCGATACACCAGTCGTATTTGGCGGCCTTTCAGCATCTTATTACCATGAAGAACTGGTTTCATACCCCTGTGTGGATTATGTTGTCAGGGGGGACTCCACAGAGGAGATTGTGAAACAACTCGTTATCGCAATCAGGCAGGGGGCACCTGTAGATAAAATCCCCAACCTGACATGGAAGAATGCGGACGGTGAAGTCGTTGTTAACCCCCTCACCCACGTTCCGGATGATATGGACTATGCCTCCATTCCAAGTTACAAATATGTCGTCCGCTCTGTTTTCAAATATGCCAGTCTGCATAACACCGTTCCCTATGCAGACTGGTTAAGGTATCCCGTGACAGCGCTGCTGACTTCCCGCGGCTGTACCCAAAACTGTTCCATCTGCGGGGGGTCTGCATCGGCATATGAAAAAATCTGCAACAGGTCAAAACCGGCCTTCAGGTCTCCCAAAGTCTTGCTTGAAGACATCCTTTTTCTGCAGAACCTGGGGCAGGCACCGATTTTTATCTTAAACGATTTCCGCATGGCAGGTCCCGAGTTTACCGAAGAATTCCTGACACTGCTGGAAAATTCCAATATAAAGAATGAACTGGTCTTTGAGCTGTTTTTCCCGGCCGGTGACGAGTTTTTCGGAAGACTGGACAAAGCCCTGCCCAAATACAGTATAGAGATTACCCTGGAATCACATATTGAACGAATTCGTAAGTTCAACGGCAAACTCCCGGTTAGCAATGAAAAAATTGAAGCGACCCTGGAATCAGCCCTGAGAAATAACTGTGGTAAAATAGACATCTTCTTTATGACAGGCATTCCCAAACAGTCTTATGAAGATGCCGTTTCTTCAGTAGATTACTGTGCTTATCTTCTCGATAAATTCCATGGTGATAAGCGACTGAGTTTCTTTGTGGCCCCGCTGGCACCCTTCCTTGACCCGGGATGCCGTGCCTTTGAAGAGCCGGAAAAGTTCGGTTACAGGCAGTTTTATCGTACTCTTGAAGAACACCGCCAGGCACTTACCATGCCCAGTTGGAAATACATCCTCAGTTATGAGACTGACTCCATGACCCGGGATGAGATCGTTGAAGCAACTTATGAAGCTGCCCTGAGGTTAAATAAGGTGAAAAAAGAATACGGCCTGATTGACGAAGCACTTTACACTGATATAGATTACCGCATCAGAATGGCCCGCGATATAATCAGGGAAATTGATAATATAGTTAAACTTTCCAAAGATCAACAAAAAGCGATGCTGCAGCAGATGCGCAAAAAAGTTGAAGCAGTTAATAAAGCTACCATTTGTGGCAAAGATGAACTCAAGTGGCCCTTTAAAGAAAGGCTGTCCAATGGTTTCACACTTTTTAGGGTCCTGGTAGGTCTGTTTTTTAAAGAATGGGCTCTCCTGTTCAACAGGATCAGGCTTACATTAACAGATGATAATTTCCGGATAGTCAGCAAGTAATGGGAACATCCTCTTTCTATAATTATAAAGGGAACGCACATCAGGTTGTGATGTGCGTTCCCTTATATTCTTCAGGAGCCTTTGCCTATTATCAGGCCTGCCCTCACTTCAGGAATTTAGCCCGGCAAAAGCCAGATTAGAAAAAAAGACAGGTTTTCACCTGTCTTGTAGTCTTTATGGCTCCCCGGGTAGGATTCGAACCTACAACCTACCGGTTAACAGCCGGTTGCTCTACCATTGAGCTACCGAGGAATATCTCAACGAATATTATATTAACATACTTTTAAATCTATTTCAAGAGTAATTCATTGCTATTATGTTAGTATCAGGAATCGTCAGCCAAACCAAATGACTTTAGTTTTTTACAGCCGCGCTGCCTGTTTCTCCGGTGACCCAGGCGCCCCGTTATAATTGGTAGCTTTCAGGGCACCGGTGGGGCACATGACAAAGTCCCCATAAGCCGACATACCATGCTCACCGATGTCAAGCCCTTCGATTTCCTCTTCCGGCTTAACCCTGAGCCCGACAACAGCCTTAATGGTTTTGAAGAGTATTGAGGCTGTGACCACAGTCCAGGCAAATACCGCGACCACACCGGTCAACTGGGTCACCAGGAGTCCGGTGCCGCCTCCATAAAGCAGTCCGCCGTCAACGGCAAAGAAACCGACCATGATTGTTCCGAAGGCACCACATACACCGTGAACTGAAATTGCTCCCACAGGGTCATCAATCTTAACTACCCGGTCAAAAAACTCAACTGAAAATACCACCAGGATACCGGCCATGGCCCCAATCAGGGCCGCTCCCACAGGGCTGACAGCGGCCGTACCTGCTGTAATACCAACCAAACCGGCTAGGGCTCCGTTAAGGGTCATACTGACATCAGGCTTTTTATACCTGAGCCAGGTTACGATCATGGTTAAAATCGCCCCGGAAGCGGCTGCCAGGTTCGTAGTAACGGCAATAGTAGCAATATCAGGAGTTGTTCCCGATACAGTGCTTCCCGGGTTAAATCCAAACCAGCCAAACCAGAGAATAAATACCCCCAAGGCACCCAGGGTAATATTATGCCCCGGAATAGCGTTTACTTTACCGTCTTTGCTGTACTTGCCAATGCGCGGTCCCAGGACCAGGGCGCCAATCATGGCAGCCCAGCCGCCCACCGAGTGGACTACCGTTGAACCGGCGAAATCTATCATTCCTCTCTCAGCAAGCCAGCCGCCGCCCCAGATCCAGTGGCCGACCACCGGATAGATTACAGCACTGATAATAACACTGTAAATCAGGTATGAAGAAAACTTGGTACGTTCCGCCATGGCACCGGAAACAATAGTTGCCGCAGTAGCACAAAAGACAGTCTGGAATATCAGGAAGGCCGGCAGCGGAATCGAGAGGCCCAGGTGTTCAAAAGTCCCTGTGGTCCCGAAACCAGTACTCCCAATAAGGCCTGCCTTATCGACTCCAAACATGAGGGCAAATCCCAGGAGCCAAAAAACTATTGAACCGGCGGCAAAATCCATCAGGTTTTTCATGATAATATTTCCTGCATTCTTGGCCCTGGTAAACCCGGTTTCAACCATGGCAAACCCGGCCTGCATGAAAAACACCAGGAATGCTGCGACAAGGGTCCAGACAGTGTCTATGGCCACAGCATTGGACTCGGCAGTAGGACCGTCGGCTGCCCAGACAACTCCGGTACTCAATAATAATAGTAATATAGTTATTAATGAAACACGCAAAAACGTTTTAAACATTACTGTCTCCTCCTTAATGTAATGTGATATAATTTTATTTATAGGTAAGCAGAAATCGCTCTCTGACAGGAAGACGCCGAATTCCCACCAAGAGAGCGACTCTGCTCTACCAACGCAAGGTACAACTTTATACTTTACGGGGTACTAAAAAAGACGCTTAAAGGGTTTTTTGAATTCCCTAAAAGCGTCTTTGCTCTTGATACATCTTAGTATGCATATTCAGTTACCCAACCCAGGACCGCTTTCTTAAATAGCTTCCTCTCCGCCTTCACCGGTCCTGATGCGCACTGCATTTTCAACAGGGTAGACAAAAATTTTGCCATCTCCGATCTCACCTGTCCTGGCGGTATTGATGATAATCCTGACCACCTCATCTACCCACTTATCTTTGATGATAATTTCTATTTTAATTTTAGGTAAGAGGTCAATAGTATATTCGGTCCCCCTGTAGACCTCTTTTTTCCCTTTCTGCAGGCCGCATCCGATGACCTCGGTTACAGTCATGCCATGGATCCCGAATTTGCCCAGGGCTTCCTTAATGTCATCCAGTTTAGCCGGGCGGATAATTGCTTCAATTTTTTTCATGGGGAAACACCTCCTAATTAATGGTTTTTGCTTCTATCACAGGAGTATGAACTACTACTCTCTCACTCCTGACAACAGAACCGCTTACAGCAAAGTCCCGATAGGCATCCTCACCGTGCTGGGTGATATCCAGCCCAGCCTCTTCTTCTTCAGGTGATACCCGAAGTTTGAATACCAGGCCGACGGCTTTTAGAATAATAAAGGTGGCTAAGGCGGCAAAGGCATAGGTTGCTACTACTGCAATAAGCTGTTTAAAAAGCAATGACGGGTCGCCGTAAAACAGGCCATCTGCACCGGCCGGATTAACCGTCGTGGTAGCAAAAAGTCCGGTGGCAATGGCTCCCCAGGTCCCGCCGACACTATGCATGCCGAAAGCATCAAGGGAATCATCATATCCAAGTTTACCTTTAACTACTGCAATCATGAAGTAACAGAGAACCCCGGAAATTATTCCAATTATTATTGCAGCCATAGGAGTCACAAAACCTGCAGCCGGTGTAATGGCAACAAGGCCGGCTACTGCTCCACTCACCAGACCGAGGACAGTAGGTTTCCCGTGGTGCATCCATTCCGCTGCAAGCCAGGATAAAGCGGCAGCAGCAGCAGCTGTATTAGTAGTCACAAATGCCGCGGCAGCAATTCCGTTAGCACCCAGGGCGCTGCCTGCATTAAAGCCAAACCACCCAAACCAGAGCAGTGCTGCTCCCATTACAACCATTGGTATATTATGAGGTAGGGTAGGTTCGGTGGGCCTGTTTTTGCGTTTGCCAAGCACCAGGCAGGCCACCAGGGCAGATACCCCGGAGAGAATGTGTACTACAGTACCACCTGCAAAATCAAGAGCCCCAAGGGTACGAATCCAGCCATCCACCCCCCACACCCAGTGGGCCACAGGGTCATAGACCAGAGTGGCCCAAAGCAGGACAAAAGCAACATAGGCGGGAAACCTCATTCTTTCCGCAATAGCTCCGGAAATTAAAGCCGGAGTAAGAATGGCAAACATCATTTGGAAGACCATAAAAACCTGAGCGGGAATTGTGGCGGCATAATCCGGATTAGGTGTAAGCCCAACATCTTTCAGGCCCAGCCACTCCAACCCGCCGATCAGACCTGCCTTATCAGGCCCAAATGCCAATGTGTATCCGATAATGATCCACTGTAAGGAAATCAGCACTATTGCAATAACACTTTGCATCGTGGTACCCAATACATTCTTTTTCCGCACCATACCCCCATAAAACAGGGCCAACCCTGGAGTCATCAATAAAACCAATGCTGCAGAAAAAATAATGAATGTGGTATCTCCTGTATCAGCCGTCGGCTCACCCGCTGCCCAGGCATTACCTGGTAAAACAGCAGTTAATAACAGTATTGCCAATAAATAAGGGGCTGCTTTTGGAGTCAAATTTAAAATCTTCATCGGCGTCACCTCAAACAAAAAAATTATATGCTTAAACAAAAAAATACTCTCCTTGGGGAACCGGCGCCAATTCCCGACAGAGAGCATCTTTGCTTAACCCATGAGAACCACAGTGAACTTAAGGGCATGAAAAACTGCTGAGGATATGCAGACTAAAAATAAAAAGCGCTTTTCGAAAACTTCCGAAAAGCGCCATTGCCAGCAGATACGTCAATGTATCAAATATTTAATTCAGACTCATTTTAGCATGGTCCGCTTTGGCTGTCAATGCTTTTTTACACAAATTGTGTTCTCACAGTTTTGAAGTATTTCAACTTAAGTATAGCAATTATGCCAGGAACAGGGCCGATGCCAGTTGGTATAATTCTGCCGCATAATCCTCTATCAGCTGTCTGTTAAAAATTTTATTCCGCCACTCATCCGGAATACCCTGCAAACCGTAATATGCTCCTGCCAGCTGCCCGTATACAGCACCGGTTGTATCTGCATCATCACCCAAATTCACGGCTGCCAGCGCCCCGTCCCGAAACGACTCTGTCCTGTAGAATGCCCAAAGTGCAGCCTCAAGGGAACGCACTACATAACCGCTGCCCTGAATCGCCGGAGGGTCATTTCTTTTAAAAGAACCGGAGGCCACTTCCGCTATGGCCGGATGAAGGGGACTGCTTTCCCAGGCGCCCTCTGCAGGTGAAAACAGCTCAGATAAAAGTTCATCTTTGGAAAAACCTATTACTGCCCCCACAATGAGGCCCCCCAAATACCGGCAGGCATCTACTGCTGTTATAGCCGCATGTGTAGTCCGGGAGCTTTCACCCGATTTCTCCAGGGCCTCTGCAGGATTTTTCGCATAAAACAGGGGAACCGGAGCCAGACGCATTATTGACCCGTTTCCGGCACTCAGGGGGTCACTGGAACCACAGTATGGTTCCCCTGTACGTTGGAAGCGATGCAGGGCTGCCTGAACCGTATTCCCGATATCAAAACACCTTCCGGTACTGCTCAGGTAACCCTCCTGGTACCACCTCAGGTATCTTCTCAATTGGTCAATGGCATCAAAACCTCTGCATTTTAGCAGGCTCTCAGCCAGGCATAGTGCCATTGAGGTATCATCTGTCCAATGACCCGGGGCAAGGTTGAACGCCCCCCCGCCTATCATGCCTTCTAAAGGTACAAAAGTCCCCGGTTCCCGAAATTCCAAAGGCATGCCTAAGGCATCACCAACAGCCAGCCCCATAAGACTTCCCCGATATCGTTCAATTATCTCCATCATCATCCTCCATGTTTGCTACCCCAGTATTACTATTCGAACATGGTTTAAAAATCATCAATCAAATGATTAAATGATCATTAAATATAGCGCCTTTGCCAAAGCTGTCATCATAGAAGGCAAAAGGCCTTTCAGCAGGCTGTCCGTTTCCAACCTCAAACTCTGCCAAAAGGCCCCTGTGCCCGATGTGTACACCCAAGTACTGTTACAACTGCTGTGTTAAAAAAACTACTGTGTTAAAAAAACAAATCGCTTCCCGATTGAATCGGAAAGCGCCAATGCTTCAAGGATGATATAACTGAGTATCGGCTTCTGTTGTTTGGTATGTTGATAGTTTAACCCATACCGTAGTATATGTCAATAAATTCATAACGTACAAACTGCCTGTCTGGTGTACCTGTTTACTGGGCAGCAGGGTCAGGGTAGATCTCAGTAATTTTTGTTTTAATCACATATTGCGGCTTGGGGAGATTTAAGTTCATCGCTTCCACAGCAGTACATACCTGGTCATAGAGTTCTCCCTCATTCAATAGTTCCGCTTCCCCTTTAAATTGATAACTGACCATTTTTTTGTGGTCCCCCACAATGATACATATTTTATTGTTTTCCATTAAGTTTTTCCGTGTTTTGGCAGAGAAAATGTCTGCAAAAATCAGGTGTTCATCATCCAGCACCTGTAGGGACCCTTTAAAGGAAGCGTTGGGCATCCCGTTTTTATCTGCAGTAGCAGCAACACATAATCTTACTTGCTGAATAAAGTTCTTTATTTCTGGTGTTAACTTTGCCATACTCGGCACCCCCGTTTGGTTTTTTTGTTTGTTCAGGCCGTTCGAGTTTTACGAATAAATTAATTTGTCACCTCCCTGTCTCTAATTTTACCTGCCTTGTCTTTATAATTCTGTAAATTTATTTACATTTTTTAAATAAATTTTTAATGACCAAAACGGCCCTCATAACTTGTTATTAGTAATCGGCTAATTTCCACAGCCAACAGGCAGGCAAAAACAAAAAGTCCAAGACCACCGGTCCCGAACTTAGCTTTAAACATCAGCATTTTTTGCACAAAAATCAGTTTTTAGTATATAGTATTTCCCATTATAATCCAGAATGCCTGCCGCCTTTAATTCCCGTAATACCTGAGAAACCTTCACTCTTGAAGCCCCAATCATATTACCCATTTCCTGCTGCGTAAGCTTTAATTCGATAACTGTCATCTCAGGTGTTGTTTTTCCATATTCATTTGCCAGCCTCAGCAGCAGCCGGAGCAACTTCTCTTTCACAGAAGCACCTGAGGTTTCACCGACTTGTCGCATGGTTGCATTTAATTTGCGGGCCAAATGACTGATGATCTTGACTGCAAATTCAGGGTTCCTCTGGATAACCGTTTCCAAATCGCCCCTGTTCATGGCACATAATCTTACATCTTCTATGGCAACTGCACTGAATGTCAATTCCTGTTCCTGAAATAATGCTGTTTCTCCCAACACTTCCCCGGGCCCAATAATATTAATGATTATTTCCCTGCCTTCCTCAGTATTTTGAATCAATTTCAACTTCCCTGATTTTATCAGGTATACAGCATGGTCATGTTCGCCCTGGTGAAATAAATACTGTCCTTTAAGTAATGTTTTATTAATTGTTCCGGGGCAGATGCTGTAAAAATCATTTTTGTCCAAACCATCAAATAACAGTAACTCCTTTAAACATAGCAACTCCCGCTGCATTAAAACTCACCAACTCTTACATATTGCTTCTTTGACTTAACCTGTTAAATCATAATTCGATATAGATAACAATCTTCCTTCATGAACTTCGCGGTCAAATACACTTATTCAAACCTTGCGGTGCCGTCGCAAGTCTGAAGCTGGGGTCGCGCTGATGGTACCTGGACTTCTACTGTTGGGGCTTTCACCCTACAAAGAAAAGCACTTGGTTTTCACCAAGTGCTTTTCATATTAAATCCGGCAACG
>JAENZJ010000033.1 GCA_016841325.1 Thermincola carboxydiphila
GCCGCCATAAAGCGTTCCCGGCTTGTCATTTCACTCATTCTCTAATCTCCTCCTTTTTATAAGTAAGTTTTCAATAGCCTCAACGGTGCAGGGGGCATGCCAGTACACACAACCCGCAAATATATGTCCCCAGGACACTGTGATTTTTCCTGAGCTGTTCTGCACATGCTGTCACGTTAATCTTGGGTCCACAGTTCCCGCGCACCCACTCATCAGGAGTAATCGCTGCTGCCGGACAGATGTCCACACAACGGGTGCATTTATTACACTGTCCCCTGGTGTAAGGATTGTCGGAAGCAGTCAGCGGCGCATCTGTCAATACTGTGGCCCAGCTTAACCTGGCTCCGTATTCCGGCGTTACCAGCAGTCCGTTCTTACCGATCCACCCCAATCCGGCACAGGTAGCAGCGGTCTTATGGGGAAAAAGAGGGTAAAGACGGGCGGCAAAAGACGGATCATACCTGTCTGTATCCGGTGGAATGGCAAAAGCCTTCCAGCCCAGAGAACGCAGATAGGAAACTGTTCTTTTCTGGACCTTTTCCAGTACTGCATCAACTGCAGGAAAGGAATTGGTATATGCGGTTACTGTTTTTTTACGGACAAGTCCCATGGCAATGGGAGGATGTGAAACCGCCAGTGATACAGCCAAAGGCAGGTGACGAAATTCATTGGCAAGGCCCTCCCGAACATCCCCGACTCCTACCAGGGTAGCCCCCCAGAATTTCACCATCTTTTGAAAGGACTCTGTTTCCAGCCTGTAAACATAACTGTTGGATAAAACTTTGGTACATTGGGTATTGGATAATGACATGTTTTCATCTCACCTCAATTCACTGCAGGGTTACTTTTGCCGCGACAGGTTGTGCCTGAATATTATATATGCAATTTCAATGCCAATACGGTTTAATGGGAAAAAATTAATTTTAAAACCCCATTTTCATGGGATTTTAAGGATTTATACAGCTTAGTTACTCTTTTACTCAGGAAATGCAGACAACGTATTCCAGATTTGTTTTTGTTCCATCAAGGAACACTATAATAGGTTTTTCCCTGCTTTTTATGTAATTTAGATTGAAAAATTGTTATATCCCGATACAACATGCCCTGTCTCCAATATGTTCTATTATGAAACAGTGTTCCATTACAGTTTTTTTCAAAATGATACAATAAAAAAACCCCGTTCCACTTTCACAGCAGAACGGGGTTTGATTATCCGGTGCCCTCTTCATGTTCTATATATCGGTTATATGTGCCTAAGATATAGTTCACATGGCTCCCCACTTCCTCAAGGGATGTGTAGTCCCATACAGGGAAGGAGACATGCAGGTATGGAACTGTACCGGTACCACAGAACAATTTTGCATTATGTTCCCGGAGCAGTTCCAGGTCCCGTGAATTTACATAGCGGGTATCGTAAACGGAAGGGAGAACCTTGTTACTCACATTGATACCTTCCGGCTTATTTAACACAATATTGAAACTGACCGGTTTAACCGGCGGCGTGACTGTATAAATACAACCGAGATAAATGGGAGGCTCGGCAACACAGGTAACATGTGTACAGAGATATTTGCTCCGGATGTTGATAAAATCCACCTTACACAGGTGCATCTCCGGGTCCTTTCCATTGCTTGCCCTTAACGGCAAATAACTCGCTCTCTGGCTTTCAAAATACCGCCGCCCCCCGCCTTTATATGAGTAAGCCCCGCATTGCGGGCACTGCTGTTGTGCAGGCCTGATTTCACTTCTGCAGACCGGGCACTTCAGGGCTTGCTTCACTTCATCAAGAGCGACTGTTTTTTTTCCCGGGTAGCCGGTTACTGCCCTGTACTCAGGAATTAGCAGATAGCGGAACCTCATTTCTTCTTCATCACGACAGTCGGAAAAACTATATTCCCTAAAAATACCCGGCTGGTTCGTGGCCCTGGCATAACTCTGCAGGACCGTATAGGCCCGCTCTAACCCGGCTTCATTGAGGTCGCTAAATTTATACATCATAGCGCCCTTGTCGGTAGAAATCTTCATCTCAGCTTCCATCTGCTCATTCCGGGCAACTTTTGCAGCCAGTTCCAACTGCTGGAGTCCCATAAAACCAGGATTAATCTCACCAAAGGCTTTGCTGGCAATAATAACCTTAAATATTTTTTCGCCCCGGGCCAGGTCCACTGATACCATCTCCCATACAGGTAATTTCCCTGTATTATACCCTGAATTTATTGCCAGTACACCCGAAGGTCAAAATTTAAGCATGTTTTTATGCTTAGCGGCTTACAGTTTTTGTTCTATTGTACCTCCACCCACAACATAATCTTCCTGATAATATACAACTGCCTGGCCAGGGGTAATAGCCCTCTGCAGCTCGCTGAATTTAAGCCTGATCCTGCCGTTTTTTTCAGGTGTGATTACTGCTTCGGCAGGTTGTGCAGTGTACCTTATTTTTGCATGCACAGTCATCGGGCCAGTTATTTCTTCATATAAAATGATATTATTATCACCGGCCAGCAATTCCGTACCAAAAACCTCATCATTTTTACCCAGGATAACAGCATTCCTGTCAGGGTCAAGGGCTACAACATACATGGGTTCTCCGAAGGTGATCCCCAGTCCTTTCCGCTGGCCTACGGTATAATATGCCATTCCCCGGTGTTGTCCGAGGACGTTTCCTTTGGTATCCAGAAACGGGCCCGGCTTTATCTCTTTTCCGGCCTTTTCACGCAGGAACCTGTGGTAATCATTATCTGTAACAAAACATATTTCCTGGCTTTCCGGTTTATGGGCAACCTTCAGTCCATAACTTTCCGCCATCCTGCGGACCTCTTTCTTAGTATATTCCCCGAGAGGCATCATTGTCCTTTCCAACTGCTGCTGGTCCATGTTGTAGAGTACATATGTCTGGTCCTTACGGCTGTCTCGTGCCCTGCATATGGTATAGCGGCCATGCTCTTTGCTGAACCCGATCCTTGCATAATGACCTGTCGCTATATAATCGGCACCCAGACCTATAGCCTTTGATAAAAATGCATCAAACTTAATGAACCTGTTACAGGCGATACACGGGTTAGGTGTCCTTCCGGACAAATACTCACCGATAAAGGGCTGAATCACTTTCACCTCAAACAAATCCCGGAAGTTCATTACATAAAACGGAATGTCAAGGGTATCAGCTACCCTCCTGGCATCTTCAACTGCCGAAAGAGAACAGCAGCCGCCCTGGTCCGACTCCTTGTCCGGGTCATCTGAAGGCCAAATCTGCATGGTTACCCCAATAACTTCATATCCGTCATCCCGCAGCAGGGCTGCTGTAAGTGAACTGTCGACCCCACCGCTCATGGCAACAACGATCTTTTTCCTTTTTTTGTACATAAAATCACCTTGCTTCTAATAATAAAACATAACGGGGTAATAACCCCGTTAGAAATACAGTTAATATTAATATTTATTTTGCCTCCAGTTTATTTTTATAGTCCTCAATGGCCTTATGGAGGGCATCGGCAGCCAGGTTGGAACAGTGCATTTTGGCAGGCGGCAGTCCTCCCAGAGCCTCAGCAACAGCCTTATTGGTAATCTCAAGGGCTTCCTCAAGGGTTTTACCCCTTACCATTTCCGTTACCATACTGCTAGTGGCTATGGCCGCCCCGCAGCCAAATGTCTTGAACTTGACGTCTTCTATAACCCCGCCATCATTTACTTTTATGGAAATCCTCATGATATCTCCACAGGTCGGGTTACCAACTTCCCCGACTCCGGATGCATTCTCAACCTCACCCACATTTCGGGGATTGGTGAAATGATCCATTACTTTGTCATTGTACATTTGAACAGCACTCCTTACTTTGGTCTTTGGACTTATCCCTGTTGGCATACAGTGGTGACATGGCCCTCAATCTCTCTACAATTTCAGGTAATACCTCAATTACATAATCTATCTCTTCTTCGGTATTATCTTTTCCCAGGGTCATCCGCAGCGACCCGTGGGCAATTTCATGTGACAGTCCCAAGGCCAGCAGTACATGAGACGGGTCAAGGGAACCCGAAGTACAGGCCGACCCACTGGATGCGGCAATACCCTTCATATCAAGGCTTAACAGCAGAGACTCCCCTTCAATATACCGGAAACTCAGGTTTACGTTATTTGGCAGCCGTTCCGTTGGATGTCCGTTGAGTTTAACCTCATCTATCCCCGCAGTCAGTTCTTTTATCAGCTTATCGCGGAGACGTGTCTGGTAGGCCATCTGTTCATCAAGTGAGGCCACAGCCTTATCTATCGCCATGCCAAATCCCACGATCCCCGGTACATTAAGGGTCCCCGGACGGCGCTTTCTCTCCTGTGACCCACCGAAGGAAATGGGAAGCATGCGGACACCCTTTCTCATGTACAGGCATCCGATGCCCTTAGGGCCGTAGAACTTATGTGCTGAAATTGACAGCAGGTCAATATTCAGTTCATCAACATCTACCGGTATCTTGCCAACGGACTGTACCGTGTCACTATGGAAAAAGACTCCCTTCTCCCGTGCCAGTGCCCCGATTTCCCTGATAGGCTGAATGGTGCCAACTTCGTTGTTGGCATGCATCACCGAAACAAGGACAGTCTGGTCAGTAATAGCATTCCTGACATCGTCAGGATTAACCCTGCCATATTCATCTACAGGCAGGTAGGTAACCTCAAAGCCTTCCCGTTCCAATGCCTTGCAGGTATCTAACACAGCATGGTGTTCAATTGAGGAAGTAATTATATGGTTACCCCTTTTCCGGTTGGCAAAGGCTACCCCCCTGATAGCCAGGTTATCTGCTTCAGTTCCGCCACTGGTAAAAATAATTTCATTAGGCTCTGCCCCGATTGCTTTTGCAACCTTCTCCCTGGCTTCCTCTACAGCCTTCCGGGCAGACCGGCCAAAGGAATGGACACTTGAAGGGTTTCCGTAATGGTCAGTCATGAATTCAAGCATTGCCCTGGCAACATCTTCATCTGTTCTTGTCGTAGCGCTGTGATCCAGGTATATTTTATTCACATTCCTTCATCTCCTTTTCGGCTTCCTTGCACATGTCTGCAAGAGATATAGAGTCCAATACATCCTCAATACTGTCCTTTACCTTTTCCCATACACCACGCGTAATACAGAACTCTGACCTCAGGCAGTGTTCTGTTTCGTTGTCATTAACACATTCTACGGGTGCAATAGGACCCTCCAGAACTCTTACAATGTCCCCAACTTTAATATCTGCCGGATCTCTGGCGAGTATGTACCCTCCCTGGGCTCCCCTCACGCTTGAGACCAACCCGGCTTTACGGAGACCTGCAATCAACTGTTCCAAATAGTGTTCCGAAATCTCCTGACGTCCTGCAATTGTTTTCAAGGGCACCGGACCCATGCCATAGTGCCGGGCCAGTTCAAACATTGCCTGAACTCCATAGTGACCCTTGGTCGATATCTTCAAAGGCCTCCCTCCTCAAGTCCAATCCCTACTATTTTACTTGGGTATCGTCTAAGGATTATGTTAGCATATGGCTTCTTTTATGTCAAACAAATTCCTACTATTTTAGTATGATTTTTTTTTTAAATTTTTAACCATGATTTTTCTTGCAGGTTTGGTATGAATCTGGGACTCGAATCAAACTGGCCGTTTCCTTGCGGTCAGGTATGCCGTAACGACATAATCTCCCAGTGCCAGCCCGCTCTCCAGCATGTCAGCAATGGTATTTTCCACAGAGTTCTCATTATCATTACTGCCATCGCCGGCTACAGGAAAACCAGGATACTTTCTAATATCCAGCCGAACATCCGTAAAACCTGCTCCGTCCACCAATTCGCGGTACTTTTCAACTAATACGGCCCCGGCAACACAACCAACATATGCCTCAATAGAACCTTTGGCTGCTTCCGGCAGTTCCCTCGTCAAAGCCATGTCTGAAACCGCAATCCTGCCGCCTGGCTTTAGTACCCGGTGGATTTCCCGGAAGACCCTTTCCTTATCCTGAGACAGGTTGATTACACAGTTGCTTATAACTACATCAACACAGTTATCAGCGACCGGGAGGTTTTCAATTTCTCCAAGCCGGAATTCGACATTGCTTATCTGGTCACGTTCTGCCAGGCTCCTGGCCTTTTCGATCATTTCAGGGGTCATATCGACTCCGATGACCTTGCCGGTTTTACCAACCCGCGATGCGGCAAGAAAACAGTCAAACCCAGCGCCGGAACCCAGGTCCAGGACAATTTCTCCCTCTTTTAAAGCAGCTATTGCCGTTGGGTTGCCGCAGCTTAAAGCAAGGTTAGCCTCAGCGGGAATAACACTTAATTCATTACCTGAATAGCCCAGTAGTTGGGCAAATTCCCTGGAATCACCCGAACATGGGCAGCCACACCCGCATCCGGGCAGGTCTCCCCTGGCTATTTTTCCGTATGCCTCCCTGACAACTTTGGATATATTCCCGTTTGTTTCCTTTGTTTTCATTTCATTTCCTCCTCTTTCTATATTTTTTATTGTTTTACTTGACTTTTGCAAGTTTTTATTCATCTCAGACAACATATGCCTGTTTTTTCCATGGCCCGGCTGAGCAGTCTCACGGAACGGACCACGGTATCACGCTCAAATTCAGTCAGCTCTGAAAACAGCAGCTCCAGATATTCCTTCATGCGATTGTTAATCTGTTGCTTTACCTGCACCCCCTCTGGAGTCAGTTTAAGTAAATTAATCCTTTTGTCACCCGGATCCTGGCACCTGGTCACCAGTCTCCTGCTTTCCAAAGTCTTAATCTGCCTGCTGAATGTGGTAATATCCATGCCCAGAGACCTGGCCACTTCCTGCATCGATGGGTTGGTCCGCCTGTCTATTTCAATGATTATGTGGCTTTGTACCAGCGAAACCTCTTCCCCGCAACAGGTATCGCAGCAGTTAGCGTTGAGAATACCGAACTGCCTTGCCAAAACCCTGATTATATCTCCGGTATCGTCCCAAAAGAATGTATCTCCCACTGTATTTACCTCCGCTACCTAATTTAATAAACTCATTATAATACTTTTAATTGCAATTTGCAAGTTTTATGATGGTATAACTGTTATTTTTTCAATTTGTATATTGACTCCGAACACCTGTTCGTGGTATTATCTGGATAAGGAGGTGATGCCTGGTAATCCGGCCGCTGTGAAGGATATCAACAGCATGTGTTTTTTGCGGGCCCGACACATGCAGATGAGCTGCCTTCCGGCAAAAAAATCAGATTAAGATACCAGGCGGCAGATGAATATTACAGAAGTAAGAATCAGGAGGTCAAACGGAGACAGTAAGATCAGGGCTTTTGCCTCAGTTACGATTGATGATGCATTAGTGGTTCATGATATCAAGGTCATCGAAGGCAAAAATGGCTTGTTTGTGGCTATGCCCAGCAAAAAGGTCGGAGAAAAATATATAGATATATCCCATCCGATTACAGGCGAGAGCCGTTCTGCACTTTTTGATGCGGTTCTGGGTGAGTACAGCCAGTTGGCTTAAAAAGGTTTTTTCCCATGTGTAACATGCAGGCTGCCCTGTCAATTGATCAGGGCAGCCTGTAGATTGAGCTATAATGCCACCAGAGTTTATTACAGAGTTTTATTGATACCTATATGTAATGTGTTCCTTAACTTTCCTTGACAAACGTCATGTATTCAATAGAAATTATTCAATTAAAAGTTTAAAGTGGTCGGCCGATATGTCGACCACTTTACCAACCAGTTCATGTATTAGCAGGCGCGCAACGCCGCCATGAGCCATTTTCACCGGCATGAACATTAACTTCCACTACTTTAGTTTGAACACATATATATCCCGCCCATTAAACCACGCCTTCCCCCGGTAAACAGTCCTCTTTTGCAGGAAGGCAATAAATTCATCCTCACTCCTGGTAAAGAGTCTCCAGCTTTGGCCCACCGTTGACGCCGGTTCAATAGCCAGGTAATCAGGTTCCAGCTCTGCCAGGACTTCTTCCATAGTTTTGTTTTCCAGGTCCATTTTCATCCTGACAACATGGAACCCGATAACCTCACCCGTCTGCAGCGGCACACCCAGTTCGGGAGGCCCCAGGATTCTAGACCCTGGCGGCAATAACCTGCTGATGGCAAACAAATCGGTAGGTTCATGATGAAATGAGGCTGCGGCCATACCGGACATTACCCCATTAGAAGCCAGGCTGACAACCAGGAGCGCAATAACAGGGATACTGCGATGCCTGCTCACTGCCAGGGCCACATATAACAGCATATAAGGGAGTACTATGGCAGAATAATAATTTATGTACTTATTTGGTACAAACAGTACCAAACCGAGGAAATTTATTACTGTAATAAGTATCAGGATAACACTCAAGTCATTTTTTTTACGGCAAAGTCCCCATATGAACAAGATTAGTACCGGGACCTGCAGTTTTAGCCAGAGCCCTGCCCTGTCCATAAGAATCAGGAAGTTCTGCAGCTGGGTTTCCGGGCCACTGAGCAGCCCCCTGGCATCATAAAGGTATTTCTGGACAATAAAATATTGATTTGTAAACTCGCGCAGGTCAAAAAGGACAAAAGAGAATGCCAGTGCCAAAGGAAAAACCAGCCCTGCAGCATAACGAAAGTCAAACCTGCGGTGACACCAAAATACGACAAAGGTATTAAGTACTGTAAATAAACCTATCGGATGGGTCAGCAGCGCCAGGGAAGACATAACTCCGGCGGGCAGGTCCTTTTTCTGCATGGCATAGTAAAATGCAGCCAACGACAGGCACATGGTAAGAATCTCCATCCTGCCTATTTTGGCCAGAAAAACAAATAATACATTAAAGGTCAGCATAGCCGGGTAAAGATAGGGTATTCCCAGCAATTTGCCTGTTTTATGAGCATAAATAAGTGCTATTAAGCCAATGATTACCGACATAATCTTAATCGCCCAGAAACTGTAGCCAAATATCCTGATAGGGAAATACATCAGGGCCAGGTACAGGGGGTGCTGCCAGTATGTCTTCTGGGCAAACCCAAATATCCCGCTCAGGGAAGTGGTCCCAAAATGCCCGTTTTTGATAAAGTTATATGCCGGTTCTGCAAACTGTACTTCATCTGTGGTAATAGGCATATTGTGCAAAAAAGGCACAGTTAACAGGATATAGATACAGGTTCCCCCAATCATAAGCAAGAGGGCCTTCCTGTTAAAAGAAACAAGCTGGTCCATGATTATCCCCCCAAGAAAATACCGGACTCAGCTTTTATTCGCCATTTCTTTATTTATTACCTTTAATTTGTGATATTTTGTACATATTCGATAAATTTTTGCTGCCTGTCTACACTCAAACCGGTTGACCAACCGGATTCAGACACTTCAGCCACCACCGTTAAAACCAACAGTAACTTTGCCATCTTCGACTATTACCGGAACTTTGCGAACCCCCGCAACTTTAACGAGTTCGTCAATTTTTCCGGAATCCCGGGATACATTAACCTCATTATACCGGATATTTTGCTGCTGAAATTGTTCCATTGCAGCCTTGCAGTAAGGGCAGCCATCCTTCGTATAAATAGTAACACTCACCACTGTCACCTCCTTCTCTTTAGCCTGTTTTTTTATCTTCTTTTTTCACCTCCTTTTTTACCTCCCTTTAATTCTGCAAGCCGTCTGCCAATCTCTTTCTCATACCCGCTGTCATACGGGTGATAATAAGTGGTACCCAACAGCTCATCAGGCAGATACTGCTGCTCCACATAGTTCCCTTCATATTGATGAGGATATTTGTAGTCCCTGCCATGCCCGAGTTTTGCTGCTCCTTTGTAATGAGCATCCCTCAGATGAACAGGTACCGAACCAATCTTCTTATTCTCAATATCACCCAGGGCGTTGTCAATTGCTTTAATAACAGCATTACTTTTGGGAGCGGTCGCAATATAAATGACAGCCTCGGCCAGGGGCAGCCTGGCCTCGGGCATCCCTATGTATTCAAGGGCATAGGCTGCAGACATGGCTACAACCAGGGCATTGGGGTCAGCTATCCCCACATCTTCAGCGGCATGGACCAAAAGCCTGCGGGCTATGAACCTGGGGTCTTCACCGGCATATATCATCCTGGCCAGCCAGTGCAATGCCGCATCAGGGTCAGAACCCCTGAGGCTCTTAATAAATGCAGATATCACATCATAGTGCTGGTCTCCGGATTTATCATAAGTCACCGACCGTCTTTGGATAGATTCTTCGGCAACTTCCAGGGTTATCTCCCGTATCCCGTCCTCCCCGGGCGGGGTTGTCAGCACAGCAAGTTCAATGGCATTAAGGGCTGACCTGGCATCCCCATTAGCAATATCCACGATATGGTTCAGGGCTGCTTCTTTTAATTCGATCCGGTAATGCCCCAAACCCCGTTCCTCATCTTTTAATGCCATTTGTACCAGCCGGACAATATCGGCATCGTTCAACCGGTTAAACCTGAATACCCTTGATCGTGACAGGAGGGGGGCATTTACTTCAAAATACGGGTTTTCTGTTGTAGCTCCTATCAGAATAACAGTCCCATCCTCGACAAACGGCAGCAGGGCATCCTGTTGTGACTTATTAAACCTGTGGATTTCATCAATGAAAAGAATAGTTCTCTGACCATACATTCCCAACCGGTCCCTGGCATTTTTAACCACCTGTTTTATATCAGCAACACCTGAAGTCACGGCATTAAGCTGTTCAAAAAAGGCCTTGGTGGTATTGGCAATAACCCTGGCCAATGTTGTCTTCCCTGTACCCGGAGGCCCATAAAAAATAACTGAGGATAATTGATCTGCCTCAATCGCCCTCCGCAGCAGCTTGCCTTTGCCGACAATCTCTTCCTGGCCCACAAACTCGTCAAGGTTCCTGGCCCGCATCCTTACCGCAAGTGGTGCTTCTTTTTTCATTTGATTCTGCCTGCCGGCTTCAAACAGATCCATACTGTCATCTCCAGTTTTGGTTTGTCAGTTTTTTGGAAAAAAAGAGCCGGTCTGCCAACCAACTCTTTTATTACAAGCCTATTAAATAAGTACATCAAAAACACAGCTGCCCGGGCATTATACGTGTTTGTCAAGCAGGGTCTGGAGGTCGTTCTTGGACTTAAAGCCAACAACCCGATCAACAGCCTTTCCGTCCTTAAATACAATAAGGGTGGGAATGCTCATAACCCCATATTCAATGGCAATTTCACGGTTTTCATCAACATTTACCTTGCCAACCTTAATTTTGCCTTCATATTCACCTGCCAGTTCATCTACAATAGGGCCTATCATCCGGCACGGGGAACACCACGGAGCCCAGTAGTCAACCAATACGGGTTGAGATGATTCCAATACCTCACCCTTAAAATTATCATTTGTCAGTGTAAGTACCTTATCACTTGCCATATTAACCAACTCCCTTCGTAATCTAAAATTTAATCAGCAAACCTGGTTATGGTTTGGATAAGTTTCTGCAATTCCTCAAGTTTGGTCTTGTTATCCTCTGCCGAAATCGAATTACATAAACACTCGGCTGCATAATGATTTAGCACCATATTCCCAACCATTTTAAGAGCCGAACGCGCTGCCGAAACCTGGGTCAGGATTTCCTGGCAGTTCTTGCCTTCATCAATCATCCTCCTGATACCCTTTACCTGCCCTTCAATTCTTTTTAATCTCTTATCAAGATTCTCCTTAATATCTTCTACTTCGTGCAATTTCTTCCCCCTCCAACATTACCCTACCCGGGTATTCGGTAATTTCATTATAATACCGGTAAAATGTAATGTCAATTTATAAGTAAGCCTTATCTACTTATTATCCAGAATATCCCTGACCACAACCCCGGCAAGAATCATCCCCAAAACCGGCGGTACAAACGAAATACTGCCCGGAACCTGTTTCCTGCCAGTTTTTTCACCGGTATCCGCGCTTCCCGAAGTGTCCGGCGTCAGGGGCTGTTCCCTGGAATAGACGACCTTAACCCCCTTAAGGATACCGGCATTCCTCAGCTCTCTCCTGACCACGCGGGCCAGGGGACAGACCGAAGTCTCGGAAATATCGGCCACTTCAAAGCCGGCCGGGTCTAGCTTGTTACCCGCACCCATTGCAGATACAATTGGAATTCCTTTTTTAACCGCATTCTTAATCAGGTCTATTTTCCCGGTCACATTATCAATAGCATCTATGATATAGTCAGATTGACCGTCTACCAGCAAGGGTCCCTTTTCGGGAGTATAAAACTCCTGGATTGCTTCAACTCTGATTTCAGGGTTAATATCCAGGACACGGGCCTGCATAACCTGGACCTTGGGCTGACCCACAGTTGATGTCATTGCATGTATCTGCCGATTGATATTAGTCTCACAGATGAAGTCAAAATCCACCATTACCAGGCTGCCTATACCTGCCCGCACCAGGGCTTCCACGGCAAAAGACCCCACCCCGCCGACTCCGAAAACAGATACCCTGCTTTGCTTTAATTTATCCAGGCCATCCCTGCCTATCAGCATTTCCGTGCGTGAAAACCTATGTGTCATAATATTTTTCATCCCATCCTCGCGTATCCATGTATGTTACATTAATAATATTACCATATATCCTGGCAAACAGACTAGAAAAGCGCGCATATTTCAGTTCCCTATGCGCGCGCTTTCACCCGCAAGGGGTGGGCCGCATCCCTAAGAAGCTGCGCTTCAAGGGCTGCGCACTCTGTACTACATTCCTTAGCCTTTTCCACACTGCTGAGCCGTAACCGCTTCAACGATTACGGCTCCGGGGTACCCCTTGCGGGTATATGTGGAAAAGATATGCTTTTCTGTAGTACAAAAAAAAATACCCCACCTATGCCGTGAGGCCGTTGTACTTTGAACCTGTGCTCAACAGGTGGGTGTCTGCCCGGCTGCTTTATGTTTCCTCATCTATGGAGGCCTACATGCCACAGTCGGAGCCAAAACTCCCTTAGTATTGATGTTGGCTCAATACTAATCGGCTGCTCACGCGCATCGCAGGGTGTTTTCTTATTTCTGTAATTAATATATCATATAGGCTTAAAGGCTTCAAGTGACAATAAATGTAGTATTCCCACGCTAGTAATAGTATTGCTTCAGGCAAACACCTTTATACATGTATTTCAGGATAACTAAACAGATTCCCGGTCTTGACACATTAAGACACGTTGGTTAATACCGGGGAGGCTATTTCTTAGCCTTGGCCACATTTAGCCTGATGTGCAGTTCCTGAAGCTGCCTTGGGGTTACCTCAGAAGGCGCCTGTGTCATCAGGTCAGTAGCACTCTGTGTTTTGGGGAATGGAATCACATCCCTGATAGTATTTTTCCCAGCCATTAACATAATCATCCGGTCAAGACCAAAGGCTATTCCGCCATGGGGAGGCGTCCCATATTCAAAAGCCTCCAGCATATAACCGAATTTGTCCCTGGCTTCCTCATCAGAGAGACCCAGCAGTGAGAACATCTTTTCCTGGATGTCACGCCGGTGGATTCTGATACTCCCGCCGCCAAGTTCCACCCCGTTGAGGACCATGTCATAGGCACGGGCCCTAACACTGCCGGGGTCAGTTTCCATAAGTTCATAATCTTCCTCAAACGGTGAAGTAAACGGGTGGTGAATTGCCACCCAGCGCCGCTCCTCCTCATCATATTCAACAAGGGGGAACTCTACAACCCAGGCAAATTTAAACACACCGGGGTCAATGAGGTTTTTCTTCCGGGCCAGCTCTTCACGCAGGGCGCCCAATGAGGCCGCTACAACAGAAGGCTTGTCAGCCACGAAGAACAGCAAATCTCCCGGCTCTGCACCGAACTTGTCCAGGATGGCATTGATTTCATCTTCTTTGAAAAACTTCAGGATAGGTGACTTCAGGCCATCTTCAGTGACAACTATATATGCCAGCCCTTTGGCCCCGTAAATGCTTACAAACCGGGTCAGGTCATCTATTTCCTTCCGGGTAAAATCAGCACAGCTTTTGGCATTGATTCCCCTGACCTGGCCCCCGGAGGCAGCCACACCGGAAAATACCTTAAAATCACTCGCTGCTGCCAGGTCTGTAAAATCCTTCAGTTCCAGGCCAAAGCGCAGGTCCGGTTTGTCTGACCCATATCTGTCCATAGCCTCCCGGTAGGTAAGCCTGGGGAATGGTGTCTCAATTTCAATACCGGCAGCTTCCTTAAACGTATGTGCTATCATTTCTTCCATCAGGTTAAGTACATCTTCCACATCCACAAATGACATTTCCAGATCAATCTGGGTAAATTCCGGCTGCCTGTCAGCCCGTAAATCCTCATCACGGAAACAGCGCACAATCTGGAAATACCTGTCCATTCCGGACACCATCAGGAGCTGCTTAAATATCTGTGGTGACTGGGGAAGGGCATAAAATTTCCCCGGATTAACCCTGCTGGGAACCAGGTAATCCCTGGCGCCTTCGGGAGAACTCTTGGTCAGCATTGGGGTTTCAATCTCCAAAAACCCTTTTTTATCCAGGAAGTCCCTGGCAGCCTTGGTAACCCTATGCCTAAGGATCATGTTCCGCTGCATGTCAGGCCGGCGCAGGTCCAAATAACGGTACTTCAGCCGGAGATTTTCATCAACATCGATATCTTCTTCAATATAGAAAGGCGGTGTCTTGGCTGCATTCAGAACCCTGAGTTCATTAACATAGACCTCAATCTGCCCGGTCTGCAGTTTGGGGTTTATGGTTTCATCACTGCGCCTGCGCACCTCCCCGATTGCTGCCAGGACATATTCACTGCGGATCTTCTCTGCCTTCAGAAATGATTCCTGGTCAACATCGGGGCTGAAAACCAACTGAATTATTCCCGACCTGTCCCGCAGGTCCACAAAAATCAGGCCCCCATGGTCCCTCCGGCTATTTACCCAACCCATCAGGGATACCCTGTCCCCGACATTTTCAACTGAGAGTTCAGTTGCCATATGTGTCCTCTTGATTCCCTGTAGTGACTCCATCATTTTTATGCCTTTCTCCTCTCCCTGGTCATCTTAGTTTTCTTAATGGTCATGGATTATATTATTTCCCCAACTGCTTTTAGCAGGTAGTCCTTTATCCCGTCAAGGGGCACTTCCTGCTGCTCACCTGACTTCATATCTCTTACCACAGCAGCCCCCTTCTCAATTTCCTCCTCACCCAGGATCACAGTGTAAGACGTGTCAAATTTGTTGGCAAATTTCATCTGGGCCTTTAGGCTTCTTCCCATCAGGTCAATCTCTGCTGCCAGCCCGTCACGCCTCAGGTCATATACAAGTTTAAAGGCTTCCTGTCCCGCTTTATCGCCAAGGGAAGCAATAAACACATCAAGTCTTCCTTCTGCCGGAAATTCCAGGCCCTGCCGCTCCATGGTAGCTATAATCCGCTCTATACCCAAGGCATACCCTATACCGGGAGTTGCCGGACCACCAACCTCTTCAATAAGGCCGTCATACCTGCCTCCTCCGCCAATGGAACTTTGGGCCCCGATATCACTGGCCATTATCTCAAATGCGGTATTGGTATAATAATCCAGGCCGCGGACCAGTCTGTTATCAACAATGTAATTAACACCTACATCATCCAGGTATTTTTTAACCTTTTCAAAGTGAGCGGCACACTCCTCACACAGGCAGTCAGTAGTTGTGGGGGCTTCCCTGCTAAGTTCCCGGCATGTGTCTTCTTTACAGTCAAGAATCCGCATCGGGTTTCTGTCAAACCGGGACTGGCAGAGTTTACAGAGACTTTTAACCCTGGAGGCCAGGTAACTCTGCAGTTTTTCCCGGTGAACCGGCCTGCACTTGCGGCAGCCGACACTGTTGATATGTAGTTCAATATCCCTGAGTCCCAGCCGTTGATAAAAATCCATGGCCATGGTAATAACTTCTGCATCAACTGCAGGGTCTTTACTGCCCAGTACCTCTACACCAAACTGGTGAAACTGCCGGTACCTGCCCGCCTGGACATTGGCATAGCGAAACATTGGTCCCGCATAATAAACCTTTACAGGCTGAGGCAGGGCATAGAGCTTGTTCTCCACATAAGCCCTGACCACACAGGCTGTCTGTTCCGGTCTCAGGCTGATACTCCTCCTGCCCTTGTCCTCAAATGTGTACATCTCCTTCTCAACCACATCGGTTGTGTCCCCAACACCACGTAAAAACAACTCGGTATGTTCAAAGATCGGGGTCCTGACTTCACTGTAACCGTATTCCCGGCAGATTTCCCTGATAACACCTTCCAGGTAATGCCATTTCCTGACCTCTCCCGGTAAGATATCATTAGTCCCCTTGGGCCTTGAAGTTAACACCGTAAAATCCCTCCTTCACCTATTAAATACAAAAACCCCTCGTCAAAATACAAAACCCCCCGTCTATGACAATGATAATTCATCGCCAGGGACGAGAGGATATTCCCGCGGTACCACCCTGTTTGAACAGCACTGGGCTGTCCCACTTCAAATCCGGCATAACGGCGCCTTCCGGGAAAACCTACCCACTGTTCAATGCGGCCTGCTCTCCTGCTCAGTGCCGGCCTGCTCACCTGTCCAGCTTCAGTCTTCCGGCTCCCGGGTGTCTTTCACCGTTCCATCCCTGGTGGCGCTTCCAGTCACGACGCCCCCTCCCTGTATAGCAGGTTGCGGTTACTTCTCCCGTTCAAAGCCTTTATCTTATGTATTTGCAACATTACTAGTATATTTTAGTCAAAACTCCTGAGCTTGTCAACCTTCAGGTCAACTATTTCGTCAATTCGTCTGATATAGGCCTCAGGGTCTTTGGGATTATAATGACTAGTGAGGTACCAGGTCCCCGGCTCAACAAATTTTGAACCGGCCCCGCCCCCCAGTCCGATAACAGTCTGGCGTTCCTCAATCATCTGGACATTATAGATGCAGTCATGCCCTTCAAGGGCATATCCGATATTCTCCAGCGGGCTGACCATGTTTTTCTGCCGGTAAAGGTAGTATGGCTTCATTCCCATTCTCCCGGCAGCTTCATGGGCAATGTGGAGCATTTTTTCGATCTCCTGTGCCGGGGAAATATCAAAATCATCTTTAGCTTCATTTATTCGCGAGGACCGCTTTACGGCCATTGTATGAACCGTGAGGTTTTCCGGTTTAAGGATTTCAATTCCGGCCAGGGTATCTGCCACATCAGCAGCATTTTCCCCGGGGAGGCCGATTATTACATCCATATTTATGGTCTGAAATCCCACCTGTCTGGCCATGGCAAAAGCTTCAGCTACCTGTTCCGGTGAGTGCCGGCGCCCGATAACCTCCAGGGTCTGGGGGTTCATTGTCTGTGGGTTAATACTCACCCTAGTAACACCCTGTTGTTTGGCTGTGGTAAGTTTCTCCATGGTTACCGTATCCGGCCTTCCTGCCTCCAGGGTAATCTCAACAGTTGCCCCTGACACCAGTGAATCGTT
The DNA here is from genome assembly GCA_016841325.1 of Thermincola carboxydiphila. GTDB lineage: Bacteria > Bacillota > Thermincolia > Thermincolales > UBA2595 > Phosphitispora. The sequence continues at coordinate 17,397 of JAENZJ010000033.1, forward strand.
TATGGTATCCACCAGGTAACATATTTGTTCCTTATTAAGAACTGTAGGTGTCCCTCCGCCCACGTAGACTGTCTGCACCTGTAGTCCCAGTTCCCCGGCGGCCCTGCCAATTGCCCTGATCTCTTTTTCCAGTGCCAGCAAAAACGGCTCAACCAGTTTAGCGCTCTTTTCCACAGAATATGCAGGAAACGAACAGTAAGCACATCTGGTCGGGCAAAATGGGATGCCGACATATATACTGATCAGTTTCCGGGCCTCTTCCGGCGACAGCAGGAAGGCCCTCTGCCTCCGGGCAATATCTGTCAGCAGGACAGCCTTGTCCGGTGAAACATTATATGCCTCACCCAGATACCGTCGTATGCTGTCCCACTGCCATCCCGTGTCCAGGAGCCTGTGGACAATCTTGGTTGGCCTGATCCCGGTAAGAATACCCCATGGTCCCGGGGGTCGTCCGGTATATCTGGTCAGCAACCTGAACAGGGCCAGCTTAACCAGTCGTTTCCGGTGATTGTTCAGGTCATCAGAAAAGGGGAGTACCCGTGGATCCCCTGAAACCTGTTCAGCAGCAGATTGATTACCCTCTTTTAAATGCGCAGTCCCAATGATCACCGGCCCGTCTGAAAATGTGGCAACTTTCAGGGTAAGCTTACAATCCCCGCAATGCTCCAGCCTGATTTCCGCACCGGGGTAAAACAGGCGGACCACATCCTGACCGGTAACAGCAAGTTCTCTTTGACTTGATAATAGTTCGATGATCATGTTTCTCCTTATGGAACCAGGTCCTGTTCAATAATCCAGTGCCCCTCCGGGTCCAATACCGCTGTCACCTCATGTTTCCTGTTGCTCCAGGCGTCTTCTTTGGTAAACTCCGTCCCGGCAACCTTGGAAGGGTCAATATAATCCCAGGTAACCACAACAGTTTCAAACACCTCCGCAGTAGCCCTTTTCCCATCTATTTTAAGGTCACTGATCCGCAGGGTTATCGAATATTTCATGTCTTTCACATTACTCCACTGGCCATTTGGGGACCAATCGAGGTATGCCCTGTTCTGCTCCATGGCATTAGGGCTGAAATACCGGGACAGGACTTCCTTGTCTTTATACAAAAACACCACATCCGCACGGGTCTTGAAGGCTTCTTCTAAAAATAGCCTGACCTCTTCCTTATTGCTGCTTGTGCAGCCGGATATAATCAATAGTATAAGTAAAATATATACATAATATAATTTTTTCATCCGACCGCCTCCGCTTCCATTTTTATTGGAACCTGATAAAAATTCTTCTACTAATATTATACACTATTTACCCTTGAAAACTAAGTTTTTTGGCAATTAGGAAAATATAATTGGCTTAGCGTTAATTCAAGCATGCTGCACCTCAGTTTTTCACAGACATTCATACTTAACAATTTAGCATTATTTAACTTCAATGTTGTTCATAGTTTTCCTTGTTTTTTGTTCAGATAGCACTGTTCCTGCCATGCAAAAAGCATCCGCCAAACAGCCGGCAGATGCTTATTTATTACACCTATTATTTTTTAAAATCCCTCAGTTTTAACCAATCAGGCTGCTTATTTCCCTTTTCAGGTTTTCCAGATTTCCCGGGTACATCTCCAGAGGAACTCCGGTATACTCATAGAATTCCAGGACCTCTTCATCATTTATTTCGTAAAGGCCTGTATCGATATAGACAATCCGGTCATAGTACCCGAAATTAATCCTGGCGTCAACTGAATCCCATTTCAGCTCCTCAACAAATATTTTTTTCCATTTTTTCAGCCACCCGTGAGAGACAAAGAAAGTTTTTGATTCAGCCTCCAGTTCCCTCATCTTTTTACCCAGGAGCATTTCAATACAGTTAATTCCTGTTACAATTTTTGCATGATACCTTTCAGTAATATCCCGGATTTCCGGATGGCACTTGGTACCCACCAGCACTGCGGGCTGCTCATCACGATCTGCCTCTTCCAGCCTGCTGACCAGAGCCCTCTCCAGCCTGTCAAAGTCTACGTGGAGCGCTGCATCAAAAAAGAGTATCCGGTTCTCTAAATTGAGTTCTTTCATAACCTTCTCGATTTCTGTTTTCAGCATGGAGCAGGCTATAAAAACTGTCCTCATATTATTTCAGCCCGGCCCTGTTGAGAATAGTTTCTGCCACATCTTCAGGGCTTTTGAAGGGAAAATCTCCAGGGGTCAATAATTTTCCGGCTTCACCTGCCGTCATTTCAATCCCGTCAGCCCGGCATGTGGTTGCCGCTCCCTGGGGAAATGCCGCCAGGAGTCCTTCCGGTGATGTGATGGGAAACTCCGCTCCCTCCAAGGCGCCCATAATCTGTTTCTTGATTGTCTCCCTTACTGACATCGGTAAATCACTCCTTTTTCTCAATTTTTTTGTATCATCTGTCCCTTATGTTACCGAATAATAAGACCAAATTCAGTAAAGTGGTTTACAAAACAGAAATTTATAGTTCAGTTGATTTTTCCAAAAAGCCTGTTAACTGCATCAGTGACAAGCAGACCGTCAAAACCGGCCTCGATCAGACTGCTTATCAGTCTTTTTTCATTGATAATGCCATTGTCCCCGGCCACCCCTCCACCTTCCCTTTCAATCATTAAAATGATACTCTTCAGGACTCTGCCTGTTTCAGAATCCTGCTTAATCTCATACAAAACCCAGCGTGCTGTTTCCAGATCCCTGACCAGCTTGCGAATTGCCGTCTCTGAACAATTAAATTTGTTGTAATCAAGCATTTTTAATCTGTTGTGCATTATTAATTTCTTCCTTTGTTGCTTTCCGGTCAGTCAGGTAGAACCGGCGCTCAAAAACAGCAATCCTGCCCTCACCCTTAAGGTCATTCAGAGTGTTGGTTACCATAACTCTGGAGGCATTGACCAGATTGGCCAGGTCCTGGTGATTTAACAAAATGTCAATCTTTACTCCTCTTGGAGTGTTCAGGCCATAATCACGTGCCAGGCGCTGCAGAACATCCATGACCCTGCCCTTCACATCCCTGAATGCCAAATTAGCCATTTGTTCTGTATAGTTGTTCAGCTTGTCCGCCAATGTTTTAATTATTTTGAGGGAGGTCATCGGATTTTGCAGCAGGCGGGGAATATCCTCCCTGGCACAGGTACATACATAAGTATCCTCCATTGCCTTAGCATTCATAGTATGATCAACACTCTCAAAGATGGTGTTTTCCCCGAAAATGTCATCCTCCTGAAGAATATCCAGAATAATCTCCTTGCCATCTTCGGAAATCTTATAAAGAAGAACCCGTCCCGCCCGAACCAGATAGATGGTATCCGCAGGGTCTCCTTCCGAGAAAATAGGGTCACCCTTCCGGTAAAAGAGGCCCCGGGCCAATTTGGTTACAGTCTGCTTTTCCTCTTCACTGAGGGCCTCAAATAATTCTAAGTCCTTCATGCACTTAATTTTGCCGGTCACTCTCACAATCACCTCTTTAAAATAGGTCATAGATATATGTAAAGTATATAACAAATGTCCCTTTTTTTCAGTAAAGCACTTTACAAAAGAATGAATGAAACCCTGTGTCCTTTTTATGAAGAAAATGGCAGTCATTCTTACAACAGCTGCATTACTGGTCACTTTCATCAGCTCTGTACAGGCTACCCCGGACAAGGCAGAAAAAACAGGCAAGACCTGTGGTGAATGTCATTCCAAGATTAGTCACAAACAGTTTGGAAATAAGTAAAGGAGGGCCACCATTCCGGTCCTCCTTATCATTTCAGGCTTCCTCATATTTCATATATTGGCACAATCCTGTATCCCCGGCTCCTAATTTCCTTAATCATCCTGTCAAGTCCCCCGACCACATCCTCAGAATTACCATGCAGGAGGATAACAGCGCCGTTATGCAGTTGAGCGGTTATTCCCTTAATAGCTTCCTGGGGGCCGCCCATAGGCAGCCAGTCTTTGATGGCTACACTCCAAAATGCCGTCCGGTAACCCAGGTCCCTGGTCAGTTTAAGTGTCCGCTCACTATATTCCCCCATAGGAGGCCTCATATACTTATACTTAATTTTATAACCGGCTACCTCTCTGGCTATCTTTTCCCAGCCCAGGATTTCCTGCTTCACTTCACCGTCGGGCAGTGTCGGCAGGCTTTTATGCCTTACCGTATGATTTCCCAGGACATGACCTCCACTGATTATTTGCCTGGCCAGTTCCGGCTCTTTTTCAATCCAATGAGTGGTAACAAAAAAGCTTGCTTTAACATTGTTTTCTTTCAAAGTCTCCAGTATCTTCGGGGTCAGGCCTTCTTTCTCATAGCCAAGGTCAAAGGTCAGGGTTACCTGTTTTTTACTGCTGTCCCCAACAAAAAGAGCATTGTATTTTTTTACCAGGTCACGCTGGTGTGCGGTAACTTCGGGAGGCTTACCCTGTTTTGACTTTACAAAACCCCAGCCTTCCTTCCGGTCGGAAACCCCTGCAGCGCCACCGCTGTTTTCCTGTCCCGGGATAAGGGAACTATGTTCCCGGGACCCGGTGTTATCACCTGACAATATATTTAATCCGGTTATACTGATAACTGCCAGGATAATAAAGACCGCCAAAAATATCCTGTTGCGCATAACATAACCCCCTACAGTAAATTAGTCCGCAAAATTTGTTGATAGTGTTTGCTGACCGGGGAGAAGTTATGCCCAAACAGGTGCAGGAAAATATTTGACCTGTATGGTTTCCTGATAGGAATAAACAGTCACGGTATAGAACTAAACAACCATGAAGTGAAATCTTTATAAGCAGTTACAATTACTTTGTAAAGGAGAGCCAGCATGAATGTCAGGCCAAGTATCCTCATAGTTCAAGACAACAAAATACTATTACTTAAATATATTTACAGCGGGCATGAAGTTTTTGCCCTGCCAGGAGGCGGTCCGGAGGGTGACGAGACAATGGAGACCGCACTTGTCAGGGAATTAAAAGAAGAGCTTATGATTGACGTATCTGTTGACCGGCTGGTATTTACCGGAGAAGTTTTGGGCCCGGACAAAAAAAAATCCACCCTCCACTGTGTTTTCACCGGCAGAGTCACCGGCGGCATCCCTGAGGTGAATGCCGCAGAAACTTCAGCGCTTGGTTTTGAGTGGGTGAATGTAACGGTTCTTGATACACTGAACCTGTATCCAAATATAGGTGGGCATATCAAAGCCCTGATCAGTAATGGACAGCCATACGAAAATGCTTACCTGGGCAGAATCCGACAGCAATGGTTTTAACTGTCGTGGTTGCCAGTCTATTTAAGAAACGGGTTATGCCGGCGTTCATTCCCTACCGTAGATTGGCTCATATGCCCCGGATAGACCTCAGTATCGTCAGGGAGGGTCAATATTTTAGTCTTGATAGAGTTTATTATTGTATCAAAATCGCCTCCCGGAAAATCTGTCCTCCCGATGGAACCATTAAACAGGGTATCACCAGTAAAGACCGCCCCTTCAGCCTTCAGGCTGATACCTCCTCTGGTATGACCGGGTGTGTGCAGGACTTCAAGTTTTTCTTCCCCGAATTCGATGGTATCTCCATCTGTTAACAGTTCATCAGCAGGATTAAATGTAACTGCGTAACCCATAAATGATGCCAGGTTCTGCTTGGCATCCCCCAGCATGGAAGCATCAGCCTCGTGGATTAAGAGCTTGGCACCTGTCACTTCTCGCAGTTCATCATTACCGGCAATATGGTCAACATGCCCATGGGTATTGATAATATACCTAAGTGTAAATCCCTGTTCATCAAGATATGCCCGAATCCTGCCCACATCTCCCCCTGGGTCTATGACCACGGCTTCTTTGGTTTTTTCACAACCTACAACATAACAGTTCGCCCCCATAAAGCCTACAGGGATACCTTTGATTATCATTTAACTGGCCCCTCCTTTTTTCCTTTACATCAATGCTTTCTTTTTTTCGTTCACCATATGCCTTTAAAATGATTCGCAGCTCCGGAAATGACCTTGAAATGTGGTGAGGTGTTGTACAATAGCTCACCACATGCTCCCATGGTCATTTTCGGGAGCATGCGAATCATTTCCTTAAAAAAGCTTCTTACTATCCAAAAGCATGGTTACCGGACCGTGGTTGTGGATTTCTACCAGCATTGTGGTCTGAAACCGGCCGGTGTCTACCGGGACACCGATTTCTCTGAGGCTGGCTGTAAAATCCTCGTAAAGCCGTTGTGCCATCTCCGCAGCAGCCGCCTCCGAAAAGCTCGGCCTGCGCCCTTTACGGCAGTCACCCATCAGGGTGAACTGGGATACGGCCAGTACCGCTCCCCTGGTATCCAGTACCGATAAGTTCATTTTGCCTTCATCATCCTCAAATATCCGGAGATTGGCGATTTTTTCTGCCAGGTACCTGGCATCCTCCCGGGTGTCTTCATGCCCGACTCCCAACAGGACAACCAGTCCCGGACCAATATCCCCAACAACCTCCTTTTCCACAGTGACCCTCCCTTTGGTCACCCGCTGTACAACAGCCCTCACGTGGCCTTCCTCCCTGAGTAATATTGTTTATTTTCTGCTTTTTTAACCCTGCTTCCTGTTATCAAATATCCATATGGTATCCTATCCAGTATTTTTATGCAAATAATTGAAATACTTATCGTAACCAAAAACAAAATAACGATAAATGAAGTCCTGTCGAAATTAAATATACCTGGCAGTATTCTGTTCATCAGATTGGAGAAAACCACAATTATCAGTAAGTGTACAAAATATATCCCAAAAGATGTGTTTCCGGCAATTTCAAGGATCCTGCGCACCAATGGCATCCTGTTCTTTATCATCCTGCTGAGGTTAAAATAAAACGGAACAGCCATAATACTGTTACACAATACAGTTACCCGCAGAGATGTCAGCCTCCCGGTATCACCCGGCAAATATGCTAAGGCTTCCAGGATTACCATGGCAGCAGTAATCAGATAACCAACCAAAATCCATCCGGAAAACCTGGAGGCTGCCTGTTTGAAGGACTCAAACCGGAGCCCTGCCACCAAGCCGAAAATATAATAAAAATACCAGGCAATGAACATCTCCCAATAGTATTTCACAAATACATCAAATAAGGAATTTCCAGTCAGTTTACGAAAATAAAATATGTAAATCATCAAAAGTAAATATGAAACAAATGCCGTTATCAGAATCATTCCCTGATTAGCCGATTTGCTTAGCCTTCCTATTATAACCGGGTAAATCAAATAGAACTGAAATATTAACACCACAAAATATAAATGTACATAATTCCACCCAAATAAGGAGTTCCTGACAAATGTTAATATCAGCGAAAGCCAGCTTAAACTGGCAGTATCCAGGTCCAGCGCTCCGGACCCGCCCGGTATTTTCCCAAGAATAGTGAGATAAAAAATAAAATATATTAAAGACCAGATTATGTATGGGATAAAAACGGCTCTGAACCGTTTTTTATAATACTCCCCAATTCTTATTCCGGCCCCGGGATTATAATTGTACGCCGAGCCAAGACCCGAGATTACCAGAAAAGCCGGAAGGCTAAACCGGACAAACTGGTTAAGTATAAAACCTGTTTTATAAGACAAGTTCTGCACCTGGCCGGTCCCCATAAAAAACGCGGTAACATGCAGTAAAACTATGCTAAAAATGGCCAGACCGCGCATCAGGACTATTTCTTCAATTCTTTTTTTCATCCCGGCTCTCCAAGCTGATTTGTACCCCCGGACGCATCATACCCGGGGAGTAACCCTCCAGATATCATAAACATCTTTGATCCGCCTGATCTTATTCATTATATAATCGAGCTGTTCCAGGCTGTTTACTTCCAGGACCAGGTCAATGGTCGCCATCCGGTTCTTGGTGCCCCTGGCGCTGACCCAGTCTGCGCTGATTTTCATTTCAGAAAGTACGGTCATCACATCATTCAACAGCCCGGCCCTGTCCATGGCCGAAATTTCAAGGTGAACATGGTAAGACCCCTTATCAGTGTTATCCCAGGCCACCTCTATCATTCGTTCATCTTCCCCCAGACCGTAGACCACCACATTGCGGCAGTCTTTACGGTGAACCGACACACCCCGCCCCCTGGTTATATATCCCACAATAGGGTCTCCCGGTACAGGGTTGCAGCACCTGGCCAGGCGGACAAGGACATCCTCCTCACCCTTAACTATGACCCCGCTGCCTGCTCTCTGATTTCTCTTTTTGGGCTCTCTGTTAACAAAATCGTCAATATTGAGAACCTTTTCTTTTTTAGTATCATCCCTGACCCTTGTGATAATCTGCTGTGGTGTTACCACACCCATACCGACCGCACAATACAGGTCATCAGTGGTCACAAAGTTCAGTTTCCGGGCTATTTTGTTCAACTGCTCAGCCTTGATAATTTCAGCCGGTTCGTCATAACCCAGCTTCCTGACTTCCTTCTCCAGAATTTCTTTGCCTTTAATAATATTTTCATCCCTGTTTTCTTTCTTAAACCAGGACCTGATTTTGGTCCTGGCCTCTGAAGTCTGTACCAGGTTCAGCCAGTCCCTGCTAGGCCCGTTAGCCTGTTTGGTAGTTACAATTTCAACAATATCACCGTTTTTAAGCTTATAGTCCAGGGGTACCAGTTTACCGTTTACCTTGGCCCCCACACACCTGTGTCCAACCTGAGTGTGGATCCTGTAAGCAAAATCAATAGGCACTGCATCCCGCGGCAGCTCAACAACATCCCCTTTGGGAGTGAAAACAAAGACAGTGTCGGAAAACAGGTCAATCTTAAGGGTCTCCATAAATTCCCTGGCATCACCCATATCGGTCTGCCATTCCAGCAGCTGGCGCAGCCATGACAGTTTCTGCTCAAAATCCTCGTCCTTGCCGGTACCCTCTTTATAGCGCCAGTGAGCGGCAATACCATACTCAGAAGTCCGGTGCATTTCCCAGGTCCTGATCTGGATCTCCAGGGGTTCGCCCTGGGGTCCGATGACAGTGGTGTGCAGTGACTGGTACATATTTGACTTGGGCATAGCAATATAATCCTTGAACCTGCCCGGTACCGGTTTCCAGAGGGTATGAATCATGCCAAGCGCACCATAGCAGTCCTTGACACTGTCGACCAGTACCCGGATAGCCATCAGGTCATAGATCTGGCTCAATTCTTTATTCTGTTCCTGCATCTTTTTGTAGATGCTGTAGAAATTCTTGGGCCTGCCCTGAATCTCAGCCTCTATGCCTACTGCTTCCAGTTTTTCTTTTAACATCCTGATAACATTATTGATAAAAGCTTCCCTGGCAGCTCGTTTTTTGGCAATCCCCTCTACCAGGTCATAATAATTTTCCGGGTTCAGGTAACGAAAAGAAAGGTCTTCCAGTTCCCACTTAAGCTTGTAGATTCCCAGGCGGTGTGCCAGGGGAGCAAATATTTCCAGAGTCTCAAAGGCTATTTCCTTCTGCTTGTCTTCTCTCATATACTTAAGTGTTCTCATGTTATGCAGCCTGTCAGCCAGTTTGATCATAATGACCCTGATGTCCTTGGCCATAGCCAGGAACATCTTGCGGAGGTTTTCCACCTGTTGCTCCATTTTACTCTTGTATTCGATACGGCTCAATTTGGTAACCCCGTCAACCAGGAGGGCAATCTCAGAGCCAAAATTGCCTTCAATGTCCTCCAGGGTAATCCCTGTGTCCTCTACCACATCGTGGAGCAGCCCAGCCGAAATCGTAACCACGTCAAGCTCAAGATTTGCCAGTATAAAGGCTACATTAAGGGGATGATTAATATAGGGCTCCCCGGAAATCCGGGTCTGCCCCTGGTGGGCATCCCTGGCAAAGGCATAGGCCTTGCGGATAAGTTCTATATCGACATCCGGAGTATATTTTTGTATTTCTGCAATCAACTGGCGGAATTTCACAAAAGCACCTTCCTTAAGTCAATCCTCAACACCTTAGTTAAATATTATATCACATTTGTTCTCCTGTTGATAACGGGTCTCCAGGTATTTTTCCGAATAAATGGGCCTGTTAATCAAGTTCAGCAATTCATCGGTTGTGGCCCTGAAGAAATATTCCTCAAATTCCTGAAAAGCCTGTTTCTCTTCCTGTCCCTCCAGAAATCTGAGGGATGAATCCAAGTCGACTTTCTGATCGGGAACTGCTTCCAGGTAAATTTCCCTGGCCCTGCCCAGGGACTCCCTCCTGATAAGCCTTAGTTCCTCCAGGATCCCCAGGCACGCCGAAACCAAATTGGGCCTGGCATATTTTATGCCTGCATCTTTTAACATGGCGGCAATATCCTCATTTGTTGCACTTACCGGATGTAACTTTTCCGCCAGGTCCCTAAGCACTATAAACAGCTTGGCCAGGGTATCCCTGTCGGGTGAGGATGCATCCAGGATAAAATTGTTGATAGCCGCATCCCTTCTCCCGCAGAGCAGGTGGATCTGTGCCAGTTGACCGTCCCTGCCGCACCGGCCGCACTGCTGGTTGAACTCGGTAAAATTGAAATTAAGGTGAAACACCAGGACATGCCTGACATCCGGAATATCAATCCCTTCCCCGAATGCTGAAGTGGATACCACAGCGGTAATCTCCCCTGTCCGGAACATCCGTTCAATGTTGTTCCTCTGGGTACTGGTCAGGCCTGCATGATAAAAAACAATTTTGTTATCCATTTCAGGCAGTGACTCCCGAAGCATCGCAGCCAGTTCCACAGTCTGCAGCCTGCTGTTGACATATATTATACACTTGGCCCCTGTACTGACCACCTGTTTCAGATAATCGTTTTTGTTGTGACAGTCCCTTTTATCTACAAGCTGCAGGTTAGTCCGTACATGTGGGTCGATAACAACCCTGGCCACATCAAGGGTACTTATAATTTCACCGGCGACCTCATCATCAGCGGTGGCTGTAACCGCCAGGACCGGCGGACTGCCCAGGGATACAGCCAGATCACCGAGGCGCCTGTAGATTGGCCTGTGAGCCATAGATGACATCCCGATATGATGACATTCGTCAACCACAAAAAGCCCTGCCTTTCTGGTCATTCGCTGCAGCCTTTGCATGTGGTGCAGGACAAATTCCGGAGTTGTCAGCAGGACATCTATGTCCTCTTTTTCCAGAGCTGCAAAAAGTTCCGCCCGCTCCATTTCAGATATGGAGCCATTTCCTTTAAATACCCTCAGTCCCAGCTGTCCCAGTTTAACTGACATATTCTCAAACTGGTCATTGACCAGGGCCCGCAAAGGGTAAACGATTATTGTCATTTCCAGGCTGCGGATGGCTTTAAAGGCAGCTGCCGTCTGAAACACCGCCGACTTACCCCTTCCGGTGCCGAAAACAGCCAGGGTGTTATATCCCTGAAGCAGGTATCTTACTGCCTCTTTTTGTTTGTCCCTGTAGGGCCATTCCCCCAGCAGGGCCTGCCTGATCGTGTCCAGAAGTTTTTCGTCATCCAGGGCCGACAGTTCCTCCCGTATATGGGCAAGTTTTTCGGGCTGCTGTTCATCCGATGCTTCCCTGGCCTTGCGGAGTATGATATTGATACCGTAATTCCTGTCAGCGCCGCCGGTTATCTGGGATACAAAGGTATCATACCGTTCCCCGCTGTCCAAAAGGGGAGCAAAGTGCCTGGCAAGCTTGGCATTCAGGTAACCCGCCTGGGTGCCGGAAATGGTTTCCACCCTGATGGCATTGGGATCGTGTGTGTTATCCGATTCCCTGACCAGGTTCAGGCGCTGCCCTTCCGAGAGGCCGGCTGCCACTTCCTGCCGGTTATCAAAAGTAACCCCGGCAACCTTGGTATAAAACTCCTCTTTAGCGCCGATATCCCTGTAATAGTCATCCTGCAGATATGAGACCGCATTGTGAAACAACTCATCAACAAAACTGTTTTCCCCGGTTTGGCTTCCTTTACCTGAAGTCGGCACATCACCTTCGGCAGGCTGCAGAGCAGGCCTGATATCCTTAATATTAAGCTGTAGTGCGGTCCTGCCGTTCCATTCGTTTTTTTCCAGGGCAAATACCAAATCAACATAATCGTCATTTTCCAGAATTGCACCTTGGGTGGCCAGGTTAAATCCGATAGCATCCATGACCACCCGGGTATCGGTAACCCTGAGCTTAAGGTGGGACCCGCCTGAGCCTACATTGCGGCAGTCCAGCACCCCTGCACTGCGGCAGGCCAGGACCGGGTCAGGGTTTTGACACCCGTAAGGAGCCAGCATCTCCAACTGGCGGAAGAGTTTATCATCAAGGTCAGAGATTTCCACTTCAGTGTCAATAAATACTTCTGGTACCAGGTCATCCTCTGTCAGTTCAACAGAAGCATACCTGTTAACCGCCTCCCTGAATCCGGCAATGTTATCTGCCGGTATTGTCAGTCCTGCCGCCTGGCTGTGCCCGCCAAATCTGGTCAGGAACTCCTGGCAGGCACTGAAGGCCTCAAAGATATTAAATGAAGGAATGCTCCTGGCGGAGCCCTTGGCAGTTTCTCCGTCAATCCCAAGGAGGACTACAGGCCTGTAAAAGTCCTGGACCAGTTTGGAAGCAACAATCCCAATAACCCCCAGGTGCCAGCCCTCCCTGGCCAGGACTATCACCCTCTCCCTTTGGAGGTCAATATCGCCGTCCTCTATTATTTCCAGGGCCTCTGTGTAAATGGCGGCCTCAAGGCTCTGCCGCCTGCTGTTTAATGAACCCAGTTCCGCTGCCAGCTCCCTGGCTTCCTGCGCATCCTCACTGAGCAGAAGCCGGACACAGATACCGGCATCACCGAGTCTCCCGGCAGCATTAATCCTTGGCGCCATCTGGAAGGCAACCTGACGTGAATTCAACTTTCCGGGGTCTATCCCGCACTCATTCATCAGGGCCAGTAACCCGGCATTTGACGTCCTGCCCAGGTATTTCAACCCTTCCTTGACGAAGATCCTGTTCTCACCCTTTAAAGGTACTATGTCTGCAATTGTACCCATACAGAGAAGCTCTGCCATTTCTCTCAATTCGGCAGGGTCTTTCTCATCCAGCAGGCTTTGCCCAAGTTTAAAGGCAACACCTACCCCGGCCAGGAATTTGAAGGGATAGGGGCAGTCCGCCTGCCTGGGATTAATTATCGCAACAGCTTCCGGCAATTCTGCCGGGGGTTCGTGATGGTCTGTAATAATCACATCTATGCCGAGAGTGCCAGCCAGCGTAACCTCTGCAACAGATGAAATTCCGCTGTCCACCGTAATAATCAGGCTGACTCCGTCCCTGGCAGCGGTCCTGACAGCATCCTGATTCATACCATAACCTTCAGTTAATCTCTCGGGTATGTAATAATCAGGGGCAGCGCCTATCCTCTGCAGCGCCTTAAGCAAAACAGCAGTACTGGTTACCCCGTCAACATCATAATCTCCGAAAATGCGGACCTTTTCCCTGTTGTCCACTGCCCGGCGAATCCTGGCCACTGCCTTATCCATATCCTTCATCAGGTACGGGTCATGCAGCAGCTCTGTCTTAGTCGACAGAAAGTTCCTTGCTTCTTCAACTGTTGTAATACCCCTGTTAATGAGGACTTGGGCAACCACCCCGGATACACCCAGCTTCAGAGTAAAAATGTCCCTAAGTGCCTGATTTGGCTTTGGGATACGCCAAACCCGGGGGTGTCCCGGACCGTGTTGTGAACTCCTTGTTGTCATTAACCTCAGCTCCGCCTGAAAATTTGTCGTTAATTTTTGTTAAAATGAAAAATGGCTTGAGAAACGGTTTCCCAGCCTTTTTCACAATTACTATTGACTACCGGTTTCCTCTGGTTGCTGTCCCTGACCGGCACCCTGCAGGTCCTTCAGTTTTCGCTGCAGCAGTCCTACCTCCGTGTCCAGGGATTCTGCCTGTGTCCTGTATTGCTTCAGCATCTTCCTCAGTTTGAGTTGTTTCACCACTCCGAAAAAACCGGCCGCCAATGCCCCCAGCAGCGCTGAACCAAAGATAACCACAACCAGTGAGATATCCTTTAACTGCCAGAAAAACAGTGTAATCTCAACCCGGGAAGCGTTCTGCACTGCAAAAAGGGCTACACCGATCGAGAATAGCAGCGCCAGTACGAGATAAATTTGCATCAGGCAAACCCCCTAAACGGTTTTTTTTAATTATTCTACCTTTTCTCGGAATTTCCTTTTTAAATCAAAGAGCTCTGTTAAAACAAATGAGGGCCCAATTTATTGGACCCTCATGCATTTTGATTTTCTACATTCTGTGACCTCTAAGCGCGGCCCTTTTCCATCCCTTTCAGCACATACCAGATCGGGCTGGCATTAAAGATTGACGAATAGGCGCCGCTGACCACCCCTATAAGCAATGCCAGAGTAAATATCTTGATGGTGGTCCCGCCAATAATCAGCAGGGCCACAAGTACAAAGACAACTGTCAATACGGTATTTATCGACCTGACCAGTGTCTGCCGGATACTGTTATTTACCAGCTGCTCCAGGTCCTCACCCTTTTTCCGTTTGTTAAGATTCTCCCTGATGCGGTCAAAAATAACAATGGTATCATTAATGGAATAACCGATAATTGTCAGCACAGCCGCTACAAAGGTGCTGTCAACCTCCCACCAGAATATTGAAAAGATCCCCAAAGTGAGAAAAACATCATGAAGCAGCGCAATAATGGCCGATATCCCAAACTTGAATTCAAACCTGAAGGAAATATAAACAACCATCAGCACAGATGCGATGAGCAGCGCTAAAACAGCATTCCGGGTCAGTTCCTTGCCGATGACCGGTCCTATTTTACTAATACTGAGCTTGTCCTCGTCATAGGAACCGATTCTTTCTTTAAACAGGGACAGCAGATCAGCCTGTTTCTCATCATCAAGGACTACAGTCCGTATGATTGCTGACCGGTTGCCCGTCATCTGGATACTGCTTTTTTCCAGGCCCAGTTCTCCCAAGACATCCCTTAACTGGGTGACGGTAACATCATTACTCTTGAACTCAATATTAATCAGGTTACCACCGGTAAACTCAATTCCAAGGTTAAGGGGCGAACCCAGGGTAACCCATTTATATGCCATACTTATCAGGCCCGGGATAATGACCAGGAGTGATATAGCGAACCAGATCCTGCGTCTTCCTACTATATTCATTACAATACACCTCCTAGACCCCAAAGAGCTTGGTATTTTTAATTCCGGTGTTAACAGCAAGCCTGAGCAGCCACCTCGTAAAGGTAACCGCGGTAAACATACTGGCGAGGATTCCGATACTCAGCGTAATGGCAAAACCCCTGATGGCTCCGGTACCCAGGAAATACAGAATTGCCGCTGCAATCAGCGTGGTAGTATTGGCATCACAAATGGTGGT
>JAENZJ010000004.1 GCA_016841325.1 Thermincola carboxydiphila
TTTCCGCTACATTTTTCTACTTCCGGAATGCTACACTTTCATTTTGCCATAAACAAATTCAGTCAGAGACTTAATGTATGGGCAAAGGCCAAGGCTATTTTTTGATGTTTCAATCCTTATTATCCTGGAATTCAGTCAGAGACCCTTTAAATTCAAATTTTGGTAGTCCTATATATTCTGCGTTTCAATCCTTATTATCCTGGAATTCAGTCAGAGACATTTGGAAATGTGGATATGTTGTTCTAATTTTGAAGGTTTCAATCCTTATTATCCTGGAATTCAGTCAGAGACTTTGCTTTTACTTGATGGATATATTTTGCATACCCATTGTTTCAATCCTTATTATCCTGGAATTCAGTCAGAGACTATCCAGAGCATATGTGCCAACGTCCACCCATGATACGTTTCAATCCTTATTATCCTGGAATTCAGTCAGAGACCAGACCATTCCTCTTTTTTTCTCTCAAGGTTCTCTCGGAGTTTCAATCCTTATTATCCTGGAATTCAGTCAGAGACTAATGCCCCCATAATAGGGGCTGGCCCGGGCGAAGGACGTTTCAATCCTTATTATCCTGGAATTCAGTCAGAGACATTAAGATAGGTTCGCCACAATGGAACAGTATCGTGGTTTCAATCCTTATTATCCTGGAATTCAGTCAGAGACATTCTTTGGTAGATGCTTTCAGAAAAGTACAGATTGCTTGTTTCAATCCTTATTATCCTGGAATTCAGTCAGAGACGGTATTCGCCCGGATTTGTCGGGGCATACAATGTGCGTTTCAATCCTTATTATCCTGGAATTCAGTCAGAGACCACAATACCATGACCGTAGTACCCGTTGTGAGCATTGGTTTCAATCCTTATTATCCTGGAATTCAGTCAGAGACTTTGTCCAACCATGGGCAGATAACTCTGTTGTAAGTTTCAATCCTTATTATCCTGGAATTCAGTCAGAGACTCCTAACTTCTGGGCTTTGGCCCATGGTTCATAGTCTTGTTTCAATCCTTATTATCCTGGAATTCAGTCAGAGACACTTTGTCAGCAAAGGCAAGGAGTTATCCGTAGAAGTGTTTCAATCCTTATTATCCTGGAATTCAGTCAGAGACCGTATAGGTAACACACAGCAAAGTACGCACTCTTTAAGTTTCAATCCTTATTATCCTGGAATTCAGTCAGAGACAAAAAGCATATTGACAATGTACTGTACTATATCTGTCGTTTCAATCCTTATTATCCTGGAATTCAGTCAGAGACGCTGCTGACCTAACAGCCAAGGGCATAACAGTGGATGTTTCAATCCTTATTATCCTGGAATTCAGTCAGAGACTACAACAACTC
Source organism: Thermincola carboxydiphila (assembly GCA_016841325.1). Classification (GTDB taxonomy): domain Bacteria; phylum Bacillota; class Thermincolia; order Thermincolales; family UBA2595; genus Phosphitispora. The sequence continues at coordinate 1,340 of JAENZJ010000004.1, forward strand.
CGCTGTTGTTGTGGTTGGTATTTTGTTTCAATCCTTATTATCCTGGAATTCAGTCAGAGACATAGTTGAAAAATAATTTGTTAAAAATTCAATTTTAAAGTTTCAATCCTTATTATCCTGGAATTCAGTCAGAGACAAATCAGTCCAAAATCTGCGTGATGCCCTATCGTAAGTTTCAATCCTTATTATCCTGGAATTCAGTCAGAGACTATCCAGAGCATATGTGCCAACGTCCACCCATGATACGTTTCAATCCTTATTATCCTGGAATTCAGTCAGAGACCAGACCATTCCTCTTTTTTTCTCTCAAGGTTCTCTCGGAGTTTCAATCCTTATTATCCTGGAATTCAGTCAGAGACACATTATACTGTCAATTTCACATATGTCATAATTAGTTTCAATCCTTATTATCCTGGAATTCAGTCAGAGACTAAACTCGAATTGGTTTGCTACATTTGTGGGAAAAGGTTTCAATCCTTATTATCCTGGAATTCAGTCAGAGACTTCAGAAAAACAAGAACGTGATGGAGAAACTAATTGGGGTTTCAATCCTTATTATCCTGGAATTCAGTCAGAGACAAGATTCAACTAGAAATGATGGACATATGTATATTTGGTTTCAATCCTTATTATCCTGGAATTCAGTCAGAGACTATATACTTCTCGCAGTTTATGTTTTGCCCTGTATGTTTCAATCCTTATTATCCTGGAATTCAGTCAGAGACGTGGGATGACCAGTTGAATGGTCCGGAAAGGAGAGGAAGTTTCAATCCTTATTATCCTGGAATTCAGTCAGAGACGCATCCCAAAGACAAGCTAAAAAACAAGCAAACAGAGAGTTTCAATCCTTATTATCCTGGAATTCAGTCAGAGACAGTCAGCACGCCTGGTATGAATATGAGTTAGCTGGTGCGGGTTTCAATCCTTATTATCCTGGAATTCAGTCAGAGACATAGAAATGCTACGAACAATGTTAAAAATATTGAACCAAAGTTTCAATCCTTATTATCCTGGAATTCAGTCAGAGACCCGCGTTTTTATCTCCGTATAATGAATATAATCTGAGTTTCAATCCTTATTATCCTGGAATTCAGTCAGAGACATGATTTCTTGTTGATTTCGCAAACTGATCGGATGTTGGAGTTTCAATCCTTATTATCCTGGAATTCAGTCAGAGACTTTAGTATGAAAAAATTAGAAGAATCAAATTATCAAGTTTCAATCCTTATTATCCTGGAATTCAGTCAGAGACACTGGAACACCTGAAGCAATTGATTCTAATACAGAGTTTCAATCCTTATTATCCTGGAATTCAGTCAGAGACAAAAATCTTATAATATTTCTAAATGAATGGATGGAAAGTTTCAATCCTTATTATCCTGGAATTCAGTCAGAGACTATTTTAACTGCATTTAAAACACCTCCATTACGCAGGTTTCAATCCTTATTATCCTGGAATTCAGTCAGAGACAGGCCCTTTTATGTGGGTCATGTGTCTTTTTGTTTTTTGTTTCAATCCTTATTATCCTGGAATTCAGTCAGAGACGGAAGTCAAGAAAAAGTAAGGCAGTATATAGACAATTGTTTCAATCCTTATTATCCTGGAATTCAGTCAGAGACGGAAACGGCATCGGCAGTGGTAGTAAATTCATTATATAGTTTCAATCCTTATTATCCTGGAATTCAGTCAGAGACTCAAGGTATGGACCCGGTGAAACAGCCTCTATTATCTGTTTCAATCCTTATTATCCTGGAATTCAGTCAGAGACAAGAAAATATATTAGATGAATTAAATGAAGAATAGTTTCAATCCTTATTATCCTGGAATTCAGTCAGAGACTAAATTGCTTTTGGTTTTTGGATATATTTATTAATAAGTTTCAATCCTTATTATCCTGGAATTCAGTCAGAGACTCAAGGTATGGACCCGGTGAAACAGCCTCTATTATCTGTTTCAATCCTTATTATCCTGGAATTCAGTCAGAGACAAGAAAATATATTAGATGAATTAAATGAAGAATAGTTTCAATCCTTATTATCCTGGAATTCAGTCAGAGACTAAATTGCTTTTGGTTTTTGGATATATTTATTAATAAGTTTCAATCCTTATTATCCTGGAATTCAGTCAGAGACGCAACAACGGTGTTTTTCATCTGCTCCTTTTCGTCTTTGTTTCAATCCTTATTATCCTGGAATTCAGTCAGAGACTGTAGGTCTTGTTGGTGCAAATGAATGGGAAGCATTGGTTTCAATCCTTATTATCCTGGAATTCAGTCAGAGACTCCTTCCACGGCGGGAGAGCCGGGAGAAACATTCATGGGTTTCAATCCTTATTATCCTGGAATTCAGTCAGAGACGGAAACGGCATCGGCAGTGGTAGTAAATTCATTATATAGTTTCAATCCTTATTATCCTGGAATTCAGTCAGAGACTCAAGGTATGGACCCGGTGAAACAGCCTCTATTATCTGTTTCAATCCTTATTATCCTGGAATTCAGTCAGAGACAAGAAAATATATTAGATGAATTAAATGAAGAATAGTTTCAATCCTTATTATCCTGGAATTCAGTCAGAGACTAAATTGCTTTTGGTTTTTGGATATATTTATTAATAAGTTTCAATCCTTATTATCCTGGAATTCAGTCAGAGACGCAACAACGGTGTTTTTCATCTGCTCCTTTTCGTCTTTGTTTCAATCCTTATTATCCTGGAATTCAGTCAGAGACTGTAGGTCTTGTTGGTGCAAATGAATGGGAAGCATTGGTTTCAATCCTTATTATCCTGGAATTCAGTCAGAGACTCCTTCCACGGCGGGAGAGCCGGGAGAAACATTCATGGGTTTCAATCCTTATTATCCTGGAATTCAGTCAGAGACGGAAACGGCATCGGCAGTGGTAGTAAATTCATTATATAGTTTCAATCCTTATTATCCTGGAATTCAGTCAGAGACTCAAGGTATGGACCCGGTGAAACAGCCTCTATTATCTGTTTCAATCCTTATTATCCTGGAATTCAGTCAGAGACAAGAAAATATATTAGATGAATTAAATGAAGAATAGTTTCAATCCTTATTATCCTGGAATTCAGTCAGAGACTAAATTGCTTTTGGTTTTTGGATATATTTATTAATAAGTTTCAATCCTTATTATCCTGGAATTCAGTCAGAGACGCACCGGACATACATGGGAAAGAGAAAACGCTTTAGGTTTCAATCCTTATTATCCTGGAATTCAGTCAGAGACAATGGGTATCAGAAGCATATTTAAAGACTTTGACGGTTTCAATCCTTATTATCCTGGAATTCAGTCAGAGACACCGAGCAATTCTATCATGGGTAGTAGATAAGGTCAGGTTTCAATCCTTATTATCCTGGAATTCAGTCAGAGACTCATATACTCTATTTGTAACTAAAGTAGTAGTTCGTTTCAATCCTTATTATCCTGGAATTCAGTCAGAGACTTAGCCAATAGCCAGAATCGCTGTTGTAGCCACTAAAAGTTTCAATCCTTATTATCCTGGAATTCAGTCAGAGACGTAGGGGTTGGCCCCAAGGAAATGACTAAACTACGTTTCAATCCTTATTATCCTGGAATTCAGTCAGAGACTTGCCGCCATCGGCTCCATGAATGCGGTCCTTGACTGTTTCAATCCTTATTATCCTGGAATTCAGTCAGAGACTCAGATTCAAGAGCAGATTGCCGAGATTGAAAGCCGGAGTTTCAATCCTTATTATCCTGGAATTCAGTCAGAGACCCATACCATGCCAAGTCAGACCTCGCCACGCCTTGAGTTTCAATCCTTATTATCCTGGAATTCAGTCAGAGACTCTTTGCGGTACACGGCGGCATCTTCTTCTTTTTGTTTCAATCCTTATTATCCTGGAATTCAGTCAGAGACTAATCACAGGTGCCGCCGTAGCCATTGGTTTGTTAGGTTTCAATCCTTATTATCCTGGAATTCAGTCAGAGACCGCAACCGGCTTAAAAAGCCCATAATATAAGGGATGACAGCGTTTTTTCACGTTATTATTTCTCTTATAATCAAAATAATTTAACATCAAAAGCATAGCATTTTCTACCCCTTTTACATACTTACTACAGTTTTAAAAGCCACTTATTTCAATGCTTTTAGCGCCCTCCCTCCCTTCAACACAAATATTTTTGTAGCAACAATCAATACATCTGGCCTTGTACTTTGTGGCCTTTGGGTAATAGTTTTTGTCAATAATTCTTCTCATATCCCGCAAGGTGGCATCCAAAAGTAACCAATCCCGCCTAGTAAAAGATATTTCAGCCAGATAATTCTTACTTCTAGTATAACATATATACCCTTTATGAACTGGTCTTTCAAAGGTTTCACTGATTAACGCTCCATAAATTAATGCCTGGAGCCGGTAAGTAGAATATATTGCCCCTTTATATTCTGCAAATTTATAGTCCAATGGCGCCATTGTACCATCCCTGAAATAAAGAACCTCATCAACTTTCCCTTTTAATGCCAATTTTTTGCTGTGAAGAAAAACATTCGTATCTTTTTTGATGCATTCGATCTTCTTCCTGACATACTCCTTGTTAGTTCGGGTTTTATAATCGTGAAACTCCCGACCCTTTTGAACTTTAAATCGCTTATGTTCATTCTGGGGAATATCCAGGCAGCGCATATAGTATATAAACCTGGGGCAGTATAAAAACCCCATTATTTCTGACGGTGTAAACAACTCTTCATAAGTCATAAGATTATCCCTCTTATAGAAACAGCCTTTTTACTTCATCACTCACCATTTTCTTATCAAAAGCCTGGCCCAACAATTTCACCGCCCTAAAATCATTTTTACACATAGGAAAGACGTAAACTGAGTCCTGTTCATGCTCAATGATGCCGTCACACTGTAAACAAAGCTCATCAATTTCATGAGTATCAACATTTCCAACAAAAACACTTTTCTGGACAGGGTAAAGGCCGTAACCTTTACAAAGCTTATAAACCTTATTTCTCAGCTTATCTTTGCTGATATCATAAACTACCCAGGCCAGCATCAATCCAAATCTCCAATCATCGTGTTGGCTATTCTGTGAAAATCCATCTGGATTATATTCCGTCTTTGGATATTACGCCCCTTATACCTTATCTTCTTATCTAGAAAATCCCCCAAAGCTGAAATAAACGGTTGTTTCCCCTCTTTGTTCAGTTCGAAGCCGCCTTCTATCCGGTCAAAATAATGGGACTTTACTTTCCGGTTGGCAATAAAGCCGACCACTACCTCATCAACCCAGGGGCGGTACTGCTCTATCAGGTCAAATACCAATGATTTTTTGTTATACCCGTCAGTATGTATAAATCCGATGTGAGGGTCTAAACCTGCAATAATACAGGCTTTCTCCACCATACTGTAAAGGATTCCATATCCGTAATTAAGCAAGCAGTTAAATTCATCCCTGGCAGGATTTCTGCTGCGGCCATCAAATTGATATCGTTCGGGTAAAATAGCGCTTAAAGTCTCAAAGTACAGCCTTCCTGCACTACCCTCTATTCCCATTACGCTATTCCTAATATCTTCAACAGTACCGTTCAAACTAAGGATTTTTTCCCTGCTCTCACTTAAACAACTGCGGGTCTCTTCCAAAAAATCCTTTATCCTGCGCCGGGTGTTCATCCATTTCTTTAACAGGCTTTCTTGCCGGGCCAGCTTTTCAGCAACCCATCCGCAGGCCAGCCGAGCGCCTTTTTTGTGTTCAGCCAGTTCTAACTGCCGCCTTCTGATTTTGGAGGTACTGCCAAACTTACAGTGCCATATCCGGCCAAAAGGCCTTCCACTACGCTCCAGGAAAACAATATCTACATTGTTTTCCAGAGCAAATTTGATAGCGTCAGTAGATATTGTAGCTCCCGTTGTAATGGTTATATTGTTGACCTTTTTTACAGCAATTTCCTGGACAGCATCATCGGTTTTAATCTGAAAACAATTGTCTTTCTTTTTCAGGTAACCGCCGTAACTGTTGATATATAATTCCAAATAAAACACTCCCTACGCTTCAATCCTTATAATAATTATCATTTACTACTTTTGCCAAAACAACGGGAATTCAAACCAACCAATCATAATAGCAGCATCATCTACATCGGCATACTGTACCAAAACCCCGCGAAACTGATTTTCCAAGTCCTAAATAGTCAGGAATAGCGAAATTAACAATGAAGCTGCCTTTAAATGCCAGCATTGTTTTATCTTTAAACTTTGTCTCTATTGATTTTATATTTCCTATATCAACGATAATTTTTTTATCAACCTGATGTCCCAGACCCTTAGACATTGATAGTAGGTTTCCGATTAAAACTGACCTTAATATCTCCCTCTTTTCCAACCCTGATGCGGCCTCATAGCGACGATAATTAGACTGATTCAAGGCCATCCAAGGCGTAATGAAGTCGTATTCAATGACATCATCCAAAACCCCGTATGGTTCACAACCTACCATTAACGCTTTTTCATATAATGGAATTTCATAGTTTTTTAGCACTAATTCTTCAATTTCATCTTCAACCCGCAGCAGTTCCTCTGCCCCTTTCTTTATTCCCACAATATAAGGAATTCCTTCCAACACTTTGTACTGAACAACAGGATAGCGGTACAGCCAGCCTTTTTCTCCATGATTATGAAATTCGTCATTTTCAGGGAACAAACTGGCTATGTATCCCCTTAACTTATGGCTGTCTCGCATATGTAGTTTCACTTCGGGAAAAGACAAACGGAATATCTTCACCTGTAACATGTTATTCATTTGTGACATTTTACTCATTGTCTTTTGCTCCTTTAATAAAGCCTGTTTCCAGGTCATAATACTGCTTTAATTGAGCTTTAGGGACCAAATAAAAATCTTCAATTATTAACAAATCATTCAAGTCATTCTTCTTAACATTAATTACATATTCTAAAAATTCGTTTTTAAACTCATTAAAGGCTTGTTTGCGTTCCCAACTCTTCTTCTGTAGTATCATATCCAGATACCGATTCCATAGTTTTTCTGCCCTCTTATCTAATTGGACAAATATAGGCTGCTTTGGCTGCTCCTCTATCAGGCTGAATTTCCTGGATACTTCATCATGTTCAAGCTTTTCCATACACCTAATCAATTTTATATCAGCCTCTGTCCGTTTAAGTTTTAGTTTTTCAAAATAGCGTTTGCTTATTTGCCAGTAATCACCTTCGTATATTTCTTCCTTGTCGGAAAAACATTCTTCTGTTGCGGTTAGCAAAGCATGGTCATAAACCATATAGGCATAGTCCCGTCCCTTTTCATCCATCAAACGAAAAATATATACTTCCCCCGGTTTGTCCCGCAGCCAGTGCCGGTTACAGCGACCGGCCACCTGGTTAATAGAATCAAGCGGTCCAAAATCCCTTATTACCAAACCAACATCGAGGTCCACCCCGGCTTCGACCAATTGAGTTGTAACAATAATTTTGGGGTTATCCGAGTGTTGTTTCAATCTTGTCAATCGTTCGGAGCGCTCTTTTGGTGTTACGTAAGTTGATAAAAACAAATAGTCCCGGGCATATTTCCTGTCACACAGATAAGTAAATACCTGAGATGCGCTTTTAATTGTATTCATTACAATTAGGATATCTTCACCGGGGTACTGGTCGATTATTCCTGCCAACTTAGGGTAAAAACTCTGCAATGACAGTTTTTCATGGTGACAAAGCCGCAGAATGGTTCTGTTGACATTTTGAAAATAATTCTGCGGCTCTGTTATAAGACTTTTAACTTCTCCCGGCTCAAAAATCAAGGGCAGGGTTGCAGTGACCAAAATGATGTGACATCGCATTTCTGTTGCCAGGTTTTTCAATACACAGCGAATGAACTCCCAATACCTGAGTGGCACTGCCTGAATTTCATCAAGAATAATTACCGCTTCCCTCAATTTATGTAGCTTGAGCAGTTTCCGGTTTCCGCTCCCCGCCAGGGTATCAAAAAACTGTACGAACGTAGTGACTACAAGTCCGGATTCCCATGTTTCAATAAGAAAACGGCTCTTATCCGGATTCCATTCTTCATCCTTCTCCTGATAGTCTGGCTCAGCAAGGTAATGATGCTTTAGCAGTTGACTGCTGTCCGGTGGATACCCCTGATTTCTTTCTATTACTTCAGAGAAAACCTGGCAGTTCTGGTCAATTATGCTGGTAAAGGGTAAACAGTAAATAATGGGACCTTGCTTTTTAAGCTTTTCTTTGATTTTGCAGGCAACAGACAGGGAAGTTAAAGTTTTACCTGTTCCTGTCGGCATATTTAAACTCATCAAATTATGATCAAATGATTGTTCAGTATTTCTTAGAGCCTGACCATAGAGTTCTTCCCTCATCATGTCCAGTTTTGATTCTTGGCTGAATCTTTCCTTATATTGGTCAACAGCGTATACATTGCCTTCTTGTATTTGCACCAATTTCACATTTCGGTCATGTAAAATGATCGACCCTTTGTCACTCGATATCAGGATAGAAAACAGAAATTTATGTAAAAAAGCCAGTTGAAATCCTTTATAATCATCAATGTCATCCCAGTATTTCGAAGTGTTATTCCGAAGATCCAGAATTGTCTGCTTATCCCAATGGTAGTCAAAACTATCGGCTAACCCATAATCAACAAGACCTTCTTTAATTATTGCTGATATTTCCTCGTTATCCAGTGCGTCAAGCTGCTTTCGCAGCACCGCGTTGTCTGCTTCTGCTTCCAAAATACTTTGTGCATTGCCGATAGCGCCATGATGCTTGCGCACAACCAGATAAGAAACAACGCCCAGTAAATGCACCAAAGATTGCCCGAATCTGCTGCTATTAGCATATTGCTTTACAATGTCCCAGGTAATTAATGCCGACAGCTCAGCATGATTGGTTTCAGCCGTCTTATATTCCGGGTCTTGCAACCGATCCTGAAAATACTTTGTAGCTTTTCCTAGGTCATGACTAAGCCCAATCAAAAATGACAAAGATTGTAAGAATTCTGGTTGAATATTCATTAGCGAATGGATTTTTTCCGTCTTGGCCCGGCATCTCTCAGCTGTATTCAAAGAGTGCCATACCAGCAGTTCTTCAGGTCTGGCTTTCTGTTTAAAGGAATAAGATGTTTTCACCGTTTCCCACCCGCCAGTATTTTTGAGGTTGACACGATATGGTCTTACCATTACGTTCAAAAAGCACCTTGGCAAATTCTCTGACTATACGCTCATTACCATGTTCAAAATCATTAGGCAAAATTTCTTTAAAATATTCCCCTCTTTCTGGTATCTCTCCGGCCAATTTAACCGGAAACTTTTCTGGAATGGGAACAACAGAATGAATCTGTATTTCTTCACCTGAAACCACTTCATGCAAATCATATTCACCGATATAATTAATTTGCGCTATATATTCACTTAAGCCCAGATACGGGGTATAAAAACTCTGCCCGTTTATTAAAAAGGTGCGGAATTTTTGATATGTTTCCTGATTATTATGCCAGAACTAAATCCGGTACCGGGGGTGCTTAACGATTTCCTGCCTTACTTGAGTCCGTTCCTTTATTTGAGCAAACATTTTAGCAGTCTTAGTGTTAATCAAATTCAACCCAATCCGAAACTTTTTAATAGGGTTAATTATCCTAACAGCTATCCAGGCCTGATCTTTGGTAAAGCAATCGTAGTACTGGTTTTTATCGTTCCCGATTATAGCGGAAATCAACCCGGCTATCGCAGTCCTAGGTGGGATTGAATAACTCAAAGGAGAGGACGTGGTATATATTTTTCGGAAATGTGCCCAATCACCCCACACTTCAAAAACGATGCATTTCTCCATCATGCCACCCCCTAGTATTTCAGAACCTCTGCCAATATACCTATGTCACTTATAGCCTTTGCTAAATCTACCGGCTTCTCGTTAAGTTGAATTTGCAGTTCATCATCAGCTTGAACCTTGATACCAGTAATAATCTCACTATTTTTTGTCAATTTGCTCATCAAACCGTTTATTTCCAATGTAAAATCGTTTAGTCCCCTTATTTCCCGTTCATCAGTCTTTCCAGTAACCAGTTTGATTCCACTCAATAAGTCACCTATATGGTAATTTTCTTCTTTGTAATCTACTTTCATTAACAATCTTGGCAATTGCCCCATTTTTGATCGTGATATAAGGTTTTTAGTTCCATTCCATATTCCGTCGAGGAGCAGTTCGGCATCCTGTTCTGTCATTTTTGTATGTTTTGCGGCATTCTCATTAATAATGCCATAAAAGCCAATCAAGGAATAAGGAACAACATATTCTTCCCGGAAGGTCTTCTGTTTGCTGGATTCTCCTGAAGCAAAGGCCCCGGTTCCCTTGATATATGTTAGTTCTACCCTGTGCAAAGAGCGGCCTATGTTGAATTGTACGGGTCCAGTGAAAGTTACCGAATCATTTGGCAAGGGGATAGTTGCTCCAAACAATCTAACATCAATACACTGTTCCAAAACATTTTTGGCCACTTCCTTCGCATCTTTACCAAAGTCCATGGAACGTTCTTTGCCTGACTGAATAGTGCCGTTCTCTTTGACTATTTCACGAACAAAAATTTCCAATCCTTTATAGTCATGTAAATAGTCACGAATGGTCCTTTTTAACCTGACATCAGTCACCAGGTTGATGCCTGTTTCCTCATCCATACGTGGTTTATTGCCATCCAAGGGATCCCCATTGGGGTTGGCATCTTTAATATCATATAGAAAAACCAGTTCTGAGCGTTTAGTTAAATTACTCATTATCTTTATCCTCCTTAACAAAAGTAAATAAATTCTTTCCATTCATACCAACAGCTATAAAGAACCCTATTTCCTGCATAGATAAAGGCCAATCCCTGCCTGCTTCCTGAATATATTTACTCATGAGTTCAAATTCGAGACGGCAAGGGTAGAACTTGTCCTTATTATCCTTGTAGCCTTCCTCATAATCCATGAATTTGTCCTGAATTTTGGCCACAAGGCCTCTGACATCTTTTGGTCTGAGTTTCAGCCCTTTCATTTGTACTTTAAATGGCGTTCTCCCCAAAACCTTGCGTTGGAAATTAATCAGGTGCTGCGCCAGGTATCCCAGCATAAAACACGCTTTCGCGGCTGGATGGTCATACAGCCCGTTTTGTGCGGCAAAAAACGTTTCAAACATTACTTCCATAGATGGGAAATCTTTTAAGTTATATTTGGCGGTTTCACTCAATGGTAATTCACCTCCATTGTTTTTAAATAAATCCGGCAGTAACCCCAGGCGACCGAGATACATAATCAGCTGCAGGTAGCGCCAGGCAATAAAATTATCGTAAAATTTCTTTTCATCATCCGGCTGGTTAAACTTCTCTGTTACCTTTTCCATAATTCTGTTCATTAAAAACTTTGCATCAATGGGCCTGTCAGCGATTAATGAGTAAATCATTTCCAGGAAGTACCGGTTATGTGTCTTGTATGGAAAAAGTTCATTGAAAATACCAATGTTAAGTCTAAAAGGCTGTTCACCTTTGCCTACGGGAAAATGCCTGAATTGGCCCATTAAATTGACTTTTTTTAAATGGTCGTAAATTAAACTCAACCGCGAAGGCAGCACATCTTCGATATTCAGCATGATGTTGAAAACAGATCCACTCTGTTTTTCTTCGAAAAACAGCAAGTTATATGTGACACCCTGCCCCATAGACCCGAGCTGGTCAATAATGACCTCTTCCGCATGACCGATGCTTTCCACTTCTGATTTCTTTTTGTCTTTATCGTGTTCACCCAACCGGGACCTCAATCTCGCCAATACACTTGTAAGGTCCTCTTCCCATAATGCCTTAGGGATAATCATTAATTGCCTGTAGTAAAAAGACTTCGTCAAATACTGCTTCAAATATTTTTTTCCTAACTCTAACTTGGTGCCACATTCAAAACAAACCGGGTAATTTTTCCATGCATCCTGTTGGCGAAAACCACCGGCCACATATCCGGGTTTGTCCAAGGTATAAAACTGAAATGTGCTGGTAAAGCCGAATACGTCTGTTTTCTTTAAACACACAGCACAAATTTTGTCCTCAGCTGCCGCAATCTTATTATATTTCTGAGCAAATAGTTTTTCACAGTCAGCTTTAAACTTCTTCCGGAAAATTTCCCAATCACTAACCCATTTCTCTTGGGAATCATCACTAATCATCAGGGACACTATAAGTTTAGAACCTTCTTTTCCCATTTCCTTTTGTTTTTTTTCAATATCTTCAATAATCTCCTGTTCTGCCTCAACCAGGGTTTGTCTGACATTTTCCAGGTCCCGGTACTCATGGCTATCCTCTTTGCCAATAGAACTAACAGCATCACTCACAGCCCTGATGATCTTGTTGGGTACAGTTTTTTTACTTTCAGTAAGTTTAGCGGTAGGTGTAACATCCGCTCCCCTGGCGCCGCTTCCGGACCTGTAGAGATATCTTCCCATGGATTCTCTGCGGAAGCCGCGTTCTTCAATACCAGCGTATTTGATAATTCCGTCACCTAGTTTATCTAATTTGACAAACAGGACTGTCCCATATTTCCCACTGTCACTAGGGTCCTCAACGAAAATATCCAAAATAGTCCCATTGTCCTCTAGTAGATGTGTTAATTCCAGTTCGCCAATGTTTTTAATTGCTTCAATCATGTAATCACACCTCCTTTTTTTAATTCTATATTATTATTTACAATAATAGCTTAAGCTAGCATTTTTTGTCAATACTTATTATGGAAATTTTAATAAGTTTTTGTTCCAATTTACCTAAGCTAATTTTTTTGTTATGATAGAATTAATTCCACTACAAAAGGGATTGAAATATTCTTTATTACTATGTGGCAACTTTATTATTTTCCATTAAAACAAGGCTTGTAAGCAATATACAAAGTTAAACTGACTAAAAAAATTGCTAAAAAAACAAAAAAGACACCTCAGCAATTATCTATACAGGTGTCTTACCTCTTTTCTTCAAGAACTCTACCATATCTTCAACCAGTGCCTCCTGAAACACAACACATCCGCGGTCAATTATCCTGTCCCCCAGTTGCCGGTCCCAGGGAATTCCAAGGCCCCCGACCCTGTTGGCCTGCTCCTGGCTTAAAGGCACCCCTGCCGCTGCTTTCTCATATGCCCCGGCATCAAAAAACCACGGTGCAAATAGGGCTTTATACCTGTGCCAAAGCGCGATACCAATCTCCAGGCCCTTCCAGTCAAAGTCCCCGCTATAACATATCCTGGTTCCATTTGCCGCCAATTGATCCATAAGCCTCAGCCCTGCCACGCTTGGCTGTCCGCTGGGGCATACCAGTGGCGGGCAGCCCGGCCCCTCCCAGGCATCCAGGATAGCGCTTAATACAGTGGGGTTTTCCAGCACATAAACAGATTCAAACGGAAACCAGCGAGTCTCCTGATCAAAAAACCTCAGGGGAAGAATTAACGGGCTCCGGCTGTGCCAGGCGCTCTCAAACAGGCCGGCCCTGGGGTCGCCCGGCTCAGTCCTGAGCCCGGCGGTAATCACATTTGAAGATAAGTCATCTTCCTCTAAGCCCGCCCGGCTGAATACGTGACGCACCTTTTCGGCCGGCCGCCGCCGTTCTGCAGCCTTACTCCAGGCATTCCCGCCTGGTCCGGCTGCCGCTCCCGACCCGTACGCCGCTTCTAACCCGTCCGCCCGTTGGTCCGGCTTCTTCTCCACAGGGGTACAGTTATCAAATCCGCCAGATCCGGCAGACTCTCCCAGTACAAACAGAATCCCGGAGTACAACAGCCGCCCCAGCCATGTATTCCGGTCCATTCCGTGAGGCGTCCCTGTCAGCCGGGCTGCAAACACTGTCCGGCGGCGGCGCTCCCCGTTCAGGGCAGGCAGCTCATCCAGCGCCTGAATACAGGCCCGGAGCACTTTTTGAGCCTCATCCCGGTTTTCCCGGTACAGGCCCAGGAAAGTCCGGTAACCCGCTCCATTTCCCTCCCTGATGGTCCTGAGCCACTCCCGTGTCTCAGCGCGCCGGGCATACCCTTTTATATCATCAAAAAAGCGCTCCCACTCGGTTTCCTGCTCCAGGGCCATTTCCCGCTTGCTCCGCAGTTCTTCCCGGAAATAGAGGGGGAGCAGTTCCTCCAGGCCAATGGCAAACCTGCTCTCCCTGATTATCCGGTCAACTTCCGCCAGCTCAACTGTCAGGCTTGTCCGGCAGTTAAGGCTACGGCCAAAGAACCCTTCCAGGACTTCCAGCTCCTCCAAGTTTAGGTTGCGTAACTGCACCTTACCGCCAATCCGGCCCAGGGACGCGAATTTTCTCCTGATCCCCTGAAACAGCCGCCGGAACCCCGGTTGGGAGAAATATTTTAATATATCGTTCTCAAAAACCATTGCTTACCCCCCTGGAGAAAACTCTCCTTCCTCCGGCATTTCCGCTGTGGCAGCAGCATCCGAAGCCGCTTCAGCAGCCATATCATCCACCAATGTCCGCCGGATGCCGTTCCAGTGATACCTGATCAGGGTCACAAATTCGGCATCACCGGGGCGGTAGAGTTCATAAACCGACAGCTCAGGCACCGTATCATAACATCCCCAAAGCACCTGGCTGGTCATTATATAGTCAAAATCAAGCTGGGTCAACAGCTCAAACATGTCCCGCATGTTTTCATCATCAACCCCGGCAAAAGCCTCATCAAGGGAAATGATCTTGGGCGAATCAGGCCTGGAGTCACTATACCGGGAATACACGGCGGCAAAGAGCGGGATATACATGGCCATAGCCTTTTCCCCGCCGCTCAGTACGTTAAACCGGGCATCTGTCAGTTCCCGCCTTGACTGGTCTCCTTTTTCGTAGTCCAGGGTAAAACGGAACCACTGCCGGTAATCCAGGAGCTGGGTGATCCAGTATCTCAGGGTTTCCTTGTGTTCCTCCGACTCCCTTTTGGCCCACGTAATCCGTGAGCGGAAGTGGTTCACCATTTGTTCAATCTGCTCATCCCGGAGCAGGTTGGCATCTGTTTTCAGCAGTTTTACCAGTTGGGCGGTATCCAGTTCCTGTTCATTCCTGGCTGCCCGCGACTCCCATTTCAGAAGTAGTTTCATCCCGCTGGAAGTCACCCTCTGCTGCATCAGGTGGTTCATCTGCCTGACCCACTCTTCAGCCCTGAATATCTTCTGCCTGATGGCCCGGCCCACACTATGGATAATGATCTGCTCATAAAGCTCACGGTCTTTTTCACTTAAAAGGAGTCTCTGCTCCTCCAGAGCATCCCTCAGTTCCTGCAGCAGGCGCCCGGGAGTAACCGGGTTTTGCCTGTCCCGGGCGAAGACTACCAACATGCGTCCCGTATCAGGCTCGGTAAGCAATTCCGGTGAATACTCGTGCAGGCTCTGTCTGATCTGGTAAAACTGATCGTACAGACGGTTAGTAAAATTCTCTTTGGTTTTTTGTTCATATTTTGTCCGGTACTGCTGCCGCACCCGTCTGGCCAGGCTGAGGACCGCTTCTCCGGCTTCGTCAGTGTCTAAGGTTTCTTCCTGCCATTCTGGCACCAGGCGCCTTTTCCATTCCTTCAACCAGGATTCCAGAGCATTCCTGAATACGCTCTCCTGTTCCTGCCATAGCTGCCGGGCTGATTCGGCTTCATTCCGGCGTATGCCGAGGTTAACCTTACTGTCACTTAATTCGCTGCGGACTCTCTCTATCTCTTTTTCCAGGCAGGCCGCCTTTTCCTTTAATTCATCCATCTTTTGGTGGAGATCATAAATGCCCATTTCCCGGAGCAGCTCTGTATAAATGCCTATCTGGGCGCAGATGTCCCTGAGCCGCTGTTCCTTCTCATCCAGGTATTCGGCTTCTGCCACAGCGTTGTCTGATGCCTCTTCCCAACCGGCCGCCGCATCGGCCACGTATCTCTGCATCGCCAGGGCATTTATCCACCGGGCCTTAAGGTCACTATACAGCGATCGGTAGGACCGCAGGATATCCAGGGCATCAGAAATACCCTGTTCACTCCTGGGGATACTCCACCCCTCCATGAAACTGTGAAAACGGGCCCGGACACCTGACCATTCTTCATGTACCTTACGGAAGCGGTCATGCCGCCTGCCTTCCTCATCCCGGGCATTTTTAAAAGCCCTCTGCCTGTTTTCCGCGATTGAATAGGCGCGATAAAGGTCTTCCCCGCCCGGAAAACTGCTCAGGTCTTCCCTCATTTGCCGTTCCTTTTCATTGAGCCCTGCCAGTTGCAGATCACAACAGGAAACAGCCTCCTGCTCACCACGGATCAATTCTTCCAGACGAGCTATTTCTGCCAGGCGGGTCAGGCGGCGGCTCTCCCTGCCGATATACTCAGCTCTTGCCTTAAGCGGGGCCCTGCCCTCCACCGGTCCCAGCCGGAAAGCGCCTTTTTCCGGGGCCACTGCCGCACCTGAACCTTCTCCGGTTTCACCTACCAGGATTGTCCGCAGGGCCCCGTCGATAATTTCGGCGGAAACAGAACCATCCTCGGGAGGAGTGGCATAAAGGTAATCGGCAAGGGTGTGGGCAAGGAGCTGCGGGCATGGCTCTATCCAGACCTCTTCCTCATCATCTCCGGTAATTTCAAGTCCGCCCTCATTGACCCATGCATCCAGAAGCCCGGCCTGGGCCAGGGCGGACTCAATACCTGCTTTTATCTCTTCAGAAAGCCCTTCCCGGAATTCACATACCGCATAAAGGGATCCTCCCTTATCCCCGGCCTCAAGCCGCCTAGCCCGGGACTTTTCACGGGCCTCGCTCCTCGGGGGCTCCGGCTCCTTCTTATCAATCCATTCCCGGAGCTGCCGCATCAACTCCTGTTTGCTGTCCAGATGTGCCTGCCTTAGGTGCTCCAGGTCGGCACGTTCACGGCTTAACTCACGGTAAATCCGCTCAAAATCCTTCCTGGCCGGGACGCTAACAGCCTCATAGGCAATTTCGGGATACCTGGTTAAGAGGTGCAGTATTTCCTGAAATGCCTCATCAGAAAGCGGCAGTTCACTAAGCCCTTTTCTCCAGGCGAAAATAAGGCCCTGGTGTACATCACGGGCATTTTCCCAGTCCTGTTCAGCCTGGCGCAGGTCGGTCTCGGCCTTGTCTCTCTGTTCCCTGGCTTCGCTCAAATCCTTTTCTGCCTCGCGGATCCTGCGGTTTAAGTCCCGCTCTTCCCTAGCCAGGCGAAGTGCCTCCTGCAGCTTTTGTTCATGCTGCCCGGCATCACGCTTCCACGAGTCCCAGGCAACGTCATCTGCCTCAATTCCCCGCTGCCACTGGCGGTGATACATGTCATGAAGATGGAAATCACAGTCCCGGGCAGCTGCTTCCATTTCCGTTACCAGTTCATGCTGTTCCCTGAGATTTTCAGAGAGGCTGCGGGAGAATTCCTCCCGGTCACGGGCTGCCTTGTCCCGGCGTTTTTCCCATTCAGCCAGGCGCCTCCGGGCAGCCTCAATTTCTCCCCTGGTGTTTTTTTCGTCATCCTTCAGCCGCTCTAGTTCGGCCTCCCTTTCAACTGCCTCACTCTGGGAAATTGTTTCATACTCTGTTTTCGTGTCCCGCAGATCTGCCTTTAGGCCCTCCAGCCGCTCTTCCCCGGCAGTGATCTCACCTGACAGCCGGTGAACCTCTTCTTCCATCCGGCGGAATTTCTTCTCCCCTTCATCACACAGGCGGCGTTCCTCCAAAAGACTGCGGGATTCGGTAAACAACAGGTACTCATTATATGAATTGTAGTCCTTTTCAAGCCTTTCGGCCTCCTTGCAGTGGACAGCCAATTCCTCCAGGCGGTCACTGATCTGGTCCATGTCCTCCAGGACCTCTGAAAGGGGCCGCAGCTCATCCTCCTGCAAAGCAGGCAGGGCATCTGTCAAAATCTCATATATGGTGGAGGGTTTAAAATCCTTGGACAGTTTGGGGCTGCGCAGCTGAATCAGAAGGTCCAGCATTTCCTGATATGCCTGGATATCTGCAAAACCAAACAGATGCTTATTTACCAGTTTCCGGTATTCACCCTGCTCTGTTACCAGTTCTCCGCCTGAACCGATGACTTCGGCCAGCTGGCTTTTAGTCAGGGGGATTTTGGCCTCCTGGCCCTGGCTGTAGTCCTTTTGATACAAAAAAATGTCTTTTCCGATACGCCGGTTATCTGTGACCACAAAGCCCCAAAAACCCGTTCCCGGAACATTGCGCCTGGCCCTAAGCCCAATTCCAACCGTAATAAACCGGTCCTGTTCCGGGTGATAAAATTCCAGGTAAAGGTAACCTGTCCTGTCGGTAATCCCGCTATTCTCATCAAGGAGCAGGTAATACTCAATTTTCCGGTCCCGGGAACCAAACGGGTCAAGCCGCCAGGGACGCTTGTCCCCATCCAGGACCAGGGGCAGAAAGCTCTGCATAGTGACAGATTTCCCTGAACCGTTAGTCCCGCGGAGAATCAGCCTCCCCCCGGAAAGCTGAAATTCGGCCTCATCATGGTAATACCAGAAATTGAGCAGTCCCGCCCTTGCCAGCTGCCATCGTGTACGCAAAACCATTCCCTCCAAAAAAGTATTAGACATTCATAACGCAAAAGTATTAGACATCATATCCGCCATTCCAGCGGGCCAGTCCGGGATATATCCAGATAGCCTGGCCGCCCTGCGGGCCGCCAAGGCCCCATTCCTCCAGATGGGCCACCAGTTCCCGGGCCAGCTCCCGCGCTGTTGCCTGGCGGTGCTGTTTGCTCCAGTATTCCCTGTACCTCTCCCTTATTCTGAGGATAATTCCCTCCAGCCTGACCCAGTCAATTTCTATGCGTCCCTTTTCATCCAGGTATATGCCATCCTGTCCAGCTGACAGCATGCGGCGCAATTCGCCGCCCAGGACCAGGGCCAGGTCGGAAATCCCCCTGCCGGTGGGAAACAGGTTGGCTTCCCCGGTCAGGTCAGGGTGAAAAAAGACCAGTCCTTCCCGGTACCTCTGCCCCTCCAGTCCCAGCATATTCTCCAGCTGATCCATAATTGACCTCCTCTGGGTAAGGACATAATGCCTTTCATCTTCTGTCCATTCCCAGTCATATACAACCGGTTCCTGAACCAGCCTGCGGTATACCCTGTGCTTCCGCCGTTTCAGCTGACCCTCAGGTGTGCCGGCATATACGCCTTCTCCCAGGGACTCAATATCATTGTAGGAATTCAGGTCTTTGGGGAACCTCCGCAAAACATACCTGGACCAGGGAGAACACTCATAAAGGACATTGTTTTGCTCACCGCCGCTCCTGGCCCATTCCAGTTCATCCCCGTCAACCGCTATCAGGGCCCCCATATCTTTAAGCAGCCGCAAGGCTCTGGCCATGGATAGGCGGTGGTCATAAAGGGTCCAGTCCAGGAAAACATCCTGGCTCACCAGGTGTTCCCTGATTTCCTCCACCATTTCCGTCAGCAGGAACTGGTCATTTTCGCCCCTTCCCTCAAGAAACCACAGGCAGTAAGTAAAAAGGGCATAATCCCGCGGCTGCAGGAAACCCTCAAAACCCATCCATGGCTGTGCTTTCCCTGGGACCTTCTCCAGTTTGGCAAACTGCCTGGTTACCAGCAGGGTAAACCCGCAGTGTTCCTGAAACCAATCCCTGAGTATATCATAGTGGCTTTTAACCATCTGGAACAGTTCCGGGTCATCCTCTTTGGTAATCCAGTTCCTGTTGAGCAATGCCCGGGCGCAATGCTGTTTTTCTTCTTTTAACCTTTTGTCATTACTGCTCATTATGAATACTCCTTGTGAATTGTCCGGACGGATCCCGGAATACCAGGGTATAATCAGGCATATCCAGACTGCCGTCCACACATTTAAGCATGGTCCGCCTCCCGCCGGGCGGCAGGAGGATCCTGATTTGTACTCCTTCGGCAGTCCTGATGGTCCTGGACCTGCTACCGATACACTGTCCAATCCAATACAGCAGTTGATGCCGCAATGCAGGCGGGACATCCTGCAGGTCAGAAATCGTCAGTTCACCTGCCTGCACATAAGCCCTTAGCAGGGCTTCCTTTTCCCGCCTTCGTGCCAGGTAATCCTTCCTGGCTTGTTCCTCCCTTTCCCGACTGGACGCAATTGCCTGTGTCCCCCCGTCCCTGCGCCGGCCGCGGCTCCGCGAATGCAGTGAGCGCACATTAGGGCCGGTATCCCACATGGATATTTCAGTTGAATCCGTCCCCTTGTTGTCAATCCCCTGAAAATGCCGGGTCCTGTACAGGCCGAAGGTATAAGCAGCCAGTTTATGGGCTTCATCCATACCATTGAGGTTAAAAAACCACCGGCCCAGGTAATCCAGTTCCCGTTTCCGGCTGACTCCGGAACGTTGCTTTTCCTGAATCCGCAAGGCACAACGGACAATTTTTGCAATAGTATCCTTGGTGGCCTGTTCCAAAAACTGGAGATCACTTACCGCCCTGGCATCACCCAGGAACCACCTCACCAGACTGTCCCATTCCAGTTCCAGATGATACCGTTGTTCCTCAGGTGATGATATGTCATCCAACTGCGGCATTCCGGCCCGGTCATCCAGGACGGCTGCAAAGAAACCATCCCGCCTGGAAGGGGTAATCAGGCGCAGCATTCCTTCCACCTTCAATCCATGCACCTGCAGTCCCCGGACAAAGTTCTGCAGGTACCTGGTCAGGGAGTTTTTGTATATCAGGAAGGCTTCACTGAGCATAAGTTCCTCAGCCTTGGCGCTCTGCAGGCTGGCTATGTAATCCGCCGCCTCCTGGGTCAACTGGGTAAAGGCATCATAGGTGGCTTTCCAGGTCTGGTGGGCCTCACCTTCCCCGAAACAACCGGTCTCTTCTATTATCTTCAGTCCCCTGGCTATTGCCTCCAGCAAAGTTGGCTCCAATGAACCGCCATACCCCCGGATTTTCTCCAGTCCTTCCAGGAGACGTTCAATCTCCACCGAATAGGGGGTCATCTGGTAACGGAATTTCTTCCTTAAATATTCTTCCACTGTACTGGCCCGGCCCCCGTCGTGCCGCGGAATAAGGTTTTTCCATTCCACCAGCTGGTCCATGTCGTTCTGGCACTGTTCCAGGGTGTAATCCTCCAGTGCCCCATAACCCAATACCCCTTCAAAGACATCTTCAGGCTTAAGCCAGTACCTGAGCCGCTGATGCTGTTCATAGAAATACCGCATCACACACCTGTACCTGGCGACATTTACAGCTGTGAGGTAACTTGTTTCCACAACGGGTTTTAACAGGTTTTCTGTCATTAACCTTACCTCCGGCAAAAACCGATTTTCTATTACCAAAAACATTCTTTTCGGCACAGTATTTATTTCTCTTCCCCCAGAGCTTTTCCTGCCCCGGGTTGATTATTGAATCATACCATTTTACCCCAATATGGGCAAAATATAAACCGGAACCCCTCACTTGGAGTCCCGGCAATTAACAGAGTTCTTGCTTATTGAGCTTTTTTAAAGGAATCAAGACTGTTGGCCATGCCAACCAAACTTCCTTCTATTGTAGCAACCTCTTTAAAAAGATAAGTTCTCTTCAAACCAGTGACAGCTGTTACAGTAAACCTTGTTTACAGGCCCGCGTTCCTGTGGGTTCTTAGTCTCATTAAGGTCATGACAGCCAAAACAGTTCTCGATTCCCCTGGTTTTGGTCAGTTCGGCATGAAGCTTGCCAAAATCCTCATCCTTATGAGTTGACGGTTTTTGCAGGTGGCAGTTGAAACAGAATGAGTTTGTCTTAATATAATCCCTGAGGTTGATTTCCAGCAGGTCAACAGGTTTGGTCAGTGAATATGAATGACACAGGTTGCACGGTTTAAAGTCATCCTGAGCCATCTGGCCATGCTCTCTCTCAAAGCCGCCGGATTTATGACTGGCAGGCACGATCTGCTGGGAATGACATACAGAGCACTTCTCGGTAACCTGCCTCTCCCCATGGCAGTCAAGGCACACCGCCATACGCGGGGTAGTGTACTTAAAATCCATCTGCTCCTTAGCCAGGGCCGGGGTCCACTCATCTGGACTTATCTTATCAGTTAACCCTCTCTCCACAATTCTCCCGTGAGCCACACCGGCATGACATGCAACACACTGAACCCCTGCCTTCCGGTGCCTTTCGTGAGGGACTACCGTATCAGAAGACGGGCTGTAGCTGCGGTTTTCCGAATGACAGCCAAGGCAGGCAGAATCGGGAACTGCTGCCATGCCGGATTCACTGCCGGAATCCGTGTTTTTCGCCGCGTCCCCGGTATTCCCGGTATCCTTGTCCTTCCCGGTATCCCTGACACCGGGATAGAATATATTACCAACAATTCTCCCCTGATAGCTTAAGAAATTCTGTATCCCCGACTCCCGGTGACACTCCTTGCACTGAAACTGTGCATGACCTGACTGCTGCCAGGTCAGATACTCAGGAGTCATTGCGTGGCAGCGGGCACAGTATGCAGCCTCATTACTTCCGGCTGCTGGTACATAATACCATAACATTACAAATAAAACAAACACCACGGCTGAAATCACCGCGGTGACAGCATATTTGCGCACTTTAGGGGAACCCGGACGTTTTTTTGCCGCAAAGTTATCCATAATTGTTCACCCCAGGTTTGTAATATCAGGCACAATCCCTGGTCACATTGTAACATTTAAACACATCCGCGTCATGTCCCAAAAGGCATGTACAAATGTACCTTATTAATCACTCCGCAGTATCTTCCCGTGTTCGTACCGGCTTCTCTCTGTGCCGTCACTTTTGCGGCGCTCCACCAGTCTGAAGTCTTCCACATCAAGCCCGTGGTCCTCACAAATGGGTACCATCTCAGTAATTACCGACTCCACCCTTCCTGGTTTGGTAAATTCATAGCCCTCGGGTTCGGTTTTAAACTCATAACCCACAGGTGAAAGCCGGTCAATTACTCCCCTGATATCGCCATTGTCTGCCCTGGCCCTGTCAATCCTGCCAATTACATATGTTTCCATTATGCTACACCTCCCCTAATAATATGGGAGGCACAATTTATATTTATGCAAAAATCATTTGCTACAGGTACCGCCTATTTTACTGAAGGTTTCGTTTACCGGTGAAGGTAAATAACAGGGGAGATTCGTCGGCAATAAAAAAAGCCTCCCTGTTGGGTTCAAATTCAGCAACCTGCCATGTGTTCCACTTGTTTATCTGGGCTACAAAATCTTCATAAGTACCGAACTGTTTTCTTACATTATCTACAGTTGGCAGTTCATCCTGAAAGAATAATACTGATACAGATTTCAATTCACCACTGTCAAGAGTCTCCCTGACAAAATCAAAAAACCGGCTTTGTTCACCCAGTTTGGAACTGATCCGGATATCATGGTCAATATCACAGGCACAGTGTGGTTCAGCCAGGTCATGGACCTCGAAAATTACCAACGGTTCGGAAAGTATCCGAAAAACCTCTTCCCCTGCCCCGGGCAGCAATTTATCCCGGCCCAGGCCGATTCCATATCCGTACGATGCGCCAAGCCGGAAGACCCTGTCCCTGATGTTTTCGGCATGTTCCTTATCAGCATTTAATGCAAAAACTATTGAAATACACATCTTCTTAACCTCACAAATGTTTTTTTGTCTTTTGAAACCGGCAATACTTGGGTTTCCTAAATAACGTATTCAACATAATAATTATATTAATACCAAGGCAAAATAATGTAAAGGGTTTGGTAAGGTGTTATACCGATTTTCGGCGCGAGGAAAATCTTGTATAACACCTCACCATATCACCTTTTCCCCAGCCCAAAGTAGAGAAAAAACAATGGTTCAGGACTAAAGACTTGGCAAAAACAAAAGGAGGGTTATGGCATGGAAAAGAGGAAGCATTCCAAACAGCCGGGGGACAAGGGCCCTCAGGTATATGACCCGGGTAATCCGAGTCCTAATATGCTGGAAAGCAAAGGCGAGCTTGTGGTGGAAGGAAAACACGACCTGGAACCGTCAGAGGAATTTATGAAAAACAACCCCTATAAGACAGCTCCCAATAACCTGACCTCAAAGGGGTTGTCTGACAAGGAAAAAGGGTGATGCAAAACATCACCCTTTCAACTATTCCTTCACGGCCAGTGCGCCTACCGGACATGCCCGGACACATTCACCGCACTGGGTACAGTTGGATTCAGCCAAGGCAGTTTCACCAAAGGTGGCCACCCTGCGGGACATGCCTCTCCTGACCATACCGATAGCCCCTACTTTGGCCATGTTATGGTCAACCCAGACACAGCGCCCGCAGAGAACACATTTTGCGGGGTCATAAGAAAAGTTTTCCGGACTGTCATCAATGGGGGCGTCATTTTCCAGTTTACGCATCCGGCTGACTCTTAATTTGAGTCCTCTCTCCCTGGCTATCTTTTGCAGTTCACAGCTGCCATTGGCAGCACACTTGCCACAGTTGAGCCTGTGATTGGAAAGGAGCAGTTCAAAACCGTTTTTCACCATCCGGTCAATGCGCTTGCTGCGGGTCCTTACAATCATCCCCTCTTTTACCGGCTGGGTACATGAAGTCACCGGGTTCAAAAACCCTTCAATCTCCACAAAACAAAGGCGGCAGCCTGCTGATGGCTTCTCTTCCTCTTCCAGGGCACAGAGGTGGGGAATATATACCCCGTTTTCCAGAGCTGCCCAGAGCAGCCTTTTACCTTCAGGGACCATAAACTGTTTATCATCAATTGTTATAGTTACCATTTTTTCATTATTACCGTTATTTCCGTTATTGTTACCGTTATTGTTACTCACTGGCGCTACCCCCTTCCACTGCCACAGTTATAGGTGGTGAGACTTTTTCTACTGCATCGTACAGCGGCAGGCAGGTTACCAGGCAGTTATCACACTTGACACACTTCTCCAGGTCAATTTCCTTTAGCATATCGGGCCTGGTAAATACCGCCTCCACCGGGCAGCTGGCAATACAGGCATCACACAGCTTGCTGCATTTCTGGGGGACAATCCGGTAACTGATAAGATCCTTACATTTGCGCGCAGGACAGCGTCCCTCATGAATGTGGACTTCATATTCGTCCCTGAAAAACCTGAGGGTGCTCAGGACAGGATTTGGGGCCGTTTTTCCAAGGCCGCAGAGAGACCCTGCCTTGATATCTTCAGCTAGTTCCCAAAGCAGCTCCAGGTCTTCAGGCTTGCCCTGACCTTTAGTGATGTCGGTAAGGATTTCCAGCATCTGTTTGGTGCCCAGCCGGCAGAATGTACATTTGCCGCAGGACTCGTTCTGGGTAAATTCCAGGAAGAAACGGGCTATTTCTACCATACAGTCATCTTCGTCCAGGACCACAAGGCCGCCTGAACCCATCATCGCCCCCGCATGCTGCAGGGAGTCAAAATCTATGGTCAGGTCCAGGGCCGACTCCGGCAGGCAGCCGCCTGACGGCCCGCCGATCTGGACGGCTTTGAATCCCTTGTCATCCTTAATACCATTACCCACATCATATATCAGAGTCCTTAGTGAGGTACCCATAGGTACTTCCACCAGGCCGGTGCCGACAACTTTACCGGCCAGTGCGAATACAGCTGTTCCCGGGCTTTCAGGTGTCCCGATGCCCTTGAACCATTCAGCTCCATTGCGCATGATATGCGGCACATATGAAAGGGTCTTCACATTATCTATCAGGGTCGGTTTGCCACGCAGTCCCGATACCGCCGGAAACGGCGGCCTGTGGCTGGGGATGCCGGGTTTGCCTTCTATGGAGGCTATCAGTGCCGTTTCCTCCCCACAGACAAAGGCGCCTGACCCCTGGAAAATCCGGATGTCAAAACTGAACCCGCTTCCCAGGATGTTATCACCCAGCAGCCCGTTATCACGAGCCTGTTGCAGGGCTGTACGGAGCCTGTCAATGGCCAGCGGATATTCTGCCCTGACATAGATATATCCCTGGGATGCACCGACTGCATATGCGGCAATTATTAGTCCTTCAATGAGCTGGTGGGGGTTTGATTCCAGAAGCGCCCGGTCCATGAAGGCCCCGGGGTCTCCCTCGTCGGCGTTGCAAATCACATATTTTTCACCGGCATCGGCATTACGGCAGATCTCCCACTTCTTACCGGTGGGGAAACCTGCCCCGCCCCTGCCGCGCAGGCGGGAATCCTTAATTTCATCAACTACGGCGCCCGGTTCTGCAGCCAATGCCCTGACAAGGGCGCTGTAACCGTCACGGGCGATATAGTGGTCTATCTCTTCCGGGTCAATCAGGCCGCAGGCTTCCAGGACAATTTTCTGTTCATAGACACCACGCGGGTAATCGGCAAAAGTCGGGAAAAAGTCATTAGGTTCCAGAGCGGCCATGGCGAATTCAAAACAGGGGTCATCACCAACCAGGAAATCGGAAACCAGCCGGGAGGCAATACCCTCATCAACATTGCCATAGCAGAGGGCCGGAAAACCGGGCTTATATACAATAACCATGGGCTCCGCATAACAGTGTCCCAGGCAGCCCACTTCCATAACCTCTGCCTCAACCTGGTGTTTTTGGACCTCTTCTTTAAAGACATCCAGAATCTTCAATGCCCCTGCGGCCCTGCCACAGGTTGCGGTCCCAACCATTACATAGGGCTTTTCCTGCAATACGGCTGCTTTTTCAGAGGCACGTTTTTTCAGTTCCTGATACTTAGACTCCATCACAGTCACATCAGTACTCACCTGGCGTCACCCTCTTCCTGTGCGGGGATATCTTTGGGCTCTGCAGGGTCTTGTGCCTTATCTTCAGTGCCGACCTCTGTTTTCTTCCTGTTAAGTTCTTTCCCGAGCCCCAGCAGGATACCGTCAACCCTGGTGGGCCTGACCTTGGCTTCCACCTCATCGTTTACCAGGACAACCGGAGCCAGGGCACAGCAGCCGACACAGGCCACCCTTTCCAGGCTGAACTCACGGTCTTTGGTGGTTTCACCTTCCTCAATCTCCAGGCGGCGCTCAAAGGAATCCATGATTATATTGCCGCCTGTCATATGACAGGCTGTGCCCATACATACCTTTATCTGGTTTTTGCCGGGCGGGTTAAGCCTGAACTGGTTGTAAAAAGTGCCCACACTGTAAACATCGACTTCCGGAATCTCCACCGCAGCCGCCACCATCTTCATCGCTTCCCTGGGCAGGTATCCGAGTCTCCCCTGTACTGCCTGCAGGATCGGAAGAAGCTGTTCACTGTCCGAATCAAACTTTTTCAGGACTTCTGCTACAACAGACTGAATTTGTTCCAATTCTCCTTCCATAAGTTCCACTTTAACATCCTCCTCCCCGGAAATTAAAAATCAAAACAAAGCAAAAAAATATTCTCATCCTGAACTTTCTTCTGTCCCCTCAATTTTGCGGCACTTAACACTTGACAGAATGCAATTTTCGACATGCTCTTTGCCACAGTGCAGGCATATCTGGGGGAACAGCTCATCATCAGTAACTGCAGCCAGCAGAAAGGACTCTATGCCCCTCCTGAGGTTTTTCAGGTCCTGCGGGGGCATTTTATCAAGCAGTGACCCCAGTCTTTTCAGTTTTTCCGGTTTAATTTTGCCGGTGACCTCTGCCCCCCGGGGGGTAATCTCCACAAATATATTCCGACGGTCTTCAGGGTCATGTTTTCTGGTCACCAGCCCCTTTTCTGCCAGCCTTGATATCGCCTTGGTAGCAGCCGGGTAACTAATCCCCAGTCCCCTGGAGACATCTCCCACGGTAACCCCCTCGTGGGCCATAATAAGGCAAAGACACCTGACCTGCCCCACGGTGAGCTGCTCATCACAGACCTCTTCCACAATCCCCTGTGAAAGAAGTTCCCTCACTATGGCCACAAAAAGTCCGATGTCCCTGTCTATTGTCTGCAATGTTTCATAATCCATTACAATCTCCCCTAATACTATACTGTTTTGTCCCAATCTGCACTTAAAAAACCAGGTATTATTTAACCTAGTTAAATAATAATCCATGTTTACCATAATGTCAACCACTACTTATTCAAATTTTCGACCGTTTACCAGAGATTTTTAGCGATTAATGCCGCCAAAATGACCGTTTATTTTCCGCTTACCTGCGGAAATCAACCATTCCCCCCTAAAGTGCATCCATTAAAGGATAAATAAGTGCAATCCACCGGAGCCAATGATAGAATCTATAACAGGTAAAGTTCTGTTCACCGGCAGATTAAATGTGAACAAGGGTTAAGGGCAATACGGCATTTCCGGAGGGGGGGTTCTTTGGTACACCTGATTAACTGATGAGAGTAATCAGACCTTGAATCACAAAGAATGGAACAAAAGAAAAGAATGAAAACGAAAGTATAGCCGAGAAGCGCTTTCCTGTAGATATGGCGCCGTTTTCCTTGGGGGGAGAGTACGGTCAGATATCCAGGTAAAAATGCTTCAAAAAATCTATTTTGAGGGGTGTGTGTATTTTTATGAGTGCTAGTCATTCAGCCGGCAAAGGGTGGCTTGTGACCCTTTCCGGAACAGGAATCAACCTTGCTCTCGGTGTTTTGTATGCCTGGAGTGTTATTGCCAAGTCCCTTACCAATGACTGGGGATGGAGTGCAACGATGGCTTCCAAGCCTTATGCCGTTGCCTGTGGAGTCTTTGCTGTAATGATGGTTTTTGCCGGAAGGGCTCAGGACAAATACGGGCCCAAGATCGTAGCCGCTCTGGGTGGCGCCCTGACAGGTATTGGTATGATTATTTCCAGTTTTGCGTCACAGGGTGACAATACACTCATGATAATTGGCTTTGGTGTCCTTGCCGGTACAGGTATCGGCCTGGGTTATGCCTCTGCGACCCCGCCGGCCGTCAAGTGGTTCCCGCCGGCCAAAAAGGGCCTGATCACAGGAATTGTCGTCAGCGGTTTCGGCCTGGCATCGGTATATATTTCCCCGCTGACCAATACCCTGCTGGCAAATGTGGGGATCAGCAAAACCTTTATGATCCTGGGTATTGCATTCTTTATCGTTACTGTACTGTTATCCCAGTTCCTGGTCAACCCTCCTGCAGGATTTGTCCCCAAAGGCATGCCAGTACAAAGTAAAGCTGCCGCATCGTCAAACAAAAAGCATGATTATGAATGGCACGAAATGCTCAAAACACCACAGTTTTACCTGCTTTGGCTGATGTATGCCTTTGCATCCTTTGCCGGACTGATGATAATTGGCCACCTGGCCAAAATTGCCGGCAAGCAGCTTCCCGGAATTGAACTTGGTTTTATCCTGGTAGCCATTCTGGCCATAGGGAATGCCGGCGGACGGATTGTAGCCGGTGTGGTTTCAGATAAACTGGGCCGCACCCGCACCATGCTGTTGGTATTCACCTCACAGGCCATAGTGATGGTACTCCTGGCCAAAGCCACCACAGTACCGCTCCTGATTGCCGGAGCTCTGATTGTCGGGTTTAACTATGGTTCCAACCTGTCACTGTTCCCATCAACAACAGCTGACTATTTTGGCACCAAGAACCTCGGTGTTAACTATGGCCTGGTATTTACTGCATGGGGTGTCGGCGGTGTGTTCGGTTCCATGGTGGCCGGTAAGATTGTTGACGCCACCGGGTCCTATAATACCGCGTTCATTGTGGCTGCCGTCCTCTGTGTTACCGCAGCTGCAATAACATTCATAACCAAGGCTCCCAAAACCATCACTGTTGAGAAGCCGCTTATGGGCGCTATTCCACAGATGGTAAACCCCCTGATAGACGAAAAAGAAACCAAGAGCAAATAAATTTAACCAGGGACCGGGGAAATTGCACCCGGTCCTTTTTAAAACTCAGCCAGCCGGCATTGGGCTGTATAATAACGGGAAACATAACGTAAAAACGGGAGTGAGGATTGATGAAAGCAAACATCGAGACCAGGGTGACCGAAATCAGCCTGGGTACGCTTACCGTGAAGTTAAAGGTAGTCGGCAACAGTGAAGAGGTCCTGAGTAAATCTGTAAATGATGAAAATACTCCGCTCTGGGTTGAGCTGTGGCCTTCATCCCTGGCCCTGGCCAGGTGGCTCTGGGAAGGCCCGGACCTTAAGGGCAGCTCTGTTCTTGAACTGGGAGCCGGACTTGGGCTGCCCGGTGTGGCTGCTGCAATGAAAGGAGCCCGGGTGCTGCAAACCGACCACATGGCTGAAGCCATGGAACTTGCCCGGGAAACAGCTTCCCTCAACGGAGTCCGCGGACTGCGCACAGCCGTGGCTGACTGGCGGAGTTTCGGGATAACCGAAGTTTTTGATTATATCATCGGCTCAGACATCCTTTATCACCCGGAACTCAACCCTTATTTAAAAAAGATTTTCTCCACCAACCTCCGTCCCGGGGGACAAATCATTATGGCTGATGCCGGTCGAATAGACAGCCTGGCCTTTGTCAGGCAGCTCCTGCTCGAGGGCTGGCAGGTACTGGAAGAACACCTCCCAGTCACCCAGGAACCTTTTGACTACAGGATTTCAGTTTATCGTATCACTCCTCCGCAGCGCAGGCCGAAGCTCCGCCTGATCAGGCGCGCTGAATAACACCGGTTGTGCCGTTAACTGAAATCACTTCCCCGTCACTGAATATCTCAGTTGCCCTGACAACACCCATAACGGCCGGAATACCATACTCCCTCGCAATAATGGCGGCATGGGAAGCCGCACCCCCTGTTTCCACCAACAGACCTGCAGCAGTGGTAAACAACGGGGTCCAGGCCGGGTTAGTATAAGGCGCTACCAGAATATCTCCCTTCCTGACCCGGTGAAAATCTCCCGGGTCTTTGATTATCCGCGCAGTACCTTTTATCAGGCCCTGGCTTGCGGGTACTCCCCTGATTACCTCGGAATCACCGGCAGGCTGGCTGCGCATGCTCCAGCGGGCCATCCTGCGCACCTGTTCATCCTTCCTGGACATAATCCTGGCATGCAGTTCCCTGACATTGACCTCCTCAAGACCATGAAATATAATGAGCAAAATTTCCTTAATTTCAAAATACGTCAGGTAATAAATATCCTTTGGGTCTATAATAAGCCCTAACCTTGTCATACGATTGCCCAGTTCGGCAAAAAGTATTCTGAACACATGGAGGCTCCGGGTGACGTCATAATGGCTGTTTTCCCGGAAGGCCGCAAAACTGCGGGCATGTCTGACCAGTTTTTGGAAGAATTTATTGGCATTAATAATAGAATAGATACCCTTTGACAGCCGGGAACTAACCATTTCTTTAGTTTCCCTGGCCTTACGGGCCCTTTCCTTCTCCCTGGCCCTGAATTCATCAGGGTCTTCATCCAACATAGCCTTGATTATCCCCAACACGACCTCCGGAGAATCCTGCCAGGTAGGCGAACCAATCCCACCCAGCCCCATATTTGTTTCCCGTTCCCCGAATTCAAGCAGGAATTCATTAAATTTACCAAGGAATTCGCACCCGGCTTCGGTTTCTTCAAGTTGTGCGGCGACCTGATCAGGAAGGTTGTTTTTAAATATTGTGCTGACCTCCCGGCTCTTTGCCGCCTCTGCTGCCAGGTCCCGGAGCGCACGGTTAATCCTTAGTGTTGCATTATCAAGCCCGATGACCAGGTTCTCATATACTGCCACAGCCTTATCCTTAAATATAAAGCGCATCCATTTCAGCAGTATAGCGCTGGGAATCCTGTTTTGGGCGAAATACCTGTACCTTAATACATTAAAGTAGTGGAAATGGTGCAGGCCTTAAGTAATATATTCCAGGACTATTTCCAGGGGCAGTTAGGATATGTCTCTGTTTTTCAGCCTATCAAGCATATCCAGGAGGTATACCTGCTCGGCAGCCCATTCCACGGCAGGGTCTGATTTAAGTGTTTGGCCCAGCCGGAGATACTGCCAGAGCCTTTTAAACCCTGACCTGATCTGCGGCGGAACAAAAAATTCCGGAAAAATCCCTTTATCAACGCGACTCCAGTCCGGTTCCCCAATTTTGTAGCCAAAATCCTGCATGGCCTCAAACTGAGCCATAAAGAGCACTTTTACTACAACCCCGTCAATAGGCATAATGGGGTCCGGAAACCTCTCGGCAACCCATGCCATAACCTCCTGCCTGGCCTTATTCATGGCTGACCGGTCAATATCGGGCAGGTCTTCATCCCTCAGGGTGGTAATCGGCCTTGTCTGCAGGAAGTACATTTTTCCCCTGTAATAAGCCCACTCTACATCCTGGTAGTCACCATAGTAAATTTCGATTTTCAGGCCGGTATGTGCCAGTTCCCTGATATCATAATCTGTCAGCATCTGGCCTTTTTCAGGGTCGGCAATATCCCTGGAAACCAGTTCAATATTGGCTTCACCGCTTTTCTTCAGTACATAGACATCACCGGCAGTAAGTCCCGAAACCAGCTGCTCGCCAAGACCCCTGACGGCTTCAATTCGAATTTCCTCCCTGGAGTTGGTCACGGGGTTGGCCGTAAACATTACCCCAGCCACCTGTGCCGGAATCATCTCCTGGACAATTACCGCCATTTTCACCAGGTGGTGTTCAAAACCATTACGTTCCCGATAGTGGATGGCCCTGGGGGTCCACAGGGATGCCCAGCATTTTTTGATTGCATTAAGGACATTGTCTGTCCCTTCCACCTCAAGAAATGTTTCCTGCTGTCCGGCAAAAGATGCACCCACCAGGTCTTCGGCAGTCGCAGATGACCTGACGGCTACCTGGAGCCTGTCTTTACCTTCAGCCAGGCGGTTTAAGGCTGCAGTCACAGCTTCCGCATACTCCGGCAGCAGGGGCATTTTACTTATCATCTCACCGATTTCCCGGCTCACCGCTTCTAAGGCCTTGACATCCATGGTATCAACACCGGTCAGTTTCTCCCTGATTTTCTGATCTATGCCAAAATGTCTCAGGTTCCGGTAATAGGCTTCAGATACCAGACAAAACCCATCCGGGCATGGCAGGTTCCGGGCCAGGTCCCCGAGGTTGGCTGCCTTCCCGCCCACTTTATCAATGTCATCCTGATATATCTCCGTTAACCAGTACACATTTTTTCCCATTACGCTCCCCCATTCCGGTTAAGTTACTAGATCAGTCAGCGCTCAGTGCCCCGACAAGGAAGAAATCCACACCCCGCATGTAGAGCCGGAACAATCCCGGACCTGCACCGGCCTCAAACCAGCTGCACATTATCATCATGGTGATACCCATCAGGTGGTCCACCATCTCCATAACATCTATATCGTCCCTGATATCTCCCATTTCCTGGCCCATCTTCAGTATTTCAGCAATAAATTTCTCAAAATGCATTCTGTAATTGAGAGGGTCATTGAGTTTGGTGTTTACCCTCTCTAACTGGTAGACCCTTATTAATTCGGGGTATTCCTCGAACCAGGCAGCCAGGCTCTGGTAAGTCTTGGCCAGGCGCTGCCTGGTATCCTGGAGCGCCATGACCTCTCCCCAGATCTTCTTACCTCTCTCAATGCTCAGGTTTTCCATGAATTCATGAAGGACGGCTTCCTTGGAAGGAAAATAATTATAAAAAGTCCCTTTACCTATATCTGCCTTCTCGGTAATCTGGTCCACCGTAGTCTGGTCATACCCCTGCTCTGCAAACAGCCTGAAAGATACCTCAAGCAGTTTTTGCCTGGTCGCTTCCTTTTTTCTCTCCCTGCGGTTCTGCTGTTCCATCTCCCCACCTCTTTTTTATGTTCACTTTAATATTAATAAAAATCTTTCTCCATAATATGACCACGGTCATTTATATTCTCGAGTCATATTCTAACACTGCCGTAAATACAGGTCAACAAAAAAATGAGGGGCTGTCTCTTTTATTATGGAGACAACCCCTTGTTTTCCTTATGTTATCATTATGTAATTTTACGGTTTTTTCAGGTATATTGTCCCGCAGTTAGGCTTCATACCTGGAGTTTATGGACTGGTATTCCTGCTCAGATATCTTCCTGGCGCCGCTTATAAACCTGGACAACATTGTATCTGTAAATATTTTTTTTGCTGAATCAAGGTCGTATTGGTCAGACGGGTACATTTGGGATAAGGTTCTTCGGATTTTTTCCTTTTTAAGGTTAGTTACCTTAACATCCGTGTGGACCATGATAGACTCCGCATCACTACTTGCGACTGAGGCCTTAACAGGAGTTACCTTGTAGGCTATTCCCCGGTCCTCATCATAGTAATAAAAACACATCGCCAACCCCTCCTTAAAATTTGCACGACCATCTTAATTCAGACATCTTATTATACAATATGAAATTGTCTTTATTAAATTTCGACATGGTTGATATTTTTCCCTGTCATCTTTTAAAAATAATTTTGGGCTGCAGGAATATTAAACTATTTTTATTACATTGTTACATTTTTTATTAATTTTATTCATAAATTTTCAGAATATTTATTGTTTCCCGGTCCAGGTCCATCCTGACCCTCATGCCGTCCCTCAGCTTTTCGGTGGCATTTCCGGCGCCGGTAATACAGGGAAGGCTAACTTCCCTGGCGATTATGGCAGCATGGCAGAGTATTCCTCCCTCATCAGTCACCAGACCGGCAGCCTTATTCCTGAGCATGGGCACGAAATCAGGTGTGGTCATTCCGGTGACTATAATCAGGTTATCCGGGGTATCGGACCTCCCGGCAATGTCCTCAGGGGTGTAGACAACTTTCACAGTCCCTTCAATAATTCCTGCTCCAAATACTGTTCTGCCCCTAAGGCATGCGTTATCGGTTCCGGCCTCGGGAAATACGGGCCTGAGCCTGTCACTGAATACTATTTTGCCTTTATTATAAATAATCGTTAGCTTTCCCGGGTCATAAGGCAGGGGAAGAAACCGCTTTGCCCTCAGAGAAACCAGGAGATGGGAAGAGCTGCAGCTCCATACCTGCTGCAGTGAAATTCCCAGGATGTCCCCGGCCGTCTGAAGCAGCGGAGCGGCTTTTGCATATGCGTAATACAGGTACTCCATCTCCCGGTTCCTTACATTCAACCAGTGGATCAGGTATCCAAAGAACTGTTTCCATTCCGTTGAGGCACCATATTTTAAAAACAGACCGGAAAGGGTATCAGGGTCTGCTTCATGGTTCTCTTCACCTTCCATATGAATGGCCATATCATAAATATCCTCAGCGGAGTAAGGGGCTTCATACGGCTGGTGGCAGCTTAAAAACCCGAACCTTTCACTGAGTTCACAAAATTTGTATTTCAGATGTCCGGGAAGTTCCTGATATGTCTGCGGGACCCGCCCCTGAGTCGTCAGGACCCGATTTCTGATTTCCCGGCACTGGGACGTAAACAGTTGGGAAAGGCTGGTTACAGAGGCTGAGACCAGGGTAAAAAAGTCCGGGTCCCCTTCCGCCGGGTCAACTGCCCGCATCAGGTCCAGGACCGGTCCCGACAGGGCTTCAATTATGTGCATGGGTGCATAGTAATGTGCATTGAGAGGCCTGATATATTCAAAAAAATCAAGCAGCCTTTGTTCCAATGCAATTTCTGGGTCAGCCCAGGCAGCAGCCTTCCAGTTAAGGATATTCCTGTGATAATGCTCATACCTGGTTTTCAGCCTGTCCTGATAGCCGGTGTCTGTAAGGAACAATTCCCTGATACCACGTACCACCGACTCGTCAACAGCTTCATCGATCCAGAGTTCCTGCTGAAAGTCACGTTGATTTGTCAGCATCACCATCCATCTTTCCAGGTCTGTGTTTATCTCCAGATATGAAGCCAGGTACCTGGCACAGCCGCTGATAAGAAACTCGATATCAAGGGGGCACAGGGCCCTTTTATATGCCTTTTTGGAGCCTGCCATAACCAGGTCTGAACTCGGTGTAGTTCTCGTAACCGGGCGCTGCTGCAGTACCCACACCCTGTCATTGGTATCCACGGCAAATTCTATGTCAACCGGGCTGTTATGTATTGACTCCAGTTTAACCGCAGCAAGCAGGAACTGCCTGAGCCACGGGTAGTCAGTTGCTGCTGTCAGGGTCCCCATGGCCCCCGCCAGCCTGAATGGAGTAATTTCACCTCCAACCAGGCGTTCGGCGGTGCCGGAAACCAGCTCAACCAGCATATGGCTGTTTTCCCTGGCGTCCCTTGGGGCCGGATGCCTGGTGAAACAGACTCCCGAACAGCGTGCCCTGACCATTGGCTGAATCAGGACAGCCATTTCCGGCCACCCGTCGGAGGACATATAGCCCCTGACCCGCCCCGCCAGACCGGAAATCCATACCCCGGCAACAGCCCGCGGCAATCCTTCCCGCTCCACGGACAGCTTACTTTCAAACATACCGGCAAAACTCTGCCTGGCAGAATCCTCTATGAGCGCCGAAGACCTGACTGCATAAAGGCAGTCAGGTAACTGCACCAGCTCACCGGCCAGTTTTTCACCAATGTATTGTTCTGCCACTGCGGCCAGGCTTGCCGGGTCAATGCCTGCATCCAGCCCCTGCTGAAAATGTTCCAGCAGCAGGGGAGTAATCACCCAGGTATCGGGACACGGCAGCAATTCCCTGATTGCCATCCAAAGCCCGTACCCCTTACCCCCTGTCAGGGAAAAAACCCTGCGGGAATCGGGTTCCTGCAGGATTTCTTTTAAATCAATGATATATTTCAATTCCGGGATATATTTCAATTCCAGGTTCCTCCATCCTTAAAGTTCTTTTCCAACCGCCGTTTCTTCGAGAACCTTATTTTCGCCTGTAAAAGTTCCGGCATTCATCTGTATAAATCGTAACCATGTTCCTGTTCCTGTTTTTGGACTCGTACAGGGCCTTGTCTGCCATATCGATTAAATCACCGCGCTTTAAACCGCGCTTCCATTCAGCGACTCCGATACTGATAGTGACATTCACATCAACACCGGACTCCCGGCAATGGACTGTTTGCTGTTCCACCTCATGCCTGATATGGGAAGCAAGCACAAAGGCCTCTCCTATATCGGTATTTGGCAGGATGACGCCAAACTCTTCCCCGCCATATCTTGCCAGGGTATCACCTT
Source organism: Thermincola carboxydiphila (assembly GCA_016841325.1). Classification (GTDB taxonomy): domain Bacteria; phylum Bacillota; class Thermincolia; order Thermincolales; family UBA2595; genus Phosphitispora. Next base: position 38,262 of record JAENZJ010000004.1, read on the forward strand.
TGCGGAAACTCTCCTTCAGCAGCTTTGCCGTTTCCATCAGGACCACATCACCAAATCTGTGGCCATAGGTGTCATTTACCTTTTTAAAGTAGTCCAGATCCATCATCAGCGTACTTAAAGGTTTACCGGTCCTTGACGCCCTGTTAATCTCCAGGGCAAGTGCTTCCTGAAAATACTTGTGGTTGTATGTACCGGTCAGGCCATCGATAAACATGGGTCTGGCCATCAGGTCAGCCAGTTTGTAGACCACCGCGAAACTGAGGACAAAAATGATGCAGATTGCAGCAGTGATCACCACAAGAATCTCCCTGAAGAGTCTGAATACCTCCCCGGCCTCTATATCGACCCCGATAAGTCCGACCATCTCCCCGTTTTCCGAATTTATCAGCGGAGCATATCCGGTGATAAATTTCCCCCAGACGGGGTCATCGGTCAGCGGGCCATATTCCGGTTTACCTGAAGCATAGGTCCTGTGGCGGAGTGCATTCATATCATCGGTATCGCCTATATGTGAGGCATATTCACTATCTTCAGGCTCGGCATCAAGGATATAGACAATTTGGTCCTCACTGATCCGCTTTTCGGTATACATGTACTTCAGGTTATTGCTGGCCTTGAACTCCTGAAACAATTTTTTCATTTCTTCGTAAAAAGGCTTCTCCTCATCGGCAGGTGAGACAAGTTCCAGGTATTCGTCCATTCTCAGGTTAACCAGATAAGATGCCGCCAGGGCAACCCCCCGGGCGCGCATACCCATTTCTGTCTCTATAAGGCTGGTGATTTTGCGGTAGGTGACTACGCCCAGCAGAATCAGTGCAGTAAGTACGGCAGTCTGGACGAGCGCTATCAGCTTATATTTGTATGGAACTGGAAACATAGGTAACACTCCTGTCCAAAAAGGTGCCAATTATTTTATACAACGGGAAATTCAAATGTCCTGCAGGACAAAACGCTAATCAGTGTATTTTTTTTCCAGCCTGAATTACGGTATCCGGTGTCCCTGGCGTCACTGTCCCTATTGTCTCTTCTTTTTGGGTAATAAAAAGTATAAGACTACAATAAGAATTGCGGTTACACTAAAAACCTTTACACCCACTGCCAGTGATTTTAATTCAATGATGGCTATTCCCAACAAAATCAGCATAATTCTGTTCCATCCCCGCTGAAAATAGGCGGCAACAAAAAGGAACAGCGCCATTATCCCAATTAACCAGAACATTATCCACCTCATTAATTTTTGTCATAATTATGGGCCCTATGGCCGAATTTAACTTCTGTTATAACATTTTTCGTGATTATTTGCAAAACCCCTGCTTTACTCATGGTATTTTGCCCAAGAAATAATCTCCCTGAACTTACTTTTCAGGGAGACTTTACATTAATACGGTAAACGGTTATTTTTTGTTGCGGTCCTTGGATTATTTACATCGATCCCGGAGAAACCTGTTTGCTTAACACCATTTTCCTGATCAGGCGCATCATCTCCTGGGGTTTAAACGGTTTGGTCAAAGTACAGACAGTACTTAACAGACCGGTCGTCCCGGCAGGCACGGTTTTTTTGTCTGCCATGGTAATAATACGGGCTTCAGGTCTGAAATACGTTTTTCAGGTCTGTAGTATTGCTGGAATAAGCATTTCCCGATGCCTGCCAGACATAATATACATAATTCCCGTTATACACCCTGTGTTTAGTATAACTGACTCCCGCTATGGTATCCAGATTTAGAAAAGCCGCCGTTACGCGCAGTGATTTCAAGGCTTCTTCTTTTTCTTCAAACAGCGAAGTAACCAAATAGGTTTTTGAATCCACCTCATAACTGTCTTCTGAAAGAGCCGTTACCCCGGCCTCATTTTCCAGTGCTGTCTCCAGCTCCGGAAACTCCTGATAACACTCATCACATAAATGTTCATAAGTGATAATACCAGGACAAAGATATGACAGCCTGCCTGCCGAAGTCAGGATACATCCCGAACAGAACTGGTCAGAGCATTTATCACAGGTAAGTGAACAGCCCACACAAACAGGCCGGCCACAATTCCGGCATTTGGGGGCACAGCCCGGACATATGATTGTGTAGCAGCTGCGGCACATCACATGACAATCATAACATATTTTCTGACCACATTCCTCACACTCAATAAGACACCGGTGACACGACAACCGGCCGCATTGATGACATCTTGCTTCCTCCTGCGTCCCCCTGACAGATCTCCCACAGTGATAACATTCATAGACTACTGTTATTAATGCATTACCTTTTTTACAAATGTCTCTAATGGCGGCCGGAATTTTAAAAATTCTCATAGAACCACACATCCTGCATTTGCACGTCTTACAGGTTACTTCGTCAAATTTTTATAATCCCCTTCCTATTTTCCATGGTATTCCTAAAGATTTGATTTAAGAACCGGGAACTGGCGGTTGTCTTCGGGTGCTGATTCAACATCAGAAAACAGCAATAAGAAAAAAACGGATAGCAATAAGAAAAAAGAATGTTCCCCCAAAACAGTATATAATATGTATGTAACCTTTAGTTACTATTTATATTAATCCAATTTGTCAGGAGGTTATTTTGTGAAGAAACTTCTGGTATCATCACTTATAGCTCTGGTCATCCTTGGCCTGGGCCTTGCCCTTCCCGCAGCTGAGGCAGATGCCTCTGCCGTAAAGGTGTATGTTGACGGCAGGCAGCTTGCCTTTGATGTTCCCCCCATGATAGAAAACGGACGCACCCTTGTCCCCATGAGAGTAATCTTTGAGGCTCTGGGGGCAGAGGTTTTCTGGGATGGACCAACACAAACCGTTTCCGCCTTTAAGGGGGATACCGGCATAGCCATTCAGATCGGAAATCCCTATGCCAATGTAAATAACTCAGCTATAGCCCTTGATGTGCCTCCAAAGATTGTCAACGGCAGAACTCTGGTACCCCTGAGGTTTGTCAGTGAAGCCCTGGGCTGCAGTGTAAACTGGAACGGTACCACCCGCACAGTAAGTATATCTACGGGTGCGGCCCCTGTTCCCGGTCAGTTATCAAAAGACCTTATTGTAGGTACATGGTCGTCAGACGGTCCCGGCGGCGTATTGGTTGACCCGTCCGGCATGATCGTAGGCGACGTTTTCAACGGCGAATGGTACGTCTTCAGGGAAGACGGGACGTTCCGGTATGTTATTGCCGCATCCGGACCGATTATAACAGGAGTTGTCTTCGTGGAAGGCAAATATAAGCTGGAAGGCAGCAGTCTAGTCTTATATGACCAGAAGGAAACCTCTTACCGGGACTTCCTGCCGCCTCCGGTAGTCAAAGACTCACCGATTGATGATGAAACCAAGGAAATAGAATATGACCCTGCTGATGACACCCTGAAGATCGGCCTCTTCTATTTCTACCGCGGTCAAAGCTGAAAACACACCGTTGAATCAGTCTCAGTAACCTTAAAGCCCTGCGGGGTCTTAACTTCCCGCAGGGCTTTTATATCTCAAACCTTGTTTAAATAACTGAATCGTCATCTTCCACTTCCTGAATATACTGTGGATTGTCATTCCTGATATCAACATAAAGATTCCCCTGGGTGGACAGGGTTGCCAGAAACACCTCACCTATATCCCTGATACCTCGGGAATAGAGTTCATTATAGAGCCACTCATGGGTTAAATTGTTTTGCTTCAGGTTTTGTTCAACAATCCTGCCATCTCTGATGATTTCGGAGGAGACTCCTTTGTAAGCTGTGCTGATGTTCAGGTCCTTTGGAGTAACCGGGACATACTGACTCTTTTTTTGGACACTCAGTTTGCCATGGGGTTCGAGAATGCCAAATTCAACTTCACTGATATCAAAAACATTTTGTTCCCTTAACTGCATTAACAGGTCATCAATGTTATACCGGATTTTTTTAAGATTGTCTTCGAATATTTTTCCGTTCTGAATCAAAATCATGGGTTCGCCTTCCAGCAGTTTACGAAACGGTACACTCTTAAGAGAAATGTATCCTGTCATAATAACAGAAAGAGTCAGGATAATCGGACTTAATAAGACATAAAAGCCTTGTACCTCTGTAGTAACAAAGGCTCCACCAATGGTACCAATGGTGATGCCAATGACAAAATCAAAAAAGGTCAGCTGTGACAGTAATTTTTTCCCAATTAACCTGGTCAGGACCACTAATAACAGAAAAACAATCAGGGAATACAATATCACCTGGTAGAGGTCATTCAATTTTGGGCACCCTCCTGTACTGATTTCCTAAATAACAGTATGTTATTATCTCCAAATGGCTGTATCCCTAACCATTGACAGTTTGGATTCCTGTTCTTTTCCCTCATTTTACAAATGTATGATAAATAACTGCGGCAAAAAATCCCGGACTATTAGTCACGATCGAGTATCACATCCACCATGTTTTTTCTTGGCTGGCAAAACAGCTTCTCAACCCTGTTTTGAAACTCTCCATAGGTTATGTGTTCTTCATGAGTTCCTGAAATGACTGTGATATCAGGAAAGCTCTTTTCTATTGCTTCGGTGTATTTGTTCTTGAACGGGCAAAGGGCAAGCATACAGTAGCTTAAGTGAACAGCATGAATCTTAAATTCTGTAAGCCCTTTTATTCTCTGCAGCAGCTTTGCGGGGCCCACCACTGTAGGACAGCCCGGGCAGTTGATGATGCCTACCAAATCAAGCCTTTCATCCGGCGGGTATTGTGCAAAGGCCCCTTTTCTCTTCCTGAGGTCACCCAAACAGGCTACAGAGGAACAGCCCAGGTCCTGGGTAGCATTGGAACAGGTAAGAATACCGATTCTGGCCACTTGAAACATCCCTCCCAAGGTAAATTATTAACCTTCATAAACGACCTTCCTTTTTAAGTTCCTTCACTGCATTTTTTACCGCAAATTTAATCACGAAATACATGATAACTATTGGCAATATAGAAAAAACCGGCATCATGATGAGTTCATAAATCCCTAAACCCATACTTCAACACCTCCCCTATGACTTCACTATATAGAAAATCCCGTCCTGTTCTATTTCAAGCGCTGTTTCAGACAGCATCGTGCCTGTTGAGGCATCCTTAGCCTGTAATGTTATGATAATACTGTTATCTGCATTCTCCTCAAATTCAGGAACCCACAGCACCTCTTCCCCGGAGTTCACAATCTCTTTAACCCTCTTATCCTCCACCAGGAGAAAATCCCCACTGCTGGCAGTCCAGTGATACTCCACTTTTGGATCATTAAGTGTGGTCTTGAATTCCGGTGTCATACTGATACCCTGCACTGATGACATCAGTGGACTGTATTTATTTACATTGGTTAAAATTTTAAGCTCACTCCTGCCTTGCACAGGCTGTTCAGCCATGTCCGCGTCCTGCGCAGTATTGCCGCATCCAATAACTGCCGCAGCGATTAGAAGCAATAGGATGCCTATACTGAATCTTTTCATCAGGATCCCCCTCCCAAAATATCAGGCTTTACAAGTTTTTTAGCAGTAAGTATGAAAAAGGCTGCCAATGGTATCCACAGGTTCAATATCCGGTGCTATCTCATAACAAATATTTTGAAAACCTGGTTATATGATTCTATAAAAAATGCCAATTCCCCTTTAAAATTTAATGTTTTGTTATAAGAACCACATTTGGATACAAAAACCAGGCAGCGGATAACACTGCCTGGGCTGGCTTAATGCCTTTTATACTAACTGACCGGTCCTGTTCAACCGTTCTTCATTAAGTTCCTTGGTTTTTTCCAGTACAAATTCATCCAGTTCATGGCTGACTTCCAACACTTCATTGGAAGTCAATTCCTTACCTTCATTTAATACCAGATAGTTGAGTTTATCTAGTAATTTCTTGCCCCTGTTCATTTTTCCCCTCCTTAGTGAGAAGTGTATTTCAACCTATCATAAGTTTGGATTTAAATACGAATCCAAAATATCGGGTAATTTTTATGGTATGCCTTTGTGTAGTACTACATTATATAGTTTTTCGGGACATAGTAACACCTTTTATGTGACCATCGATTCACTCCCACTCGTTATAATTCACTGACATGCTAATATTCATACTGAGCACTTTTATAAAATTACAGCATATTGTTATGATTTTCTACAAGAAGAACCATTTCCCTTCATGTATAAAATCTTTTTCGAAATAGCGCCATCATGTGGTGCACTGAATTCTTTAAAAACAAAGTCTATTCCTGAAATATCATCAGGCAGTGGTGGTGAGACAACAAAGTTATGCGTATAGTTATTTCAGGACTGGCAAATGCATCCGGAATCCTTCGGGTTCAACCATTGGCCGAAAATGTTCCTCGTTTGCCAAGGATCCGAATATTGAATTTAGTAAGTTTTCGTACAGAGAGAACTTGCTCGCCCAATTGGAAATATAATCAGGCGGAGGAAACCCCGGATTATCATCCGAAACTTCCCTTCTTTGCTTTATTAGCGCACAAATCTGCTCATCAATTGAGGAGATTCTTTCATCATAGTGTTCGGTTGGGCGTCTAAATCCCTATGGTATCATAATTCATAATCCCTCGCTGACACTTTATATTTGTTGGCTAAAATAAGCCATCCTGCTGTTTGGTAATGAAGCCTCTTAATGTTTATTACTTGTCTTTTAGCACCGTAATGACAATGTCAAGTAACTTGTTGTTAGTCTCAAGTTTTTCTGATACTATTCTTAATTGCCTTGGTATAACGATTGCTAATGTGCATAAAGCAAATACCATGAATAGCAAAAGTATAAAAATTATATATTCCATTATTAAATTTCCCCTTTACGCAAAGACTCTAGGAAGGCCCACCAGTTAAAAATACTAGTGCCATACCGTATAAAACACCAAATAAGGCGAAAACAATTATACCTGATAATGCTGAGATGTCAGCATCAACATAGGGAAAACACTGAGAAACTTCAACAAAAACATGTCCCTCTTTTCCTAATTATTTATAAGGATTAATTTCCGACTTAGATAAAATACCACTCTTCACATCTTTAAGTTGCTTGATAAATTGATCCTGAACTTCCCCTCCGGCTATGTCATTGATTTTTTGCTTAATTTGTTCATAAGGCAGCATACTGTCCCCGGCCGAAATATCTGTTTCCTTTGTACCGTTTATATCCGTATAAATAATTTGGGATGAAGTGAAATTGTATTCATCTCCAAGGTTTTTATAAACCGCTGAGATAATCTCGAGCATTTTTTCTTCACTTTGTTCGGGAGTCAAGTCTACATCTGTATTCGTTATGCCTAGCAAGTATAATTTATCTTTTCTTTTTAGCGGCTGATTTGAAAAATCCTGATCGGCATCAATTGCGAAATAGGCTGTTGCTGGTGGAAGGTTAATGTCTTTTCCCAGTACATTGTCCATCGCTTTAACTTTTTCTTTAAGTTTTTCATCAAGTTTTTCCAGATATAATAATGAATCGCTAATGTCTCTCCGGTAAGGATTATACTTTATCGTTACTGCAGCATTGTTGCCTTTTATAATTAAGTCGTACCAATAAGAATTGTCTTTAAGATTATACGTAAGAACCCCTCTTTGTTTGATTTCATCACCATAAACTGCTTTTGAGTACTTATCTAATTTATATTTGGCAACCAACCAGCCCCACGGAGAGCCAAAAGGTGCTGCAAAAACAAAAACATATACTATTATCAGCATGATGCTCAATAAACTTCCTGCAAAGACCTTTTTCCCTAGATTAATAAATTCACCCCCATATAAGCAACCGTTGGCCACTTAACTTTTCTCAAAAATGTTATAATAACGAAAAATACTCTGTTCAATAACCGCCCCTACCAACAAATATGCTCTTGCCTACCTATAAAAACTTGCAATTATATTAGCGGCCGGGACAAATATCAATTGTCCTAACATTGTACCTAACAACTTTGCTCCAATTAACAAAACTACAAGCGCCTTCACATCACCGTAAGGTCTTTCTCCCCTTAAGGCCTGGTCAGTAATTATTGCAGATTGTGGATCCACAAATAATGTTAATAAAATACTTGCTACTCCATTAATCATTCCCGAAGAAGCGGAAGCAGCCAATTGTTTGTCAGTGGGTACAAGCGTTGCTGAATAATACGCTGCTAATACTCCAATTGTGTAAACTCCGGTAATTAAGATATGTATCAGCAACAATCTTTTGGGAATCATTCGATAGCGAAGATTAAGAAGCATGTTCTTTGAGGGAGCCGTGGCAGTTTTTGCAATTCGTTTAATATTACTTACGCTTAAGGCTTCCATAACAATAGAAGGTACCGAACCTGTTAATTCAAGTTTTGCAACTGCCTTAGAAAACACCTTGAAAAACGTAGGGATAAGTACGATTCCTATTAAGGTACCAACTGTGGAAGCCAATATTACCTTCCGAATATCCCATAATGGGTAAAATGGCTTGTCCCTTTACACGACTTCTCGTAATAAGTATAATAGTCCTACTACATTAATTAGCACAAAGCGAAAGGATATTTAATGAAATTACTTTTAATAACTGCATCTTCCAATGAGATTAAACGAATAAGAAAATCAAGAGTTATAGGATTCCAGCAAGTTACAATGCCATATCTGGCCGCTATGGTGCCACACCATTGGAGTATAGAACATATTGATGAAGATGTTAACAGAGTTGACATTAATACAGATGCAGACCTTGTCGCCATTACTTTTCATACTCCCAGTACCAATCATGTTTATGAACTTGCTGCACAGTTTAGACAAAATGGTGTTCCTGTGGTATTAGGGGGTCCTCATGTTTCTTTAGTCCCTGAAGAGGCTGCCCGGCATGCGGACGTTATTTTTGTTGGTGAAGCAGAACAGTTATGGCCGGAATTTCTGAACGATTTTGAACGAGGCCGATCTAAAAAGATTTACAAGCAAGATGTCGTTCCCTCCCTTGAGGGTATACCGATGAGCAGAAAAGATCTCCTCTACAGAAAAGACTTGTCAGGAGGAATCATATTCGCATCCCGCGGTTGCCCTAACAAATGTGAATTCTGTACTATCTCAGTAATGTACCAGAATTCTTTCAGAAAAAGGCCTGTTGAGGAGGTTGCACGGGAATACGGCTCCTTTAAAGGCAAAGTTATTATCTTCTGGGATGACAATATTGCAGGCGATATATACTTTGCTAAATGCCTTTTCAAAGCCATAACACCATATAAAAAATGGTGGAGCAGCCAGGCCAGTATTCATGCCGGACAGGATGATGAGTTTTTGGAACTGGCAGCCAAGAGTGGATGTAAACAACTATTTATAGGCCTCGAATCTGTTTCCCAAAAAAGCCTTAATAATGCCAGCAAGACTTTTAACAGAGTCGATGAATATTATAAGATTATCGAAAAAATCCATTATTACGGTATTGCTGTACAGGCAGGGGTAGTCTTCGGTTTTGATGACGACGACAAAACAATATTCAGACAAACTATCAACTTCCTCGAAACAGCCGGGGTTCAAAATGCCACTTTCAACATTCTGACTCCTTACCCAGGAACACCTTTGTTTAAACGGCTGCAAGATGAGGGCCGAATCCTTACCTTTGATTGGAGCAAATATAATGCTAGAACATATGTTGTTTACCGACCCAAAAACATGACTCCTGAGGAACTGCTTGAAGGATTTAACTGGGTAAACCAAAGGTTTTATTCAATCAGAAGCATTATAAAAAGGATTGGCAATTCTCCCACCGGAATGTGGTGGACTCTTCCTCTTAACCTGGCTTATTATTTTTCTAATAAGTTCTACGGATACGGTAATATTGGGTATGCTAGTTATCTACTAACCCACGATGAAATAGTATAAGCACCTACTGACCAATAATATAGTGTAAAACCCTTAAAAGACGGTGGAAGGTCATTAATACGAATAGAATAGCGGGTAACAGCAATGGCCTTCGTTTCAGCAAAAGAATATGTGGCCACAGCCAAGCATCCACCGACTATAAAGGCACGTCGCTAAATTTTAGGAATTTCCTTTTATTTTTTCAATTCAATTGATACTGTTCCGGTCACCTTTACCAGCAATAGGATAATATGCTTGATAGTCTGACCGGTAAGTTAACTTGCCGTTACATTTTTGCTTATTTTACTCTTATCTTGAATGCGTATATTGAGTGGCCCTGATCCCATTCGCCTCTAATCTCAAAAACATAAATGCCTTCTTCCTCTGGCATAATGACAGTGTTGTGATCTATGTTGTATTTTAAAGACCCTGCTTCAGTCCATAACATTACATCAACATTATTGGGCTTATAATTAAATGTAACCTTTAAGTTGCTCTGTGGAGCCACTGTAGTTGGAGTAGTGTTTTCCACCAGTTCAGGTGGTACAGGAGAGTCTGCCTGAACACTTTTAGTAAATGTTTCCCATCCATAACTACCCTGCAAAACTTTTACTGGCTCGTTCCGATATGTTACTTTGGGCATTGGTGGCTTGTCAGGGGTTGATAAGATTACAAATGCTAAGAAGCCAATGGAAAAAATAATTAAAACTAAAATAATCCTTTTATAATTCACTTTGTGCCCACCTTTTCATAAATCAAGATTTCAGTATCTGATTCTTTTTTGCTTCATACTCTTCCTTTGTGATTATCTGATCATCATAGAGTTTTTTCAGTTTTCTCAGTTGAACATCAAAATCCACTGCATCAGGGGTCACCTTTTGATATATCTCCATAGCCGTATCCGACCCGAAATTTATAAAAACAATACCGGCATTCACCGGCTGAGTCTTGATCTCAATCAAGGTCAGGCCCTGTGAATTCTACTACGTTTTCAGGTATCCACCCATTTACCCCCCCGGCAAACTGGGCCCGAACCCACCCGTTACGCCGTTCTTCTATCAACAACTGCCCTTCTGCATTCACCACATCCGGAAGTTGTTTTCCATCAGGCGGCGGACCATCCATAAGATAAGATTCTTTCTTTAACCGGCCTTCAAGTAATGTAAGCCCTTCCGGAGTGCCAGTAATGACGTCCGTTTTGACCCAGCCGAGGTTATCGGCAGGAGTATCATATGTATATATGACTATCTTGATCCAGTCTTCCTGTTCATCTATAACAGTTACGACTCTGCCTTTGATTATGTCGTTCCTTATTCTCGTTCCGTTGGGTTTATCATAAAGCGCCGTGTCATTTTGAACGTATGCTGTTTTCTTGGCCTGTAATTCAAACTTAGATTTAGCCTGATTGTCGGTTATTTTTCTGCTCTTCGCATTAAAAAAAGTAAATTCAGGTATTGAACACCCACTAATAATTAAGATGGATGTTATTAAGATACAAAAAGTGAAGGCGTTAGGCCGTAGTACTCTCATATGATCACTTCCTTTAAATTAACATTGTTGACCATTAACTAACCAAAAAGTATATCGAACAAATTTCCTAGTCCGTCCTTACCTTCTAGAATATTCCTCTCAAAACGCCTCTTTTCACTGTCAAACTTATAATCGGTAATGAAAAAACCTGCACTTGAAGTTTGCAAGCCTTACCCCCTCCAATAATCAAACCATTGATCCCATTCTACATATCCATAGAATCCAAACCAATCAGCCGGCGACAGTTCATCAATCACCTGTTTTGGATTACTTCCGTCCGCTTCCATTTGCCACAGGCTTGCTTTATCATCTTTGTCCACCCTGACAAAAAGCATTTTATCACCTTTGGCATCCCAGACCGGGTACTCGTCCCGGTATCGACTGTCATTAGTCAACTGTTTTAATGAACTGCCATCAACATTTACTCCCCAGATATGCCGCTTAAGCATGACAGCCCGAATTTTTGCTTCATAGTTCCCATCGCCGTTGTACATGTCTTTTTCTTCCGGCCCGGCACTGTATACCAATTGTGCGCCGGAAGGAGAAAAAGCAAATGATGATACGGCCTGGCCCTGTGCTGAAACAACGTCTGTATCTTTTGTCTGCAAGTTTATTACCGACAGTTGTTTATTGACCCAGGTTTCCCGTCCGGTGCCAACTATCAAGGCAGCAAGATTTTGGTCCGGGCCGGCAGCAAACCAGTTTTTATGTACAAGAGAACCACTCCTCCGGCTATTCTGTAAAAGGTCTTCCCCAGTTTTAATATCAATAGCGGTAAAATCAACTCCGTCTGCGGTAAGAGAGGCGGATTGAGAACCAACCCACACATAAATGGCTTTTCCGTCTGCCGACCACCCAGCAAGGTGTGACAGCATTCCCATTGTTTCTGATGAAGGCCCTATTGCTTTCAGTAAGGGAATTACTTCATTATTAGCGATATTCAGTTTCCAGATACCCCCGGATTCCTGCGCCCCGGTCTGGAAGGATTCAAAAGCAAGATACCGGCCGTCAGGTGAATTAAGCAACCGCCCAAAGTCTTTAATCTTTGAAGGTTCCATCAATACCTTGGTTTCATTGGTTTCAGGCTTAACTGAAACAAGGCCCTGTTCATCCGTCCCGTAATAAAAAACATCTTCAACGGTTGACCAGGTAAAAGCATTAGATACATTATCTGCTACCACACGGCAGTTGCTGCCATCCGAGCCGGTAACCCATAACTGATTCTTTTTATGAAAAAGAATCCATTTTCCCGTTTTTGACCAACTGGGCCCGGAGGCACCACCATCAGTGGTGATCTGTCTCACCGGGTCATCGGATAATTCTTTTATCCACAGGTTACCGCCTTGAATAAATGCAATCTTTTCCGGACTGCCATTCAATTCAGAATCAGCCTTAGATATTTGATTTTTATTTTTTCCATCACTGCAACCAGTGGTTAATAATCCTGTCAAAAAGACGGTCAAAATTAATATTATTGCTCTATTTGTCTTCACTTTATCTGCTCCTTAGTTTATGGCTATAGGGTTAAAAGTAAAACGGCCAACCCCAAATAGATTGCCAGAATTCCCCAATCAACAACCTCTGCTTCAGAGGGTCCGAATAGACGGAAAGCAAAAGGAATGCCGATAATGATAGAACCAAATCCTTCAATAAGCCACATTTTCTCTAAATTGTTTAACGAAACTGTATTCAACTTGAGGCCCCTTTCATCGGATAACTTGGTTTCTTATCTTCTAATATTTTAGATTCTACTCAATTAACAAAAAAGAATATCTGTTCATTACTTCAGAGTGATCTTTCAGCACTTGTATTGGAAATCCACAATTTCTCACAGTACTGAAAATATCTATTCCCAAAGATTCTGCACATGGACGGGATTTCTCGGGATTATTACAATTACTCCTTGAGCCAGTACATGCATTGCACATTTGGCATACATCCATGAACAATAAAAAGACTTTATGATACCCTGCTAAGAATACTTTCTTTTCTACATGTAACAATCTCAAGTCAATTTCTTTGCCCCATCCGGCCCTATCATTTGGATTGGCAAACCGTTGACTAGTCTTAAAAACAACTATATCACTATAGTTCGATATGAAATCTTTACACTCTGATACGGAAGGAACACTTGGAGGGCAGGAGGCATTTTTCCCATAAGAGGAACAACCAAACATGCATTTGAAACGAACCCACTCAGAAATTACAATATCTTTTGAATTAATCCATCTAAAACTGTCAAAACCATTATCAACAAAAATTTTTTCTAAAATACTTTTATCCATTAAAATGCCCTCCTTTTTCAAAACTCATGAGATAATTTTATTTGGCCTACGCGTTGGTAAAACGAACTTATCTGAATGAACGGCTGGCGCGGTTTTTGCCCTGGCCCCTTTAGTGTTCCTCTACCCGTAAAAAGCGGGTTAGCCAGGCAGGAAGGAAGATGGTCAGGCTGCATCATTGTTAGTGATAGCGCATTTACAAATGACGGCGCACCCCTTGCGGGCAACGAAGTAAAGCCGTTCTCGCCATTATTAAACGATGTGTCAATGTTCGTGTGCTGCGTAAAGACTTGCCTCTATCTCAAATTTCAGTCTAATCATTATTTACAACTACTATTTTAGATACCGGAAGCAACTTTTTTGTTCCCAATTATGGCAAAATTACCTGGCAGTCAATCTAATAACCTCTTTTATGCCATTCCATTCAACTGTCACAACGATGACAGTATCACTTTCTGTCAGTGAAGCGTTATTTCCACCATGGCCACCTGATATTATGAGGTACCCATCTTGATTAAGAACTGTATGTCCGCTCCCACTACCATGTCGGGTTTCGTATGAGTATTTCACTCTTCCCACACTGGACACGTTAAGGCCTTCATATTTCAGGCTCAATTTTTGAGAAACGTAATTAGAAGAAAGTAATTGACCAGATGGGTCTCTTGCGCCGGCTTCTGAAAGTTTTTCCACATAATTTGCTGTCCAGTGATCGCTCTTTCCCTTAAATGTTATGGACTTCTCATCATTACACCCGCTCAAAAGTAGCATAAAGACAATCAAAATTATAAGAAAACGGCGCATGGGATTTCACCTTCTCTCCCAAACTATTGATAAGTCAATCTGATTGTTTCTTCCTTCCCGTCCCACATTAACTTCAATATAAAGGTACTTTTGGTATCAGGAAAACCTATTGCAGGATGAGGAACCATATTGTTTGCCTGAATTCTGGTTATTTCTGATGCTCCTTCTCCTCTGACCGTTCCGGATATCGGAAAAACCGTCCCGGGGTCTATTTCTACAGAACCTAAACGTTCGCCCGAATCATCAAAAAATTGAAATTCAATTTGACCCAGTGTCTGTTCTTTGCCGGTGTAGTTTATTCGGTAATTGCGTTCTTCTAATCTTCTATGACGAATTTTTCCTGCCTGAGCGGGCTCAAACAATTCAGTATATTTATAATTGAGTACTGCCTTCCAGTTTTCGCTATCGCCTTTAAAACTTAATTGTTTTATGTAATTAGCAGCACAGCCACTTATAAGTATAAGTATCAATGACAAGGTTAATAATTGTTTCTTCACCAGTTCACCTCCTAAAATTTACCTTCCATAATACTCTTCGACAATATTTCGGCCTAACCTTTTATTTTTTTTAATAACGGAATCGTTTAACAGTCCTAATACCTGTGACCTGCTCCCCAAAAATTATCCCAGCTCAAAAGCGAGTCCGGATGATATAATAAATTGTCGGGAAGGGATTATTGATGAAAAAACAATTCACTGAGGAGCAAATTATCGGTATCTTAGAACAACAGGAAAAAGGTGCAAAAATGGCTGACATTTGTCGCCAGTATAACATTTGTGAATAGATTTTTTACAAATGGAAATCTAAGTACGGCGGTATGGAAGTCAGTGAAGCCAAAAAACTTAAGCAACTTTAAGATGAAAACCGTCGGTTAAAGCAATTGTTGCTGATTTTAATTCCCCTCAAAAAAAAGTGTGCAGCACAACAAAACTACCGCACACTATCAAAAAATACCCACCGCGCACTTCGTCTTAAATTGTCAAACAATTTAGGGCCGACGGTAAAATCCGTCAGCCCTACAGTAATAAGCAAATTTGGTGCGGTCGATGGGACTTGAACCCATACGGTTGCCCACACGCCCCTCAAACGTGCGCGTCTGCCAGTTCCGCCACGACCGCATTTTTGGAGTGCCTCAGCAATTGCCAAGAGCAATTTAGATTATAACAGAAACACTATTCAAAATCAAGGGGATTTTCGTACTTCTGTCTGGTATTTTGTGAGAAGCAGACCTGGTGAACTTACCATCCCCTGGTGTATTCTGTAAAACAGTCAGAACACACCGGCCGGCCGTCGCTGAGGCGGGCCCTGGACTCCATAACCCCTTCGCCACAGCAGGAACACTGTACAGTTTTAAAAATCACTGCCTTTTCCGGCAGATCCAGTTTAGCCTCCCTGATATCAAACAGTTCCCCGGGATCACTTTCCAGAATCCGTTTCATTTTACCTTCCCTGGGTTCATCTTTTTTGGACCCTGACATGGCTTCATATTTAAGGGCAATTCTGACGGCTTTGCCGTCACTCCGGCGCCCCACAGTGAAAACCTGTTTACCATTATTGCGGAAAATCAGGTTGCCTTTCCCTGCTGTACAGCCGAGCACCGACTGGATTGCATCAATAGAACAACTGTCATTCTCCACAATTGCCACCATTTCCTCATCAATGTCCCGGGTATACCCGAGTTCCCTGATTGCAGCTTCTGCCGCCTTAAAGCCTATTGCCAGTCCGGGGCAGGTATGGCCGTGAAATTCGGCTGCCTGCTCCCATGGACTTTTATCCATACACACAACCAACTCCCCCTTTTCATTGTTGTACCCCCTAAGGGTATAATAATATATTAGACCCTTAGAACAATGTTGTCAATCGGTAAAAAAATCAGCTGGAGGTTACCGGAAATTGGTATCGTCATTATACAGGAAAAAATGAAACTTTGTAGAAGTGAGTGTAGGTCATATTACATAATAGGGAGTGTTATAATTGTTTCCATATACACATATCTGCTTTGCTAATGATACCCTGGGCAAAATAAATGATGAAACAGTCCTTGGCGCAGTTTTTCCTGATACTGTTATAGCAGGGTTCCTGGAACACGGCACCACACATAACCAGGCGCCTGCCCTGTTCCGGTATCTTAGTGGGCTGGGTATTTTAGGGGATTTCTCCAGGGCAGTTATTACCCACAGCACCACTCCAAGGGGCCTCGATTATTACTGTGACGAAAAATATCTGGATTATGAAAAAGGCTATGCCTTTGAAATGGCCCGGCCCCTGGTGGATAAGGTTATCCGGAGCTGTAACCTGCCACCGGAAATGGGGTGGTGGAAGGCTCACAATTTTATCGAAATGGCGGCTGATGTGTGGCTTTATGAAAAACGCCCGGAATTTCATGGGTTCCTAAAGAAGGCCCTTAATAACCAGACTCTGGTCCTGGCCATCAGTCAGGTCCTGTCCCCGTTTTTTGACGTTCCGGCCGCAAAAATGGCTATGAGTTTTCCGTTATACGGGGAATATGTGACTACCGGTGCCGTTACCTCAGTTGAGCTGGCCAAAAAATACGGCATGCAGACGGCAAAAAAGCATGGAATCAACATTGACATCATAGCTGCTGCGAAAGTAATTGAAGAAGCAGTTGACATAGTGGACAGTACTTTTCCGGATTTTATCACCCATTGTCAGGAAAATGTTACCGAACTGATTAATAATCTCAGATAACATAACTCCCACTAATGACCAAAGGCGTGTCTCTTATAAAGAGGCACGCCTTTTCAATGCTGACCTATACGGATAGATTTTGGGAAATTATGTCCCGGATGATTTGATGGATATTGTCCTGTTCCCCTTTGGAAAGGTTATCATAAACAATCGGCGGGGCGAATTTAACCGAAACTGCAGCAGGCCTTATCCTACCGCTATTTGCTTCCATGATCCGGTATGTACCGCTTATGGCAACAGGCACTACAGGAACCCCTGATTTCTCTGCCACACGCAGGCTGCCCTTTTTGAACTCTCCCATAACCGGTCCTTTGCTGCGGGTACCTTCAGGGAAAATAACCATTGACTGGCCTTCCTTCAAAACCTCAATACATTTTTGGATGGCCTTAATGGACTGCCTCATATTTCCCCTGTCAATAAACACACATTTCATTTTTTCCATCCAGGAATGAACAATCGGTATTTTGGCTAACTCTGCTTTGGCCAGAAAACTCTTGGACTTGTTTACACAGCCCAGCAGGATAGGAATATCAAAATTGCTCTGGTGGTTGCCCACAAAAACCACCGGTCCCCCAGCCGGGACATTCTCAAGGCCATTGATTTCAACCTTCACCGCAGCAGCAAATAAAACAACCTTACCCCAGTAATAAGCAACATAGTGACCACATTTGTGCTGGGAGTTTTTCATCCCAAGCCAGCCTAAAATATGCCAGGCAGGCAGTGCAACTGTTGTTGCCAGTACTGATATCACCAGTATCGTATAAAACCACACTGTTCTTATCATTATTTCACCATCCGTTATCTGCCGTGATGTCTTTATCAACTGAGCTAATTTTATCAAAGGGCCGGTGGTGCCGTCAATGAAAAGGTTTACTTTCTTTAAAATGTGGGCAGGATAATAGCCCGGCAGTATCGAATAGAGATTAAGCACATTTTAAGGAAATGTCAAGGAGGTATCAAAATATGGATTTTAAACCCGGAATGCTGTTAGCATTCAATTGGGACAATGATTCCTATGGAGTATGTAAGGTCACCGGTGTTACCGAAACCAACAAAGAACCGATTATTGGTGTGGTTACCTACTCAAACTATTATGATACGGTTCCGGAAGAAATTGACCCTGCAGAACTAAAGCCTATGGTTTTACATATGCCTATGTATCTTCCGGCAATGAAAGCTTCTGTCTGTAAAGAGATTGGCACTGCCGATGTTACTGAAAATGAAGCCAGAGGTTTTAACGACTGGCTGAAGGCCTGGAAAGACAGGCGGACGGGATTCTTTGAGAGAAGTATTCCTGATTCGGTGGACTTCATTCTTGAACAGATGGCCAAAGTAGATAATGCCCCCGAAGATCAGTTCTACCGTAAAAAATTAATGGAACGATTTCAGGGATTTGACAAATAGCACTCAAAAAGGATGCCCTTTATTAAAAGGAGCATCCTTTTTTTCACATTATGACATGCTTTATGAGGGAAGGGAAAAAATATGCCGTAGTAACTCACCTTACTCAACTTCGGGTTATATTTCGCCTTCAAGAAGCAGTTTTTCATTACATTTCCTCACTGCAGAAAAGTATTCCTGTTTTTCCTCTTCCTTTTCAGTTTTCATCCACTTTTCCCGAAGCCTTTTAAGATATTCCCGGGAACAGCATTTCCATGCCTCTTCCGGTTTGAAACTCTTCATCTATAATACCTCCCGGTCAGGTAGTGGTACCCCATAGGGGTATGTAATTATATTATAAACAATCTCCCCGGCATTATCAATAGCTATTTTTAATTGAGGCAGTCCCATTTCTACATTTTCACTTTTTCACCATTCCCATTCTCTCCAGTTCTTCGACGATCTCCATATAATTGAGCCCTGTACCGGGGCGGATAATTTTCCCGTTTATGACCAGTAGCGGCAGCTGCATTCCCGCCCTTTTAAGGTAATCCTCGATTTCAGGGTAATCGTCCAATTCGTCATCAATGACATCAATATACTTTGTTTCAACCTGATCACCATAATCCCTTTTCAGGATTTCACCAAGTACCTTCACAGTCTCAGCCTGAGACTGTGAAGGGCCTCACCCGGTACGGCGGCAGTTGTCCAAAATCCGCGAACCGAAAATCACTACTTCAATTTTACCTGTCATACTATCACTCCAGACTATTTCTTTATTTCCCGTCATAAGGAATGGGGTCCGGGTAACCGGCCTCCCTGAAGCCCCGCAGTCTTAACAGGCAGCTGTCACAGGTGCCGCAGGCCTTTTCCCCGCCCCGGTAGCAGCTTGTGGTCAGTTCCAGCGGGGCTCCGTTGGCCACCCCCAGTTTGATAATCTCTGCTTTCGACAGATTGATTAACGGGGTTTCGACCCTTATTTTCTTCTTATCCTGGGTTGCTGCCCTGGTAGAGTAATCAGCCAGCTGCTGGAATCTTTGGATAAACTCCGGCCGGCAGTCAGGATAACCCGAGTAGTCCACTGCATTGACCCCGATATATATCTTTGCCGCATCCAGGACCTCGGCATACCCCAGGGCATAGCTCAGAAATATGAGGTTCCGCGCCGGGACATAAGTAACCGGGATGTCTTCCCTGACCTCATCCCCGTCCGGGACATCAATATCAGCCGTTAAGGCGCTGCCGCCGATTGCATCCAGATTTGTTGAGATTATCAGGTGTCTGGTGACCCCGTAAAATGCCGCAACCTTTTTGGCACATTCCGTCTCCCGGTTATGCCTCTGACCATACGCAAAACTGACGGGATAAATCTCATATCCCTCTTTGCGGGCCACACTCATACAGACTGTTGAATCCAGTCCCCCTGACAGCAGGACAACCGCTTTCATACTCAAAATCCTCCCTAATTGTCATAATATGCTGCAGACGCGTTCTCCGATTCCCAGACAGTTACCCTGGACACATTTACCCGGCATCCGGTGTTTTCCTGCAGCCTGGCCTTCATATTATCATAAATCATTTTGGCAATATTTTCAGCTGTAGGGTTAAGCCGGTCAAAAGGAGGAACATCATTTATCAGCTTGTGGTCAAATATCTCTGTTACCTCTTTAAGAAGCTGCTTAACATCCATAAAATCAATCAGGATACCCAACTCATTCAGTTCTGAACCTGTCAGCTTTATTTCAACCCTCCAGCGATGGCCGTGGACGTTGGCACACTTGCCGGGATAGCCGCGCAGAAAATGAGCCGCATCAAAATGGCTTACTGCAGATATTTCATACAAAACACATCCCGCCTTTCTGCTTTTATTTATGCCTGTGCCACTATAATATCATCAATCATATAAGAATATATTATCATAACAGCGTATGAATGTAACAGTTAGAAAAAGAATTATTATACCATACAAAGTTCTTTTATCCTCACACGGGAGCGCCGGACATCAACAGAGGCTGTCCTGTAATCAGGACAGCCTCTGCACTCATTTTAGCCTCCGCCGACAGGGGGGAATATACCTACCCTGTCTTTGTTTTTCAGTACCCATTCATCGGGCCTGGACAATCCATTTATCAGGCTGATCAGGGAGGTTTTGGGGTCTATTCCCAGCAGCCTGTGGAGTTCCCTGACAGTGGTCCCTTCCGGTACATCCAGGAAAAATTCCTGTTTCCCGTAACAGGGGAGTTCCTGATTATTGCATTTAAGTCCGGTGAACAGCCTGATTTCCAGTTCCACGGGTACACCTCCAGAGTTAATTAAAAGTATTGATTGGAATCAGTGGCAAAAATTTCAGTTAAAAGTTCCAGAAAGCATCAATTTCTTCGTCTGTAAAGTCCCAGACAGCATTGTGGGGCGGACATGCTTCTTTCTTAAAGAACTCGGGCAGACGGTCATGCCTGGATGTAAATCCGGCCCCCTGGTTAAAGGCACGCTCGGTACGGAGTACGGTTTTGCCCAGTTCTGTCACGTCATCAGCGGTCAGGCTGAGGCCGTATTGGGCATTAAGCATGTCAATTATTGCCTGGAAGGCTTCGGCATTATCAAGGATGCAGAAGGCAACAAACAGGCACAGGCCGGTACTGTCAACAGCAGCTGTGGCAATTTGCAGGTTCCGTGACAGCTCAAGGTTGCCTTCCTTGGCCAGAGGGTCAATATCTCCGCCCACCTTCAGGATATTGGTAGCCACCGAATAACCGGCGGTATGGTCAGCGCCCATGGTTGTGGTTGCATAGGTAATCCCGATTCCCTTTACTGACCTGGGGTCATATGCAGGAATCGCCTGTCCTTTGACAGCTGGTACCCTGGTTACCCCAAAAGCCTTACCGGTAAACTCCGCGCCATTACCAAGAATCCTGCCCAGGTAGGAGCCCTTTTCAATTTCACCCATCAGGTTCAGCAAGCCCTCACCGTCCCCAAACGGTATAACTCCGCCTTCCATGGCAACACCTATGGTAACTGCAGTCTCTATGGTATCAATACCAATGTCGTCACATATGCGGTCTGCCCTGGCAATGATATCAAGGTCGTCAATACAGCAGTCTGCACCAAAGGCCCAGATTGTTTCATATTCAAACCCGGAAGTCAGGTAATTGCCGTCCTTGTCATTGTATACCTGGGAACACCTGATGACACATCCGGGATGACATGCATGAGTAGGTTTTCCGTTTCTGCTGACAATTATGTCATACATTGTTTCCCCACTGATTTTGTTAGCTCCGTCAAAGCGGCCTGTACTGAAGTTCCTGGTGGGAAGCCCGCCTGCCTCATTGACAATATTGACCAAAACATTGGTGCCATATGTCGGCAGTCCCTGTCCGGTAACCGGGTGCTCGGTAAGTCCCTTGGCAAAAACCCGGGCTGCTTCCTTGAACTTTTCCGGGTCAGCCACGGGTACTCCGGGAGCCTCTGTATCATCAATGGTGATGTACTTGATTTTTTTGGAACCCATAACTGCTCCCAGGCCGCCGCGTCCCGCACTGCGCAGGCCGCCGTCAGGGTCCTTGATGGATATATTGGCTGACAGCATCTTACGCTCCCCGGCCTGGCCGATTGTGATTATCCCTATTTTTTCATTATACTTCTCATCCAGTTTCTTGATGACCTCATAATTACCTCTTCCGGCCAGGACTTTATCCTCTTCAATCTTAATCCCGTTTTTATCCAGATGAAGGCTGTAAAAACCGTCACCCTGGGGCTGACCTTCAATAATCAGCGCCTTGACTCCCAGCCTGGCAAGCTTCTGGGATGCTGTACCACCGACATTACTTTCCTTGATGGTCCCGGTAAGGGGGCTTTTCCCTCCCACCGACATCCTGCCGGAACTTGGAGCAGTCGTTCCTGACAGGAGTCCAGGGGCAAATACCAGTTTGTTGCCGGCCCCCAGAGCATGGCAGCCTGGCTCAACCTCTTTGGCAATTATGGCCGAAGTCAGAGCTCTTCCCCCAAAGCCCTGCCACTCCTGCGGAACATCCTCCACAGTTACTGTCAGGTTAGTCATATTGACACGGAAAATCTTCATTATATCTACCTCCCTCTATAATATTACAGGCCCGGCTATCCGGCTGATACCAGAGTGACGGAGCCTAAACCTAAACATGGAAACCTGAGAAGTCTAAAAAAAGAGCGGAAAATATAAAAGCAAAGGAAAGAGTAACTCAGAGAAGTTACCTTCCTTTGCACAATGGCAGGCACCGGGATTACTCCCGGTACCCTTTCGTTTACACCATCCCGTAGGACGGTATAAATCGGAAGGGTACATATTTATAATGATCATCCAAGGTCATATTACCATTTTTACTAAACCTTGTAAAGTCATTTTTTACTTTCACAGACCTCGGGTTTTAGAGCCCCGTCAGGGGTAAACATTTTCTTGTAAGACAGGCCCACCAGCAGCAGGCAGCCAATGGCAACAGCCGCGGCAATCATCAGCATGACCACAATCTGGTACCTTACCGCCTCATGGGGGTCAGCGCCTCCAAGAATCTGTCCGGTCATCATCCCCGGCAGGCTGACCAGCCCGACAACCATCAGGGAATTGACCGTAGGCGTCATCCCTGACCTGACTGCTTCCCGGACACAGCCCCTGACCGCCTCCCATGGTGTCGCCCCAAAGGCCAGCAGAGTCTCAATTTCATCTGCCCGGGATTTTACCTCCCCATAAAGCCGATCCAGGGATAGGGCTATCCCGTTCATAGAATTCCCCAGGATCATGCCAAACACGGGTATTACTATTCTGGCAGAATACCACGGTTCGGGGTTAATAATTATCCTGACAACCACAAAACCCACCAGGACCGTACTGGCCAAGAGCGACCAGAAGGCAAGGGCCACAGGGTAACTGGGTACATTGGGGGTCCTCTGTACCGATGCCCGGGCGGCTATAAAACACATGACCACAATCAGTCCCGCGATAATCCACAGGTTGTTTGCCGAAAATACGTATTTGAGGACATACCCGATAAATGTCAGCTGGACAAAGGTCCTTACAGTTCCCCAGGCCAGGGATTTCAACAGCCCCAGCCTGAGCATTGCCGAAATCCCCCCGGCTATCAGTACCAGGATGACACTGAGGGCCAGTTGAACATCGGATATGGGAACTATCCCACTGTTCATCGGCTGCCACCTTCCTCCGTACCAATTTCCACTATAGTAACCCGGGGAAGCGCTGATATGTCACCGGTGTGTGAGACCAGGACTATACCCCGTCCCGGTTCCTCAACGGCCCATTCACTGACAAGGTCCATAACCGCTGACGCTGCCTTTGCATCCAAAGCTGCCAACGGTTCATCCAGTAGCAGGATACGGGGCTCGACAATCAGGGCCCTGACCAGAGCTACCCTGGCTGCCTCCCCTCCGGACAAGGTCCTGGCATCCTGTTCCAAAATGCTCTCACTCAGACAAAGTCTTTTTAGATATGCCATGGCCCGGCTGCGGTCAAAAGCCATGTCTCCCTGTACCGCAGCCAGTTCAAAGGGCATGCTGAGGTTCTCCCCCACTTTTCCGTTAAACATTACCGGCTTTTGGGCCGCATAATGGACCATCCGCCGCCACGCAACAGGGGCAAACTCTGACCACATCCTGCCCTCCAGCAGGACCTGCCCTTCCCCGGGTTCTCTGAGCCTGGCCAGGATCCGCAGCAGTGTGGTTTTACCTGAACCTGACGGGCCCCGGACTGCCATAATGCTCCCCTCGTCAAGTATCCCGGAAACCCGTATCCGGCCCTTACCGGGGCCGGGTGAAAAAACAATATCCTTTATCTCAAACAATTTTGCCATACTATACGCATCCCATACAGAATATTTTTCCTGTCCATTATATCACAAAACTGACCCACAATATGCACAAAGGCCGGCAGGCACACTGCCTGTCCGGCCCAACCGTTTATTCAAAGCCTTTGCGAACATCATCAATATTAAACTGGGAACTCTTACCCTTCTCTTTATACTCCTTATATACTTTTATGTATGAGTCATCATTGGTGTTACTGAAGGCCTTGATACCCATAAACAGGATAACGGTTGCGGCAACTGCCGCCAGAAGAATCAAGGTTTTTTGGAGATTGGTCATACACCCACCTCACCAGCAAAATTATTATAAAGATTGGTTCGACATATTTTACGAAATTTCCTGCTCCCGGACCAAAAAGTCAACATAACATCTTTGGTGGCATGTATTCAAACACCGGTAAATATAGATATCTTAGAGGGGCATTGGAGGGAAGTTGAATGGAAACTTATATTACCAAGCTTTTGTACATTTTTTTTACCGCTCTGGGTATGATTGTCGGCGGGACGCTCATTGGCGCCCTTTCATCAGTGCTTACCGGCCACGGCCCATTCCGTACCATGGTCAACCTGGCCGCAGACCTGAAAATATGGGCAGCCGTAGCTGCCATAGGTGGGAGTTTTACCTCACTTCAGGCCCTGGAAACCGGACTCCTTGAAGGTCAGGTGACAACAGTCATAAAACAGCTGGCATTTATCTTTACCGCATTTGCCGGTGCTCATATCGGTTACCTGCTGGTGCTGTCCATAGCGGGTGGCAGGCCATGAATACCGGCAGGATTAAAGCACTGGCTGCAGGTCTTTTCCTGGGTATCCTGATAGGCGCCGCCGGCCTCAATGTTATTATGGGAAGCCACCTGGACAAGGCGGAGCTGGAGATCCTCAAACTGCGCGCCGAACTGGAAGACAAGACAGAACAACTGGAAAGCGCTGAAAAGGAACTTGAAGTCAAAAAACAGGCAGCTGTTGTAGATGAAATTGATATCCATGTGGACTACAGTGATGAATACGAAAAACTTGAAATAGAGGCTGCTGTCAAAAAACTCCTCAGTGATATTAAAGGTCAGGAGGTCCGCACTCTGGACCCCCTGCTGGTGACCAATATTGTCGATGAACGGACAATAGCCACAGATAACCATAAGTATAACCTAAAGGTACGGGGAACCCTGGTCTCAGAAAAAATTATCATGTATGTGGATGCCACTGAAGTAAAAGAACAGGTCCTGTAACAACCGGATGTCTGCGGTCATTCGACAGGTATCCCTACCGGCCGGTTATCTGGTACTGTTTCTCCGTTAAACACCTCTCTCACCCTGACCGGGTACTTTTTAATACCCACATTGTTTACTGCAATGGCCACACTTACCAGGATAACCGCACCCAAAAGAACCGGACTGAAAACAAATGAGTAATCCTGGGTTGTAAAAACAGCGGCAAACGCGGTGGCGCCTCCGGGCGGATGCAGTGTATCTGTGAACATCATGGCTCCTATCGCCAGGGTGACAGCCAGGGCCAGGGACCACCATGTCAGTCCGAGTAACTGGTAAACAGAAACCCCTGCAACTGCAGAAATAAGGTGGCCGCCGACCACATTTCTGGGCTGTGCCATTGGCACATGGCACGCGGCGTACAGCAGCACAGCCGATGCCCCGAATGACGGTACCAGTAATGGGACAGAATAGTTCATACTTAGATAAGAAACAGCAGCAATCCCGGCAAAACTGCCCACCACTGCAATAATTATCTGCCTGTAATCCGGCCTGCAGGCACTGTCCCGGTGAAACCAACCGGGAATCTTACAGCTAAGCATGGTATCCCTCCTTAATACGATCCTTCAGCCAGTTCTATTGCCCGGTAGCCGTAATCAGCGGCCTGGCCCAGGGAATCAAGGGCCTGTACCGGATTGTGGAATCCGCGGCTGTTTTCGGCAGCCACCCAGTCCCAATACCACTGTGCCTTAGAGACCATCTCCTGTGCCTCTTTAATCTTACTTTGGTCTGCCTCCTGTTTGGCAAGAGCGGTCTTAATGGCCTGGTGTGCCCTGACGATAACTTTTGATGTCCGCTGCTGGGTTTCCTGGGTGCGTTCCTGGGTATTTAACACCCTCTCCTTCAGCCACTCTGCGTCCTGGTCGTGGCAGGTCTGACACGATACCTCAATAGTTTTCAGGGGACTGGTCCACCAGTGGGAGGAATACTTTTTGCCATCCTCCCGCATGTAAGGCATATGGCAGTCGGCACAACTAACACCTGCAGAACCATGGACACCGGTGCTCCAGGTCTCGAATTCAGGGTGCTGGACTTTTCTCATTGGGGCCTGCGAATCAGGGTGCTGCCAGTCAGAGAATGTGAAACTGTCGTAATACTTTTCTATCTGGTCAGGTTCCAGGCCTTTATCCCAGGGGTATGTGACCACACTGGTATTTTTTTCAAAGTAATATTCCACATGACACTGGGCACAGACGTAGGTCCTCATATCCTGTTTTGAGGCTTTCTTCACATCAATTCCCTGTTTCTGCATCGCCTCTGCAAATGCCGGCCTGGTTACCCTCAGGTCCATACTTGCCGGGTCATGGCAGTCAGAACACGCAATGGCATGTTTGACATCCTTTGCCAGGTCCTTAAGCGGTGTGGTATAATAAGCGGCCCCCAGGTTCTTCATCAGTTTGGGAACTGCAGGGCTTTTGCAGGTAAGACAGGAACCGGGGGTCTGGTCACCGACCCGCTTGCTGCTGAGGAGGTCTTCCATGGCATAGGTATGGCCCCTGTCTTCATTGTAGTCCTTACTGAACCCGTACCCCTTAAAAAGTTCCCTGATTTCAGGTTCAGTGATAAACTTAGATTCCTTTTCCGAACCACCGAACTCCGTTTTTGACTGTTGATTGTTCTTCAAATAGCTCTGGTACTCTATCGGATAAATCTCCCCCCACACTGCCGGGTCCAGCTCATTTTCCGTAATACCTCCCTTTACTGCCGCCGGTTCACTGCTTCCCGAACAACCGGCCGCCAAAAAACTAATTACCAGGCCCATAAGTACCATTAGTATACCAAACCTTATTTTTTTCATCTTCCGGACACCATCCTTTCTCAAACCTTTTTATCTGTCAAGTCAAATGCCTCAATCTATCAGGTCAAATGCCTTTATCTGTCAGGTCAAATGCCTTTATCTGTCAGGTTAAATCTTTTTATGGGCCACTTCGCGGTGGCAGTCCGTACACTGACGCCCCTCTCCCATCGGTGTGTTTTCCACAGTCGAGCTGTGGCAGCGGATGCAGTTTACCTGAATTATCTCCCTGCTTTCCTGTGTTGCTGAGATAATGTCAGGCACCTCGCCCAATGTGGTTGCATAGAGGTCCCTGAGGCCCGACCTCGTCTTAAAGGAAGCCTTCTTCAGGTAGTCATCATGGGGCGCATGGCACTCCGTACACTTAAACTGCTTATGGTTTGAATGCTGCAGGGACAGGTAGGCATCCTCCATAACGTGGCAGTTAAGACAAAACCGGGCGTTGTCTGAATAACTCAGGGCGCTGTCAGCCAGCAGAAAGAAAAAACTTGCCATCCCCACTGCCAGCCCGATAATAATCATAATTTTACGCCTGGGTGCTGTCATTTGCTTGTACCTCCTTTCACATGTCCAATAAAAACTTATCTTTAATTAAATCTTACATAAGCATAATAATATTACGGTGACAGGAAAATGACATTTTCATGACAAAAAAACGGGGTCCGGATGTCATTCAGCCGTCACCCCGAATTTATATCCGACTCCCCGTACTGTTTTGATAAACCGGGGATTCGCCGGGTCCTCTTCGATTTTTTCCCTGGTCCGCTTAACCAGTGTCGTCACAATCCCCGTATCATCTGCATACTCTGTGTCCCATATCTGGTACAGCAGCTGTTCCCTGGTAAACACCTGCTTCGGGTGGCCGGCCAGAAGCCACAGCAGTTCAAACTCTTTTGGGGTAAGCTCTGTTTCCCGGTCCGCAACTTCAACTGTCCTGGATGTTCGGTTGATAGTGATCCCCGGAAATCTGATCACATCATCAGCCTCCGGATGGGCTGACCTGGCAGCTGCACGCCTCATGACAGCCTTGATGCGCAGCAGCAGTTCGGCGCTGTCAAAGGGTTTTGTCAGGTAATCATCACAGCCCAGGGATAAACCCATTATTTTGTCAAGGGTTTCATTTTTGGCCGAGAGTATTATTATCGGGACCTTACTTATCTCACGGATTTTACGGCATACCTCAAAACCATCTATATGAGGCATCATAATATCCAGCAGAATCAGGTCAGGGGATGATTCTTCAAATACTGCCATTACTTCACTGCTATCGGCCGCAGTAACAACCTCAAAGCCCTCCCTGCTGAGGAACCCTGTGAGGAATTTCAATATCCTGGGTTCATCATCAGCAACCAGAATCCTTTTTTTTTCACTCATATCAGCCCTCCCCTCACTCTACACCATCATCAAACATCGGATATGCCGGCAGGAATACCTTAAACTCAGCCCCCTGTCCAATGACAGAAACAACTTCAATACGCCCCAGGTGGAGTTCCACTATCTTTTTCACCAGGGCCAGGCCAAGTCCTGTCCCCCCGAACTCCCTGGCAGGACCACTGTTAACCTGATAAAAGGCATCAAATATTTTTTCCCTGTCTGCATCAGCAATGCCCGGACCCGAATCCCGAACAGTCAGTATAATCCCTTCATCAGGAACAAGTGTGTCAGCCACACCAATTCTGATACTTCCCCCGGGAGTAGTAAATTTAATGGCATTTCCCAGCAAATTCTGGACCACATGCCTGACCTTCTCCGCATCTGCTATAATTGCCCCGGAATCTGAAATATCTGTGATTATTTTAATGTTTTTGCTGTCAGCCAGAGGTTGGAGCAGTCGGGTCACATCACCGGCTGTTTCTCCCACCCTGACCTCAGTAAGTTTTAGGGTCATTTTTCCGGACTCGGTTTTTGCCAGGTCCAGCAGGTCATTTATCAGTTCCAGCAGCTGCCTTCCGGAATCCCTGATTTCGGCAAGGTACTCTTTCTGCCGCGAATTAAGGCTGCCCGTTTCCAGGCACAGCAGTTCCTCAGTAAATGCCAGTACTGCAGTCAGCGGAGTTCTCAGCTCATGGCTCATGTTGGCCAGAAATTCCGATTTATACCGGCTTACTTCAGACAGCCTGAGGTTGGCGTCAGCCAGTTCGCTGGTCCGTTCGGCAACTTTTTGTTCGAGGCTGTCATACATCTCCTTCAGCCTTTCGGCCATATCCACAAACTTCTCAGTCAGTTCCCGGATCTCACCATAGGTCTGGAGATCTTCAGGAAGTGCCGCCAGGTTCCCCCTGCCCAGTTCACTGCTGAACCTGTTCAGGCTGTCTATGGGTCTTGTGACAAATCTGTGAGTATGGAATATAATTACCGCTGCCGAAACCGATATCGCCACAACTGTGAGCAGGATACTCTGTGTAATTGACCTGTTGAGGCTCGCTTCCTTCAGTTTCATGGGAACAGCTATTGACAGCGCACCTGCCAGTTCTCCCGTCCGGTAACCCTCACGCGGATACCCGCTGATATCGGTTTCACCTTCCGGTTCCCCGTGGCAGGGCAGGCATGGAGGTGTTATATAAAGGGGAATCATGTAACGGAAATATCGTTCCCCGTCAATGGCATCAGTCCCCCAGTGTTCCCCGGGGCCACCGGTACCGGCCTCCCTGAAGGCAAGCAGGACCTCCCTTTCATATTCATCAGGCCTGTTTTCTGAAACCCGCGGCTTTAGGCTGACCTGCCTGATCCTGTACCGGGTATTTTCATTGAAGACACCACCAACCTGGCGCACCACTGCTGCCGGGTTCAGATGTTTAAATTCCAGGTTGCCCCTGGAGTCATAATTTATCCTGGGCTGGTTTTCAGCAGTCACCTTCCGCAGCGCCAGTACCTGCTGAGCCAGGATACGGCTGTTTTCAAGGAGTTCCAGCTGCGCCTGTTTCTTTTGACTGTATATGTTCCAGACTATTCCACAAGCCATAACGACCGCAAGCACAAGGCTTGTACTACGTACAAGTCTGCTACCTATCCGGGTATTTTTTGCCATATACATCACTCTTTGATCAGAATAAAGACTACCGTCAATCCTGTAACTGGGGAGAATTCCCTTACCCCTGCCTCGGAAAAAAAGACCAAAGAGGCTTTCTCCCTGGTCTTTAAAAGGCACTATTCACTTGAAATTTATTCACTTGAATCTTATTCACTTGAATCTTATTCACTTGAGAGTTATTCAGTTGAACCTTATTCAGTTGAATGTTATTCAGTTGAACAGTATTCAATTAATCAGCTCTATTCAGTTTATCCATATTATGTTTTCCAGGGTTGAGCCGTAACTGCATATACTGGCAGATAACCTGGCATTGTTAGGACAAAACTGTTTCAGGAGTGTTGTAGTTTTTAGGGCCTCAGGCAGAAACAAAGGCAGTTATCTTGACAGGACAACTACAGTCTTGTGGCTGTCCTGGCCCGCCAAAAACCTGGTAGATACAATTTCCCACCCTTTGGGGCAGAACTCGCTCAGGCTGGACTCGAAATCCTCAGGTTCATTTCCGTCGGCAGGCTGCCGGAGATCAAGCTGGGTAACCTCCACTACCTTGTACTCGGCCAAATAAACCACTCCCTTTATTATTTTGTTTACTAAATATATTTGACAAAAAACTTGTAATCCCTGCAAAGAAACTACTAAAACTTATTCCAGACCGGCTTTTTTTATTTCTGCCAATAAAAACCAGGACTTGACCAGCGAACCTATGTTCGGTATAATAGGTTATGGAAATATTTTCAGGGGGGAATGGAACTTGGACTTACTCCAAAAGCTCAGTTTACTTGGTGCAGCAGCAAAGTACGATGTCTGTGCAGCCTCAGGCTGCAGTTCAGGCGGACGTTCCGGCTTGCCTTCACCGGGAAGCGGGGTTTGTCACAGTTTTCTCCCTGACGGGAGGTGTATTTCCCTTTTTAAGGTTCTCCAGACCAACTCCTGCCAGAAAGACTGTTTTTACTGCCCCAACCGTATCCAGCGCGATATACCCAGGGCAAGCTTCACCCCCGATGAACTGGCCGTGCTTTTCCTGGAATTTTACCACAGGAACTATGTCGAGGGGCTGTTTCTCAGTTCCGGCATCTGTAAAAGCCCCGGACATACCATGGAACAGATCATTAAGACTGCCGAAATTCTGCGTTACAAATACAGGTTTAACGGTTATATCCACCTGAAAGTAGTACCGGGAGCCAAACCCGAATACATCGAACAGGCTGTCAGGCTTGCCAGCAGGGTATCTGTCAACATTGAAGCCCCTACAGCAGATTATTTGCAAAAACTGAGCCGGCTGAAAGACTTTGAGGATGGTATCATAAACCGGATGAAATGGATTAAACGGCTGCAGTCCGGCGGCCTGCTGCCTGCCGGACAGACAACACAGTTTATTGTGGGCGCGGCAGGTGAGAGTGATGCCTCCATCCTGAAGACTACTTCCGGCCTTTACCAGGGCATTGGCCTGAAACGTGTCTATTTCAGCGCCTTCCAGCCTGTGGCCGGGACACCCCTGGAAGGGATGCCCCCTGCTGCAGTCCTCAGGGAACACCGTTTATATCAGTGTGACTTCCTGTTCCGATTATATGGTTTTAAATTATCAGATATCAGTTTCAACAGTGAAGGCAACCTGCCTGAAGACATCGACCCCAAACTGAACTATGCCCTTAACAACTCTCACCTCTTCCCTCTTGAGGTAAACAGGGCATCCTACCGGGAACTCCTAAAGGTGCCTGGGATAGGCCCGGCTTCTGCACGCCGCATAGTAAACGCCAGGAAGAAGTTTAAATTTAATACCCTGGATGAATTGAAGAATACAGGTGTGGTTGTGAAAAGGGCTGCTCCCTTTGTTCAGGTTAACGGCAGGTACCGGGAATCATATAAACTTGTTCAGCAGCTTGAACTATGGAGGGATTCAGTTGATCATTCTGCACTCCGGCAGCCCAGGGTCATTTCTCAGGGCAGCCATGCTCTCTCGCTTGTATAAAGGTCACTGTATGCACAAGAAGGAATATTCCTCATCCCTGTTCCGGGGACAGAAAGCTCTTGACTGTGACAGCATAAGTTCCGACGACGTCATCAACAGATATATACAGACCTACGGTCCCCTGGATTGGCTGAACAGTAAAAAAGCCGGCAGCCTGGCTGAAGCAGTCTTGTATGCTTCCCGCTACAATGCTCCCGACAGGTACCGGCTGATATCAAAAGTATTGCTCCAGGCCCTCGAATATGGCCCAGACTACGTCCTGGGCAGGGTCTCAAAAGATGCCCGCAACATGTTTAACAGGTCTCGCAGGGTCTGTATGGAGGCCCACAGAGCTAATGGTTTTATCAGGCTGACTCCTGTGGAAAACCCAAAAGGCAGCTTTATGGTGGGCAAGGCCGAATTCCGGCATGACATCTGTGACCTGGTACTGCGCTACTTCAGCCGCCGCCACCAAGGGTGGAAAATTTACCTGATTTCAGGTAATACAAATACAGAACAGGCAGCATTAACCGGACAGACAGCGTGTTATCTCGAAAAAAATGTTGTTAAAACCGTCCCTGTATCAGACCTGCCATTTGAACTGCCTGGTGACGATTTTGAGAGGCTTTGGGAAACATACTATGAATCCCAGTATATTGAAGGCAGAAAAAACCTGGCCCTGGCCAGGAAACACCTGCCCCAAAAATACTGGTCATGGGTTCCGGAAGGAAACAAACTGAAGTGAAAATACTTCAATACTTGAGATAACGCCCGCCGGTGGCCAGGATCTTTTCAATATCAGCCTGCCCCACTTTCCAGACCCTGACCTTCTTCCGGCCCCATTCCAGTGCCGTTTCTTCATCAGCAAACCAGACATCAATACGCTGCCCCTTTATGAGACGGCCCGTATCTGTAGCCAGGCCTAGGCCATATCCCTCAATATATAGAAGGGTCCCATGCGAAATTACCCTGCGGTCAACCGCAACACAACCCACCCCTGCGTGTATTCTGGATTTTGTTTCACCCCTGTCTGTATAAGCCGTGGCTGTCATAATATAATCAGGTTTAGCATGTTCCAATTCTTCCAGCGGACTATCTTCACTATAAGTTTTGCTGTAGACCTTTTCAGCAGTGCCAATATCAGTTTTCGCCAGGAACCCGCCTGCCGCCCTGATTCCCAGGAAGGCAAACAACGAACTGACAGCCGCTGCAGCTATAAAAAATGCCAATAAGTGTTTTTTATTCATACATATTCTATTCTACGCAGACGCTCCAAAACCTTCCAAACTACAGGTTCTGACCTGTCTCCTGCTTAGGGTTCGATGAAAAAAATCAGGCATACCGCATACCTCAGCCTGCGTAAGTGCCTGATTTTTTAATATTTGTGAAGATAATTATTTGGGGGAATCTTTCATTAATTCACCGGCAGCCTCTGTGGAAGCCTGCTTAAATTCTCTTATGCTTCTGCCAAATGCCTTCCCGATTTCCGGTAGTTTCCCCGGCCCGAAAATGACTAGGGCGATAACCAGGATAAGCACAATTTCAGGTAATCCCAAACCTAACATCCGGATACCTCCTGTTCTAAAAAATTTATCTCCCGGAAACAGGACCTATTTAATATACTTCAAATTAACTCTTCTTGGTATGGTCTTCATGGCAGGAGACGCAATTCATCTTGCCCTGTTGACTATCCAGTGTGCTGTCCTTGCCCTGGTGGCAGCCCATACAGGTAATGTACTCAGCCGAAGGTTTGAATGTCGAAGTATACTGGCCTTCAAGGGCCTTGTTAAGGAGTTCGGCTACCTTTGCTGCGGTATCCCCTGTAAGTTTGGCGCAGCGTTCTTTCCGTTCATCTGAACTCACCCGTACATCCGCGGCTTCAGTCCACTTGGTGACAGAAGCATGGCAGAGAGGCGACTTGGAAACCGTGGTAATCTGGTTTTTAAAACTGGTGTATGCTTCGTGTTTGTCTGAAGGGAACGGATTTTCAGTGTACCATCCCATGAGATCATTCCCCAGGTCAGCATTTTTCCCGGCAGCCAGGTTAATCATCGCCAGTCCGCCATTGAGTGCCCCGCACAGGGTCCCCCAGCCAAAGGCGCCGCCTTCTCCGTAGGCAAACATCTCCATGGGAATAGTGTTCCAGGGGCCCCCTGTAGTCTCCCTCAGGGTTTCAATTATCGCTGCAGCAACTCCATACATACAGCCATCTTTATAGTAGTTATCATATCCCCGTTTTCTCACGGCTTCCACATCAAGCTTCTTATACTGCCAGGGTATGGCGCTTGCTTCAGCTGCGTTTCCGGTATTATTACCTGCAGTTTCCGTGGAACCGGTAGAACCGGTACACCCGGCAACTCCGCTGGCTAAAACTCCGGTAGCCAGGGCCCCGGCGCCAATAAGAAATCTCCTCCTTGTTAAACCGTCTTTCATTACTGTTTTTTCTGTCATGATAACCCCTCCTTGTTAATATTTGTTTTGAAAGTTTTCGGCATATTTAATTGTGTTAGTGTCCACTATCACTACCATGCTCTGCCTCCCATTTTGTCATATGCTGTCTTATTCTGTCTTTTTATGTCTTATTCCAAATAATTATTCACACTCTTCAGTTTTCCTGCTCATAATTTCTTATACCGTTATAATTATTAGTTATAGCTGTATTGAATGATGGACACTGTTGTTTTATAATTATTAGTGAAAATAATAATAAGGAGTCTTAAAAAATATGAACCTCCCTCACTTTGAAATGTTCTGTGAAGTGGCCAGGGTAAAAAGCTTCTCCAAAGCGGCAAAATTGCTTCACCTGAGCCAGCCCGCCATAAGTGCCCAAATTCACTATCTAGAGGATTATTATGGCATGCAGCTCTTCCACCGCAGTTCCAGCGGAGTTACCCTTACTGCGGTTGGTGAACTGGTATATAAATACGCCAAGGAAATCCTGAAACTTCATGATGAGCTGGAAAATGAAATCGACAGCATGCTGCAGAGTGAAAACCAGAAACTTATTATCGGGGCCAGTTCCACAATAGGTAATTCAGCACTGCCCTGCAGTATCTGGACTTTTAAGGAAAAATATCCCCAGGCCCAGATCAGGCTTGAGGTACATAATGCTGAGAGGATCACGGCCCTCCTTAATGACAACCAGCTCAATCTGGCCCTTTTGGAAAACCCCGTTTCAGGGTTGCCCGATGACCTGGTTTCCCAGTCCATCTCTAACGATGAACTCCTTGTAATTGCTCCTCCCAAAAAACCATGGAACGAAAGGACCACCATTTCTCTTGAGGAAATTAAAAAAGCACCCTTCATAATCCGGGAATCTGGTTCAGGACTGCGCCAGATTTTTGAAGAGGCTATCACTTCATGGGGTATGAAATTGGAAGACCTGAATATCGTTACTGAAATGAGCAGCACCAGTGCCATTAAATCAACAGTTGAAGCCGGTCTTGGGCTGTCTATCTGCAGCCGGATAGCAACACAAAAGGAAATCCGCACCGGGACTATCCATCCCCTTACCATTGAAGGAAAGTCAGTAAAATTCAGTTACCAGATAGTTTATAAGAGTGAGAAAAGCCTGAACAATATTGCCAAGAGGTTTATCCGGTTTATCCTGGGTCCGGGGGCGCCCTTCTGCTAATTCCCGTTTTTGGATACCAGGTATTTCATAAACATACTTCCGGCCCATGCCCCCAGTATAAGAAACAGGCCAAAAACCCAGCCGTGCAGGGACTGGGAAGCAATTCCGTTTACCAGTCCCCCGATGTTGCAGCCAAGGGCCAGTCTTGCTCCGTAACCCATCAGCAGCCCGCCTGCTATCCCAAGGGCAAGCTGGCGTGCTGACTTTACTTTCTTGACGCGGAACTCTGCAGCCAATACCGCAGCAAGCATAACCCCCATAATTACACCCAGGTTAATAACAGTCCCTCTGCTGAACAGCAGTTCTGCAAAATTCAGCTTAAGGGGTTCATCCCAGACATAAAACCATGTTTCCGGCTGTCCTCCGGCGGCCCTGCATACCGCCAAACCCCATTGGGCAATGTTGCCGGTGATTCCCCATGGCTTATCGAAACACGCCAGTAAGGTGTTCAGAATACCCAGCAGTACTCCCCCCACCCAATAAGGCCAATAATCCAAAACCACTCTTTTTATAAAGGTCCGCCCGTTTTTCATTAAGCTTCACCCTTCATTTCTTTTCAATAGTGACCAGCCATACCCCGTCATCCTTGTCCTCAATATTAAAATCATATCCCATATCATCACACCACTTGATAATATTCCGTACCGTCCTGTTATAATCTGTCTCCACTGAAAGGGTATCACCCGATTTCATTTCCCCGATGAATTTCTGGGCAGTCAGCAGGGGCACCGGACAGACCTCCCCCAGCATATCCAGCTTTATTTCAGCCATTGTTTTTCACTTCCTTTGAAGCTAAAATATTATTATCTTTTTCTTTTTTCAATTGCCACTGTAACCAGATACAGCCCTCCCAGCAGCACCGGGGTCAGGACCAATCCCGGTATCCAGCCAATAAAATCAGGGATAAATACTGCATCGGTACTGAAAAAACTGTTTACCCACCAGGAAAAGTGATAGACTCCCAGGACCGAGCCGGCTGCTATCCCCAGGAGCACTGTCAAAAACAGGATAAATCCTTCCCCAATACGCTGCAGGGTGCCGCTGGCACAGCCGCCCGCCAGGACCATGCCAAAACCAAACAGAACTCCTCCCACAGCAGTATGAAAACCTACCGGATATATTCTTCCGGTCACCGGCAAACCCCTGGAGGCAGCAATAGCCTGGATAATACCAATACCCACAAAGGAAACACCGGTCAGAATAATCACCATACGGGTCATGCTAAAATCCCTGAAGAGGAAAACATCCCTGAAGGCGGAGGCAAAACAGATTCCTGACCTGTATAAAACAAAGCCCAGGGCAATCCCGATACCCCAGATTACCAGCAATCTTTTGTCAGCAACAAAAGCAGCCAGGCCAAAGGCAGTGATAAAACCAATCACCCCCAGGGATAGCCGTTTCTGACGGTTTTTTTTCACAAGTCACCACCTACTTCTCCCGGTAAAGGGCCCCAACAGTCTTAATAAAGGCTACGGGGTTAATGGTCTCACCCTTTGCCAACCCAAGCTTCCCGGCCAGGCCCCTGGCTATTTTTTCGGCAACTGTATCTGCAGCTTCAGGCCTCAACCCGGACATCCGGGCAAAAAAATCCCTGATCAGATTAAAATCCCGTTCATCCACCAGATGGATGGCAGGCCTGAGGCGCTCCGCCATTTCCTGGTCCACGGAAAAAGATTCAATCAGGACCGGTTCATCGGTATTCTTTTCCCTGACTACAACGGTATCGGCCGCCATATCTCCAACCCGCTGGCAGTTCTCTGAAAATAAGATGGCAATCATGCCTGCGGCATTTCCCGCCGGAAGAGCATCAACAATACGCATCAGGTTCCTTACCAGTACATTACCAAAAGTGACAGCTTCCCCGGTTTTCCTTACTACCCTCAGCCCTGCTGCCCTCTTGCCGGGAGTCTGACCGTTCCAGAGGGTTTCAAAGAATATAAAATAACCAAAACTTACCAGAAAATACAGGATCAGCACAACAGCCACCAGAACAATTATCAGTGTCTCTGACAACATGTCCCCAAAGACCCCCACCATAGCAGCCGTAAAACCTCCCAAAACCAGGTACACAACACCCAGGATAAGGGTATCCAGGAGCAGTCCGATAAACCGTGACCCGAGACCGCTGAGCCGGTAACTGTAGTAAATCTTTTCCGAACTATAGAGAGACAGGTCCTGCAATATCATCTTCCCCCTTTCTTTGTTTACTGCTTCCGGAATACACGTAATACCCCAGGAGGACACCCGTAAATACAGCAAATACCAGTTTTGCCTGGGGCGGTATATGCAGCGGGGTGACAAAACCCTCAATGGCCGCAGCCGCCACCAGAATAGGTATACTGCCCATGGATATTTTCATGGCAGGGATAGCCTTTAATTTGAGGGCATCCCTGCGTGTAAAATCTCCGGGCCTTACCAGGGCGCCTGCTATCATCAGGCCGGCAGCACCGTTTAAGGCCACCGCGAACAGCTCAGGAATTCCGTGGGGCAGGATCAGGGACCAGAACTCCAGACCCTGCTGAGCCCCTGCAAAGATATCTGCCAGGGCCCCCAGCAGGAGCCCATTGCGTACCAGGATAAAAACCGTGCCCAACCCCCAGGTAATCCCCAGGACCAGGCAGTAAAAAGACACCGTGATGTTATTTACCAAAATAGCGCTGGAAAACAATGGCTTTAATGAGTCCTCAATTCCGGAACCGGTTTTCCCTTCGGCAAAGTTTTGGTTAACCGCTTCCCGTATCTCGTCAGGCAGTACCAAAACAGCCAGGCTGCTGCCGCTGTGGTTAAGCCATGCTCCCCAGGCAACACTCAGCACCAGAAACAGGGATGCCGTGAAAACATATTTCCTGTACCTATAGATAAGCCAGGGAAAACCTCTGCAGTAAAAGTTCAGCAGGCTTCTCACCGAAGCAGTCTCTGTCCGGTACAGGCTGCTGTGGGCCCGGGCCACCAGGTGGTTAAGATAACTGACCATATCCGTGTCCGGATAATTGGCCTGGGCATAAGCCAGGTGTGCAGTTATCCGGCGAAATAAAGGTCCGACATCTTTCATGTCCTGGCGGGAAAGTGAGGCCGCACCTTTTTTATCTATCTGGTCAAGGATTCCCCGGAACCTGGTCCAGGTGTCCCTGTTTAGTTCGATAAATTTCTGGGAATTCATTATTCATATCCTCCCCCTGGCCTTCAGTTCCAGGTACTGGTTGATAGCGGCAACAGACAGCTCTTCGGGCGGGACATTGACCACAACCACTCCCATGTTGCGCAGTACGGCCATGGCTTTTTCCCGATCCCGCAGGATTTCTTCAGCCACTGCTTTTTCATACATCTCCTCCGAACTGTCAGGCAGGGACCGGGCAGTATGCAGCACCTCGGAATCAATAAGGGTTATACATACCACCAGGTGCTTCCGGGCCATCACAGAAACATAACTGATTAACTGCCGTGATGCCTCGGCATCTATCAGGTCGGTAAATATACAGACCAGGCTGCGTTTTCGGTTGTTCTCCATAATATAATGACAGGCTCCGCGAAAATCGGGTTCCACAACTTCAGGCTGGATACTGTACAGGCATGAGGTTATCCTGTGGAGCTGGCCCTTTCCCTTTTTGGGAGGCAGGAACACCCGCATCCGGCTGTCAAATACCGCCAGTCCCACCCTGTCATCCCTGGTCACCCCGACATATCCCAGAAGCAGTGCGGCATTAACCGCCAGGTCGAATTTGGAGAGCCTGTCAACATGTGAGGTCATCATCCGTCCGCTGTCCAGAACCAGGAGCCGTTCTGGCTCTTTTCATCCTGAAATTCATTGCTGACAAGTTTTCCCCTGCGGGCAGAGGCGGTCCAGTTGACCCTCCTGTATTCATCATCGGGGACATATTCACGGAGTCCCTCAAAATCAGTGCCCAGGCCCCTGATAACAGCGGGCCGCAGCCCGGCCTCCCGGAGAAATCCCTTTTGGGCCTTCAGGGCATGCCGCCTGATATCAATGATATTAGGATAAACCTTTATGTCACAGTTTTCACATCTGCATTCAGCCTGCCTGATAAACAGCCCCAGCCGGCTGAAGTACCGGTAGTTCAGGGAGCCAAAGGAGTAATCACCGCGTTTGGCCGGAATTAACCGGTAAACCACAGAGGCCTCTTCCCCGGCTGGCAGCCGCAGTTCCCGGACGCGGTCAATGACAGTAAAATTAACAGCCGGGGGCTCGTCTTTGATAATCATTTTAATGGGATGGGAAGTATGGTTTTTGGCATTCACCCTGACCGGGTTTTCCTCTCCAATGGACATCTTGGATTCAAATTCCCTGTCCAGTGAAAACCCGGCAGGCCTGGCAGTAATAAAAAAATCAAACAACAGGGCGGCTGCCAAAATCCCGTTATATATAATGGCAATCAGGATTGCGGCGCTGCTGCCGGGACCTCCTGCAAGTACGGGGACCGTGCCTGCAAGCACAAGAACAATCAGTCTCCCGGAAGGTATCATCTAATCACCTCGGCACTTCAACACTGTCCAGAATTAAACGGATCACATCATCTGCACTCAGTCCCTCAATCTCGGCCTCAGGCTTAAGTACCAGCCGGTGCCTTAAAACAGGGGCAGCCAGTCTTTTGATATCATCAGGGGTGACATAGCCGCGGCCGGTGATAGCAGCAAAAACCTTACCTGCCAGAAGCAGGTTTATTGAAGCCCGCGGGCTTGCCCCTACCGTCAGGTTGTAATTCTTCCTGGTCCCTTCAACAATAGCCAGGATGTAATCAAAAATAGCATCCTCCACCACAACTTCCTGTACCTTTTCCCTGATCATGAGAATATCTGCCGGGGTAAGCACCCTGTTAACCCCGGCCTCAGTTATCCGGTCAGCCCGGAACCCATTGTGGTAGTTCCTGAGGACAGACCTTTCCTCCTCACGGGAGGGATAATCAATAATTATCTTCATCAGAAAGCGGTCCAGCTGGGCCTCAGGAAGCGGGTAGGTCCCTTCGTGTTCTATAGGATTCTGGGTGGCAATGACAAAAAAGGGCTCCTCCAGCCGGTATCCGGTCCCGTCAATGGTTACCTGTTTTTCCTCCATGGCCTCAAGCAGCGCTGCCTGAGTCTTCGGGGGAGTCCGGTTTATTTCATCTGCCAGCAGAAAACTGGTAAATACCGGTCCTTTCTTCAGGGTAAAACTCCCTGAAGAAAAATTGAACACATTTGTCCCAATGATATCTGACGGCATCAGATCAGGGGTGAACTGAACCCTTTTAAATTCACAATCCACTGCCTGTGCCAGAGTTTTTACCAGTAGAGTCTTCCCGGTACCGGGTACCCCTTCGAGAAGAATATGGCCTGTATTCATCAGGAGGCCTATGATTAATTCTTCGATCACTTCCTCCTGTCCTTCCACAACCCTGGCCATCTCCTGCCGTACCCGGGCAATCCTGTCCTTAATGCCTTGCATATCCTGCATGTTTCAAATTCTCCCTTCGCCAGTTCTCCATATCATGTACCAGGGCAAACAATTCTGCCTCCGAAATACCATCCCTTTGACGCAGTTTCCCGGCAGAATTGAGGATGCGACCCAGGCCCTTACTGTCCATCTCCCTTCTCTGCCTGCAGAGGTTAATAACTTTTTCTTCATCGATGTTTCCGGGAACCCCCAGGGCCCTGGTCAGGTCCTGCCAAAAACCTGTAAAAATACTTTCCAGGACAATTTCCCTGGCCCGTCCCTGCCTGTAGATGTTTGCCATTGTATTCACATACCGTGCCGAAGGCCCGGTCTCTGCCTGCAGAAGCGGGACAGGCCTCCCAAAGCGCCGTCCCCAAAAAACATATAACAGCAATATGGCCAAAGCTGCCTGCACCCCGGCAACAACAACAGTTTTGCTGACCGCCGGCCGGGCTGCACCCAGGGCAGTATCCCCGGCTGCAACCCCTCCCGACTCATCAAAAATGACCCGGGATGGCTGCAGTACCCGCAATATATTGGCCGCAAAGATGACATTGTCACCTTCCTGAATTCCCTTATTTGTCACCGGATACGGGTCAGATACCACAACCACCCGCCCCCGGCCCAGGGCAAAGGACATGGCCATAACCCCCTCAGGGCTCCGGGCAATAACTTCGGCGCCCTTAACAGGCTCCAGAGGGCGGCCTCCGGCAAACACAAGGTTACCGGCACCGGCTGTAAATGCACTCTCTTCAGGTTTTACTTCTGTACCGGCAGAGGACTCACCAAACCCGACCCCCAAAGCCCGGGTAAGTTCTGTCTCCCATGGGGAAAACAGTACCAGGCTGCCCCCTCCTTTGACCCAATTTACCAGGGTATCAGCAACACCTTCAGGAGGAGGGATACTGGCTGCAAACCTGTTTTCGACCCTGATAAGGACCCCGTCGGAAAGGCTGTGGTAACTGCCTTTCAGTCTGATGTTTTCCAGCCCCAACTCTCCGGTGAGGAGATAGAAGGCCTTAAGCCCCCTTGGCCCCGCATTATAGGCAGAGTACTCCGAAGTCCCGGTAAAATACCTCTGCAGCAGCAATGCAGCCAGAATATTTATAATAACCAGACCTGCCAGAAATGTCACCTTACGATTTCTGATAACTACCCCTCCAGTCAGAAACAAGGCTCAGGTACATTGCCCTGAATTCACGGTAGTCAGAGTCAGTACAATTCTCCATACCATACCATTTACGCTCAAAAAAGTTTACCACCCCGGCAAACCGTTCCGGTTCCCCGGATTTCTTCAGTTCACCCAGGTAATCCCGGTTGGTCTTGCTGGTACGGTACCGGATAAGCTGCTGGCCGTCCAAAAACAGCAGCAGGGATAGGTACAAATACCTGACAGCCTCCCTGAATTCTCCCGTTTCAGCATATTTGGCAGCAGTTTCCCGGTAAATATTATAGTCCATGCTGCCGGCTTCAGCAGCATCTTCCCTGCCAAGTGCCCGTTCAGGAGAAAAAGCCCTTGACAGCCTTGAGACTACAAAAAAAAGCAGCAGAAAAAATCCGGTAACAGACAACAGCAAGATGGGGTAACCCCACCACTCAATTCTGCCGTCGGTACCGATGATC
Source organism: Thermincola carboxydiphila (assembly GCA_016841325.1). Taxonomy (GTDB): domain Bacteria; phylum Bacillota; class Thermincolia; order Thermincolales; family UBA2595; genus Phosphitispora. Next base: position 81,310 of record JAENZJ010000004.1, read on the forward strand.
CCGGAAAGCAGACGCTCAAGCACAGCAGCAGCGCTGTCAATCCCGGACACAGCCAGCCTGCTGAGTACAAATTCCGGCCGCATCACTATTTCTCCGAGGATATCCCTCACTTCCTGATTGTTAAAAACAAGACCTTCAGACAACCGGAACATCCCCTTTTTCTTCCGGCCCGGAATACAGATAATCTGCCCTCAGTTTGAGGTCATGTCCTTCCATAATTGCTTTCTGGTTGTAATAATATAGTGTGGTGACAACTGCCTGAAGCGGCATGACTGCAATCTGGATAAATATACCGGCGATCTGGCCGACAACGGGTATCATGGAAATTACCTGGGAAATGGCGCCAATCATGGCGAAACCCAGGAGTCCCATAACAACAACAAAACCAAATGTCCTCCAAAAATACCCCCTGACCAGTTCCCTGCTCCTTCCCAATGCGGAAACATATCCGGTGCCCTCAAGAAAAGTAACCGGACTAATCAGGAAAAACCATGTCTGGAACAGTATTCCGGGCACTATCAGCAGCAGATAGCCAAAGGCAATCGCCAGCCAGGACAGCAATGCAGCGACAAAATAAGGGAAAAACCGTTTCAGCCCAAATCTGAGGCTTTCCTTAACTGCGATTTCCCGGCCAAACAGGCTGTCATCACATGCCTTTATCAGGGCCCCCTTCATGGCAATTATCCCAATCACTGCCGGAATAAACAGTATTAGTACAATCAGCCCAAATATGACCATAAATCCGGATTCATCTGCCCCGACAGCAGCCGCAGCTACCGCAGCAATAATAATAATCGCGGCAAAAGGAAGGTACCCAAGGAGTGTAATCAGGTAGAGCTTCTTGAAATTCTTTTTAAACAGCTCAATACCGGCATCCAGTATTTCCCCTATTCCCATGGGCTCAAAATATGTGTTGTTTTGCATCAGATACCTCCACATTTTACTGGCTTTTTTTACTGGCTTCTTTACTGGCTTTTTTACTGGCTTTTTCGACATTTACCTACTACATTTTCGTCACTGTTAAGCCTTTTTCCTCCCTAATGAGAAGAGTTTCAACATGAATGTAGTCTGACAGTTTTCCCACGCACTGCATAAAAAGAAAAAAATTCCAAGGTATGCTTTTGGCAGCAACCTGGAATGCCTGATGTTCAAAATGCTCCCTGAGACCAGGTTTCGAACCGGTTCAAGCCTTTTCTCCTATGAGCAGATTTTTGTTCCGGTAAATTGACTGTTATAAAGGTCGGCATAGAAACCGCCCTGATTAATTAATGTTTTATGATCTCCCATTTCAATAATGCTGCCTTTATTCATGACCAGAATAAGTTCGGCATCACGGATTGTAGACAATCTGTGGGCTATCACAAAACTTGTTCTGTTCTTCATGAGATTAGCCATGGCCTTTTGAATAAGGACCTCCGTCCTTGTATCCACACTGCTGGTAGCTTCATCAAGGATTAGAACCACAGGGTCAGCAAGTAATGCGCGCGCTATGGTTAGAAGCTGCTTCTGTCCCTGTGAAATATTGGTAGCCTCTTCATTAATGACCGTGTTATAGCCGTCGGGCAGTGTCCTGATAAAATGATCGGCATGGGCTGCCTGGGCTGCATAAACTATTTCATCCATAGTTGCTTCCGATTTGCTATAGGCTATATTATCCTTGATTGTCCCGTTAAATAACCATGTATCCTGAAGTACCATCCCAAACATTTTACGCAGTGCGCTGCGCTCCATATCCCTGATATCGATACCATCGACACTGATCCTGCCGGCGTTTATTTCATAAAAGCGCATCAACAGGTTCACCAGTGTGGTCTTACCTGCACCGGTGGGTCCGACAATAGCGATGGTGTGTCCGCTTCTTACATCCAGATTCATATCTTCTATCAGCGGTACGTCCTCTCTATAACGGAAGCACACATGTTCAAATCTTACATTACCTTTTGGCATTTCAATTACTTTTGCATTAGGGCAGTCGGGGACCTCTTCTTCTTGATCCAGTACCTCAAACACCCGTTCCGCGCAAGCGATGGTTGATTGAATAACATTGGCAATATTTGCCGTTTGGCTGATGGGCTGGGTAAGGGACTTTGAATACTGGATAAAAGCCAGGATATCCCCAAACCCAAGGAGATTCCTGGTAATCCAGATACCTCCGACAATACTAATGCCAACATATCCCAGGTTGCTTATGAAATTCATCAGGGGAAACATTACCCCTGATACGAATTGAGCTTTCCATCCTGCGCTGTACAGCCTGTTATTTACAGCTTCAAATTTCTCTACCGCATCCCGTTCATGTCCGAATGCCTTAACTATTTTATGCCCTGTATACATCTCCTCAACATGACCGCTGAGCCGACCCAGTTCTTTCTGTTGAGCCGCAAAGTACTTTTGAGACTTCCTGGCGATTAAAGCAGTCGTCCCAATATACAGGGGAAGAGTGGCAGTTACTATCAGGGTGAGTGTTGGGCTGATTGTCAGCATCATAATGATATAGCCGATAATTGTAATAACCGAGGTGATAATCTGGGTTAAACTTTGCTGCAGAGTTGTGGCAATTGTATCAGTATCATTGGTGACACGGCTCAATATGTCACCATGCGGATGGCGATCAAAATATTTTAGTGGCAGCCTGGCCAGCTTATTGTCTACTTCCCTGCGCAAATCATATACCGTTTTTTGGGCCACACCCGACATCACCAGACCCATAATCAGACCAAAGGAAGCGCTTAACAGATACATACCCAACAGGATCAATGCTATAATACCGATGTAATGGAAATCATATTGTCCGTTTGTTTCCCTGATTGCCCTGATAGTCCCATTAATTTGCTCATCAGTTAATTTTACATTTTCTCCGGCCAGCTGACCGTTATCCGGCATTTCTTTACCGAGGTCTATCATTTTCCGGACTATGTCGGCCTTCCGGTCTGCATCTTTGACCTCATTCAGCATTGGCAGCCCCAAATATTCCTGAACAGCCTTCAATTTTTCAGGGGACACAGGCAGCTCCTGTTTTTGCGAGACCCCTGGGGGTGCCTGAATCTGCTTCATTTGCCGGTTTATCTGATCAACTGTCTTAATTTGAGCCTCAGACATTTTTTCCAGCATCATCCTGGCCATATAGCCATCTTGCAGCTTATTCATTGCTTTGGCGGCTACCTTCGGGGCAGCTATGGTAAATGATGTACTGGCAATGGCAAATATCAAGACAATGATCAAATTGACTCTGTGTGGCCGCAGATATCTGATAAGCCTTTTCAGAGTCCCTTTAAAGTCCTTTGCTTTTTGCACAGGGTGGGCAAATTGGGGTCCCATCCCGCCTGTTCCGCCACCCCTGGTTCTTTGACTGCTATTTTGTTCACTCACGCTATTTCCTCCTCTGACAGCTGGGATGCTACGATCTCGCGGTATACCCGGCAGGTATTCAGAAGCTCTCTGTGAGTTCCCATTCCGGTAATCCGTCCTTTATCCAGAACGATGATCCTGTCTGCATCCATAACAGTACCTACCCTTTGGGCAACGATTATCATAGCTACTTCAGAAGTCTCTTTTTTCAGAGCCGCACGCAGACGCGCGTCTGTTTTGAAGTCAAGGGCGGAAAAACTATCATCAAATATATAAATTTCCGGTTTTCTTACCAACGCCCGGGCAATAGAAAGACGCTGTTTCTGCCCGCCTGACAGGTTGGTGCCGCCCTGCTCAATTTCGTGGGCAAAGAAACCATCCATATCAGAGATAAACTCGGCAGCCTGGGCAACATCGGCAGCATGCCTGATTTCTTTTTCTGTTGCCTGGCCATAACCAAATTTAATATTTTCCGTGATCGGGCCCGAAAAGAGAACTGCTTTTTGTGGCACAAAACCGATTTTAGCCCGGAGAATATCCTGGGGCATCTCCCTGACATCTACACCGTCAACAAGAACGCTGCCGCTGTCCACATCATAAAATCTTGGGATCAGGTTAATCAGAGTTGATTTGCCTGATCCTGTACTGCCTATTATGGCAGTAATTTCACCGGGTCGCGCCAAAAAGGAAATATTTCGTAAAACAGGTTCCTCAGCGCCATGATAACTAAAGGTGACATCCTTAAATTCTACATAACCCCTGCCGGTAAAGGACTCTTTTGTTTGCTCGGCGTCTGTTATTGCCGGCAGCGTATCAAGAACCTCATTGATTCTGACCGCCGCAGCTTGTGCCCGCGGGACCATGACAAACATCAGGGAGAGCATCAGCATAGAAAACATTATCATCATCGCATACTGGGTAAAGGCGGCAAGTGCGCCCAGGTCCATGCTGCCGTGACTTATGCGGATACCTCCAAACCAGAGAATAGCCAAAGAAGTTAAATTCATCACCAGCATAAGGGAAGGCATCATGAAAGCCATAATTTTGTTTACTTTTATATAGTTTTCTGTAAGATCGGCATTCGCTTCATCAAAACGCTTCCTTTCATGATCCATGGTGTCAAAAGCACGTATTACCCGAATACCGGTAAGCTTTTCACGTAGAACAAGATTGGTTTTATCGATTTTTACCTGAACCAACCTGAAGAGGGGTATCCCCCGTGAGGCAATCAATGCAATAACAAGGGCCAGGACCGGTATTGCAGCTGCCAGTACCCAGGTAAGTGTCCTGTCTTCCCGGAATGCCATGATGATACCGCCAACAGCCATCATCGGAGCGCTGACCATCATGCGCATTATCAGCACTGTAACCATCTGAATCTGGTTGATATCGTTGGTGGTCCTGGTAATAAGGGTAGCAGTGCCTAACTTATCAAACTCATTTAACGAGAAGCTCTCAACCCTTTGAAATACCTTGCTGCGCAGGATTGTTCCCAGTCCAACGGCAATTCTCGATGACAATAAGCCGGCAATAATCGCACTGAAAGCTCCGCCCCCGGCAATAAGGAGCATCAATCCTCCAATCTGCAAAATTTTGTGTGTATCGCCGTTCATGACACCATCATTGATTATTCTTGACATCAATGTGGGCAGATAGAGGTCTCCCATGGATTGTAAAAATACAAATACCAGCACACCGGCTACCATGGCATTAAATGGTTTTAAAAATCTGTATAGTCTAAGCATAATTTCTTCCTCTCTTACTATGTCTTTGCCCGGTAGAATTACCGTTGATTTCTACAGCTCAGGATTTCTATCATTCAGAATATTCTTCAGCAAACTTAATCCTTCGATTATTTTCTCAAGCTCTTGGGAAGTCCCCGAACCAAGTAAATCTGCAAACATTTCTTCAGCCTTTTTATGGGCGCCCTTAAAGAGTTCTTCAACCTTTGGCGTTATATTAACGTAGACCAGTCTCCTGTCCTTGTCGCTTCTGGTTCTCACAACCAACTCCTGGTTTTCCAGTCTGTCAATTATACCGGAAATTGTGCTATTGGATAAATTAACCTTTCTGCTTAACTCACTAATCTTCATTTGACCGAATTTCATTAAGGTACCAATCACTATACCTTGTGGTATAGTGATGCCAATATCTCTAAAATCCCGGCGCATATTGTGCTTTATGATTTTGTTTACTTCGGAGAAAAGTCGTGCCACCTCTGCCTTTTTATTTGTCGGTTCCATTTTCCTACCTCCAGGCAATATATTCTTGTTTGCATACAAAAACTTTCTAAAGTTTCGTATGCGAATATTTCGTGTGTAAATGTTTCGTACGGAAATTATTTTACTTTTCCTTTTTAATACTGTCAAGAAAAAAGAACCGGGAGTAAAGGAACTTGGTACACATTGGAAATGAAGTCATAAAAACTGCCGGGTCCGGAACCTTTATTCCGAACCCAGCAGTTTTTTTGCGGAAAGTCCTTGTTATAATATAACCAACTCATCCGGAGAATCTGTTACCTTTTCAACTCCCTTTTCCGTGAGTATAAATGTGTTTTCAATGCCCACAAGCCCTTCCCCGGGGAATACAAATTTTGGTTCCAGGGCAAAAACCATCCCCGGTTCCAGCTTAATGTCAACACCCTTTGCCAGTACCGGAAATTCATCCAGTTCCAGGCCGACTCCGTGGCCGATAAACTTCACCCGGTCTGAGCCGCTGCCCATAAAATGGTCCCCCAGTCCGGCTTTATCTGCTATTTTAAGGGCCATTTCATAAAGGTCGCTGCCATTGACACCGGGTTCGGTACGCCGGATAACCGCCTCCTGTATTTCCAGGGAGGTGTTAAAGGCCCTGATCAGCTTATCAGAGAGGTAATCAATGGTATAAATGCGTGACCGGTCTGTAATGTAACCGCCCCAAAGCCCGACATAGTCAACCAGGATGGGTTCACCGGTCTCGATTGTCTTAAAACTGCACCCCTGGGGAAATATCGGGTGAAGTCCCTGCCCCCCGGCCGGTCCGTCAAAAGAGGAAGGTACCGCAGCCGCCCATCCTGACATCAGTTGCCCGAAAAACACCGTATTCCCAAAGGCACGCATGCTCATATAACCAATATGTCCGGCCTTTCGGGCCCGCTCCTCAATTTTGGCGGCAAGTTCAACCTCTGTTATCCCGGCCCTGATTATCCCCGGTATCTCGTGATATACCTCGGTCATCTTGCGTCCGGAAACCCGCAGGTGTTCCATTTCATATTTTGATTTGACCTGCCTTACCTGTTTGACCAGGCCCGAGATATCCACCAGCTTTGTACCGGAAAACATTTTGGCATAAAAGAGGTAAGTACCTGCAGGAAGTACGTCCATTTCCAGGCCCATGACAGCCGGAGCCCCGCCACCCGATGTTATCAGTTCAGGAAGTTTTTTAACACTGGCCAGGGGAAATACGTTTTCCAGCGCCGATTCATCCCTGGCCCTGGCAAAGCTCTTCTTAACCCACAACACCGGGACACCGGAAGCAGGTATATACAGATAACCGTTCTGCGCCGTCCCCGAAAAATAGAACAAATCAACAGGCTGCACGATCAATGCACCATCGACTCCATGCTCTCCCAGTAATGACTGAAACCGGCCTATCCGTAAGTCAATTTCCCTTTTGGGTGTCAGAGACATTTTTGCTACCCCCCAGTTGAAATTTAATATGAACAGAAATTTTATTCCAATACTTGTTCCAGATATAATTATATACTGTTAATGAAAGTTTTTCATGTAACTTGAGTCAAACTGTAAAAATTAATCCCTAAAGGGTAGGATACAGATTTTAACAGTACAAAAAAATATATGGTCTTCCAGCCAGGGCAGCCACATTCTCACCTGCCGCGGCCTCATCAACAAGCACTTTGACAGGGCCCGGGCCACCCTTGTCAACAACCTTTTTGGTCAGCAACACCGGTTCAGGACACGAAAGTCCCCTTGCATCAACCACCTGCATGACCCTTCCTCCTCTCTGCAGCCACAGTTCTGAAAGAAACTGCTACACTGAACACCAGAAGTATTACGAGGCCTCCGGCAACAGCCAGCGCGCCTCCTGGGAAACTCCCGCAGGACTTGCTGCCAGTAACCAGGATAATCACCACAAAACCTGCTATCAGGTTAAAGTTACGGAACAGGATCAGGTCCCTGATGCCCCCGGCCATGCAGAACCGTGACCTCTGGGACAGTGTTCCGATTACCAGTCCTGAGATCATTTGATTTTTTAATTTCTATATACGGTTATTAACTTCCTTTATGCATCAATTCAACTTTTTTATCATTGTCCGGAGTGTCATAAAATACCTTTATTTCATACCCTTATTTCTGCATTTCATACCCTGAATCCGGTATTTCATACCCCTTAAACCGCATTTCAGACCATACTGCTGGGAAAGAAACAGTGGTTCCTTAATAATATTGATAAAGAGCTTCTTTTAAAAAGCTCACCCATACTCCCAGCTCGAATACCTGCCGCCTGCACCGGCAGGTATTCCACATTCCGGGGTAAAAATGCATAATTTCTCCCCTGCCATAAAAGACTAAGTCCCAGAATACTCTTATTTTGAGGGGAGGTGTTCTGGCATTCCTTTACAATTGACAGGTTTGCCGGAAAAATATTGAGGACAGATAACCCATCAGGTTCACCCCGGATTGCATATTTTTGTATGGAATACGGATTAAGCAGTGACCTGCCCATTTACGCCGGAGGCCTCGGTGTCCTTGCCGGAGATTACCTCAAGGCAGCCAAAGACCTGAATGCCCCGGTAACAGGCATAGGAATCCTGTGGAACCAGGATTATACGGAACAGTTTATCGGACAGGACGGGTATCCTTATGATATGTATCCCAATTATGACTTTTCATCAGTCGAAGACACCGGTGTAACGGTAACCCTGCGTGTCAGGGGAGCCGATGTAACCTGTAAGGTGCATAAAGTCGAAAAATACGGAAATGCCACCATATATCTCCTTGATACCAATTTCCCCGGCAGCCCGCACGGCTGGATGACCAACCGCCTTTATGGGGGAGTTGAACAGGACCGTGTTGCTGCCGAAATGATCCTTGGCATAGGCGGGGTAAGAGCGCTCCGGGCCCTGGGAATCGATGTTGACATTTATCACTTTAATGAAGGACATGCGGTATTTGCCGGTGTCGAACTGATCAGGGAAAAAATGCAAAAAGATAACATGTCTTTCCATGAAGCCTGGAAATCAACCCAAAAAGAAGTGGTCTTCACAACCCATACACCTGTTGAGGCCGGCAATGAGATTTGGGGCCATGACCTGCTGCAGCATATGGAGGCTTATAACGGGCTGACTTATGAACAGATGCGTGAGATTGGTGATGACCCGTTCAATATGACAATAGCTGCACTTAGGATGGCTGATATGGCGAATGCCGTTTCCAAGCTTCACGGTCAGACAGCAAGAAATATGTGGGGTAATGTTTTTGAGACCGCCCCCATTATCTCCATCACTAATGGAATCCATGTAAATACCTGGCAGGATGAGCGCGTCCGCAAGGCCTTTGAAAAAGGTGAAGACCTCCGGGAACCACACATGCAGTGCAAAAAAGAACTTAGTGAATTTGTCAGACAGCATACGGGAACTACCCTGAACCCCGATGCCCTGGTGATCGGTTTTGCCCGGAGGGTGGCTCCCTATAAAAGAAGTGAATTGATTTTCCGGAATACGGATGTCATTGACCCACTGCTCAGGGAAGGAAAAATTCAGCTTGTCTTCTCAGGCAAAGCACATCCCAGGGATTCAATGGGCAAAGATATTATCCGGAGGCTGGTGGAAATGGACCGGAAATACCGTGATTCCGTTGTCTTCCTGGAAAACTACAACATGGAAATAGCACGTCTTATGGTCAGGGGGTGTGATGTCTGGCTGAATAACCCCAGGAGACCCCTGGAAGCCAGCGGTACTTCGGGAATGAAGGCCGCCGTAAACGGGGTGCTTAACCTGAGTGTGGTTGACGGCTGGGTTGCCGAGGGACTGCAACACGGTATCAGCGGCTGGCTCCTGTGTTCCATATGCGGAAATGAAGTCCAGGCAGAAAATCAGGATGAATATGATTTACAGAGGCTCTACGAAGTACTGATGTCTGAAGTTGTGCCTACTTATTACAACGATAAAACCAGATGGCATAATATGATGCGGGCCAGTATTGACATGGCCCACTACCAGTTTTCCTCACACCGTATGCTGAGGGAATATTATGATGTGATGTACCAGAAGACAGCCCTGAATCAGGGCAAAGATGTCAGGCCGCAACATTTTATGAGGTCAGTGCCGGAATACGCGGAACAGCCACATTAATATCAATAAATACCGGTGAAAAGAAGAAAACCGTTTCAGGTCACCACCTGAAGCGGTTTATTTATACTCCGGTACAAATCATGCTATTTTACCACCAGGTCCTGTCCCAGTCTGAAGGCCCGCTCCAATACCTCCCGGTTCCTGGCCATGGCCTTTTCGGCATATGCATCGGTATCAGGAACCCTGTATTTCTCAGCCACCTTAATCCATTCCTCTTTGGGAAATACAATAGCGCCTTTGGGGTTAATGCCAACAGCAATAATTTCTTCCATAAAGCCCCCGTTATTCAGGGAACCCAGCATCCTCCGGAAAAGCTTCAGGGCATCTTCAGCACACTCAGGAGTGGGGGCCCCTGCGGTAAGGACAGTGACTATATTGCGCTTCCTGGTTTCAAGCCTGGTAATCGACTTAATACCGCCTCCCGGCACATACGTAATCCTGCTGATAACCCCCATTAGACGGTCAAGAAGTATTTTCAGCTGCCCGGTCATGTAATTTCCGTAAATGGGTGTCCCCACAACCAGGGCATCAGCCTGCTCAATCCTGCGGACAATATCCATCAGTTCGTCTTCCTGACGGCAGATTCCTTCCTGCCGGCATTCCAGGCAGCCCTGACATGAATTAATATTCAGGTCATCAACAAAGACCTTTTCCGTCTCTGCTCCCCTGGTCCGGGCCCCTTCCAGAATCTTTTCCATGATAATATCGGTATTACCCTCGACCCGGAAACTCCCGTTTATCGCATAAACTTTCATACTTATCTCCTCTCTTCCCGGCTATCTGTATAATTAGAATTAATCCTGTTATATACTTCTATTCGCGAAAAAATGCACAACCTCCTTCATTAATCTCCGCTCATTTTTCAAGGTATTTTAACCTGCTCTGCCAAGTATTTGCCGCCCAAAAAACATTTTACATATATGCCTGATTGTGATAAAATTATTTTAAATAAATCACGGATTATTACTGAATATTAACCGGTAGATATTTTGTAGTATGGCAGTCCTGCGGAACCGTTCAAAAGTGACCGGTTGCAGGAAATATCCTTATTAGTTTGGAGGATACAATTTAAAACTACGGCAGGATGGCAGGATGGGGTAATGTGTATGTTTAAACACTCCTTTCCGGAGTGTTTTTTGTTCTTTTAAATAAATTTTTCATGAAAGGAAGTGCAAGTCTTGTTTAGAAGGAACAGGAAAATCTTTTCACTGCTGGCCGGCCTGCTCGTAATGGGGCTGCTGCTGTCAGGATGCGGCGGGTCAGCAACAACATCCGCTGAGAGCAAGGAACCTTATAAGGTCGGAGCCATTTTTGACGTCTCCGGAAAAGCCTCTTCACTGGGAATACCGGAGCGTGACACCGCCCAGATGGTGGTTGACGAAATAAATGCAAATGGCGGCATCAACGATCATCCCATTGAACTTATCATCAAAGACAGTAAAAGTAATGAGACAGAGGCTGCCCTGGCCGCCAAGAGCCTTATCCAGGAAGGTGTAGCCGCAATCATTGGCTCCAGCAGCAGCGGTACCACAATGGCCATGGTAGAGATAGTGCAAAATGCGGAGATTCCCCTGATCTCCTGTGCTGCCAGTGTCCGGATCACCGAACCGGTGGCAGAACGGAAGTGGGTCTTTAAAGTTGCCCAGAGTGACAGTATTGTAGCAGAGAAAATTACCGAATACCTTAAGGCTAATGGGATGAACAAGGTTGCCCTGGCATCGGTAAATGATGCCTATGGTGACAGCGGCCGGGCCGAATTTGAAAAGGCGGCTGCAGCTGCCGGGATTACCATAGTTGCCAAAGAAAAATTCGAAGCAGCTGACACCATAATGACTTCCCAGCTGACCAACATTAAGAGTCAGAACCCGGATGCCGTTATCGCATGGGCCATCCCGCCCGCTGCCTCAAGTTTCACCGCCAATTACAGGCAGATGGGTATTGATGCTCCCCTGATCCACAGCTCAGGGGTCGGCAACCAGACATACCTTGACCTGGCCGGTGAGGCTGCTGAGGGGACTGTGTTTCCGGTAGGCCGCCTGCTTGTTGCCGAACAGCTTTCGGACTCTGACCCGCAGAAGACCGTAACAACAGAATATGCTAAAAAATACGAAGAAAAATTCGGCCCTAGAAGTACATTTGGCGGCCATGCCTGGGATGCAGTGAAAATTGTGGCCCAGGCCCTGGAAAAAGTTGGCCCTGACCCCGCAAAAATAAGGGATGAGATTGAAAAAACCAGTTTCACAGGAGTAACAGCCGTGTTTAATTTTACGCCTGAGGACCACAGCGGCCTGACCAAAGACTGCCTGGTCATGGTAAAAGTCAGTGACGGAAAATGGGAGCTGGTCAAATAATTTACAACTTTTATGCTTAGCTAAAAAGTTTTGCGATTAACTAAAAAAGTGTTTACAGGGACAGAAGTTTGTGCTATTATCTTTTTAACATTTATCAAGAATGTAATTGATTGTCAACAAACTTAGACACTCACCCTAAAAGTGATGATGGAGACAAGTAGGTTTTCCCGGTTTGTCCAGGGAGGAAGGGCCGTAGACTGCAAGCCTTTCCCTTCACCGGTCAGCTGAAATTCCCTCCTGAACTGCAGGCTGAAGGGACCCCATGATTTCCCAGAAATTGTCGGGTACTCCTGGTAGGCCGTGCCGGCGCTCCACCGTTAACAGGCAGAGGGTATCAGATTCAGGCAGTAGTCAGAAGTCAGGAGTTGAGAGTTGGCGACTGGCAGCCGGCTTGACAGATGAATCTCGTACCTGCAATTAGAGTGGGCTGTTATGCAGCCAATCCGGGTGGTACCGCGTGAAGTATAAACTTCTCGTCCCTGTAAGGACGGGAAGTTTTTTGTTTATGTATGGTGTGTTACGGGTAAGGATGGTTGGCCCAATGAGGCATATGGCAGGACGGAAATCCCGTCACCTGGGAGAACAGGTGCTTAACCATAAAAACAAAAAACTTTCAAGGAGTGTGAAACGGTGGAACGGTTGATTAAAAAACGCGCTATCCTGGTAATTGCCCTGATTTTGGGCCTTATCGCAGCAGGCTGCGGAGGTGCACAGGAAGATACCGAAAAGAGCAGTTCTGCAGAACCAAAAGAACCTTACAAAATTGGGGCAATTTTTGACATCTCAGGTCCTGGTTCTTCCCTGGGAGTTCCCGAACGGGACACAGTAAACATGATTGTTGACAAGATCAATGAAGACGGCGGCATTGACGGCCACCCTATTGAATTGATCATGCTGGACAACAAGAGTAATGAAACAGAAGCTGCCCTGGCGGCCAAGAGCCTCATCCAGAAGGATGTCCTGGCAATAATCGGCTGCAGCACCAGCGGTACTACCCTGGCAATGCTTGAAGGTATCCAGCAGGCAGAGATTCCCCTGGTTTCAGCCGCTGCCAGTATCCGCATCGTTGAACCTGTCAATGAACGTAAATGGGTCTTTAAAACCGCCCAGAGTGACAGCCTGGTCGCCGATAAGGTGGCCGCATACCTGAAATCCCAGGGCCTGACCAAAATTGCCTTTGCCAGCATGAATAACGCCTTTGGCGACAGCGGAAAGGTAGAGTTTGAGAAAGCAGCCGCCAGGGAAGGCATAGAAATTGTGGCTACGGAGAAATTTGAGCAAAATGATACCATTATGACCTCCCAGCTTACAAATATCAAAAAGGCCAACCCACAGGCAGTTCTGGCGTGGGCAATACCGCCTTCAGCTTCCAGCTTCACTACCAATTATAAGCAGATGGGACTGACAATGCCCCTCATCCACAGCCACGGAATCGGCAATAAGACATTTATTGAACTCGCCGGCGATGCAGCTGACGGTGTGGTTTTCCCGGCCGGAAAACTCCTGGTGGCCGAAGGCCTGCCGAATGATGACCCGCAAAAACAGGTCCTTGTGGAATATGCCACTGAATTTGAAGCAAAATACGGGCCGAGGAACACCTTTGGCGGCCATGCCTGGGATGCTCTGCAGATAGTCCTCAGCGCCGTGGAAAAAGCCGGCCCCGACCGGGCCAAAATCAGGGATGAAATAGAGAGAACAACAAATTTTGTAGGTATTTCAGGTGTCTTTAATATGTCGCCTGAGGACCACAACGGTCTTGGGCTCGACAGTATGGTAATGGTTAAAATCTCAGGAGACCAATGGGAACCGGTTGATTAACCTGTAACTGTGCAGGTTCCCGGAAGTGACCGGGATGAAATATGGTGAGCTATTGTACCGATTTTCCGCACTGACGCCGGGGAAATCTAACCTTGTTCCTGGCGAAGTCCGGGAACACCGCCAATTCGGCTTCCTGGCTAAGTGGCGACGCGGGCCGTCCGTGGCCCGCGTCCCGTACTTCGCTTAGCGGAACTGCGGTAAGATTTCTCACGGTGTCCAGTGCATAGACGAAATTCTATTACCGAGAGACTTATTACATCTAAGGGAGGATGACATGAGCCTATCCAGCGAACTTCTTCAATATTTGCTCAGCGGCCTGACAATGGGCGGAATTTATGCCCTGGTTGCTTTAGGATTTGTAATAATACATAATGTTACCGGTATCATAAACTTTGCCCAGGGTGAATTCGTCATGCTGGGGGCCATGTTCATGGTGACTCTTGTCAATGCCGGGGTTCCTGCCGCAGGTGCTCTGGTAATTGCAGTTATTCTGGTTATGATTGTGGTTGGCCTGATAGAAATCGGGGCTATCAGGACCGCCAGAAAGGCCTCCCCGATAACACTCATCATTATCACAATCGGCTTATCAACAGCAATCAAGGGTATCGCCCTGCTGGTCTGGGGCACAAATCCTTACAAGCTGGAACCCTTCACCAAAGGCGGCCCCATACATATCGGGGGGGCGACCATTGTCCCCCAGAGCCTTTGGGTCATCGGAACAACGGTACTGGTTCTGGCCCTTACCTTTTTCATTTTTGAATACACTTACTGGGGTAAAGCCCTCAGGGCATGTGTGGTCAACAAGTTTGCCGCACGGCTTATGGGAATCAACCCCCAAAGGATGTCACTGCTGGCCTTTGTTTTCAGCGCTGCCCTGGCTGCCCTGGCCGGAATTGTAATCGCCCCGATTACATATGTCACCTACGACATGGGGCTCATGCTTGGGCTTAAGGGCTTTGTGGCAGCAGTCCTGGGAGGTTTAAGCAGTACACCGGGCGCCGTTATCGGCGGCCTGGCCCTGGGAATCATAGAATCAATGGGAGCAGGATTGTTATCTTCGGGATATAAGGATGGAATTGCTTTTATCATCCTCCTTCTGGTTCTATTCCTGAAACCCGGCGGAATCTTTGGGACATCCGGCACTAAACGCGTATAAGGAGGGCCTTATGAAAGACCTTTTAAGACAAAAACGCCTGCGACATGCACTGATACTTTTGTTTACCCTGATCATTTTCGCTGTTCCCTTTTTGGTCACCAACAATTATTACCTCAGTGTCCTGGTTATTATAGGGATTCATACCATAGTAGTCGTCGGCCTCTGCCTGCTGATGGGCTATGCGGGACAGATCTCCCTGGGCCATGCAGCTTTTTACGGTCTTGGTGCTTATACCTCAGGGATACTGACATCAACCTATAATGTTTCACCATGGCTGGCAATGCTTGCCGGAGCTGTGGGGACCGGAATAATAGCTTATTTGATAGGCATTCCGATCTTTAGGCTGAAAGAACACTACCTTGCCCTGGCTACCCTTGGGCTGGGTCTTATCATACATGTTGTCCTGATGGAAGAGGTAGAACTGACAGGCGGCCCGTCAGGACTAAGCAAAGGAATACCATACCTCTCTATTGGCAGCCTGGTCTTTAACAATGATTTCAAATACTATTTTCTTGTCTGGATTCTGGCCCTGCTGGCTGTCATCCTGGCCAATAATGTGGTCCATTCCCGCATTGGCCGCGCCTTAAGGTCAATTCACGGCAGCGAGTTCGCCGCCCAGAGCCTTGGTGTGGATACAGGCAGGCACAAGCTGCAGGTTTTTGCCCTGAGCGCCATATATGCCAGTGTAGCCGGCAGCCTTTATGCCCATTACATTACCTTTATCAGCCCCAGCCCCTTTGGGCTGATGACCTCGGTACAGTTTGTGGTCATGGCAGTGGTGGGAGGCCTGGCCAGCATATGGGGACCGATTTTGGGAGTATCTGTAATCACTGTCATGGCAGAAGGGTTAAAAGAGTTCATGCCTCTTTTGATACCCCAGGCTGGCGGTGAATATGAGATAGTTGTTTACGGAATTATTCTTGTTGTCATCATGATTTTTATGCCTGACGGTCTTACGGCAACTCTGGTCAAGGCCTATGAAAGCTGGAGATACAGAAAGGAGCGTCCCAATGAAACTTCTTGAAGTCACTGAACTCACCAAAAGCTTTGGGGGCGTTCATGCAGTCAGTAATATCTCCTTTTCCGTCTCCGCGGGTGAAATTGTTGCTGTTATCGGACCTAACGGCGCCGGAAAGACCACTCTCTTCAACCTGATGACAGGAGTGTATCCCCCGACCCATGGTCACATTTATTTTAAAGGTACTGATATCACCTCCCTGCCGACACATAAAGTGGCTGCTCTGGGAATTGCCCGGACCTTCCAGAACCTGCAAATTTTTAACAATATGACGGTCCTGGAAAATGTTATGGTGGGCAGGCACATCAGGAGCCGTACCGGGCTTTTGGGAGCGGTTTTCCCGCTGTGGCCCGTCCAGTCTGAGGAAAGCAAGATAGTGGAAAGTTCCCTGGAAAAACTGGCCCTGACCGGCCTTGCTGACAAGGCAATGGAACCGGCTGGCAGCCTGCCTTACGGCCAGCAAAAAATGCTGGAAATTGCCCGGGCCATTGCCCTGGAACCTGAACTGCTGCTCCTGGATGAACCGGCAGCGGGACTCAATTCCAGTGAAACAAGGGAATTGGTTGATATTATATACACCCTGAGAGACCAGGGGATCACCATTATCCTGGTGGAACACGATATGGAGACTGTTATGGAAATTACTGACCGGCTGGTAGTGCTCAATTTTGGCAATAAACTTGCCGAAGGCACACCTTATGAGATTCAGAACAACCAGGAAGTCATCACGGCTTACCTGGGCGAGGAGGGTTTTTAATGCTGAAGGTTGTCAAAATCGAAACATATCACGGGAGGATCAGGGTTCTAAACAATGTTTCCCTGGATGTTGAAAAGGGAGAGATAGTGACCATTATCGGCGCAAACGGGGCCGGTAAAACGACCCTGCTGAGCACCATTGCAGGTATCCACAAGCCCAGGTCAGGCCAGGTTTACCTGGGAACCGTGCAGACCAGCTGCATGCCGGTACAGGATGTGGTCAAAGCAGGTATCAGCCTTGTTCCCGAACACAGAGAGGTCTTTGATTCTCTTTCAATTACCGATAACCTGAAACTGGGCGCCTATCACCGGTATAAGACAGACAAAAAATCGATTGATGAAGATATTGAAAATATCCTTTCCCTCTTCCCTGCCCTCAGGGGCAGAGAAGACCAGCTGGCCGGCACCCTCAGCGGAGGGGAGCAGCAGATGCTGGCCATTGGCAGGGGTTTGATGGCCAAACCGAAGGTCCTCCTCCTGGATGAACCGTCACTGGGCCTCGCCCCCCTGGTGGTAAAAGAAATCTTTGATATCCTGGTCAGCCTGAAAAAGCGCGGCACCACCATCCTGATGGTTGAACAGAACGCCAAAGCCGCCCTGAAGGTAGCCGACCGGGCCTACATTATTGAACGTGGGCAGATATCCCTTGCCGGCAGGGCACGGGATATGCTGCAGGATGCCAGGGTCCAGTCAGCTTACCTGGGCGCCAGGCTTCATGCTTAACAGTACCCGGGTAACGTGCATCAGTACATGACCATGCGTCCTGAAATTTAATGGCACAGTTTTTATTGCTGCTGAATATCATAGATTTAGGTAAAGAAAATATTCCACACAAAAGTGATGACAGAGACAAGTAAACTGCTTCAAGCCGTACAGGGAGAAAAGGCCGCTGACTGAGAGCCTTTTCGGTGATAGGCAGTTGAAATTCCCTCTCGAACTGCAGGCTGAAGGGATACCTGAACCGGATTCAGGAGCCTGGTAGGCTGTGCCGGCACTCCACCGTTAACAGGCAGAGGGTATCGGATTCTAGGCAGGAGTCAGAAGTCAGGAGCCAGAAGACAGTAGTTGATGGTTGGAGACTGGCAGACGGCTTGGCAGTTGCAGCCAGAGTCAGCATCTGGCAGTTGATAGTTAGCCGGCCGGCAACTGGCGATTGGTAGTCAAATCTCGTACCTGCAGATGAGTGGGCTGCACCTGCAGCCAATTCGGGTGGTACCGCGGAAAGCCAAAAGCTTCTCGTCCCTAAGGGATGAGTGGCTTTTTTTAGTTTCCCCTCCCCCCTGTTTTAGTTTTCCCAGTTGCCAATAGGAGTCCGGTAGGACGGTTTGCAGTGAAGGAAAAACCTCCTGACGGCAGCTTTAATATATAGCCAGGGCTGAAGCCCAATACAAAAATGACCATAAAAAAGGAGTGGTTTACTGTGGTAAAACGAATAGTCCTCCCCCTTCTGGTATGTTTCAGTATTATCGCCGCATTAATCAGCGGCTGTGGCAGTGCGGAAGATAAAACAACCGGCTCAAATGAGAGTAAAGCTTATAAAATCGGGGTTGTCCTGGACATCTCGGGAAAATCCTCATCCCTTGGAGTACCTGAGAGAAACACGGTTGAAATGATGGTTGATGAAATCAATAAAAACGGGGGGATCAATGGGACCCAGCTGGAAGTAACTATACTGGACACCAAGAGCAATGAGACTGAAGCCGCCCTGGCTGCAAAGAAACTGATCCAGCAGGATGTCCTGGCTATTATCGGGGCCAGCACCAGCGGCTCAACAATGGCAATGGTGGAATCGGCAGAAAACGCCGGTGTGCCCCTGATTTCATGTGCGGCCAGCATCAATATTGTGGAACCCCTTGACCAGCGCCGGTGGATATTTAAGACAGCCCAGAGTGACAGCCTGGTTGCCGCCAAAATAGTTGAATACCTCAAAGCCAATGGCATGACCAAAGTGGCCTTTATGAGTGTCAACAGTGCATATGGTGACAGCGGCAGGGTAGAATTTGAAAAGGCTGCTGCTGCGTCAGGCATTGAAATAGTGGTACAGGAAAAATTTGAACAGGAAGACACCATTATGACTTCCCAGCTTACCAATGTTAAAAAACATGAACCACAGGCCGTTATTGCCTGGGCTATCCCTCCGGCTGCCTCCAGCCTTACCGCAAACTACAGGCAGATGGCTGTTGATGCCCCCCTAATCCACAGCCACGGTATCGGAAACCAGACATTTATTGACCTGGCAGGGGAAGCAGCAGACGGAGTCATTTTCCCCATCGGAAAATTGCTGGTTGCAGGTATCCTCCCGGAAGATGACCCCCAGAAATCATTACTTACCGAATATACAGAACAATATGAGGCTAAATACGGCCCGCCGAACCCCTTTGGAGGCTATGCCTGGGATGCTGTACAGCTGGTGGTAAATGCCATCGAAAAGGCAGGCCCTGACAGGGAAAAAATCAGGACCGAGCTTGAAAATACCAAAAACTTTGCCGGAGTAACCGGTGTTTTCAACATGTCCCCTGAAGACCATAACGGGCTTGCGCAAACTGACCTGGTACTGGTGGAAATCAAAGACGGCAAGTGGCAGATAGTAGAGTAAGCAGCAGATAACCTGAAATTCATAAATTTAAGTACCTCCTGTATTCTTTATTTTGTGCTTTCCTCGGCGTCAGGCACAATGCAACTTTACAGTGAGGTATTTTTTTGTACAGTTAAGTTATTTCTCTTGACCCAATTTGTTAATATGTTTACAATATTGTTAATAGGTTAACTTTTGGTGGGAGGTGCGTAATAGAGGGAATACTTTGGAGCAAAATCCAAAAAACAAAATTTTTGGCACAGCCAAAAGGAGGTGAGTTATTGAATTGTTCAAGATGTCAGGAACATATCCCTAAGGGGGATGAGATGAACTACTTGGGGCAAATTTTATGTGAAGACTGTTATGTCGAGGCTGTAAGCCTCCCTAGAACCTGTGATGTTGCAGCCGTTTACAGTGCCAAGCTGTCAAGAAAACTGGCGGGACAAAAAGGGACTGAAGGGTTAACCGAACTTCAAACAGAGATATATGAATATGTTAAGAGCAGCGGTGGTAAAGTAAGTTTTGAGGATCTAATGAAAAAATTTCAATTATCAGACCCCGAGATGCGTAGGATATTTGCCCCCCTGCGTCATTGTGAGTTATTAAAAGGTACCATAATTGACGGAATTCCATATTGCTTAATTATGGAGGGAGGCCCTGGCTCCATTGATGTATGATACAAATATAATTCTTTTGACTGCAGAAGAATAAATGAATGTAATTCATTTCGGAAATACCCGATATCTGCCGGATTAACGGCAAAAAACCCCTTCCTGGACTGGGAAGGGGTTTTTCTTATATTCTACTATTATAAAATTATATCTTGACTTAATCTGTTAATATGTTTACAATAATTTAAATATCCCCATCAGAATTGGAGGTTTCTAAAATTAAAGAGACTGGAGATTTTTCGGACGTTTACCTTTCAAAACTGGCACTGTTTGAACTGACCTCCTTAAACGATGCCATGAAAGATACTTTTGATATACATTTTGCCCGGCACGGTCTTTCCGAGCCGAAGTTCAAAGTATTAATTAATCTGTACATGGCGGGTGACCGGGGGTTAATTCAATCAGATTTAAGTACAAAGATAAATGTTTCCAGGGCTAACATTACCGGTCTGGTAGAGCGTTTGGAGAAAGAGGGACTGGTGGTTCGCAATGATGACCCCTCTGACAAAAGGGTGTTCCGGGTCTGCCTTACCAGCAGAGCATTTGCTTTAATGCACGCCTTCATTCCCATACACAACGAATTTATGCACAGAATCATGATGCCTCTGGACAAGAATGAAAAAGAATTGTTTATTTCACTACTAAAAAAACTTAATAAAGGATTGGAATTGATTTAATAAACCAGAGAGTTTAAAGTCATGCAGTCACCTACATTAAGATTTACCTGCTTCCTATCTGCTTATCTCCCATATAGCGCCTGATTTGCGTTTTGGCGGTCCTCCCGTATCTCCCATCTGCCCGAAATCAACCACATACAGCCTGCCGGTACAGGGACAGAACCTGGCCTGAATGGGATGGACAGGCCCGTTGCCGGCATTGCGGGGGTCAAGGATGACCATAAAATCATTGACCTCTCCTGTTTCTATATTAACTCTGACAACCTTAAAGCCGGCCGGCTCCGCCAGGGGTTCCCCCATATGGTCAATATGACCGAACAGGGCTACAAAGGCTTCGCCCCGGTATCCAAATTCCGTGCCAGTTGAAAAATCAAACTTTGTGGGTACTGAATGGGGTTCAAACAGGGCAACGGGTCCTTCCGCCAGAGGGGGCTGGTTTCTGATCAGGAACTGGGGCTGGGGCCCGTCATCAGGCTTAAACCTCGGATCAGTTACAGGGATCCGGGCGTTGTAATCAGGCCATCCATACCATTCACCAAAATGGATTTCTTCAAAAGTATCCCAGGCATCAGCCACAGGTCTGCTGCCGCGGACATCCATCCCGTTATCAGTGGCAAACAGGCTGCCTCCTGGTGAAAACCCCAGGCCAAGCGGGTTGCGCACCCCGTCTGCAAAAACCTTCATTCCGCTCCCATCGGGATTTGCCTGATAGATTGCCCCAGTACACGGAAATTTGGACCTGACCACCTCATCAGGCTTTGTAGAAGTGCCAAAAGGTTGGAAGGCACCGGCAACGGCAGTATCTCCGATTTCCGGGGTCAGCACATCCTCACTGACAAAATTCTGTCCCACCAGTTCGTAATTCCGGCAGGGAATGTCATGGAACCGTGGCCTTTTATTCAGCCACCTGTTGTCAGGGCCAACCACTCCTGAGTTGGTGACTGTCCCTATGCCAAAGTACATCAAACCATCAGGCCCGAACACGACATGGCTTAACTGGTGGTCACCACCGGTTGGCAGGTTGTTAATCACTGTTTCCCTGGTACCGTCAGGAAAGACCCTTGTTATCTGACCGGGATAGCCTGATTCCGAAACATATAAGCTGTCATTATACCAGGTGACTCCCGTAACAGGAGGAAGAAACCCCCGGGTGATTTCACCGGTAGAACCATCCGGATAAACCCTCAGTACCCGTGCCGGCTCCGAAACACTGCCTGCCCGGTATCCTGACTCCACCACATACATTTCCCCCACATCACTGAAAGTAATTCCTGTGGGAAATGTAAGATCTTCTACATGTATCTTTATCCTGTACCCTGCGGGGAGCTGAACTCCCAGTTCGGGATCAACAGCCTGCTTAGTTCCTTTACCCTGTGGTAAGCCATTACCCTGTGATTTACCGCGGGGTATGCACACCTCCTGCCCCGGAAACAATTTAGTAGGATCATATATGTTAGAATTTGCCACAATCAGTTCCGCAAGTTTTATATTATGCCTCCTGGCGATTGACACAATGGTATCACCTTCCCTGACCGTATATAGGAAACCGTTACACTTGGCCATAGTATATCTCTCCTCCTCTGACTGGTAGGTCGTTATCACATATTATGTAAAGATAACCCCCATTGTGCTTCCGGGGCCCCGGTGCGGAAAAACCGGCATAACACCTCACCGCATCCCCATTACACCGGCCATTTCCAGAGGTAAAAAAAAACTCTGCTTCAGCCGAAACTTCTCAAAGCAGAGTGCGTTTAAACTCAATATTCCAAATCTCCAGCATATAAATCACCGGCTCCCAGGTCTGACTCGCCCCAGTTGCTGTTCCAGACAGCCATGGTCATGTCCCGGTTAGCAAAAACGCGGGTTTCCTGGCTCAGGTCCTTGACAACATTCCTGTGGTGGGCAATCCTCCTGGTGCTCCCTGAGCCGTCAATTTTAAGGGCATAAATCTCGCCTTCATAAGGATGCCAGCCGCCTTTTCCGGGCTGTTCACACCCGGGCCTCCGGCTCCGGTGGGTTGATACAAGGACCCACTCTTTTGTTTCTGAAGCTGCACCTGATATGTTTACATGAAAACGGCATTCCAGTGTCTGTACGGTAGTTACTGTTCCGTCCGGAACAGCAATCTTGATTATCTCATTGGGGTTCTGCCGCAATTTGGAGTCGAGACATGAGACCACGTAAACCGGGTCCCCGTTAACATCATAGGCGAGTTTCCCCGGGCGAACAGTGTCGATCAGCTGCCTGATTGGTTTCATCTCAGCAGTGTACAGCCTGGTCCCCTGAAACTTACCGTTTCCCTGCTCACCCCACCCAATAACAACATAATCTCCTTTAGGTGTAACCGTAGCCCAATTAATCCCCCCGGGGGCCCCTGACAGTTTCACCCCCGGTCCTTCCAGCTTGGTTTTAACGTTATAGGTAAACAATTCGTCAGGATTGCCTTTGGTATCATATCCCAAAACGGCTATCCGGGAACCGTCTTCACTGAGCCGCCCCTCAGAAGTGCCGGTTACCCGGGAAAACCGGGTGAAGGTATGAAGTGCTTTATACTGTCCTGTAATTACATCTTTGATAAACAGGTTGTTCCCCTCAAAATAATATAAAAGGTGCGGGTCAACAGGG
Organism: Thermincola carboxydiphila; assembly: GCA_016841325.1. GTDB lineage: Bacteria > Bacillota > Thermincolia > Thermincolales > UBA2595 > Phosphitispora. Next base: position 104,657 of record JAENZJ010000004.1, read on the forward strand.
TGCCACCGGGGGATTACATCACCTTCAAGAGCTGTCAGGTACTTGTTAAATCTGAATCCGGGGATGTCCAGTATAGTCCAGCGGCCTTCTCCGTCTCTAATCAGCATATGTGTACTGTCGGCATTAAAAACATTGGCCGGAATATAATCCCACCCCGAGCCGGCAGAAGTCCCGGAACCCGTCAGCCTTACCACCGTTGTGCCAAACACAGGGTCATTAAAGGGGACACCTGTTTCCGGTCTGGGGAAGTCAACCTGTTCCCTGACATCATCCTCAGGCATTGCGTTCAAACCGGTGTAAACCGCACCGGAAACAGGTTGTGCTGCCGGGTCATGTATCCCGGCATTCAGGGAACTGCAGCACGGAGGGGGGTCAACATTTTTCCCGCCCACAAAATAGACGATAAGTCCCAAAATTATATATGCTGTTACCATATAAGCCCATTTCTTCATTTCGTCACCCTTTTAGGCATCTCACGCAAACTTTCCAAGCAGTTTGTGTCATATCTTCCAGACCTTACATCATAATTCTAATTGTTTTAACGTGCTTTTTCAATACCAAAAGAAAAAGCCCTCCTGAACATGAACAGGGTAGATGTACCAGAATACATCTACCCCTGTCTCAGTAAGATTCTCATTAACAACTTTAAAAGTTACACAATTGGTTCTAACTCCGTTTATTGGGAGGCAGCACTTTGGGAGTGGTTGTATCATCAAATATGAACTTCTCTTTTTGGGCAGAACTGCCCTCCCTGTTGCGGGCAACATTATCCACAAACTGTTCTGCTTCAACCTCCATTAATTCTCCCAATTTATCAGCCTTTTCATTCCAGATGTCCTGTTCCCTTTTCGGGCTCATTCTCTGCACCTCCGGGTTATTTTAATATTAATATTAATTTGACCACCCGTAAAACAAACTATTAGCGGTGCAAGAGAATATTTTTCAGGGAAAATCCGTTACTTATTATTTTTATTCCTGTGTTCCTGCAAAAACCCGGCCCAGTCACCGTCAGGAATAATTTCCCCGTTGTCCTTCAGCCAGCCCGCTTTTGAAGGAGGCCAGAGGAACATATGTGCTTTTACCTTTTCACCTGTTTCTGTCAGTTCCACATCCCTTATCTCACGGATAAGGTGGCTCTGACTTTCAACCCCGGTGTATTTTTCAATTTCATCTATTTCAGGAAGAATAGTGGCCATGTCCCTTGTCTGAAACATAACACCCTTTATTTCTCCTTCACCTTCAAGGACAACCGGATAGCCGTCTTCAGGAAGAAAATACATGGTCCCCTTTGCCTTTGCCTTATACACTTTCGGTTTATGGGTTTCAATAAAACGTTCATGGTTTTCCATGCCCGGAAGAAGTGTTCCGTATACAAAAAGATTGTCTAAATACATAATATCACCCTTTCTGCTGTTATGTATGTGATACGGCACCTGCCATCATATATTTTATTCTTTCTTTGCCAATATTATTTTTCCCTCTTTTACAAAGGCAGGTTTTGGATATATATGAAAATATTTTACTATATCTTCGGGTTGACACAGGGCGGTCAGTTTTCATATAATTAATTTATCGAACACACGTTCGCAGATAGGCTAAACCTTTCTAATATGGAGGTTGGCGGAAATGAGGATAATTGCACACATCTTCCTGCATGATTTCCGGGGCAGCGAATCTGAACTTGCCAGCAAATGCCTTAACCTGAGCCCAAGGGTGGAAACCCCCTGTGCTAATGAGGCCTTTATTGACCTGGGCGGCAGAAAACCTCCCGGGGCAAGGCTAATCAGCGCTTTTGCCGGGACAGTCATCCCTTCCCTGGGGAGTTTTGCCACAGTCAGCCTGGCCCCCTGCCGCCTGCTGGCAAAGGCTTTGACAATGGCATATCTCTCTAACCCTCCAGGTCCGGGAAAATTGCCCGGAGGGACACTGACAAAGGCATATGACAGATTCCGTCTCTGTGTCCTCAGACCGGAAAAAACCGGAGACTTTACCTCCGGGCTGCCGGTAGAATTTATGTGGCCATTGGAAGATAAGGTTATCCTGCGCCTGAAAACCCTGGGGCTGAAGACATTCGGCGATATCAGCGGGATTCCCCTGACAATGCTTTACAGCCCGTTTGGTTCCCTGGCCCCCCTGATTATGGATTACAGCAGGGGTATTGATACCTCAAATGTGCCTTTTTTCAGCCCCCCCGACCGGATTACATATCACAGCCGCTGTGAGTGTACTGACATCACCGGGCTGGAAGAAACCATGAAACAGGCTGCAGTCCACCTCAGCCAAACCCTGCAGGAACGGGGAAAAAGCTACCGGGAACTGTCCCTGTCCATCTTCTCTGAAAATTTTTTCACCGAAAGCGTTACCTCTTCCTTTACCAGGGGGAAGTATGATATCCGTTCAGTATACCATGACTGTATGAATCTCCTGAAAAAACTGCAGATTGCAGGCCCGGTGACAGAGCTGTCCCTGGCAGCAGGACGGCTCACAAATTGTGTCCACAGCCAGATGTCTCTTTTTGAAGACCCCAAAACCCTTAACGGAAGGCATGCGGAACACCGCGAAAAAATAGCCAGGGTCTGTGAAAACCTGGCCTCCAGGTATTCACCCGGGATTGTCAGGATGGGCAGCGCCCTTCCGGTAAGCCGTAGGGAACAGATGCTGATGTTTGTTGACCCCCTGCGCAGTGGTGGCAAACCCTAATCATCCATAACAGGCTATAGCATACACGGGAACGGACTTCTATAGGTTTTTCTTAAAAATATCACCATGACATTTCCGGCACAAATCATTACCCGCTCCCCTTAACATTTTATCATTCCCGCCCCGGCCATGGGGTTCATGGCAGTCAGCACAAGTAATTTTTTCCTGACGGATAGCTTCACCGTGAGATACATCCGGATTCATAAATTCCCCTGTATCATGACACAGGGTACATATTTGTTCCCTGGGGGCCGGCAGCAGTGATGTGTTGTCACTGTAATGTACGAGATGGCAGTTGAGACAGTCCCCGTCAGGCTTGTTGCCTCTTACTCTGCCGTGTTCACTGCCTGCCATACTATCCACAACCTGGGCATGGCATTCGGCACAAACACTGTTCCCTTTTTGGTCCAACAGGTAAAGGTTCTCCGCACCGTGCCCCCGGTGGCATGATGTGCATGAAAAGCCGGATTCCCCTACCGGGTGATTGCTGGCTGCACTGTAAACAGGCCACATTTCAATATGGCATCCTGTACACCCATTAACCGGTAACAGGTATGGTAATACAGAACCATGGGGCTGGTGACATGACCGGCACATACCGGTTTTGGCAGGTTCATGAATAACAGGTTTCAGCATTTCTGCCTCAACTTCCGGATGGCATTGGAAACAGGCAAAGGGTACCGCTCTGTCCAACAGTGACTGGCCATTGGTGGCATGAGGGTCATGACACCGGGTACAGTTTCTTTCGGCAAATGGTCCGTGCTGATAAGGCATTGACATTTCAAGCACATGCTCTCTATGGCAGGTAGCACAAACCATAGCGGTATCCATCCGGGTCATCCCCTGATAATCAGAAGCATGGGGATCATGGCATGAGGTGCATTCACCCTGTTCAAAAGGCCGGTGCTGATTTGTCACCATACTCTTTTCGGACTGCAGTCTGTGACAGGAAGCACACAGGTCCTTTTTGCCAGCCCGTAGCAGTTTAGGTTCACTGCCGGCGTGGGGGTCGTGACAGTCTGTACAAAAGCCCTGCCGCCATGGTTCATGCTGTATGCCAGCCAGAGTTTCCTGTAAGCTGAGGTGACAGGTATTGCAGAGCTGCTGCCTGTCAGTTATCAATTCCATCTCAATATCAGGGTCCTGCAAATGCTGCTCATTAAAGAGGTGGCAGTCTGTACAGTACCAGTTTGCAAAAGGAAGGTGTACGGAACTTTGCTGGCCGGCGGCGGCAAACATATCATTATGGCAGGTTTTGCACATCTCCTCTGTTTCTGCATTTTTCTTACTGTATTTTGAAAAAAGTTCATCCATATTCTGAGCAGGAATGCCCATTTTCAATGTCACTGCCATTGCCAGGGCAGCCAAAAGCATCATAAAAACCGCTGGTTTCCCGGTCATAATGCCACCTCCTTCCCCTTATCCTGTTTCTGCCATGCCGGTTCCCGATGCACAGTATGGCATTCACGACACTGCACCTTTGTCAGGTCAAATTCCCAGTGTGCCTGGATGGCATTCCCGTGTTCAATATGACAGCTATTACATTCGGTTCTCTTTTCCCTGATTACTGTTATTACAGTCCTGTTACTACTTTCATGACATGTGTTGCAGCCCCGGTCCTGCCTTTTATGTTCCTGGTCCAGACTGACTTTGTGACATCCGGCACAGGCAAAGCCGGCATTACGGAACTCCGCTGTATGCTTGGGAGTTACGTCTCCGTGAATACTGTCATGGCAGGAAACACATGATGTATCATTATTTTTTACTGCCTTTCTGACATCATCCGGGGAATCGTCGTCATGGCAAGTTTTACAGGTCATCTCTTCCCCGTCACTGTTCACCCTGTCAACATGTTCGTCAGAAATGACGCGGCTGTGGCAGCCCGAGCAATTTACCGTCAGAATGTCAGGAAAAACGGATTCATGAACCTCAGTTATATCGTCATGGACATTATGACAGGCATCACAGTACCGGTTTTGGGTATTTACGGCAAAATTGACTTTGGAAACATCTGTCTGGTGACAGATCCTGCACGAATAGCCGCGTTTCTGGTGTTCTCCATCAAGTTTTTTGGAATGACACCAACTGCAGTCAATTTCCTTGTTTTTTACAAAATCAGACTCATGACTGACATCCGGATGTATTTGGTGACAGGCCGAGCATGCAGTATTGTTCGCTGCAACGGCATCAATGACGTCAGGTCTGCTGCTGTCGTGACAGGTTGCACAGTTTTCATTGTGATTTGCCGTCAATGAAGATGAATGGCACAGAGTACAGTTAGCTGACATATTCGTTACGTGGGCAGAGCTTACATCCTGGTGTACAGAGTGGCAGGAATCACATCCCGTGCTTCCGGCAGCCACAGACCGGGTTACCTGGTCTGTAGCCGAGCTATGGCAGAGGTTACAGTCACCCTTCCCCTGGTGTTCCGTGGTCAGTACCCCACTGTGGCAGCCCGAACAGTCAAAGGTCTTGTTGTAGACAAAATCCGCTGTGGTATGAGCCGGTTCCACAGAAGACAGGGTATGAATACCGTGGCAGGCATCACACTGCGTGTTACTGCTGTATATGGCTTCAGCCACGGTTGTGTTTGTACTGTCATGGCAGGCCGCACAATCCAGTCCCTGTGCCTGGTGTTCTATATCAAGCATGTCATTGTGGCATCCGGAACAGTCCACTACCGGAGTGGTTACATAATTCGAAATATGGGCAGCAGCCACATCAGAGTGAATGTAGTGACACGAATCACAGTCATTGCGACCGCCCAGTATAGAATCACTTATCTGCTGAACGGACGAAGCATGACAGAGGTTACAGTCTCCTGCAGGGCTATGTTCTGTTGTCAGAACATTGACATGACATCCCGAGCATTCAAAGGTCGGGGCATATACATAGTTCGCAGTAGTATGGGGCAATTCCACAGATTCAGGTGTATGTATACCATGGCAGGCATCACAGTTGTTAATATTACCGGTTATCGCCCCATAAACTGTCTCATTGACAGTGTCATGGCAGGTGTTGCAGGTAAAGCCACGTCCTTCATGCTCTGTGTTTAAAACATCATCATGGCACTGGGCACAGTTTACCACAGGACTGATAACAAACCCGGAATCGTGAGCAGCCGTCACATCTGTGTGGAACTCATGGCAGGCATTACAGTCGGTCTGTGATCCGCTGACAGCTGCCTTAACGTCAGCCCTGTTGCTGAGGTGGCAGGATACACAGTCAAGCGGTTGGCCGGTAACAGACGAAATCCTTCCCCCGTGCTCTGTATCCAGCCTGTTTAAGTGGCACTGGCTGCAGTTAAAAAGTACCGGATCAGTATATATTGAGCTGTGAAGCAGGGCCATGTCGTGATAGTCTGCAGGATGGCACGCTGTACAGCCCGTATCTCCGGAATATACCGCATCCTGAACAACTGTATCCGTACTTCCGTGACAGACCTCACAGGTATAATTCCTGCCTGTGGCAGTCTTTGTCCTTATGTTTGCCGTATGTTCCTCATCAATATCAGGATTGTGACAGGTCCGGCAGTCATCCTCAAGTGCGGTGCCGTGAATAAGCCGGCTTGCCTCAAGTGTGTCGTGCGGGGTGTATGTATGGCAGGCACCGCAGGTTTTATCAGCCGCACTTATAGCGCCTCTGACACGTGCATCCGGGCTCAGGTGACAGGTGTTGCAGGAAACCTGGACCCGCTCACTGTCTGTCCTCCCAGGCCGTGCATGCTCTCTGGTAAGGGCCAGGGCATGGCAGGTATTGCAATTATTCCGGTCTGTCTTGTGAAGCTCAGGTATATCGTGATTATTTAGGGGCCTGGTGGGATTCACATATCCATTGTACCATCCTGTCAGCGGTGAACCGGGCTGGTGGCAGATGATGCAGTCCCATATTTCCCTGTTGGCAGTGACCCTGACAGGATATGTTGAACTATACCCCCGCAGCTGGTACGAAATCGACGGGCTGGACCCGTGGGGGGCCTCCGGCGTACCGTCCTCCAGACCATGGCACTGCACACAGTCAGCAGGATAGGTTATGTAGTTATGACAGGCATCACAGTCGTTGGAGGAATGGGTGCCGTAGAAATTGATAGTATTATGCAGACTCTGGAATGGTATCCCGGAACCTTCGGCAATATCGTGACAGGCTGAACAGTTTACCATATTTGAGTCAGGCATTTCAGGATATGTACTGGTATTGAACATCCAGCTGATAGATGTGGTAAGCCCTCCCGGGTCGTAAGCACTCAGGCTCACCGTATGATAAGCTTCATCAGCCAGGGGTTCTGCCGGGACATGACTTACCAGTCCTGATGCAGAATCAAAACTGTGGGATACCTTCCGGCCGTTGACCTTCATTGTTATAGCATCCCGGTGAACGCCGTCATTATCAGTAACCTTTGCCGAAATAAGTGGAGTCAGGTCAGTAAGGTATGTTACCGGCTGCCACCCGGATATTACCGGATAAGTCCTCCCTGTGAAGTTCCAGGCAGTCGTACCGGAATTGCCCAGAACGTCTTCACTCGTCAGAGAGAGGGTATGCGGGCCGTCCTTTATTGTTCCCTCATAAGTAACATATACTGTCTTCCTGCTGGTTATAATGTAACTGCCACAGCTGTCAGCCATCCCCTCATACCTGATTTGTGCCGGCAAAACCTGACCATCCAGTTTAAGGGTAACCTCCGGAGTAGAGCCTGTCCCTTTGATATCAGAGAAATCAGTCAGTTCTCCTCTAAATTTCAGCATACCGTTGCTGATAATCATCCCGTCATAGAATTCACCTGTCAGTGCAGCCCCCGGCGGCCTGTTGTCTATAGAAAAAGTCCAGCTCGCGGTTCCGGTATTATATACAGTATCAGCGGCAGAAACGTCTATAGTGTGGCTGCCATAGCCAAAATTGTGGTTGTATGTCACTGTTCCGGCAGCCGGGTCATAAATATGGGGTACCAGAGAACCATTATGATATACCACAATAGCTGCAGGGTCTATATTGTTATTGGCATCACTCACATTAACAGATGCAAATGCAGTGTCCCCAACCACAGAATTGGGGGCAGGATTAAAGTTGGTGAACCCTGGCTTCGTCCCTACCGTAAAATTCCATGTCTCCTTCAGCATATTACCGACACTGTCGGCAATGGTGACTTCAGCAGTATGGACACCGTCATTCAGCCCGGATGTCCCAAAACTTACAGTACCTTCCTTATAGCTGTCAACTACATACCACGTCGCGCCGCAGGAGTCTGATTCCCAGTGCCCCTTGTACTGAAAGGCTGCCGGCACTGGGGCCCCGTCTATTTTTGCCGTAACACTGTTTTTGTCAAGGTTGTTGGCACTATCCCTGACATACAGCGATACCGCAGGGCTGTTACCGTTCACCGTGCTGCCCTTATCCGGTTCCCAAACAACAGGAGCCGGTGGCAATGTATCTGTCTGGAAGCTCCACATCCTGGCAGCGGTATTTCCGGCAGCATCACTGACCTTAAGGCTTACCTCATAGCTGCCGCTGGGGAAGCTTCCCTCATAGTACACTGTACCGGTGGGAGTATAAACGGTATGTGCTACGGTGCTTCCATTAATTTGCAGGATTACGGAATCCCAGTCGATGGCATTGGTGTCGCTTACTGTTGCAGACACCCTGTCAATAACCCCCAGGCTGCTGTTGTCTGCCGGGCTGAGACTGCTTATTTCAGGGGGAACCCCTACTGTAAATGACCAGGACTCTGTCATTAAGTTGCCCTTTACATCGGCAATACCTATTTCAACTGTATGAGTACCGTCTGCCAGCCCTGATGTCGCGAAACTGACAGTCCCTTCCCGGTAACTGTCCACCACCCAGACCGTTTCGGTCCAGCTGCTGCAGGAATCGCCATATGTAACGGTCTCCCAGTGGCCCTTAAACTTAAATTCAGGCGTTACCGGCTGACCATTCAGGACTGCACTTACTGAAGCCTCATCCAGGTTGTCAAACAGGTCTGTGACATAAAGAGAAACCGCAGGATTTGAAACAGTCACTGATGAATTCCTGCCCGGGCTCCAGCTTCCGGGGTTAGGTGCATTATCCACAGCGAAAGACCAGTTGGTGGATTGAAGACCCGCTGTATCATCATATACACTGGCCTGAACCGTATGTGATCCCTCTGAAAGGTCAGCTGGAGGTGTGTAACTGATATTGTAACTCCCCGGGGTGCTTCCCTCGGAAAGACCGGGGGTAACAGCTGCACCATCCAGTAACATACTGATATCCGTTTCACTGACTGTCCCTTCATATACTGAAATGCTCACACTTATATCAGGCCTTGTGTTTTCAATAATTTCACCATCTCCGGGCACCGGGGTGGTAAACAATATACCGCTGGCGGCAGTTGCGGCAGCAACCCACCCTACAACTGCCAGGACAAATATTATAAGGCCCAGCATCAACCTTTTGGCTGGAGTAAGAGAGCTGTAGGCTTTTACAATTTTTTCGGTCATCTCTTCCACCTCTTTCTCCGGGCTGATTTGAGGAGCTTGTTTTAAATTGGTTGTTACTACTTTCTATAATAATTATCGTAAAATTTGTCCCTAAACTTGAGCCATCTAAGTTTAGCTGCCTTTTATAAAGACAAGAAAATTTTTCCTGCTACACCTTGTAATAATTATAGACCCCCCTGTCCCTGTGAACAACAAATAATAATTATTTTTTAATAAACCCTGCCATACCCTGTTACCTGAAAAAAATGGAATTTGCCTGATGATTCTTTCATCAAATACAATATTATGATATAATTCTTACGAACATACGTTCGCAATTGCGTCGAAACCAACAGGTAAAACAGCAAAGGATGATTACATTGGTAAAACTGATTAACAAAAATATTGAAATAAGATACAGCACTAATGACACCCCCCTGGCTTTCCGGTTTAACGGCAAGTGGCTTCCGGTAAGTCAGGTTCTTGAAATATGGAAGGATACCGGCACATGGTGGGATGGGGAAAGTGAAAAAACCTTCTACAGGGTGAACACTCATGAAGGAAGCCTTTTTGAACTTTACAGGGACAATAATAGCCTGGCCTGGTTCCTGTACCGGGTTTATGATTAGGAAGACTTTGATGATTAGGGAGGCCTCTTTATGAGTTTTGTGCACCTTCATGTCCATTCCCCGTTTTCTTTTCTCGACGGGGCCGGCAGAATTGAAGAAATGGTCACCTCTGCAGTTACAGCAGGTATGCCGGCACTGGCTCTTACAGACCATAACAACCTCTGTGCCGCCGTTCTTTTCTCCGGCCTGGCCAAAAAGGCCGGGATCAAACCAATCACCGGTGTCGAAATAACACTGGGGGATGACAGCCACCTTACCCTCCTGGCCAAAAATCCCCATGGCTATACAAACCTGTGCCGTATCCTGAGCGCTGCCCACCTGGGGAATCCGCGCCAAACCCCGTGCACTTCTGTGGAAACCCTCAGGGCTTACAGCAGTGACCTGATAGCCCTGTCAGGATGCCGCCAGGGCAGGATTCCGCAGCTTATCCTGAAGGGGAATTACCGTCTGGCTGAGGAAGCAGCCAAAACATTTACTGATATTTTTGGCAGGGAAAACTTCTTTATCGAAATGCAGCATGATTTTCTTCCGGGAAGCCGGTTTCTCAACAACGCCCTGGATAACCTGGCCTCCCACCTGGGACTGAAGACAGCGGCCACCAACAATGTCCATTATGTTACCAAAGAACAATTTAAAATCCATGACCTGCTTACCTGTGTGCGGACCCTGACAAGGCTTGGGGAAATCCACCCCGAACGGCGCCTCAATGCGGAAAACTACCTGAAACCGCCTGCCGATATGGCCCGGATCTTTGGCGCCTATCCCCAGGCAGTGACAAATACCCTTGCCATTGCCGAAATGTGTATACCGGCCCTGGAAACAGGGAAGCGGCTGTTTCCCGCCTTTCCCGACATCCCCCCCGGGGAAACTGCTGCCGGTTACCTCAGGAAGCTTACTTACAAAGGTGCCGAGGAGCGCTATCGCTGCCTGCCCCGGCATGTGACCACACGCCTTGACCATGAACTCGACATCATCTGCCGCCTGGGGTTTGAGGATTATTTTCTTTTGGTCCGGGATGTCGCCAACTACGCCCGCAGGGAAAAAATCAGGTATGCCGGGCGGGGTTCAGCCGCAGATTCGGCTGTCGCATACTGCCTGTATATCACAGAGGTTGACTCCATAGCCCGGGGCCTCCTTTTTGAACGTTTCATGAGCCTGGAGCGCGCCCAGACACCTGATATTGACATAGATTTTGATTCCCGCCACCGGGACAGGGTAGCAGCATACCTCTATAAGAAATACGGCACTGACCGGGTGGCCACAGTCTGTACCTACAACACTTTCAGGGCTCGTTCCGCCTTCAGGGACCTGGCCAAAGCCATGGATTTCCCGGCCGCAGAGATTGACCGCCTGGCCAAAAAACTGCCATATATCCATGCCGACCAGATTGACCTGGCTGTAGATCGTTTTCCGGAACTCCGCGAAAGCGGAATTAATTCTCCCGGGTTCCGGGACCTCCTTGACTACTGTGCGGCAGTCTCAGGATTTCCCCGGTTTATCGGCACCCACCTGGGGGGCATTGTTGTCAGCCGGCGCCCGTTATCTGAGGTAACACCCCTTCAGGAGGCTGCCAAGGGAATAGTTGTCACCCAGTATGACAAGGAATTTATAGAAGACCTGGGGCTGGTCAAGCTTGACCTGCTGTCCCTGAGGACCATGGCTGCAATTGAAGACTCCACCCTGACTATCAGGGAAACAGACAGTAAATTTGACTACGAAAAAATTCCCCTGGAGGATAAGGCAACCTTTGATATGATTAACAGGGGGGAAACTGTCGGGGTCTTTCAGCTGGAGAGTCCAGCCCAGCGCGCCCTGCAAAGCCGGCTCGGGGCCTCAGAAATGGAGGACATTATTGCCAGTGTGGCCATTATCAGGCCCGGACCCATCAAGGGCAATATGGTAGAACCCTTTATTGCCCGCCGCCAGGGAAAAGAACCGGTGACATACCTGCACCCTAAACTTGAACCCATCCTGAAAAAAACCTATGGGGTTGTCCTGTTCCAGGAACAGGTCATTGAAATTGCCACAGCAATTGCCGGTTTTACCCCCGGGGAAGCCGACCGCCTGCGCCGCGTGATGACCCATGCCCGGTCCCACCGGGAAATGGCCGGCATCGGAGCGGAGTTTGTCAGAAAAGCCATTGCCAACGGGGTCAGCACAGAAGTCGCCGAAACCATCTTCTCATACATTACCGGATATGCCAGCTACGGTTTCTGTGAGGCCCATGCAGCGGCATTTGCCACCACTGCTTATAAAACAGCATATCTTATCAGGCATTATCCGGCCCATTTTTTTGCCTCAGTGCTCAGCCACCAGCCGATGGGATTTTATGACTCCAATACCCTGTGTGTGGAGGCACGCAGGAGAGGGGTGACCATCCTCCCCCCTGATATTAACCTCAGCCGGGAGTCTTTCACTGTTAATGCCGATACCATCCGCATTTCCCTGGGGCAGATAAAAGGGGTTAAGGAGAATTCCCTGAAAAAGATCCTGGCAGCCAGGGAAAAGGGCCCCTTCAGGTCCTTTGACGATTTTCTGAAACGTGTTTCCATAGGCCGGGATGTCCTGGAGAACCTAATCCGCTGTGGGGCATTTGACAGCCTGCATCATAACCGGAAGCAGCTGTTATGGGCCATTCCGGCGGCAGGCAGCAAAGGGAATACCAGTGCGCTGTCCTTCGGCGGGGAAGGTCCCCTTACCGGAGAATCTTCCCTCACAGATAATACGGTGACCCTTCCCCCTGTTCCGGACTTTACGCCACAGGAGAAATTCAACATGGAGTATGAGATACTCGGCATAGATGTAACCTGCCATTATATGAGTCATTGGCGCAGCAGGCTGGAACGCCGGGGATTTCTGAACAGCATGAACCTTGCGGCAGCCGGTAACGGCAGCCAGGTCAGGGTCGCCGGCCTGCCTGTCCGCCCGCACCGCCCCCCTACCAGAACAGGCAAAATAGCCGCCTTTTTTTCACTGGAGGACGAATTCGGCCTGATTGACATAACTGTTTTCGAAAAAACCTACCAGGAGTTCGGGAACCTCCTTTTTACCAGGCCTGTCCCTCCGCTCCAGGTTTGGGGTACATTACAGCACAGGGGTAACGGTTTCTCCATAATCGCCCGTAAAATATTCCGCCTGCAGTAAGACTGCAGCAATTTCCGTTCAACCTCGCTTTCCCACCGTTGACACCCCGTTTTCAGCCATTCGCCTTAATGATGTATAAGATGACGGCACTAAGTGTTACCATTATATCGGATTCTGAGCATGATCAATGCCAAACTTGTACCCGCCTCAATACACACCACTTTCCTGACCCTGGCGCTGTTTTACGGGGGTATCGCCCAGATACTGGCCGGAATGTGGGAATTCAAAAAAAGTAATACCTTCGGCGCCACAGCCTTCACTTCCTATGGCGCCTTCTGGCTCGCACTGGCTTCGATTATCGTTTTTGAAGAACTGAACCTGATTAATTTCGGACCTGACAGGAATATCGCCATTGGCCTGTTCCTGGTGGCCTGGACAGTATTTACCTTCTACATGTGGATTGGCTCCCTAAAAATTAACAATGCCCTTGTTTTTGTGCTTACAACATTGCTGATAACCTATATCCTGCTGGACCTGGCTGAGTTCAGCCAAAAAAAATTAGAAGGAGGTACTATGTCTGATTTAAAACGGGGACTCACATATTTTTTATCTGTACTGGCATATGGCGTTATTCTGCTCATTGGTATTAAGGTTTACACATTTCTTCAGATTACCGGGGAAAGGACTTATAATATTAAACCAGCTGTCGAATTCTTTTTCTTCTTCACAATCGCCTTTGGCCTGTTACTTGCACTTCCTGAACTGATTGTTAATTTCAAAAAAGAGGGCATCTGGAAAATAGACCGGGTTAAAATTATATCTATTGCTTTACCTGCTTTTGTGCCTTCACTTCTGAGGTATTTGTATTTTTGTACAAATGCCGGTTTCTACATGCCTTTTGGTTTTCTGTTTGTAAATTATGCTCTTTCCTCAGGGGTTTTCTTTTTCGCGGGAGTTGTGTCCGGTTATTTCTTACTTAGCAGTGTGCATAAAGAAGAAACGTAAGGAAAGGCCGGCATTATTCTATTCATACAAATAATTAACTGTTTCACCGCAAATAATAACTGTAAACAAGATTTGACTGGGGCGACAGATGTGGATATTGTAGATGTTATTGCAGATGTAAAAAAAATTACCGGATTAAGTAAATCAACAACGCAAAAGCAGCACAGTCTCAATGTCAGTGACGTGTGGCACCTGTGGGATATTCTGGTGGCAAAATATGATACCATAGAAGTTATCAATGTTTACGTCAATTGTGCTCAGACTGCTGACTTAAAGGCAGTTGTAAATGAAACCTTAAAAGTCGTTGAAGGAGGAGCAGATAAGCTGCAGCAACTGATGCTGGAATACGCGATTCCCCTCCCTCCAAGACCCCCGCAGGGCGCAAAAACGACTGTCAATCTGGAGCTGGTTACAGACAAATATATTTTTAATCATTTATTTGATTTAATCAAACAACTGCCGCTTCTGGCTGTAGCAATTAATTACAGCGGTTCACCGGTTATCATAAAAGTTTTTAAAAACCATATAATACAGACAATTGAACTGATTGATAACCTGTCTGTATATGGTGAAGCCAAGGGATATTTACAGAAATTGCCTATGTACAAGCCCATTTCCTGAGCAAATTATTTGAGGTGACAAGATGAAAATACCCGTTATATACCAACAAATCACAGACCTCACCAAGCCTGCGGAACAAAAGCAAAAGGAAATCGGTGTCAGCGAGGTATGGCACCTGAACAGTCATCTGCAGATGAGATATAATGTCCTGGAAACTACCAATATACTCAAAAACTGTGCCCAGAACCCGGAACTTCGTTTGATTCTGGATTCCGGGGTGGAAACACTGCAGGATCAGATTGAAAGAATAGAAAAAATAATGGCGGACTACGCAATCCCCTTTCCCTTGAGACCGCCTGTTGATGCGAATACTACTATAATGCCCCCCATTGTCAAGACACGGAAATAATTTTGTAAGTTATGACTCCTTTCCGTGTTAGTTTAAAACCCTTGGGGCCCTGCCCCAAACCCCGTCCTCGCCGGCCGGCAAGCGGACTGTTTCAGCCCGCCAATTGATAGGATTTGGATATTCAGGCGAATCAAGGGGTCTAGATGAACTCGCTTGCGAGCCCTTGATTCGCGCCAAATGTGAGCATTCTAAGCAGCTTTTGGATTTGACTTGGTCCCATAGACCTGAGCCGGGCACTGGCCTCCAATCGAAGAATGAGGCCGATAGGTGTTATATTCGTGAATATATTTGGTTACAGCAATTCTCAACTCTCTGGGACTGTTAAATTCATTAATATAGATACAATCATACTTGAGTGTGCGGAAAAAACGTTCTGTTCTTACATTGTCTAAGGCTTGGCCCTTGCCATCCATAGAGATTTTTACCCCATTGGACTCTAGTAAGTTTTGAAAGTCAGGGTTGGTGAAGTGACCGCCTTGGTCACTATTGATGATTTCAGGTTTGTGTTGGCTAAGGGCTCGTCTCATACAGGCTAAAACAAAGGATTTATCCAAGGTACTTGATAGCTCATAATCCACGATACAACGGCTGTACCAGTCAATAATAACAAAAAGATACATAAACCCTATTTTCATTCGAATATAGGTGATATCTACACCCCAGACTTGATTTGGATGGTCAATGGCCAGGTTCCTTAACAAATATGGCCGGATATATTGCGCATGATACCGTTTACTCAGATTAGGCTTTGGATATATGGTGTAAATCCCCATGTCCCGCATCATCCGACGCACTTTTTTCCGGTTTATTAGCAGTTTGTCATCTCGTCTCAATATTCGGGTGATGGTCCGATAGCCCCAAGTAGGGTGGGCTGTATGTATCTCATCAATTCTGCGCATGGTAAACAAGTCCTCATCCGAGATTGGCTTCTGATCAGGTGGCTGGCGGTAGATACTGGTTCGATTTATGCTTAATAATTCAGCCTGGCGTTTAATGGTGATTTTAGAATTGTTTCGATCAACGAAACTTTTTCTCCCAGTTTGGTCCGACAATTTGCTCAGATTTTTTTTTGAGCCAGTCCACCTCATAGGTTAGCTGACCAACTTTACGCTCCAAATCTGCAACTCGCTGATTCTTTTGCTCAAGTTCCTTTTCGGCTTCGGATGGACCCTTCTTAAACACCTCCGCAGCTCGTTCCAGGAACTCACTTTTCCAACGGCTTATTACAACTGGACTTATGCCATACTTGGCGGCAATCTCGTTGACGGTGGAGGCCTCCTGTAGCACTTCAATAACTACTTTACTTTTGAATTCGGGTGGATAATAATTTCGTTTTGTCATGAGTTTATTATAACTTACTTTTTTGATTTTGTGTCTCACCTTATGGGTTCATTATAGTATCCAGGGCATGATTCATGTTCATACAATGGCTTTTACACAGAGCACTATGCCCATGCTGAGAGAACAATTTAAAAGTTTCCTGCTTCAGGAAATTGACCTGTATAATAAATTCATAGTGTATGGTGAAATCAAGGGATTTCTGGAAAGCCCTCCACGATATAAGGGGTGATATTTCCAGTTTCCGGCAATTTGAACAAGCCTGTTCTTTATTAATGCAGAAAGAACAGGCTCTTTTTTAACCATCAGAGGCCGTGAAACATAAAATATACTATGAAGCCCAGGAACCAAAAGCCTTTGAGAAAGTTAAGGAGTTGATTAATATGCCAACATGTCCCGGAGGACAGATTTATGTAATTCAGGCGGGTGATACCCTGTACCTCATTGCACGCCGGTTTAATATCCCCCTAAATGTTCTCCTGATGGCTAATCCCGGTATTAACCCGTATAACCTGAGAATAGGACAGGAGATCTGTATCCCTGTACCGCCTCCGGTTACCTGTCCCAACGGCACAACCAGGTACACAATAGTGGCCGGAGATACGCTGTATGCCATCGCTGCCAGATTCAGCACCACAGTTGAGGCAATCTTAAACGCCAATCCCGGTATAGATCCTTACAATCTGATGATAGGCCAGGTTATCTGCATACCGGAAGCACCGCCGGTGCCGGAACCCGGACCGGAAATTGTCATTCTCAATCCCACTGACATTACCCCTGACTCAAAAGGTGTGGCCTTTGTCGAATCTGATGCGGTAGCCGCTTTTGTAACCAATGTACCGGAACCCGGGGAACTGCCCGGTGGTGAGGTATATAAGCTCTGGGTCAGGGAGTCCGGCAACGGAGAACAGGTCGTCACCACTATGGATGAAGTATTTCCCGGTTACTGGGGCGGATGGGTTACAGTAGACTTCCCACTGATAACAGGTGTCTCCATCTTGATTACTTCTGAACAGGAGGAAAATACCACAGCTCCGGAAGGCCTTGGGGTTGCCGAAAAAATACTGTAACTAATCCGGCACTACTGACAGCATTTCCCTGATCATCCTGGCATTTCTGACAGCCTGGCCCTGGTAATGGTTGTTGAGACTGACAAACACCTGCTCTGCTTTATGAGCCATTTTCAGGATTTTAGGTACCCATTCTGCCAGTTCTTCCCGTGAATAAAGATAGTTATATCGTTCATATGATTCTTTATGATGATACCACTTAGCCGAGTTGCGGCCATGGAACCTGACATATCCCATCGGGGATGTCAGGGCTGCCACCGGACGGACAAGCCCCTTGAGGTCAGGTTCATCTACCGATACATAGGCAAGTCCTTCATCCCTGAGGAAACTAAGGGTTTCTCCGGTTAGCCATTCCTGATTGCGGAACTCAACGGCTGTCGGGACCCCTTCCAGGTGCCCGGCAAACCACTTGAGGTATTCCCTGTTGGCCCTGTTACAGTGAAAGGAAAAGGGAAACTGGGCCAGGACCCCGCCAAGTTTGCCTGCTTCTGCCAAAGGCCGGACAGCTTCCATGAAGTCGGCATAATCCTGTTGTCCTGCCGACCTTTCATGGGTCATTGACCGGTGGGCCTTGACAACAAAAAGAAAACCCTCAGGGGTCTTTTTCACCAGATTCCACATCATGTACTTGTTAGGCATCCCATAGTAAGTAGAGTTTATCTCGGTAAAACCGAACTCCCGGGCGTAGTACTCCAGCATTTCACCTTTTTTAACCCCTTCCGGATATACCGGCCCAATCCAGTCAGGATAACTGTAACCGGCAGTGCCTATATGGATCAATCGTCTCACCTCAAAAACCAGGGAGAAGTCTTCTCCCTGGCTGATAATGTACAGAAAACCTGTGCAAATTAATAAGGGGCAACCTGTTTGCCCCTTGGGAGGTTTGCGTTCCTCCGTTACGTCAGGGTCTAACCTGTTACCCTTCTACTTACATTATATTCAATCTTCGCCATTAATACAAGGAAAATACTAAGGTATTTTGTATACTTAAAGTCCCAGTTCTACAACATCTGAGAGGATTCACGACAGATATGTCGAAAAAATAAACATAAGCAGCTATTTAGTATAATGGGGTGATATCTTGAGCTCAGGTACCCGGACAGAAGCACTGGTCAGGGCAAAAATCGGAGAAGAGGCTTTTGACATCGAGCGGGTTTATTTTGTGAAGACCGACCGCAGGTCAAACCCGCGTAAAGTCGATCCCTTCAGGTACTTTGAAGGCACCCTGCCGGTTCTGGTTTCAGCCCCTCATTCAGTAAGGCATATCCGCCATAAAAAAATAAAACCATCAGATGAGTTTACCGGTTCCATGGCCTGTATTCTAAACAAACTGACAGGCTGCCACAGCCTGGTGGTAACAAAGCTTTATGGAGGAGACCCTAATTTTGACGATAAATGTATTTATAAAGATTTAATCAAAAATATCTGTGCCACTAACAGGCCCAGGCTCCTTATAGATATTCACGGCGCTTCCCGGGAGCATGATTTTGACATCGACATCGGGACCATGAAAGGAAACTCCCTGCTGGGAAAGGACCGGTACGCTGCGCTTCTCAGAGACTCACTGGAAAAGTACGAAATCCCGCGAATTTCGGAAAACCGGTTCACAGTATCCGCCCAAAACACTGTTACCCGCTTTGTGTCCCAACAGCTCGGCATTGCGGCAGTGCAGCTGGAAATCAACAAACGCTTCCGTGCCCCTCACCAGAACCCGGAAGATTACTGCCGCATGGTGGGCGCCCTGGCAGAGTTTATTGAACAAATATGCTCCCGAAAATGACCGCCGAATGAAGTATGATGTATTATACCGATTTTCAGTACTGCCGCCCATAAGACTAAGCTGCTATCCCCCGGCAACAAGACTCATAACGGCGGCAGTGCAATGAAAATCTGTACAACACCTCACCACATGCCACGGTTATTTCACAGGAGCATTTGCCCCCACATGCACTATCTTTATCAGGGCAATTAAATAAGGTGGTCTTTTTGATATTTTTATCAGACCACCCTCTTAACATTCTATATGAGGCTAAAATGCCTTATTTTCCGAAGAGCAGAAACAGGAGAAAAATCACTGAGACACCAACTGACACAGAACCTACCAGTGCACCCAGCAGCCTTTTGCCAATTGAGTACTCGTAACTCATACAACCCCCTCCTTATTCAGTTTTATATGACTAAAATCATATATCCCTATATATTTCTCTTCGCAAAAATTCGTTTAAATCCTTCTTAAAATTGAGCGGAAATTTGCATTTTTGCATTTTTTGTGTTTTTCTATAATATGTAATACTATGTAAAACTCCGAAAGGAAGTCTTCCATGCCAAAAATATTTGTGGTCACTAACAGGGCCCTGACCAATGGCAGGCCCCTGGTCTCTGTCGTCAGGGAAGCAGCTGCCGCCGGAGCGGATGCCGTAATCCTCAGGGAAAAGGACCTGCCGGCGGAGGAACTGTATGAACTGGGGATGCAGATATCAGAAATCTGTAAAGGTACTAAAACAAAACTGATTATTAACTCAAGTGTGGAAACCGCAATTGCCTGCAATGCCGGCGGTGTCCACCTGGGGACAGGCAGCCTGCCCCTCAAAGTCGTCAGGACAATGGTCCCTGACAAGGTTGTGGGAGTTTCAGTGCACAGCACAGCAGATGCCCTGCAGGCCCAGGCCGGTGGCGCAGACTATGTTCTGGCAGGCCATATTTTCCCTACCCGCAGCAAATCCGGCCTTGCCGGAAGGGGCCTGGATTTTGTCCGCTCCATAAGGGCCTCTGTTAATTTGCCGGTAATTGCCATTGGAGGCATAAACCCTGAAAATGCCGCTATGGTTATCCGGGCAGGAGCAGCCGGTATTGCCGTCATGTCCCTGGTAATGGAATCCGGCAACATAGCCGCGACAATAGAAGAACTGCACCGGTCAATGCGGTCAGTAGACTGATCGCAGAACCACAGTCCGGGTCTTGCCGTCCCAAGATACCCGGTACCCCAGGGCATCAGCGATTGCCCTCACATGTACAAACATCCTTTGATTTTTCAGCGCAACAGGCACATCCATCTTTACTGTCCGCCCGTCTGCAGTCATTACGGCACTGTCTGCCCTAAAGGCAAGTACCTTCCCGCGGCCGGTGACCACGGCTTCCTCTCTTTCCCCATTCCAGGTTACCTTACAGCCCATCTCTTCAGCCAAAGCCCTTAGGGGGACCATCACCCGGCTGTTGACCAGGTAAGCCCCGGACCCCCTGTCAAAAGACAGGGTTTTGCCGTCAAGTACCACAGTTGCCGGCCTCTGTTCCAGGTCCCATTCCCGGTTTATGATTTCAACGGGAGTATAGATCGGGGTATGGTCATACAACCAGATTACATCACTGTTGTGCATTCTGATACAGCCGGATGATACATATTTGCCTATCGAACCGGGGTTGTTGGTCCCGTGAATGCCATAGGTCCCTCCTGAGGTGCCCCTGGCATCCAGTCCCAGCCAACGGACTCCCAGCGGATTCCTTGGACTGCCGCCCGGGATTTTTAATTTATTATAGTAAGGGTTTACCACCTTCCGGACCACCTTAAAACTGCCCTCAGGCGTATAATCAGGCTGCCTGCCGGTAGCGACAGGAAAGATCCTGGTGACTTCACCGTTCTTTATATATGCCAGTTTGTTGACCTTTTTGTTAATTACAATTTTGATGGTATCCGCTGCCTGCACGGATGAAGAAAACAGCAGCAAAAAAATCAGGACCAGAAACACCAAACCGGTTCTTTTCGTAGCAAGCCCCTCCCCCGTTTTGCCGATTCACAGAAAAATAAATATGCGGGAGGGGACTTTAATATAACTAGCAAAATAATCCGGTAACCGTAAAAAAGACTGCGGCGCTCAGCAAAACGCCTGCAGCATACTGGCTCAGGTTATGTTTATCCATGGCCAGCCTGGCCCATCCTATGGGAATCAGGATTAAAAAAAGCCACCAGAACTGCCAGTCATACAGATAATTCACGGTACTGTATATGAGGGTATTAAGTCCGCCGTGAAAACTTATTTTCCAGTAAATTGTCACTAAAATAAGACTCAGAGTGGAAAGAAATACTGCACCAGTGATTATAAACAGTTCCCTGTTTAAAAAAAGTGTTATCCCGACAGCGACAGCAAATGAAGCCATACACTTCAGGGTGAAGTCAACCCGTTTGCTCCTCCGGGTCACATCAATATCGAATTCTTTCCTGATAAACACGAGGTACAGAAAATAACCAAAAGGAATAACAAAAACAAACAGCAGCAATACCGGAAACCAGACCACCTGCTGGTGGACCGGGAGGCTGACGTTGCTAAGCACCAGCCATACCATAAGGGGCAGCCAGATAAGCGGTTCCGTTATTCTTGATATTATTTGTGCCGCCAGCAATGCCTTGCTGTGGCGGGAAGATGCAGTGTCCGGACTCAAATTTCCCATCCTTTGTTTGATTCTTGGTATTTGCGGTATTTGCTAATATTTCTCTGTAAACACCTCATATCCCTCTTTAATATTATGTACATTCATCCGGACAAAAAAACAGAGCCACTCTCCTCCAAAACCCGGAAGAGAGACGGCCCATGTAGAGAAATCACTGTTGCCCCCTTTATCCTGACATATCTGATTCACAGATTGGGCAGATAAAGTCCCACTCTGCCCAGCAGACATTACACATGGTGACGCCACAGTCACAGCTTTTGGCATCTTTGACAGGTGTCTTTTTTTTACATACCCGGCACCAGTAATAGGCAGTGACCGTCCAGGCGGATTTTTGACGTTCCCTGGCTGGTTCTTCCTCGACATCAAAAGGTAATTCTTCATTCGCAGCAGTTGTGGTGATGATGTGCAGTGAAGGGCTGTCAGGCTGTTGAGCTGCCTGTTGGTTTTCGTCGGTCTGCAGTTTTTGCACTCCCTGTATTTGCATACCGTTTCCTCCTCACAAATTTTTACCTCTTGTTTCAGAACATGCTCTTAAATTCAGCCCGCTGCCTGGGTAATTCCCGCTGCCTGCGGCCTTGGCAGCAGCCCGGCCTTTTCAACAATGACCGGAACAATTTCTTCCCAGCCCACAGCCATTATGTGTACTCCCCTGACACCCTTGATGTTCATGACATGTTTGATCTGCTCCACACATATTTCCACGGCCTCTGCCTGTTGGTCTTCTGCCTGTTTCAGCCTGGTGACCATTTCATCAGGGACGATCATCCCGGAAACACTCTTCTGCATATAGGCGGCCACTTTTGCCGATTTAACAGGCATTACCCCCGCCATTATGTAAGCACGTTCATGCAGCCCGCGTTCCCTGACCAGTTCCATCCACCTCTCGAACCGCTCGAGGTCGAAAATTATCTGGGTCTGGAAAAACTGGGCCCCGGCATTGATTTTCTTTTCCATCCTGTAGACCCTGACTTCAAAGGGGTCTGCAAAGGGGTTTGCCACTGCTCCGATAAAGAACCGGGGCTCATCTTTTTTGATTTCCTCACCACAGGCAAACACCCTTTCATCCCTCATCCGTTTCACCATCCTGATCAGCTGGATGGAATCCACATCAAACACATTTGCCGCTGTCGGGTGGTTCCCAAAAGACTGGTGGTCTCCGGTAAGGCAGAGCATATTTTTCATGCCCAGGCTGTATGCCCCCAGCAGGTCACTCTGAATGGCAATCCTGTTCCGGTCCCGGCAGGTCATCTGGATGATGGGCTCTCCACCGGCTTTGAGGACGTGCATCCCTGCCGCTATGCTGGACAGCCGGACTATGGCCGTCTGGTTATCAGTCAGGTTGGTAGCATCACAGTAACCCTTCAGGTGTTCGGCGTGTTTCCTGATCCCCTCACCATTAGCCGACTTGGGTGGTCCGATCTCACCGGTAACTACGAACTCACCCTGTTCAAATAATGTCTGCAGGCGTGATTTGTTTTCACTCACTTATCATCACATCCTCTCTGACCAGTTTGCGCGGACCGCCGTCCCTGGCTTTGGACCAGTCTTTTTCCAATTCAATTTCCATGAGCCAATCCATCCGCCCCAGGGCTGCCATCCTTTTATATATCTGGTCCCAGATACAGTCAACATCCTTGACCTCACACTTCCCGTTCTGTGACCCCCCGCAGGGTCCGTTAAGTATCCTTTTGGAGCACCGGGCCACCGGGCAGACACCCCCGGTTTTATAAAGAATACATTCCCCGCACAACCCGCAGCGTTCTTCCCAGACACCGTGCTGCACCGAACCACCGGCACTCTTGGTATTCAATGCGGGAATCACCCATTTGTCCGGGAAACGTTCTGCCACAAACTGGACCCCAACGCCACAGGCCATGGAAATGATACAGTCAGCCTCTTCGGCCAGTTTTTCGATCTGGTCCAGGTACTCCCACTCGCACTGGCGGGTGATGGTTTCCTCCAGTGTTGTCAGCGGGCGGTCCCCCTGTTTCCGCAGCAGGCGGAGAGATGCTGCCAGGACGCCTACCTCTTTTTCCCCGCCCGCCAGGCATACGGTAACACATTCATTACATCCGAGAAGCAGAACTTTATCGAAATTGGCAGCCATTTTGGCGATTTCATCAAATGATTTCTGTTCGGCAATAATCACAGTTCATCACCTCTTTCTTTATTGTTGTCCGGCAGCTATGGGTCCTGCCTTCTGCTCCGGTGGGCCGGATTGAGCTTTACAGTTCAGGGGGCTGGGCCCCAGTTTTTTGATCCGTTCGTGCATTTCATGGGCAATTTCCGCAAACCTCGGGCCCATAGAGCCTGAAAGGTTATACATTTCCACCCTGTCCCCGCCGATGCCCACATCATTAAGGATCTTTTTGGCCTGGGCCACCCTCAGTTTGGCCCGGTAATTGCCTTTCAGGAAGTGACAGTCACCCTCCAGGCACCCGGCCACATACACCCCGTCGGCGCCATCCTCAAAAGCCTGCAGGATGAGCCGGATATCGATCCTGCCGGAACAGGGCTGTTCGATCATCCTTACCGTCGGAGGGTACTGGAGGCGCATGGAGCCTGCCAGGTCAGCCGCCGAGTATGCACAGTAGTAACAACAGAAGGCTACTATTTTGGGCTGAAAATCACTCATCAAACACACCCTCTTTCCATTAATTTTCTAAACCACACCGTGTATCTTCTCAATCATCTGGTCATCTTTATAATGAAGCAGCTGCAGCGCTTTTCCGGGACATTCCCCTACACATGTGCCGCAGCCGTGGCACTGTACCGGGTCAATCTCAGCAACCATATCCCTGTTGATTACCGGGACACCGTAAGGGCAGACCCTGACACAGGTAAGACAGGCCGCACAACGCTCAGGTTTGACCACTGCTGCCACTACCCCTCCGACCATCAGGTGTGACTGGGCCAGGATATTGCAGGCCCTGGCCACGGCTCCCTGGGCCTGATAAATGCTTTCAGCCACATTTTTGGGGGAATGGGCCAGCCCGCATAGAAACAGTCCCGCTGAAGGGAAATCCATCGGCCCCAGTTTGGCGTGGGTCTCCACAAAGAACCCGTCCTCATTGCGGGGCACTTTCAGCATTGTCCCCAGTGCTTCCGAACCGGCTGCAGGGCCGATTCCCGCAGCCAGGGCAACCAGGTCAGGGGTAAGGGGCAAGACATACCCGGAATCAGGGTCGTAAACATCTATTTTCAGGCTGCCATCCTGCTGTGGGACCACTTCCGGCCTGCCGCTCCCGGTGTAATGGACAAACCTGACTCCCATTTCCCTGGCCCGTTTATAGTATTGTTCATAGAAACCATAGGTCCTGATATCCCTGTGCAGGATATAGACCCGGGCAGCAGGGTTCTCTTCCTTGATACGGATGGCGTTTTTCACCGACTGGATACAGCAGGTGCGGCTGCAGTATTTCAGAATCTCTTCATCCCCTGAAGAAGCACACTGGATAAATACTGCCTCTTTTATCTTCCGCGGGTCTGTTATCCCTTTACTGAGGTTTGCCTCAAGTTCCCTGAGGATCAAGATACGATCATTCCTGCCATAGGCATATTTCTCATCAGGAGGGGTTTCCCGGCCTCCGGTGGCTACAATAACAACACCATGTTCGACCCTGAAGGTGTTCCTTACCGGGCTTTCACCACTCCTGCCCTGAGACACGGTTGAGATAAAATGCCCCTGGTGGCCGCTTAACTCCTCCAGTTCAGCATTGGTATAGACGTGAATCAGCGGGTTATCCCTGACCCTGGCCACAGTGCTGCTGAGGAATTCCTGCAGGTCCCTCCCCTCAGGAGTGGTGTACAGGTGCCTGAGGTTACCGCCCAGGTGCTCCTCCCGCTCCACCAGGTAAGACTCAAAACCCTGGGCTGCCAGGCTGAGAGCAGCTGTCATTCCGGAAATACCGCCACCAAGTATCATCGCCCTGGGGACCACAGGTACAGGGTGTAAGTGGAGTTCTTCATGGGTCTGCACCTTCCTCACAGCCATCCTGACCAGGTCCCTCGCCTTTTCGGTGGCCTCTGCCGGGAATCCGCGGTGGACCCAGGAACACTGATCCCTGATATTGGCCATTTCAAACAGGAACTGGTTCAGTCCGGCATCCCTGAGGGCCTCCCGGAACAGTGGCTGGTGAGTACGGATAGTGCATGAAGCCACAACCACCCTGTTGAGGTTTTGTTCGGTGATGGTTTTCTTGATCAGGTTAACAGTATCCTGAGAGCAAGTATAGAGGTTCTCTTCGGCATAAGCTACATTGGGGAGGTTTCTGGCATATTCCAGAACTGCCGGCACATCTACCACAGAGGCAATGTTCAGGCCGCAGCGGCAGATGAATACACCGACCCGGGGTTCTTCCCCGCTGACACTCCGTTCCGGAGGGTATTTCTTGGATCTGACCATTTTCCCCCGTGCCGGAGCCATGTCAATGGCAGCAGATGCCGCAGCAGCGCTGGCATTCATTACTGTTTCGGGGATATCCCGGGGCCCCTGGAATCCTCCGGCGACATAAATGCCGCTTTTGGACGACCGGGTCGGGTCCAGGGGATCGGTCCAGGCAAAGCCATACTCATTAATCCTTATCCCTGTGGCCCGGGCCAGGTTCTCCGCATCTGCCGGAGGTCTGACACCAACTGCCAGGACAACCATCTCAAACTCCTCTGTAACCGGCTCTCCGTTTTGGATGTATTTAATAGAGAGGTTCCGGGTGACCGGATCCTCTTTAACCGATGATATCATTGCCCGCTCATAGCGTACTCCGGCACTGACCGCAGAATTGACATATTTGTCAAAGTTTTTGCCATATGAACGCATATCCAGGTAGAAAATAACCGGTTCAATATTGGCATCATGTTCCCTGGCAATAATGGCCTCTTTGGTGGAATACATGCAGCAGATGGAGGAGCAGTACTCCGAACCCCGTTCACAGTCCCGGGAGCCAACACACTGAATGAAAGCAACCTTCCGGGGCGGTTTCTGGTCTGAAGGCCTGACAACATGGCCCTGTGAAGGTCCTGTAGAACTGAGCAGCCGTTCAAAGTCCATTGAGGTAATTACATTCTCATAATAACCATATCCGTATTCTCCCCTAAGCCGGGCATCATAGAGGTCAAAGCCGGGGGCCAGGATCACGGACCCGACAGCGATTGTCTCCTCACGTCCTATATCCTCATGGAGGACGGCATTTTTCTTACAGGCCGCAACACACTGAAAACACTCACAGCACACACCGCAGTTTAGGCACCTCCCGGCCTCTTCCATAGCCATTTCCGAGGTATATGCCAGGACAACCTCCTGGAAAGTCCTTTTCCGCTCAGAAATGCCTATCCTGTCAGGGACCACCCGCGGTTTTTTGGGGATATTGGCCAGTTCTCCAGATGACTTAATTGCTTCCGGAAGCCTCTCCTCCGGTCCCCTGCCCTCCCTGAGGTCTTTCCCGTTAAGGTAACGGTCAATGGATTCGGCAGCATGCTTCCCTGCTGCCGCAGCTTCTATAAGTGTTGCCGGGCCGGTGACGGCATCACCGCCGGCAAATACGCCGGGAATGTTGGTTTCCAGGGTAACCTGGTCAATCCTGATATTCCGCCCGTTCCGGGCAACTGTGTGGTCATGGTCGGCAAAGAACGATTCCGCAGGGGCCTGACTGACAGCAATAATAATGTCATCAAGGCCCAGGGTAAATTCCGAACCCTGCACCGGGACTGGCCGACTGCGGCCAGAGGCATCGGGTTCCCCCATTTCATTGCAGATAAATTTCACTGCCTCCACCCGGCTGTCGCCCAGTATTTCCACCGGCGACACATAAAACATGAAATTGATACCCTCTTCCCTGGCCTCATGGATTTCTTCGGGAAGGGCGGTCATATCTTCCCCGGCGCGCCGGTACATTATGGTAACTTCCTCCGCACCCAGCCTGAGAGCGGTCCTGGCGGCATCCATGGCTGTATTGCCGCCACCGATAACCGCTACCCGGCGGCCGATTTTTTCTCTTTCACCAAGGCTGACTTCCCTGAGAAAGGCCACCCCGTGATGCACCGATTCTTTATCCTCGCCGGGGATTCCCAGCCGGTCAGGCTGATGGGCCCCAATCCCGAGAAATACCGCACGGTAGCCCTGGTCAAACAGCATATTTACCGAAAGGTCCTTTCCGATGGGGGTATTTGTCCTAATTTCCACACCCTGTTTGGTTATCAGCTCAATTTCTGCATCCACCAGGTGTTTGGGCAGCCTGTATTCAGGAATGCCTACCCGCATCATCCCGCCGACCACCGGAAGGGCCTCAAAGACCGTAACCCGGTAGCCCCTGCGGGCCAGGTGATAGGCACATGCCAGTCCTGCCGGGCCGGAACCCACAATAGCTACTTTGTCATCCCGTTTTCCGGCAGTCTCCAGATTTACTTCATCAAGGTGGTCCAGCATATAGTTCCCCACAAAACGCTTAATCCGGCTGATGGCCACCGGCTCATCGACCTTACCCCTCTGGCACGTGGCTTCACAGGGGTGGTGGCAGACCGTGCCGCAGATAATGGGAAACGGAATCTCTTCCCGGATCAGTTCCCAGGCTTCCTTAAACTTTCCCTGGGCAGCAAGGGCCACATAACCGTGGACATTTATCCCTGAAGGGCAGGCATTCCGGCACGGTGAAGTCCCGGCCTTTTCGATCAGGTACCTGTTGGGCACTGCCTGGGGAAACATCCGGTGAATTGCCCGGCGTTCACTTTTCCCTTCATTAAAAGCGTCAGGTACGGAAACAGGGCACACCTGCTCACAGTCCCCGCATGCGGTACACTCACTGACATCCACATACCGGGGCGCTCCTTTCAGGTTTACCGTAAAGTTCCCGGCATCTCCCGATACACTGGTAACATCGGTACAGGTATGTATCTCAATATTCTGGTGATTCAGGACATCTGTCATCTTAGGCCCCAGCAGGCACATGGAACACTCATTGGTGGGAAAGGTCTTGTCAAGCTGGGCCATTTTACCTCCTATGGACGGCTGGTTAGTGACCAGGTGGACCATGTAGCCGCCATTGGCCAGGTCCAGTGCGGCCTGCATCCCGGCGATCCCTCCGCCGACCACCATAGAGGCTCCGATAACATTTTTCTCTTTCATCAAATCTCACCACCCGTCTTTTATATCAGTTCACGGCTCTTGAGTACCGGCCTGGGATCGATAATGTGTTTGCCCAGCCAGCGTTCCTGGCCGGGGATTACCATTGCTGCAGCAATCAGTTCAGTAAAATAGACAATTGGCATTCCTGTTCCCGCCTGCCTGGTATCGATATTGGCCTGGCACAGCGGGCATGCGGTTACCATGACCTCCGCCCCGGCCCTTTGGGCCTGTTTTACCAGTTCTGCGGACAGGTCAGTGACCACATCAGACCTGGCAATGGCAAAACTGCCGCCACAACAGTCCATTTTATAGGACCAGGGCCTGACCTCAGCGCCAAGGATTTCCAGCAGCTGGTCAAGTACCTGTGGCTGTTCAGGGTCGTCAAAGGCCACATCCTCAGCAGGCCTCAGCATCAGGCACCCATAGTACGGGACCACCTTTAGGCCGTTTAGGGACTGGACGACCCTGGTCCTGAGTTCTGCCAGCACCTCATCCTGGCTGAAAAACTCCAGGAGGTGCATAATCCTCAGTTTGCCTTCATACCTTTTTCCCATCACTGAGGCAACTTTGCTGTTAACATCCATAGCCCCTGATGAGCCCCTGTTGATAAATCCGTGTGTCTGCCGGCAAACATTGTAACAGCCGGTACACGGCACCACCAGGTCCAGGCCGGTACCCTCCGCCAGAATAAGGTTTCTTAGCGGGAGGGCTTTTGCCAGGAATTCACTGGTTGAATGTGCAGGTGTGGCGCCACAGCAGTTCCAGTCGGGGACTTCGGCCAGGTCAATGTTCATTTTGCGGCACACTGCCTCTGTTGACAGTCCGTAATCAGCCGCTGTTGAATGTAATGAACACCCGGGATAATAACCTACTTTCACTTTACCTCCCCACCTTTCCTGAAAATGGCCTTAACCTGGTCCATGTTTTTGACCCTCTGGGGCAGGAACTTCAACTTACCGCGTTTCAGCATCTCAATTCCCAGGCCCATATCCTGGGTGAAGGCGCCGGTCCTGAACTTATACAGGCCGATCATCCCCAGTTCATAAAGCCTGCCTGTCATCTTTACCGAATCCATAAATGACCGGTAAAATGCGGGAATGCGTTTTTCTCCCGGGTCCCTTTCCTGTTTCAGGACCATGGCTTTAAGGACATCAATCACTGCCGAGGTGTCTATCCCATTGGGGCATCGTGCCTGACAGGTCTTACAGGATAAACAGAGCCAGAGGCGGTTGCTGTTGAGGACCTTTTCAGTGTCCCCTAACTGGACCATCCTGATCAGGGTGCTGGTACTGAGGTCTGTAATGGTCCCCACCGGGCATCCTGCAGAACACTTCTTGCACTGGTAACAGCGGCTGACCGGCTGTTTACTTTCTTCTTCAATAAACCTGAGAAAATTTTCAGATGGCTGAAATACTGTGCTTTCAGCTAAATTACTGCCTTCCATGTTGGCCCTCCTTTCTTTTCCCTCTTGCTGTACAGTTAATGCAAATACCTTGCCAAAAAAGAAATTTTCCTGACCGATATTCTTTATATAATTCTGATATAATTTCTCCAGGTGTATATTTACATATTTTGGAATTGCAAACAATGGGAATTCGGTTAAAAGGGAACAATTTTCCCGTAAGGAAATTTTTGCCCACCGGTACCAGAGTGTCTCAAGCTGTTTCACACTGTATCACAAGTGTCTGACCTTGTGTCAATGATGTCTCATAACTGTGTCAGTTTTGTTTCACTGTGTCAGGTGTCTCAAAGAGGCCCGAAAGGAACAAAACACCGGTCTGTTAAAACCAGTGTTTTTGTCAGGTGTATTCGTTTTCCGCAAGTAATGCTGTCATATGATCCCCCCTTAGTTCCCGGCAGGGGCCCGGTGTTATTCAGGGTATTATCCCACTGCTGAGTCACATATCGGGCACGTTGCCTCCCATTCTTCCCAGCAGGTGACACACATGATCATACCACATTCACACGTCCTGGTCTCGGCAACCGGTGTCTTTTCCTTACAGGTGCGGCACCAGAAATGGGTGGTGGCGACCCCCCCGTAACTGCGCCCGTGTGCCTTTACTTCCACAGTGGTCTTCACCAGTTTAAGATTTGTCCCGCGCTCCTCTAACTGCTCATAATGTGCAGGGTCATCGATTAAATAAGTATCTCTCAGTACACACATGTAAAATCCCCCTTTTTTTGGTTTTCATTTGTGTTTTTTCCTTTGCCCTTTTATACATGCAAAAACAATGCCAGATTGAAGCGGTAAAGGACAAGACTACACAGGGGGACACTTCCTCGCTATGAAGTTAGATTGGGAAAACTGGAATTTAGAGGAAACCGTTCGTCTATTCGCTGGTGACAGTCATCCCAAACACCTCTACTCACCAAACAATTCCCCCCATCGCTCAGATACCTTCCTGACGATATCCTCCCTGGGGATAAGCTCTGCAGGGTACTGGGGTTTCATCCGGGCGTCAATCACTACCGGTCCCTCATACCTGATTTTGTTATTCCTGACCTGATAATCGGCATAAATATCCCACGCCGGGTCAAACCGGGTAAATACTGTCCACAGGAATCCGGTCTGGTCCCTTATGGCGCCGGCATTATCCACCAGGACCACCAGGGGCCATTCTTCCAGCTTCGGGCGGGAGTTCCGCACCAAATCTTCCGCCAGGCCCGGGGCATCTGCAAACGAACTGCCTGATACCACCAGGCATCCCCTGCAGTAGGGCCTGACCACATCAATGCCCGGAAGCTCTCCACCGGTGTATTCTCCTGGAATTTCCCGGACCGGGTCACCCAGTCCCAGCATAATTGCCTTGCTTCCCCGGTTAAAGCTGCGCCCTGTATAGTCAAGGGTATCCATGGCCGTGTCATCAATTATGATCAGGTCACGGGCCGGCTTAAAGCGCCTGAGGATGTTTTCCAGCAGATTGGGAAAATCCTTAAGGTCAAGCGCCACATCAGTTACCATAAGGAATTTGGTCAGGGTCAGCTGACCTTCACCCAGTATCCTGAAGGCATGGGCCAGGGCTTCCCGGAAGTAACTCTCCCTGACAACGGCAGCCGCCAGGGAATGGACACCGGCCTCACCATATGCCCAGAGGGATTTCACCCCCGGCATCAATACCGGGAACATTGGGGCCAGCAGGTCCTGCATCCATTCTGCAATAAAATAATCCTCCTGCCGCGGTTTCCCTACCACTGTGGCCGGGTAAATGGCATCCCGGCGGTGATAGACCTGTTTGACATTGAATACGGGAAAATCGTGGGTCAGGGAATAATATCCATAATGGTCCCCAAATGGGCCCTCGGGTTTCCGTTCATGAGGGGGGACCTCACCACAGATGGCAAACTCAGCTTCAGCTATCAGCCTGTGGGCATGTCCCTCCACCTCAACCATGTCCAGTTTTTCTCCCATCAGGAAGGAGGTATAAATCAGCTCCGGCAGCGGTTCGGGCAGGGCAGTTATAGCTGCTATGATCAGGGCCGGCGGACCTCCCAGGAAGATGGTTACCGGAAGGGGCCGGTTGAGTTTTTCGGCCTCATGATAGTGAAACCCGCCCCCTTTATGTATCTGCCAGTGCATCCCGGTCTGGTTCCGGGAAAATATCTGAATCCGGTACATTCCCAGGTTGTGTTCCCCGTGCCGGGGGTGTTCGGTATAGACCAGGGGCAGGGTAATAAATGGCCCTCCGTCATCCTGCCAGCTGGTCAGCACCGGGAGTTCACCAAGGTTTACTTCATCCTGTTTCTGGTGCAGGACGGGAGCATTATCGCGGCTGACCCGCCTGAGACCGCTCCTGGCGATACTCAAAAGCCAGTCACGTTCCTCCCAGAAGTTCTTCAGTTTCGGAGGCAGCAGCCTGTCCATGGCCCCTGAGACCTTTTCCAGGATTTCCCGGGGTTTGGGCCCCATGGCCAGTTCCACCCTATGCCTGGTCCCAAAAAGGTTGGTCACAACCGGGAACCTGCTCCCCCTGACATTTGTAAACAATAATGCCGGGCCTTCCTCTTCAATGACCCTGCGGTGAATCTCCGCGAGCTCAAGATATGGATCAACCTCGGCTTTAACCTCAATAATCTGTTTCTCTCTTTTAAGTGTTTCCAGAAAACTCCTCAGATTTTTGTGCATCATCATTCTCCTCGTTATCTGTGCGGCCATTATGTTCGTTATCTGTGCGGCCATTATGTTCATCTGACTGGGCTTCCTGCTCCTCAGAAAGTTCACCAATCTGTTCCATCAGGAGCCTGGCAGCCGCCAGGCTGTTTTCCACCAGGGTCCGGATCTCCCGCTCCTCGGCCCTGTCAATGTGAATTCCGGCAGCAACAGCCACTGTCCTGCCTACTTTCCGGGACACCATTTCAGCAACCGGAACGGCAACTTCAGTATCTTTATGCCCGGGTACCGGCATCACCCAGGTATCACTGGAGACCTTGTCGCTGCCAAGGCTTCTGCGGGGCACACTTAAAGCAACCCCGCCGATGTGGGGCTTCTCACCCCCGGTAACTGTTATCGAAATGCCGTCAGCTGTAATCACTGATGATATTTCGATCCTGTACCTTCCATCTCCGTAAGTCACCTTAACTTCCTTAGGATACATACAATCACCCCGAATTTACTTATCCATGATTATTCCCCGGAAATATTCTACAAATTTATTATTATCCCTGCTAATATTATTACCTAAAGTATTTTTTTAAATGTCCCGATAAGTAAAATATACCAGCGATTCATCCGTAAAATGGAATTTACGGGTAAAAAAATTTCAGGGAGGAGAATATATTATGAGAATCACAGACAGTAGTGTTGCCATGCTCAGCAGCCGAACGTATACAGAAAAATACGAGAGAAGTGAAAGCCTGAGGGTCTGGATTGGCAGTCAAGGGTCCCGCAGTTCGGAATCCTTTGGGGAAGCGGGAAATGCCGCTTCCCGGATACCAATGCCGCCGGCTGAAGATACCGTGGAGATATCACGCCGGGCCAGGGCAGCCGCTCCCGCCAAAAGCGGTGCCGATCCGGAGGAATTGCTGACTGAAGAAGACAAACTTAAGGTCTCTCTCATCGAAAAACTTATTGAAATCCTGACAGGGAAAAAGGTAAAAATAAAAGTGCCCGAGCTGTTACGCGAATGTCAGGACCAGGACTCACAAAGTCTGCCTTCCGGCAGCAGCCAGGTAGAGGGGCAGCGTACCGGAAACCAGGGCTGGGGGATGGTATATGAATCCCATGAAAAGTACCAGGAAACAGAATCAACTTCATTTTCAGCTGCCGGAATTATTAATACAGCAGATGGCAGGGAAATCGCCTTTTCGGTTGATTTAACAATGAGCAGGTCCTTTATGCAGGAACAAAATATCAGTATCCGGGCCGGTGATGCCCAAAAAATTGACCCGCTGGTGATTAATTTCAGCGGGACAGCTGCGGAACTGACTGACACAAAATTTGCTTTTGACCTGGACACAGACGGCACTGCCGACCAGATTTCCTTTGTCAGACCCGGAAGCGGCTTCCTGGCCTTTGACCGCAATAATGACGGTCTTATTAATAACGGCAGGGAACTCTTTGGCCCTGAAACCGGTAACGGTTTCCTGGAATTGTCAGCTCATGATGAGGATAGCAATGGATGGATAGATGAAAACGACTCTGTTTTTGACAAACTCCGCATCTGGACCAGGGATGCCGACGGAAACAATACCCTTTTTGCCCTGGGCGAAAAAGGCATTGGCGCTATTTATCTCGGCAATATTGATACCCTTTTTGCTGTTAAAAATGAGAGCAATGAGTCCCTGGGCCAGGTCAGCAGGACAGGGTTGTTTATAAAAGAAGAAGGTACGGCAGGGACCGTGCAGCAGGTTGATTTAACGGTATAGACGATAATCCTCGATCATCAATAATCTTCAATCATCAATAATCCTCAATCCGAAAGCGCTCATTGGCCACCTCTATGAAAGGCCTTGACAGGTGCATTCCTGATGATATGAACTCACCTTCGACCACTTTGATCCCATACTTTTCCATTTTACGGTACAGGGTACTCCTGGATATTTTAAGATCCTTGGCGGCATTTGTCAGATTGCCGTCATTGTTTTTGATGGCCTCCAGGATATCGGTCCTGCCGGCTTTGCGGCCGCTCTTTCTGACCACCACATCAGTGCTGCCGTTTGGCTCATCCGGAGCAGCTTCATGTGTTCCGCTGACCAGGTGAATCCTGGTATCTGAAAGCACTTCCTCAGGCAGGCATTCAGGGGTGATAATTTCCCCTGAAGCGACATGGACAGCACGTTCAATCACATTCTCCAGCTGCCTGATATTGCCCGGCCAGTGGTACCTCTGGAGAAAATCAAGGGTTTCGGGTGGAATTACCACGGCATTTTTACCCAGCCTGGCATTGACCTTTTCCACAAAGAACCCCGTCAGGGGAAGGATATCATCTTTGCGGTATCTTAGGGAAACCATGTTAATTGTAAGCACATTCAACCTGTAAAACAGGTCTGACCTGAAGGCCCCTTTTTCAACTTCACGGTTCAGGTCCTTATTGGTAGCCGCAATCACCCTGACATCAACCGGGATTACCTGATCCCCCCCGATCCGCACCACTGCCTTTTCCTGCAGGACTCGAAGCAGGTTTGCCTGGAGTTCCAGGGGCATTTCCCCGATTTCGTCAAGGAACAGTGTCCCCCCGTCAGCCAGTTCAAATTTTCCCGGACTGCCGCCCCGCTTAGCGCCGGTAAAGGCCCCCTCATTGTATCCGAACAGCTCGCTGCCTATCAGTTCACGGGGCAAAGCCGCACAGTTTATGGCAATAAACGGCCCCTTGGCCCTGGCGCTGGCATTATGGATGGCCTGGGCAAAGACCTCCTTACCGGTCCCGCTTTCTCCCAGGAGCAGTACATTTGATGAGCTCCCGGCAGCCGTCCGGGCCATCGCAACCGTCTTCAGGTATGCTGCATTCCTGCCTATCAGGTCATCAAAGGTAAACCTGGCCCTGGCACCCACCATTCGTGCCACCAGCTGCTTAACTGCGCGGATTTCCCGGACAACGGTGACAACTCCGACTATTTTTTGCTGCGGGTTCCGGATCGGGCGACAGGTCAGGGTACAGTGGACCTTCCCCCTCCTGGTCTCTGCCTGGAATTCCTCATCAGTGAAGATATCTCCTGTCTTTAGCGCTTTTAAAATCGGGTTGTGGTACCCCAGGAGGTCATTGATTGAAGAATGGATTACCGAATCAGGATTAATTTTTAACAGAGCGGCAGCCGCCGCATTTATTTTGGTCACCCGGGCCTTTTCATCAACAGCTATCAATCCATCGGAAATTGATTCCACGATGGCATTCTGGTAGCGGTTGACTACCATTAGGTTCTCCAGGACCTTGTTGACCTTGAGCTGGCCTTCAATGGAATCAATGGCCGCCACCACCATTCCCAGGGTATGGGAATGGACTTTCTCAAAGGTACCTGTCATACTCAGTGCCCCCACCAACTGCCCTGAATGCCCGTAAATAGGGCCAGAGGAACAGGTCCAGGGGTGAAGGGCTTTAATGTAATGCTCAGTTGCAAAGACCTGCATGGGCCGTCCCTGCTTAAGGGCCAATCCCGTGGCATTTGTCCCGGATACCGCCTCATTAAGGCTTGCCCCGGTCACCAGGCGGTTTTGGGACGCAAGGGCCACAGTATCACGGTCGCCAAGGCTCTGCAGGATAATCCCATCCCGGTCAACCAGGGCTACAATAAAACCTGAACCTTCAACAAAGGAAAAGAGATTTTTCATAATTGGGAAAGATATTTCAAGCAGTTCCCGGTTTGCTTCGCGGCGCTGTTCCAATTCAGCTGTATCCGCCAAAAACGGCACTGTTTGCAGGTTATGGTCAATACCCAGGCTCCGGCTGCGGCGCCATGAATCTTCAACTTCCCGCCGCACCCAGTTCTTGTTTACATGTCCCTGGTCAACAAATTCAGTCCAGGCCTTCAGTAATTGTTCTTTCCTGTCATGAACCGGCATTCCCTTCACTCCTTTCTACAAATAATATTCAGAACTGTTTGCTGGTATTAGAAAAGTGTCTGCTAATTCGCGAAAACTGTTTGCTATTTGTAATCACAAACAACAAGACCGGCCATATATGACCGGTCTCAAAATTACTTCTATTTGAAATATTTTCCTGCACCCAAATTTCATAAAAATCGCCCTGCCCTTTCAGGTTACATTTGAGGTGTCGAGGAATAACGGCAACTCATGCCAGGCTGCATCTGTCTGGAAAATGAACTGTGCTTCCGGGCCTGATCGCTGGAATAAATATTTATATGTCTGTTTTCATTATACCGTATCTTTCATTTTTTGTAAACCAAAACCGGGTCACCACAGCCCTGCCCTGCCTGTTTCACAGGACAATAAAACTGTTAACCGGCATTATCCCGGTACAGGTACCTGTACCAGGAATAATTCCGCAGCACTTTTTTTACATATTCCCTGGTCTCAGTAAAGGGTATCTGGTCAACACTGGCGTGTTCACCGGTCCACCGGCCTTTTTCCAGCCATTCCCTGACATTCCCCCTGCCCCCGTTATATGCGGCAATCACCAGCATTTTGTTCCCCCTGAACTCAGTGTTCAGGTTGCTTATATACCAGCACCCTATTCTGATACTGGTTTTGGGGTCATAGAGGTCGTCAGGATGGAAGTCCCTGAGGCCCATCTTTTCTGCTGCCCAGGCCCCTGTATCGGGCATTATCTGCATTATTCCACGCGCCCCCATGGGAGATTCGGCTGAAGGCGCGAAGTTGCTCTCAGTCTTGATAATGGCGGCAACCAAATATGGGTCAACATTGTTTTTAGCTGCCTGGGAAAAAATCAGTTCTTTATAAGGGAGGGGATAAAATACCCGCCAAAATGATTTGCTGCCTAACAGAGTCAAAACTGCAACCAGCAATAACAACCAGATAATTCTGCCACGTCTAGTCCTTCGTTTTCTCAACTGTTTCCACCCCAGGTTTTCCCGAAACGCCTTTCCCACAATTCTGTCACAACCTCCCGGGTATGCTCCCTGTCACCGGAGTTGTCTATGACAATGTCGGCATATTTCTTTTTTTCAGCTGCAGGCATTTGGCTGTCAATCCTCTCCTGTGCCTGTTCCCTGGTCAGCCGGTCCCGCTCCATGAGCCGCCTCACCTGCAGTTCACCGGGGATATCCACCACCCAGACCTCATCGACCAGGCGATGCAGTCCTGTCTCGATAAGGAGCGGGGCATCGATTACCATTACCCGGTCACCCCCGCCGGCACGGAACGAATCTATTTTGTCGTTTATTTCTTTTATTATGATAGGGTGAACAATATTATTCAGTTTTTTCAGTAAAACGGGGTTGGCAAAAACCGTATCCCCAAGTGTTTTGCGGTTAACAGTCCCATCAGAGTTTAAAATATCATCTCCAAACTCGCTCCGGAGTTTATTCCAGCCTTCAGTCCCCGGCTCAACAACTTCCCGGGCCACCACATCGGCATCAATTATGAGGGCATCCTTTTCCTTCAGGACCTCAGCAACCAGGCTTTTGCCGCTGGCTATGTTTCCGGTAAGGCCAATAACAGTCATTGTGAATCTCCTTATTTGTGATGGAAGGTTTTCGGGAAAAACTATGTTGATAAAAGCTTATCCTTTATAAAATATACTTTTCCTCCGGAGATTAATCAAGTCTTTATTTATTGTTTTTTTAGCTTTGGTCTGGCCGGTTACCGAAAATCCTTGTTTTTCTAATATTTATAACAAAAAATGGCCCTCTACTCGGCCAGTACGGCTTAATGTAGAGGACCCTCTTTTTATATCCTCATCACCCTGGCCACCCCAAGCAGTATCAATACCCATCCGGGTAATACCGCTGCCCGGTTGCCCAGCCAGTTAACAGCATAACGCCTGCCCAGGGTCACTCCCAGGCTGACCATCAGGAATTTAACAATTCCCACTATCAAAGGGGTTAACAGGGGAGTAAACCCTGTCATGGCTGCGCCGAATCCGGCTCCTATGGCATCCATTGCCAGGGCCAGCCCCAGGAGCAGCGCTTCCCTGGCACTGATATTCCCTGACCTGTCAAAGTCAGCAACTGTAGGTTCACGCATAATCTTAATTACCAGGCCAAAAGCCTCTATTTTAAAGTCCAGTATTGTCTGGCACTCAGGATTGTGTTCCCCCACACTTTTTTCCTCCGGCTGGATTTGAGGTCCCTTTTTTGACCAGGTCTGCAGCAGAATCCAAAGCCCCACCAGTATCAGAATTGATGCCCCGATTACTTCAGCCATTGCCGCAGATATATACTGTGACATAAAATGGCCGCATAACATGGTCAGCCCTATGGCGGTAGATGATGTTACACTGATTACCACCAGTGACAAAATAGGAATCCTTATTTTCCTCATTCCATAGGAAATACCCACACCGAATCCATCCAGGCTCAAAGCTGTTGCGAAGGCAATAATGGATAACAGTTCCACTATAACGGTCCTCCCCCCTCCTTGCTCCTAGTTCCTTGGCCTTACAGTGTAATATATGGGAGGGATTCTCCTAATGTGCCTGTCTGCCGTACCTAGACCTGTCCGGGTCCGGTGCAGCAAAAAGTGGTATTTCAGTGAGACCTCGGCCTCCCTGAAATACCACTGCCTTTTCCTGAGAATACAGTTTGAATTAAAGTTTCTGGCACCTGGGACAGAAATGTGCGCTGCGGCCCCTGATAACAACTCTCCGGATTTCGGTGCCGCATTTGACACAGGGCTGCCCGTCACGCCCGTAAACCCTAAGATTATTCTGGTTATTACCCCTGTTGCCGTCACCGTCAATATAATCCTTAATGGAAGTGCCCTTATTGTCTATCCCCTCAGCCAGGACTTCCCTGATGGTATTAAACAGCATTGACGCCTCCCTGGGAGTCAGGCTGGCAGCAACCTTCTCCGGATTCACCCTGGCCCTGAACAGGGCCTCATCAGCATAAATATTGCCGATTCCCGCAATAAATTCCTGTTCCAGAAGAAGGGGTTTGATCTTGACTCTCCTGTTGCGCAGCCCTTTTTTAAAGAACTCCCTGGTAAAATCATCACTTAGAGGTTCCACACCCAGGTTCTTCAGGCTGGAAAGGTTGTCCAGCTCCCTGGCAGACAGGAACTGCACCTTACCAAACTGGCGCTGATCAACAAATCTTAACTGGCATTTGTCACTTAGGTGAAAGATTAAATGTGTATGTTTGGCCCTTTCCTGGTCTGCGGAACAGTAAAGGAGCTGTCCGGTCATTCTGAGGTGAACAACCATTACAAGGCCGCCGGACAACTGTATAATCAGGTATTTGCCCCTGCGGCCGACTCCGGTGATTTTTTTGCCTTTTAATTTCTCATCAAACTCACCAGGGTCGATGCCTTTGAGAATCTTTTCGAGATAGATTTCAATACCCGTAAGGGTTTTACCCTTTATTTTATGTTCCAGGGATCTCCGTATAGTCTCCACTTCCGGTAATTCTGGCATAAGGTGATTACCTCCCCACATAAGTTAACATAACAATAAATCATATCACTATTATAACAAATTCTACCCCGGACTTTAATTGTTAAATGTTAGGCATTTTACTGCTTTCACAGGTTCGGCCACCCACACCGCCTATTATTTAATCTTTTCCATATCATACCAGCTGGGACCTTTTTTCATATCCACAACCAGCGGAACTTCCAGTTCAATCGCATGTTCCATACAGTCTTTTATTAACGGGACGACCCTGCCCATCTCCTTCTGAGGCACCTCAAAAATCAGCTCATCATGGACCTGAAGCAGCATTTTCGTCTTCAGTCCCTCCTGTTTCAGGCATTCTGCCACCCTGACCATTGCCAGCTTGATGATGTCAGCGGCGCTGCCCTGAATCGGGGTATTCATAGCTGTCCGTTCCCCGAATGCCCTGACATTATGGTTACGGCTTTTTAAGTCAGGAATATACCGGCGCCTGTTTAGGATTGTGGTCACATATCCCTTTTCCCGTGCCTGGACTACTATGTTTTTCATGAACTCCCGGATACCGGGATAACGGTCCAGATATCCGTCAATATATTTTCTGGCTTCCTGTCTGGTGACCCTGATATTTCTGGCCAATCCAAACTCACTGATCCCATATACAATGCCAAAGTTAACGGCCTTGGCGCCATCCCGCATTTCCCTGGTAACCTCGCTCTCGGGGACGCCAAATACCTCAGAAGCAGTATGGGTATGGATATCCTGCCCTTCCCTGAATGCCCTGATAAAATTGGCATCACCTGAGATATGTGCCAGAACCCTCAGTTCTATCTGGGAGTAATCAGCAGCCAAAAGCAGATGCCCCGGTTCAGCAGGGACAAAAGCCTTTCTGATCCGCCTGCCTTCTTCCATCCGAATTGGTATGTTCTGCAGGTTTGGCTCAGTACTGCTAAGCCTGCCGGTCGTCGTAACCGCCTGGTTAAAAGTGGTATGCAGCCGGCCGGTACGTGGATTAATCAGGCCGCCAAGACCGTCCACATAGGTTGATTTAAGTTTGGCCAGCTGCCTGAATTCCAGTATTTTTTCGGCAATCTCGTGCTGGTCTGCCAGCCTTTCCAGTACCTCCACATCAGTTGAATAACCGGTTTTGGTTTTCTTGACAACCGGGAGCCCCATTTTCTCGAAAAGGATGTATCCCAGCTGTTTCGGTGAATTTATGTTAAATTCCTCGCCGGACAGGCTGTAAATCTGGGAAGTAATATTCTCCAGCTTTTCTGCCAATTCTGCCGACATTTCTGCCAGGCGTTCCCTGTCTACCCTGACTCCCGTTATCTCCATATCTGCCAGTATCCTGGTCAGCGGCAGTTCCACATTATAATACAGTTCTTCCATACCGTCCTCAGCCAGCTTTTGGGCTAATACGGTCTGCAATTCTATTATGGCAGCCGCACTCAGACCGGGTCCTGTGTTTCCGTCACCAGGCCCCAGTTCTCTTCCCAGGTACCTGGCACATAAGGCCGCCAGGTCCTGACGACTTTCAGTTGAATTCAGGAGATAGGCCGCCAGCATTGTATCCTGGGTAACAGCATCCCACCTGATACCATACCTGTCCAGGGCCACCATGAGCCGTTTCCCGTCATGGCAGTACTTTTTCACCCCCGACCTGGCTCCTGCCAGGGCAGCCAGGGAAGATATGTTTTCTTCTTCACAGAACAGTTCTTCCTGTCCTCCCCGCACCCCGGGGACATACACGGCAGTCCCCGGCGCCGCGCTCCAGCTCAGTCCCGTCAGTTCGGCCAGCATAGGGTCGGGATTGCTGAGCTCATAGAATATGCTGATTTCTCCCTTATCCAGGTCTGCTGCCAGCCTGTCGAGACCCTCCTGCAGAGATAGTACCGAACACTCACATTCCACTGCCTGACATGGCGGTTCTGCCACCCCGGATTCAGTGGTGACCACCCCGGCAGCCTTCATTCTTTCACTAATGGAGCTAATCAGTGTTTTAAACTCCAGTTTCTGCAGCAGGGGCATCAGCTGCTCATAATCAGGCTCTCCCAGGGAACAATCAGCTAAATCTACTGTAAAGGGAACGTCCCGGATAATAGTGGCTAGTTCCCTGCTCATGAATGCCTGTTCCCGGTTTTGGGCCAGCTTTTCCCGCATCTTGGGAGTGAGGTCATCCAGGTTTTGATAAACATTCTCCAGGGTGCCGTACCGGCTAATCAGTTTAAGGGCAGTCTTCTCGCCAATCCCGGGGACACCGGGGATATTGTCTGAGGCATCACCCATTAATCCCTTTACATCTATCATCTGCTCCGGGGTCAGGCCGTATTTCTCTTTAACCCTGGCGGAATCATACAGCTCGGTTTCCGTTATCCCTTTTCTGGTAAGCATGACCGAGGTTGCCTGTGATATAAGCTGCAGGGCATCACGGTCGCCGGTCACAATAATACTGGTGTAACCTGCCTCTTCAGCCTTCCGGGTAACAGTACCTATCAGGTCATCAGCTTCATACCCCTCCAATTCATAGATAGGTATATTCATTGCCTTAAGGATCTCCTTCACATAGGCAAACTGGGGCCTTAGTTCGTCAGGAGTGGCTTTTCGGTTACCCTTGTACTGGTGATATCTTTCATTCCTGAAGGTGACCTTGCCTTTATCAAAGGCAACAGCGACACAGCCCGGTTTTTCATCACCGAGGACCTTCATCAGCATATTGATAAAACCATAAACCGCATTTGTGTATTCACCTTCACTGCTGGTCAGCAGCGGGATCGCATAAAACGCCCTGTAAATAAGGCTGTTCCCGTCCAAAATCATCAACCTGGGTTTTTCGTTCATAACCTGTCCTCCTATGGGCCATGGCCTGATCAAAATTTGGTACCGGGTGACCCGGCCCGCCATAATTTATTATTATTTTCACCGCAACATGGGAAAATACCTGCAATATTGTCAGGGAAATAAGCATAATACTATGGCGGGGTACTGCTCAGGGAAGAACTCCCGGCAGCGCCCCGCCATATATATTGGAACAATAATTTTTCGGAACTATGGAGTTTCTCCGGGAACCTAACCCTTTCTCCTGATACGGAAATAGTACGCTAACCCGCCAATCCCGGACGCAACCAATGCTGTTGGGAGAAGCCACCCGGCAGTACTCGTTTGCAGAGCAGGCTCTGCCTCAGCAGCAACAGCTTCCCTGATGTCCAGCCTGATTAACGAGAATTTCCCCGACACATTAAGGGTATTTAACTTCCCCTGAGTTTTTTCCATCTCATCCCTGACTCGGGCCAGTTCTTTTTCAAGGGTAAGGGCCTCATCAAGGGATTTGGCCTTATCTACAAGTCCCAGGAGCCGTTCCTCCTCTTTTTGGAGGTTACTCATTCTGGATTGGGTCTCAGCTATCTCTGCAGACACATCCCTGTCAGAAACCTTTTTTCCCGTTACTCTCCCAAGGGCCTCAATCTGTCTCAGCATTTCATTAAAGTTATTTACCGGAACCCTGATAACAAATCCGGCACTAACCGATTTCCCGGCGGTGCTGGCAGTACTCTCCACAATGCCATTGAACCGGTCTACCAGAACTGTCAGCTT
This sequence comes from Thermincola carboxydiphila, assembly GCA_016841325.1. Classification (GTDB taxonomy): domain Bacteria; phylum Bacillota; class Thermincolia; order Thermincolales; family UBA2595; genus Phosphitispora. The sequence continues at coordinate 148,518 of JAENZJ010000004.1, forward strand.
TGAGTCGAAATCATCATAATCGCTGACTTCGATACTGAGAAAACCATCTTTAGCCGCCTCCTGGTCTCTGTCCTTTACATTGCTGCCCGGAGCCGCAGCACCCGAAACATCAGCTGCGATGGAAATCTCCCCGGTTTCACCGGCCGGCTCTGTCCGAGTACTTTGCGATATCAGTCTTTGCTGATTTAACAATGCTTCTTCACCGGCTGGATTTTCACTTTCATTACTTACACCCGTATCTGAATCAGGATTTGTTGCCTGATTTCCGGCCCTTTTTTCCGGCGCTTTGGGATATGCCTCCAACGCCGTGGTTTCGGATTCCGGAACCCTCATGGCTGTAACCATTTCACCCGAACTCTCCACAAAGGGCTGTACCGGACTGGTACTGCCGGCTCCGGAACTGTCTTCCGGAGCGCTGCTCACCGAAGCAGCCGGGTCTGAACCGGTAGCCTCCTGACTTACGGCCCCTGACTCTGCGGTCCCCGAACCAGTTGTCCCTGAACCAATTGTTCCTGAATTAGTTGTCCCCGAATCTACAATTCCTGGATTGACACCTTCCGGATTAGCCAGGGAGTAATTGTCAGAATTCCCGGCAGGTTGGTCAGCTGCAGGTTCAACAGCCCCCCCGCCTTTTCCCTCAGGCGCCAGGGCCTTTCTGAGTGCTTCATCAGCAGGCGCTCCTGCAATGAACATCTCATTCTGTTCCGGCAGCCTGTTCCCATCAGGCTGATGCAGCATATCTGATTCATCTGAAGTAATTTTCTGTTTACCGGCTGTATCTTTAACCGGGTCAGTGGCGGAAGCCTTTGTACTGCCCGCATCCTGATCATTAAGCTGCATATCAGTCATACTGTCTGCCTTACTCTTTTCGGGGGCAGATTCCAGGGCTACCCGGTCTCCGGCCTTTTGTTCCAGAGCCATATCATAGGATGCACTCTGGGGAAACAGCCCGGACTGAAGGAGGTTATACAGCCCCGTACTCACTCCCAGGCCGATAATAACAACTGAAGCTGCCAGGTATTTACCCGGTCCCGAGAGCCAGTAGCGTGCCTTTTGTGTCCAAATGAGGTTTTTGATCCTGCCGGCAGGCAGCGGCTCTCTCTCCAGCCTGGCCCTTAATTCCTGGCGGAAACTTTCCGGTGGAGTTACCTCGCCAAGGGAACGGAGCAGCCTGATGGTCTCCTGCAGGTCAGCCAGATTCCGGGAGCACTCGCTGCAGATCCTTAGGTGTTCTCTAACTGCGGAATTCTCATTAGTGTCCAGGACACCATCAATGTATGCCGATAATAATTCTCTTGTTTCACTGCACTGCATCTCCCTACCCCCTCTCAATTAGCCTCCACATGAGTTCCCGTAAATAAATCCCTGCGTTCCAGCAGCCGTTCCTTCAATGCGTTACGGGCCCTGTTCAGCCTTGACTTAACAGTCCCCAGTGAGCATTCCAGGAAATAAGATATCTCTTCATATGAATAACCCTGGATATCCCTCATAATCACTATAGTCCGGTAATCTTCCGATAAAGAGTTAAGCACTTCCTGGACCTCATCCTGCAGCTCTTTTCGGATAATCATTTCCTCAATAGGCCTGCACTTGTTTTCAACTGCAGGGGACCTGCCATTTTCGATCATCTCATCCATAGATACCGTTGTATGTCTTGCCCGGCGACGCAATTCATCCTTACACACATTTGTCACCACCCTGTACAACCAGGTAGAGAAGGAACTCTCTCCCCGAAAACTGTTGATAGACCGGTATACTCTGATAAGTGCCTCCTGGGCCAGGTCGCTTGCATCATTATAGTTTCCGAAATAACGATATGCTATGGTATACACCTTTGTTTCATAATTTGAAATAAGTTGTTCAAAAGCATCAAGGTCGCCTTGCTTTATTTTTTCTATAAGCGCATCATCGCTTATGTTCACCCGGTCATCCCCTCCTATTCCGAAGGTTCTAATCTATTGACGAAACTTAATTCATAAAGGTTCCTTTATAACTTAAGTAGTTACAATTATTCATCATCGGTCAGGCAAATACCTGCAATATTAAGAGGCAAAGGGTGGAAAACAAAATAGACTCCGGTCAGGACAGTCATCCCAACCGGAGTCAAAGTATTTTTCAAGTATTTAATTTTTAAATTTTAGTGCGATTCAGCCGGATTTCCAAGGTAGCCAGCAGCCAACCCTTCATTTACATGAAGGACACCCTTGTTAAGGTCCTTCATGGCATAACTGTCATCAATAACTGGCAGCTTGTCAGCCTGTTCTTGGGCAGTAACAACCATACCTGCCGGAACATACCTTCCATCAGCTACCACAACACCATTGAGCAGCCTGGCGCCTGGTTCAACAACACAGTTGCTGCCCACCTTGGCCTTAAATACTAATGCCTGCATGCCAATAAAAGTATTGTCACCAACAACCGCAGGACCGTGGACCTGGGACTGGTGAGCCAGGGAAACGTGGCTGCCTACATAAACGGCATATTTCTGTCCGTTAACTTCGTACAGGTTGTTTTCCACAGGTTCCCCGTTTTCTTCTGTTTCCAGAGCATGAAGCACTACCCCATCCTGAATGTTGGAATTACTGCCGACAAAAATCGGCTGTCCCTCATCACCGCGTACTGATGCCATCGGAGCAACATACACATTGTCACCAAGCTGGACATTTCCGATTACGGAAGCCATTGGGTCCACAAAGGTAGTGGCACTGATCTGCGGTGTATCCACTTCCTTATTGAAACTGGTAGCCACATTAGGTTTAATGTTACCCACTGCTGTTGGTTTGGTTTCGGCGGCAGCATCACCGGTTCCGGAATGAGTGTCTGTAACTGTCTGTTGTGTACCACATCCGGCAGCAACCATTAAAGCCAGAATCAGTAAGGCCAGGACAATCTTTGGCATTAGTCTCCCCATTCTATACACACAAACACCACCTTATTCAGTTTTTAACAAATGCTTTTATGAATAAGTATAATAAAAAAGCCTTTCAGAGCCCGGGCCTCCTGGGGCTTTTATGCCCGTTTGATTTTTCTGAATATTTCCACTGATAAACATTTTATTACACTTTTTGTTTTCTGTCAATATTTAACATTTTTATAATTTTCTTCTTAACACTGGAAGGGGAAAGTTCCATTTGACAGGGTGGCATATGTTTGGTAGAATAATTTATGCAACTCTGATTATGTCCTTTTTCGTGCCGAAGTGGCGGAATTGGCAGACGCACACGACTCAAAATCGTGCGGGAAACCATGAGGGTTCGAGTCCCTCCTTCGGCACCAAATGCGATAAATATTAAAGCCACAAGCGATTATGCTTGTGGCTTTTTTGTATGAAAAACTAGCATGGAGTTATATGCTAATCTTTTGCTAATCTAAAAAATAGTCATATATTCTGGTTATTACTTTTATTCTTAGTCAAGTCTTCATATATTAAAAGTCCTTTATAGCAATAATAAAAATATACCCCTATAAACAAGATTGACATTAGCCAAAAAAAGACGCTAAAACCAACAGCAATGTGGGGTTCCAATTTTAAAATAGCTGTGCCAAGAGTTGAATCTGATTTCGCAAAACCCATAACAATCAATATCACAAACGCGACTCCGCAAACAAAATTAATCAGACCTTGTAAGGAGCTTGTCTCTTTTTTTAAAAATTCTGTAAGGAAATTAATAAGAGCTTCCATTAATTAAAATCTCCCATTTTTTTTATATTGATTAGTGTAGATAGTCCCCAACCTAATCCCATCAACAATAGGGCAATTGAAAAATAAGGATTAATCAAATAAGTACGTGTTAAAGCCAACTGAAACAAAGAAACAGCTGATATAGACAATGCTATAGCTGAACTTATCAACATTCCAATATATAATTTAGGTATAACGAAACATTTATGCTTTTGCATAGCTTCCGTTAACACCCTTTCTTCTTCCTGATATTTGATTAGTTTATCAATCAAAATAGAATTATCATTTTTCAGCTGCAAATTTTCGCTCGATAACTCTTTATTAGCATCTGATAGCTCAATAATTTTTAAATTAATAATGTCGTGGTAAGTATTTCCAGTAAATTCGAAATTGTTGTAATCATTGTTCATAATTTTTTTAAAAAGTTTTTCGTAAACATCGGAGCTTATTACAGGAGTAGATAGTTTTTCCGAATTGTCGGAAGAGACACTAGTAATAAAATCATCAGAAATCCTGATAACAGATGAGTCGTCACTACCAATATATTGTGATACATCATATGTTGAAGGAACCTGTATATGTTCTTTTTTTTTCATCAATAAGTCAATAATTTGTGCCACAGTGAAACTATTCTCCTTTAAAAGAATTTAAAAAAGGGAATATCCTCTTTTCAATTATGTTCATTGTGGAATTTAAGTAACCATTAATACCGGCAGGCTTTACCTTGTTGGAAATTATGTCGCAGTCAATTCGGATCATCTTATGATTCTCATTTTTCACTTGAACATTATTTTGTATTTCTACAATAGTTTCTTCTACAGTTCCTAAGCTTAATTTAATCATTGTTTCACCAAAAAACTCTAAGCGAAAGTTGTAACTATTCGGAGGGTTACCTATTATTTCCCAATTACTAGGTGGAAAAAAACGTTGAGTAAGTTCACTAACTGCTTCGTCAATATTTTCAAAAAGAAAGTCCATAAAGAATCTTGTACCTATTCTATTAATTTCATCAATTTCTAAATTAAATGTGACTTCATTGTAGAAGCTATTGGCTAAACTCTTAAACTTTGAAAACTCGGACAAATTGTCAATCTGAATTGCAGCTCTTTCGGGTGTTATACTTCCTATAATTTTTTTTGTAGGATTCACTAATACAAATTGTTTATTATTTTGGTCAAAATCAACTTGAGGTAAATTATCTTTAAATTTAGTTCCGACAGCATGCAACTTCTTCAGGTCAAAAAACAAAATGTTCTTTTCATACCTTATTTCTGAAGCAATCTTTGATAAAATCATATTTTTTAAATTGAATTCAATCATAACGATAACCCCCCGAAAAGACCTTAATGATAATTTCTATAATACTTTCCAAAATCCTCCACAAAACAAACATTAATTGTTAAATAATTTGACTTAAAACCTCTAAATTTTGAAAAAAATAACGTTTGATACAATACAATAAGGCTGTGGTCTGTAACTTGGGAAGAAGCGTTTCAAGGGTTCTTTTTTTGGAAACAGGCACAAGGGTTAAGTAAGGTTGCATTAAACGGCTGCAAAGACGCTGTAAACCTGTTTTTTAAACGGTTCCCTGACTGCTGGGATACACCCTCACTTAAAACTTCCATAATGCAGCATATGGCTGACGATATTAAGCCAGCCACCGTCATTCGTTCGCCTTACTTTATCTACGTAATGGAGGTCACGCTTTTGGTAAAAAGCTGGGACATAGCTGTATGTCAATGACTCGGCGTTACGTAAATTTAACTGGCGAAGACTTGCAAAATACCCACCGCACTGCCAGCCCATTAAACGGCCTTGTTAGGGCTAAAAATAAAGGGAGAGCTAGAATAGTAAATATTTAGTCCAATTAATGACGTCGCATTTCGCGACCTCTAAATTAGTAAAACAGAAATCAGCGGAGAAGGTTTTTGCCCTCTCCGCGTTTTTGTTCCCCCCTCATAAATATTTAAGGTTTTCCAAATACTAATATATCATTAATACTTATCTTACTTACAAGGGGAAAAATCAAAATGAAAATAACCAGTATTACCGAACAACTCGGAAGCCTTGGCAAGAGTTCCAAGGAAAAACAAAAAACCATTTCTATTGCCGAAGCTGACGCACTTTGGGGAACATTAGTCGATAGATACGACGCTTTAAATCTTACTAATACGCTTCTTACTGCTGTTAGGGACGAAGATTTAAAAATGGTTATCAGGGAAGGTTTAGACGTTCTAAATTCCCAGATTAAAGCACTTGAAGGTCTAATGAAGACGTTTAGTATACCTATGCCTCCAAAACCTCCCGAACAGGCAAATGTAATTATTGATTTAAACGCATTAACTGATAGAGCAATATACCGGACAATTAAAATGGAATGAACAGGGCTTTACATATGCATACTAATCACTTTAGTATTGCTAAGAATTCTGCCCTTAGAGAACCTTTTAGAAAATTCTTGAATGTTGAAATGGATTTATATGACAAGTATATGGAATACGGGAAACAAAAAGGATACCTTCACGAAGAACCAACTTTTAGACCGTAATGCCGAATTGTAACATAAAATAAAAAGTCGGAGAGGGTTTTTACGCCCTCCCCGTTTTCGTTACGGTTTTACTATTATATTGTTAATTACTGGCTTGAAAACTTCTGGCATCCTGTGCTATCCTTGCCCCAGTTTCTGTGCTATCCAGGCGGGAAGAATAAAAAATCCCAAGGCCTGCCTTTAGTCAGACCCTGGGATTTTATTCAGTCTTATTACAATTCTCCCATATACTCCAAAAGCCTGTAGAGGACAACCGCTGCCTCCTGCCTGGTGGCACTGCGCCCGGGATAGAACCTACCGTCACTGCCGGTCATTACCCCGGCACCGGCAGCGAAATCAACGGCCTCTTCCGCCCAGGAGGCAATATCCCGGCTGTCTTTATATGTACTGGCAATGCTGTCTGCAAATACATTAGCACTGCTGTCCACAGGCTCTGGATCATCACTGTCTGCAGGCTCCCGTCCGGTTTTATAGCAGTAGAACCTGTACGCTATTGCTGCCATCTGCTCCCTGCTTATCCGGGCATTGGGCTCAAACTCCGCCTCTCCGGTACCCTCGATAAGCTCCAGGGCATATGCCGTTTCCACAGCGCCGCTGAACCAGGCGTCTTCCGGGACATCCCTGAAAGTGCCCCTGCTGTCCGAAAGCTCAGTATACAGGGACCGTACCATAATTGCAGTGAATTCTGCCCTGGTAATGCTGTCTTCCGGGGCAAAGGCCATCTCTGTCTTACCGTTTATCAGGCGGCGGGATGCCAGGGTTTCCACTGCTTCCCTGGCCCAGTCACTGGTTACATCACCAAAGCTTACAACATTTTCAAAGGCGGCAAAGGTGGAAAAATGCAGTGTCTTAAAGGTGAGAGTACCGTCCGCACTGTCTGCTACCCCGCCCATCGGATGCCAGCTGCCGGACTCTTCGTCATAGGCACAGGCAATAACCCTTTTGGGATTGCCCACTGCAGCCATATCTAGGGGAATGGTCACAACCACGACATCATTAATTTCCCGCACCGGCTCATCTCCAGCAGTAATGGAGATATCCAGTATGTCGGAGACCCTGTTATTGCCGGTTTCTGCTTCCTCCCTCATGGCAATTGTGATCACCATAGGGGTTCCCCCGGAAGTGTCTACGGAGTTTTCTCCCTTCTTAGCTATGGCTTCAATCAGGGCCTGGGGCAGCCTGACATCACCCTTACCGGTCACAATCTGCAGGTCCTTCCCAAGGGCTGCAAGCTGTTTCACCGCTTCTGCATCCAGGCTTATCTTTATGGTTTCATCGTTTTTTACTTCAGCAGCCACATCTACGGTTACAGCATCACCGGCATATCCCAGCCGTAATACGGACTGTGCATCAACATAGACAGTAGCCGTACTGCTCCCGTCTGCCGAAGTCTGCCGGGTAATACTGTAATCGGAAGAATCGTTGTCATGAGAACCCGAGCTCCCATCAATTCTCTGCCCGGTGTAAAACTCAAGTGAATAATCATCCTGCAGTATTTGGCCCCTGTCATTTTTGACCGCTCCTGCAGGTACCAGGACCGTGTATGCCTTGCCTTCCTCAATGCGCCCTGCCGGGTCGATATACAGCCATTCTCCCTCAAGGGATACCGAAGCAGCCAATTCTGCAGAATCCGGTCCGTACAGCCCTATTCCGCTGAAGTTAACCTCTTTGGAAACACTCTGGTTAAAACCTGATTTTAATATCTGTGTCTGAAGGTGTATTTTCCATACCATCTCCGGGATAGGCAAAAACTGCCTCCGGGCTGCTTGTGGTGGTCTCAAAGCTCAACTGGTACGGACTGTCCATAGTATGCCCATAGGAGTTGGCCAGAGCCTGGGCCGGTATTGTCAGCGTGTAACGAGTGTTATATAGCATGGAACTTTGGGGTGTCACCGTCAGTTTATTGCCTTCAAGGGTTTTTTCAACAGCCACAGTGTTCATATTATCGTCTTCCAATATAATCCCGTCAAACTGCTCCCCCGCTGCCACCTCCATATTAAAATTGAGGGTCAGCGTCTTTTGTATCCCCACCCCGGTTTCACCCGGTCCGGGGTCCATACTGTCCGCCATAATGGGGGCAGGCCTTAGTGAAAACTTATATGTATTGTTATCTGTATCAGATTCAGCTGTTCCATCAGAAGGCAGGGCAGTAACCGACATGCCGATCCTTCCGTTTTCATCAGTTGCCAGACCGGCTAAGGATAATGCGAAAGACACATTTGCCTCCTGTCCCGGTTTAAGCTCTTCCAGACTCGCGGTTTGCAGCGGCTCTGTACTTTGGTGGGAATCAAGGTATACTTCAATGCCTGAAAAAGACCTGCCGCCGGTATTGGTAACCTTTGCCGTCACCAGGTAATCATCCCGGGCCAGTTTCTCATATTCAATACCGGTAACCTCAATATCGGCAGCTATAATCTCACGACTTGCGATATTATTTGTTTCGTCAGATTCAGACACGGCATCATCAGGGTCTGCAACTGCGTAAATATCATATTTATCCCTCTCAGCCGGGTCCACAAACCACTCTGCCTCTACCTGGGCTGAAGAGCGGGCCGGGACAGGCTCTGAACTAACGGCCTCACCGATTTTTATGCCGCCCAGCTCCGGGTCTCCATCGTAAAGATAAACCACAGCGTTTTCGGCAAAATCCCCGTTGTTTCTGACCGTAACTGTCACCATCTCCACTGTGCCGGGCACCGGGTTTTCAGGGAACAGCTCAATAGCCTCTTCATCGGAACCCTGTTCATCCAGTGCCAGGTCATGTACCGGAGTATAGGCTAATAAGCCTAAATCCACTTTATCACCCGGCCTTTTGTAGTCAATACCGTTGATGACTTCAGTAATCACTTCCGCCTGGGTATATGCAGCCTTTAGCTTGCCGTCCTCTGTAAACAGCGGAGTGAAGGACCGGATGAATCCGTCTCCCTCCGTTAATGGCACTTCACCACTCCAGATTCCCTTTGCAGTATCATAGAAGGATGCGCTAAGGTTCTGCTCACTGCCTGCACCGGTGCGTTGGTAGACCAGGGCTATCTGTGGATTTTCCCCCTCATTTAAGGTGATTTTATAGTCAGGCTGTACGTGAGACAATAATTCCGCGGTCTGTGCTGCTCCGTCCATTCCTTCCTTATACATGATACTTCCATTTTGATACCAAGTGATGAACCAGGCTCCATTTACATAAACAGCCCTGGGGTTGGCGGCTGCAGACTCCTCACCGCCATTCACACTGCTGCCGCCGGTACTAATCTGTACCACATCTCCCCATGAATTCCCATCGTAAACCCTGGCATATACTGTCCGGTCCTGCTCTGCCGCATCGGCTTCAGCCATATTGAGGGTATAAAGAAGCAGTCCCTCATCACCGTTTATAGTGAGGCTGGAATTCATCACTTCCGGAAGAGTCCCGGCAATTTCCTCGGGCTCACTCCAGGCACTGCCGTCCCAGCCGGAGGAAACCAGGCTGTCACTGTTTTCCGCCCCGTCAGGGTCGGATTTGGTCCAGACCAGAAGTGCTTTGTCACCGTCTGCGGCAAGGGTGGGTGAATGGTCATACAGGGCATCATCTGTCAGGGTTACTGTCTGCACACTATTCCCTTCTGTACAGACATCCCCGCTAACACTGATTTCCATATTTCTGATAAATGTATCCAGCTCTGCACCGTCAGGCATGACAGCTTTGACATCCTGCCAGGCCATCAGGACTCCGTCTCCGGCAGCCGCCGATACGGGGCTGAAATCAGCGGTCCCGTCCTCACCCAGCCATTTGGGTTCTGACCAGCTGCCGTCTTTTTCTACGGAGTACATAACCTGGGTACGGTTCATGGCGGAGCGTTCCGGATTATCATCAGTCCATATCAGCCACAGTTCATCACCGTTTTGTACCAGCTGTACTTCTGCATCCGGGTAAATATTGTATTTTACTGTACCCGGCTCCGCGAGGGAAAGCAGGGATACTGCATCTGCTGTCTTGACCGTCACCTGAGGTTCATTACGGTCACCGGCCACCCACTCTGAAGGCCTGTCCAGGTAATCCCGGGACATCGGTTTAAGCTTTAAATCTCCTGCATCTATTGCTTCCATAATCGGCTCAGATACTGCATAACCCAAGTAAACAGGGACTTTTTCCTTACCGTTATTCCATGAAGTCTTTGCTTCAACAGAGTAAATATTCCCTTCCCAAAGGAGGAACTTGACCCTTATCCCGGCGCGTACCGAGGGGTCCACCTGGACATATCCGGTGGGGATATGGACCTGGGCCTCAATTTTTCCGCCGCCGTAGCCCTCAACATTTACCGCGTCATTTCCGGCCCCGACGACAACTTCCACATCCGGTGCAAAGTAGAGAATCCCCTTGTATTCCTCTCCATCAGGCTCGAATACAATTATAAAGGTCCCGCCTGCATCTGCCTGCATAATCAGTTTTGCATATCCGCCGATGTCAAGCTTGTTAAGTCCCGGAACCTTGTCAATGCCCGGAATAGCATAATCCTTTCTCCACTCACGTTCCCCGCTGACTATTATTTTAACTTCCCCCTGCGCAACTTCCCATGTGTTGGAATCAGGATTGTATGTATATCCCACTGCCCCGGCAAACGACCCACCTGTTATAAAACCTGCTGACTTCAGGTTGATGTCCGTTCCTCCGCTAAATACGTAGGTGTCATCATAAAGACCTCGGCTGCCCGATACATCCAGCCAACGCGCAAAGAGTCCGAAGTTATTGGTGTTTTCCAAAAGAGGGATGCCTGTCAGAACCGGAATATTTTCTGAGAGAAGCTCATCAACCAAGAGTCCCTCATTTGCCCAATAACCACTGCCGGTGAAAGAGGTGTACACTCCTTCAGGATTGTCAACTGCCAGCAGTTTGGCATCCACCCAGGGGGAATTGGTGCCATCTTTGGAAACCATGCGTGCTTTGATGCCATCCCCCGGATCGAGATACCACAGAAAATATTTTACAGTTAAACCGGCACTGGTTCCCTTCATATCAACAGAAGTAATTTTCTTCCCTGAGGTGGTTTGTAATTCCAGGTAACCGGGTTCAAAACCGTTCCAGTCTCCTGCAACCGTAAAGTTTAGGTTTATGTTATAAGGCATGCTGTGGACAAAAATCGCAGTATCAGGTTTGCTGGAATCTGTATACTGGGACTTGATGTAGCGCAGTCTTGGCCTGTCCGCATCCTTTAGGGGTTCTAATTTTATAACCGTAAAGTCACCTGGTCCGTCCGAAAGGGATATATTTTCTTCAGCAGGGTAGTAGTTGGGTAAATTCACCTGTACTTTATATGTATCAGCAGAAAGTCCTCCGTAAATCTTGTATCCGACTACATCCGGGTTAAACCTTACGGGCGCATCAACTTCCATGGTATCCCCGTCTACTTTAAAGGCAAGGGGGCGCCACTTGTGAACATACCCTTCCTGAGGGTCATACAGAGCTACCCTCAGGTTAGCACTGTAATAATTGTCAATCCTGAACGACCGGCGGATTGTTTTGGTCTCTCCCCACTCATCATATTGAAAGACCACTTCATAAGTATAAATGTCGCCCACGTCTCTCAGGTCATGATAGTTTAAATCAAAATCAATTCTCCCGGTTTCTGGGACCTTGATGTCAGCAAAGGTTTTCAGAAGCCACCTGTCACCGCCGAAACGCTCTGCCCATACTTGGTAAAGGGATACCTTCATGCTTCCCACCACAGGGACCGCTTCCCGAGGCACTTGTATGGTATAAGTTATAATGTTTTCTGCCCTGTCAGCACTTTTGATGACATGCCTGTGCCCCTCAGGTGAAATGGAAACAGCAACAGGTCCTGCTTCTACTATAGGCAGGCTCGATGTATATTGATAGGTGACCCCTTTGTTATCGGTCACGTCAAGGATTACCGATTGGATCCCGGTTTCTGTGAACGTATACTCCACTAATTGTCCGGCCTGTTTACTGCCATCACTAAAGGTCCACTCAAAAGCGGTAAGGGCACGCCCTGCTCTTTTAAATGAACTTTCAATCCCCTCTATACTCAAGGTTACCGGGGTATCCACAACACAATAAGCCGCAGGGTTTACTATGAATCCCGTTTCCTTTATTTCAAGGGGTGGTGCGGTGACAAACTTTATTTCCAGGGCATCATTGGTATTATTGCTCAAATCCTGATATGCCCCGCGCGGTATTTCTACGGTATATGTCTCCGCAGGCTCGAGCTTCTCCCCCAAATCAAGGACCGCTTTATCATCTGCCTCGGTTGCCCGGAAGGCAATCAGGTTACCCTCAGAATCAGATATTTCTATGTCACCGAATCCCGATCCCCGGGTCACCGGTGAGGAAAACCCTATCTCTACTGGCGTATCCAGGCTGACATCATATTCCATTGGCGATATATTGCCAATGTCCATTTCCAATAAGTTTGAGCCGGTGGTAAAATTCACTTCAAATGCGGCCAGAGGGTTGTCCGACAAATCCCAGACAGAGTTCCCGGGCACCGAAACCGTGTATTCGGCTGCCGGGAGCAATGCCTTTACCGGGTCTATAGTAATACCCTTTCTATCCCTTTGTACAAATACCCTGGCCGGGACTCCGACCCCTTTGTCGTCAAAGAGGGCTATCAGGCTGCAGTCAGCTTTTACCTGCTCGGAAAAGCGGATGTCAACAGACTGGTAAATATTGATGCCGTTTGCATTGTCAGCGGGGTATATACTGTTTATTCCGGGGGGAATTTCTTCCGCTCTGGTCTTAAATTGTATCGTATCTGAACTGCTCTTTCTCTTAAACCTGTCCTGTACCGCCCCTGACTGTAACCGGACTTCATAAGCCTGTCCAGCCTCAAGTCCGGCTCCGGGACCAAGGGTAAGGATTACCGTGTTCCCCGTTAAGCTGCGGGAGACGGGAACCTCTTCACCGGAGCTTGTGTAAAGCAAAATATCCTCAAAGGTGGTACCCTGGGTAAGGCCTTCAAGGCTGTCACTGTAATTTATGGATATTTCCGTGATTCCGGCAGAAACGTTCAGCTCCCGGTCTGCCGGAGTGGAACCGGCGACATACAGGGTTCCTGTAGGCACTTGTTCAACCTTATAATTTAAGGTGAAATCACCCGTCATGTTGTTCCCGGACACGTCCTGAACAGCATTTCCGGGGACAAACAGCCTGTAGTATGTAAGTGATTTCATATCACCGGTCAGGGTAACAATAATCTTATTGCCTTCAATCCTGACTAAACTGTCAACTTCAGTAAACTGCTGGGCCAAAGAATTGGTACCGGTCCTCACCATCTCCAGGTATCCGGCTTTTATCCCATCCCAGGCTGCCCCTTTTTCTATGGCTTCACTGAAATTTAACGTAATCTGACGGGTGCTGTAAATAACATCAATGCTGTTATTTTCCGGTGTGGTACTTACTATCTCCGGAGGGACAGCATCCGTTTCAGCTAGGACAGTGTAAGGAAATTGCCTGGTATCCTGAAGGTCTCCTTTTGTTAAAACAGCAGTCAGGGTAACTGACTGGTGGGCCTCCCCCTGTGCCGGTCTGATAACATCACCACTGCTGCTGATAACTTCAGGCACACTGGATTCCCATGTTATCAAAGACCCGTTAGGAGCCGTGAGCGGCAGTGACAGGGAACTGACTACGGCGTACTGTGAAACATTGTCACCAATTGTCCGGGAAACGGTAAGCCATTCCATGTCCCTGGCCAGTGACTCCTCATCAGTCTGGTAGGCGGCCTTTACCGTCACAGAGAAATCCTTTGTAACTGACACATCCCCTTTTGTTATGGTTGCTGTAAGTGTTACCGTCTGGTCTCCGTCAATATAACCCGGCCTGGTCACCATTCCCGCTGACCCTGCTATGTCCACTATGCCAGGAGCGCTGGATTCCCAGCTTATAGCGCTCCCATTGGGGCCTTCCAGGGGAAGATCCAGGTCCCCGGTCACATTGTCAAGGGCAGTGTTATCGTTAAGCAGCCGGTCCCCGGTCAGCCACGTATAATCGGCAGATGTATCCCCCGCCGGGTTATAGAGCACAACTTCCGTTGTGTCAAATGCCCCGCCTTTGGCTACAGCCCTGACGGCAGCAGTACCGGAGGTATCTGAACTGAGCACGGCCGGTGCCGTTCCGTATACATCTGTGATTACTAAAGCAGAGTCCAGGGAACCAAAAGAAGTGGAGAATTCGACAGGTACACCGGCAACCGGGGTAACGAAACCATTTTCATATACAGCGGCAATTATCGAACTAAAAGCCCCGCCTGCTGCCGGGTCAGACACGAGAGAAACAGAAGATGCGTTAATATAGGCTGCATTATAGGTATCTATTGGTATGGGGTCGTTTTTGAAATACCACTGCATTATATAATGTGCCTCTTTGGCATCAGCACTGGTATTGGCAGTGAATCCCGCATAGATGTCTCTTATGGCATCACCCCCTGCAGTGGTAAAAACCGCTCCCAAATCGAGGTTGGCTGCCGTCAGGGTTGCATCCGGCGGCCTGCTGTCAACATTACTTATCCGCATTTCCAGGGTCTTGGCTGTCCCGTCATATTCAATCCATACATAATTGGGCTCAAAAATCTGGAGATTGTTTATCTCGTAAGGTAAATCCGCCACAGCCGATGGTGCATCATAATTTCCGTTTACAAACACTGCACTATGCTGGAGGGCACTCTCACTGGGGTCAGCCTGGGTCCTGGTATCAAATTCAATACTGACACTGGGTGCGATACCCAAAGTACCCATAGAGGGACCGTGGTTGACAAGGGCATCACTGCCGGCAGCCTGGAGTGTAAAGGTAAAACCTTCACCCGGCGCCGCAATATCACCTGACAAATCGCTTGTAATCATAAATTTAAAATATGTACTGAAGGACATGTCATCTCCAAGGTGGATCTGTCTTTTGGTGAAATTACTTCCCCCCTGGCTGTAATCAGATGTCAGGCAGACAACACTACTGTCCGGGTTAGGGCCAAAAGGAGTCTCTTCATAAGTGACGGTGGATGCACCGTTAAACTGAAGTGTATCTGCGGTGGCCGAAAAGTCATCATACTTTAATGCCAGAGGAACACTTTCAACTGCATAGGCATGGGTTTCCCCACTGCTTATCAAAAGCTCCAAACCTGTAAATATAACCAGCAAAGCAAAAATGAACCCTGCAATTCTTTTATAACCCTGCATTCTACCGCTCCCCTTTTATTTATCCGATGGCTAACTACCACATTTAGTAAATCCTACTAATAAATATATATTAAATTTACTCATATTTCAATGGTTTTCGTAGTTTCAATGCTAATATTTGCATCTTTATTTCGAAATTTTTGTGAAATTACATTGCCGTTTGCCGGTGGATGATATATAATTAACAAAAACTAGCTGCAGGAGGATAAATTAACTATGAATGAAATATTAAACTTCGGTGCATACCTGAATGAACTGTTAACCTTAAGGGGCATAGACAAAAAAAGCTTCGCTTCTACCATAAACATAAACTACTCACAGCTGTACCGTTTCTTAAGCAGTGAACAGCTGCCGAACCGGGAACAGCTGAATGAAATATGTGAAAGACTCAATTTACGGGCATCAGAATACAAAAAACTGCAGGAAAGTTATGAATGCACTCAATATGGCTGGGAAATTGTATACGGCAGGAAGCTGATAACAGATATGCTCAAAAGGCTGGACAACTGCCGGGATGGGCTAACCTATGAATATACCCTGGAAAAACGCTGGCCACAACATAAAAATACCGGTATTATCCCGGTAAGAAGTAAAGCAGATGTATTGAATACTGTTCTGTCATTGCTGGACTCAGTCAGGCAGAATGATGATTCCGAGGCTGCATCACTCAACCTGATTTTGCAGCCGGATATTAAGGATTTTATCAGCATCCTTACCAAAATATTAAATGAAACAACTACTGCCAAAAGGGCTCTCTCTGTAAGGCACATAATTCGTTTTAAGGATAATTTACTGAAAAAAAACCGGCTGCACAATTTAAAAATCCTGGACTATCTGCTCCCCCTGTCATTTTTCGAGAGTGTATACGGGGCATATTATTCAACTGAGAAGTTTACAACCGAAACCTATGAAACCTTTTTCCCTAATTTTATCAGCATCGATTCCAAAACCGCTTTTGTTTTTTCGGAGGACTGCGAACACGGCATTCTTTATACTTCCCGGTGCCGGGAGATCATCACACTGTTAAATGAAGAGTTTAATAAGGTCTGCGCTGACTGCCTGCCGCTGTTTTTCAACCTGGAAAACTATGAACGACAGTCACTTTTTATGTATGAATATGAACAGATGATAAAAGCGGACACCGTACTATTGAGCCCTGAAAACAGTTTTTATACCTTACCTGTTGACCTGATCAGGAAAAAAGCATCAAAGCAGTATCTCTCAAAAGAAGAGGCGCAGGCAATTATAAAAAGGGTGGAAACATTCAGAGAAAGACTGAAAAAAAATAAGGCCCTTGAAATTGTTTCTCTCAAAGGTCTGAAGAATTTTGCGGTCACCGGGCGGCTGTTAATACATGGAGATATACAGGCCAGCAAGAGTGAACGGATCAGTATTTTGAAAGAACTCCTGGATTTTGTTAAGGAGTGGCAAAACTATACCCTGTACCTCATGAAAGAGGAAAACCCCTTTTATAATACTGATCTTGCCGTTTATACCATAGGCAGTGAACTGCTCTACATCGTACCTTCAGTATCCGGTTATAAAACGACAGACAACATTATCATCAGAAACAGGGGCATTGTGGAAAGCTTTACCGATTTTATGCATTCGGGTTTTACCAGACAAAACAGCATAATTGACAGGAATGAAGTCGCTTCTGTTATTGAAGGTATCGTTAGAAATATTTAAAGAGGAGAAATTCTCTTTATCGATTCCCGGCTTTGGTATGGCCCGCTTTCCTGAAATGAGACACCAGGACCATAATTACCGTGAACGAAGAAATTACCACTCCCCACACAGCTGCGATA
>JAENZJ010000034.1 GCA_016841325.1 Thermincola carboxydiphila
CGAAGAAATTACCACCCCCCACACAGCTGCGATAATCTGACCGACCCTTAGCGCCGGAACAAACCGCTGCAATTCGGTCAGACCCGCAGCCGCATACTGTACCCCGAAACTGATATTACTGATACCGGGGATAAAATGCAGCTGGTACATTACATATCCTGACAACACCAGGGGGATAAATGCAAATACCAGTTTGACCCGCAGAGATGCCGGTTTGCTTCTGAAAGGCCGGGCAATCAGCCAGACACTTATTCCCGCGGCAATGGCTGTACTCCAAAAGGCTGCCGAAAACCAAAGTCGCCATTTGGCCAGGGGCCAGGATTGGCGCAGGGGCTCAAAGTAATGAATGGGAATAAGCATCAGTAGGGCCACTCCGATGAAGATGGCAAAGCCCTGGTTGACCCGGACCAAATGCCAGATCTCCCTGGCCGGCGCCCGCAGCTGGAACTGAACAGCATCATTGGGGCAGTTACGGACACAGCGGAGGCATAATTTGCAGTCAATATTGTTGTCAACATAAGGGGCATGCATTGAGAGAGGGCATCCTGACACCCCGGGGGTGCCGTGATAACACTCAAAGGTTGTACATTTATTCAGACAGACATTTGTATCTGAGCGAACTTCCAGCATCCCGCCAACAGAGGCCACTCCCACAAAACCTCCCAGCGGGCACAGGTGGCGACACCAGGTATGGCGGCTGTACAGTATACCGGTAACACTTGCTGCCGCGGTGACAACCAGCAGCCAAAGAGCCGTATAGAAAAGACTGCTGCGCATACCGGTAATGGCTTCCACCCAAAAAATCATGAGAAAGCCAATGGTAATTAGCAGGTAATCATACCTTCTCAAAAAATCAGGTGCCGGTCTGTTCATATGAACCAATTTCTGAATCCATTCCATGATACAGGAAAAGGGGCAAATACTGCACCACACCCGGCCAAGGGCGGGAGAAATAATTGTCAGGGCCGGCCACCAAAACCCCCAGATCAGCACAAACATCAGGCCGGTCACCCTTACATCCGGTGCTGCCAAAAGCAGGGCAACCATAAAGATAAAGAAGCCCGTAGCTGCATACTGCACCCAGCCGGGGAATATCCCCCGGCGCACCATCCATGCCACCCAGGGCCATTTCATCAGGTCAATGCTCCACCCTGTCTCTTCAGCAGCAGGCCCGATAAGCACGTGTTCCAGGCTGATATTATCATCCTCCGCCAGGAAAAAAGCCCTTTCAATAATCTGAATCAGTTCTGTCACATTGCGTTGGCGGTAATCGTGGGAGAGCAGCAATTTAACTGCTTCCGGGCTGAGAACCGGAGTTTTGCGGTTATGCTGCCCGGCCATTTTCTCCAGAATGCCCGCAGCGATAAAGGGAATATCTCTTTTCCTGGTTCGCAATGGTGTAAGGACATATGTATGGGTGAATTGTTCCAGTAACTTGGATATTAAGCGCTGACTCAGCCGCCGGGGTTCATCAATAAGGTTACCGATAATCCGGCAGTTCACCTCTCCGGCTTCCATAGCTTCTGCCAGCCGCATCTGAGCCCTGGGTGAGATCATGTTAATATCCCGGATGAATAAAGTGCCCCCCTCAGCCAGGTCAAGCAATCCGCTGCCCTTGAATCCAGCCTGGCCGTCTTCATGACCATGGGTCTCAAACATCAGGTCACCCCACTGCCGGTCAAACTGGCGTGCATCAACAACGATGAAGGGGGCATCTTCATTGAACTGGCGGTTATGCAGGTGCCAGGCAAACATCTGCCTGCCCGTGCCCCGTTCCCCTATCAACAGCAGGTGCCCTTTATTTAAACTTAACTCATTTATTCTGTTTTCTATTTCACGCGTTGTCCGCGGGCTGCCCCACAGTCCGTAAAACTTGTGTTCAAACTGGTTCAACTGCAGTCCGGAACGGAGAAACTCTTTGTGTTCAGCTTCCAGTAAATCTGAATGTGCCCGGTTTAAACGGTTGGATAACTTCTCTAAAAACTTGTGGTATAGTATCGGCCAACGCACCAGCATAAAAGCAAAATGCCGGGCATCCAGAACCAGCAGCCGGCATTCTGAAGTGGCCCGGACCAGGTATGGGGCCGGTTCTCCGGTAAAGAGGGATATCTCACCAAAAACATCGCCCTCAGCAAGAGAACCTACCAGGACAAACCCCTTCCCTTTCCGGGGCATCAGGTAATCGACACTTCCCTCTGCAACCACATAAAAGAAATGCCTGGTCTGGCCGAACTCAATAATATCTTCACCGGGCTCATATGACTCCCACTGAAAATTTTCCGCCAGCTCCTTTATTTCCTGAGCATTTAGTTCACATAATAACTTTACTGATGACAGGTAATATTCCTTGCTTTGGTCCATAGCCGCCTCCCGCCGGTAAACACGGCATCCTGCTTTTAATGTGCTGCCAGGTAGTCTCTTGTTCTATAACTATACCAGATGATTTTCTTCCTGCCAAGCATATAGTGGTTAATTTCCTGCCACCTGCAGCGTCTCAGATGCAATCATCAGTTCCTCATTGGTGGGAATGACCAGGATACGGGGCTTTGAGCCCTGTGCCGATATATCAGCCTCCTTGCCCCTGATGTTGTTTTTCTCAGGGTCAATCCACAGCTCCAGGTAATCAAACCCCTGGCAGATTTGGGCCCTTATCTCAGGGGAATTCTCCCCCAGCCCGGCGGTAAAGACCAGTACATCAAGCCCGTTTAGCTCAGCGGCATATGCCCCGATATATTTCCTGACCCTGTGGACAAACACATCAATAGCCAACCTGGCCCTGTCGTTCCCATCCGCTGCTGCTTTGGCCAGGTCACGGAAGTCACTGCTTAAAGCTGAGATTCCGAGTACTCCGCTCCGGTTATTCAAAAGGTCATTAATTTCCGCTGCACTCATTTTTTCTTTCTCCATAAGAAAAGTAATAATGGCAGGGTCCAGGTCACCACTCCGGGTACCCATCACCAGGCCTTCCAGGGGGGTAAAACCCATACTGGTATCCAGGGACTGACCGTTCTGAATGGCAGTGATGCTGGAACCACTGCCCAGGTGACAGGATATCATCTTAAGTTCTGCCGGCTGCTTCCCCAGTATCTCGGCAGCCCGCCTGGCCACATACTGGTGAGATGTCCCGTGAAAACCGTACTTGCGGATCCCGTATTCTTCATAATACCAGTAAGGTATTCCATACATAAATGCCTGTGGTGGTATCGTATGGTGAAATGCCGTATCAAAAACAGCCGCCTGCCTGATTCCCGGGATTATCTGTTCACAGGCCTCTATCCCCAGCAGGTTGGCCGGGTTGTGCAGGGGGGCCAGTCCACTCAGGCGCCTGATATTTTCCTTTACAGTGCTGTCAACCAATACCGGCTGGTTAAATATTTCCCCGCCGTGAACCACCCGGTGGCCAATAGCATCAATCTCCCGGACATCCCTGACGACCCCATGGTCCGGGTGGATTAAAGCAGCAAAGATTAAACTAATGGCAACTCCATGGTCGGTAATATCCTCTTCATTGCGGTACGCCGGTTTTTGGTCAGGGTAATGTGTAAGGCATGAACCCCGTATCCCGATCCTTTCAGCAATACCTTTAGCCAGCACTTTGTTCTCCGGCATATCAAACAACTGGTATTTGATTGATGAACTCCCTGAATTGATTACCAATACCTTCATTATCACAATCCCCTCATTCCCTCATACTGTACTTTTATTTTTTCCTTTATCGTTGCTCCGGAAACAACCCGGTTATATGGTGAGCTGTTGTACAAGATTTTCCTGGCAGGCCGCCGTAATGAGTCTTGCTGCAAGCCGGAAAATCGGTACAACAGCTCACCATATTCACCCCGGGTCATTTCCGTGAGCCTACGAATAAAGGTCCCACACAGTCGACAGCCATGTGGAACCTTCCGTTGCTTTCATATTATCTCCAGCCTGTCACCATTGGTCAGTGATGCTGCATTGGCCTCATCAATATCGAGATGCATTTCGAGACGGTAGTTTTCATGCACCCGGACCAGAACTTCAGTAAATACTATCCCCCGTGGTCCTGATGATTTGACATTTACCCGATCCCCGTCCCGTACCCCAAACCGTTCAGCATCACGGGGATGCATGTGAATGTGCCTGGCTGCAATAATGCAGCCTTCCGGCAGGGTAACTGAGCCAACCGGGCCTACCAGGGTGACCGGTGCGGAACCTGCCAGGTCACCCGAATCCCTGATGGGAGCCTGGATGCCCAGTTTAAAACAGTCGGAAACTGAGATTTCCACCTGGGTTCTGTTGCGTACCGGGCCTAAAACCCTTACCTTCTCTATTACTCCTTTGGGGCCGACCAGGGTTACCGTTTGTTCACTGACAAACTGTCCCGGCTGGGACAGGTCTCTCATCACGGTAAGCTGTTGTCCCTGGCCGAAGAGGGTGTTTAGATCATCAGCGGAGATATGGATATGGCGGTTGGAAATCCCCAGAGGTATTTTCCCTGTGTTAGCCACATCCGGCATTTCTGCTGTTTTCTGAAGCTGGCGTAATACTTCTTCTGTCACCAGTTCTACCAGTTGTTCCTTATTCAACCGTTTCACCTGCCTTTGACCGGCTGTTCATTTTTACGAAATCTTGGCCAGGACAGCCCTGACAACCTCTGCTATGTCTTCAGAACTCAGCCTGCCGGTCTCCGGCAGCCCTGCCAGGGCGCCCAGGGCCTGTTTTTGTCCGTAAGCCTGTTTCAGTCCATAAGCCTGTCTCTTGATATTAATCAGGTGCAGCGGGGTAACGTTATCTGAGGTGCTGCTGCCGCCCCATGTCCCGCACCCAAGGGTAAGTGAAGGGGCAAGACCGGTGGTATACCCTATTGCTCCCAGGGATGACGGGGTGTTCACCAGGATGCGGAATACAGGTTTCTTGATGAATTCCCTGGCTACCTGTTCATCCTGGGTGTGAATCACAAAACTGTGGCCAATACCGCCCAGTTTGAGGAGTTCAATACTCAGGAGACAGGCTTCATGCCAATCCTTTGCCGTATAAAACCCCAATACTGTGGTCAGTTTCTCATAAGACAGGGGGTAATTGGGACCATAGCCTTCCAAAGGTGCCACCAGCACACGGGTCCCTTCCGGGACCTTAATCCCGGCCTTTTCGGCGACCACTTTGGCATTTTTGCCAACCAGGGCGGGGTTCATCCCTCCCCTGGGAGTCATCACTGCCCGGGTCACCAGTTTAACTTCTTCCTGGTTCAGGAAATAGGCTCCCTGGGCTTCCATCTCGGCAATCACCTGGTCTTTAATGGGCTCATCGGCAATCACTGCCTGCTCTGATGCACAGATGGTGCCATTGTCAAAGGTCTTGCTCCCGATTACATCTGCCACTGCCTGCCTGATATCTGCAGTACGCTCAATGAATACCGGGACATTCCCCGGGCCCACTCCATAAGCCGGTTTTCCGGCGCTGTATGCTGCCTTGACCATGGCTGAACCGCCGGTGGCCAGGATTACAGCTGTATCGTCATGGTGCATCAGTTCTTCTGTGGCTGCCATTGTTGTTTTGGACAGGCACCCCACGATGCCGTCCGGCGCCCCTGCTTTTACGGCTGCCTCGTGCATTACCTGGGCTGCGGCAAAAGTACACCGGGAAGCGCTGGGATGGGGTGAAAAGACTATGGCATTACCGGACTTCAGGGAAATGAGGGCCTTGTAGATGACGGTGGAAGTTGGGTTTGTGGATGGGACTATTCCCATGATTACACCTACCGGTGCAGCCACTTCCAGTATCTTGTTCTCATTATCCTCTTTGATAACACCTACGGTCTTCATGTCCTTAATGTAGTTATAAACTCCTGTGGAAGCAAAGTTATTTTTGGTTACCTTATCCTCAAAGACGCCGAATTTCGTCTCTTCTACTGCCATTTTGGCAAGCCATTCAGCATTTGCTTTACCTGCCTCAGCCATGGCTTTTATGATCAGGTCGATCTTTTCCTGGGGAAACTCGGCAAAAACCTGCTGTGCCGCCTTGGCCTTGCGGGCAGCATCCCTTGCTTCCTGGATTGAAATCAGGTCATAATCAAAGGGCATCGCGGATATTTACCTCCTTTGCCGTCTATTGTTGGCTCCGGAAATGACCGGGAATCCCCGGATGTCATACTTCATTTCGGTCATTTCCTTGCTGCTTGTTTTTGGCCCTTAGTATCTCTGTTATTAATACTTCCTTGTTTGCCTTGGATATCTGTCTGCCTTTAATGGCAATACCTCCGGTTTTCCGGGCTAACCTGCGCAGTTCCTGTACTCCCATGGACTCCAGATGCTTTTCCAGTGGCTGCGGCTCATCAGGGTCCGGGCCGTCTTCACCGGGGTCTGCCGGGTCCGGGTTTCCACCACCGGGGCCTGTCGGGTCAGGGTCAGGGTCCCCTGTCCCCCGGGACCTGAGCATTATTTCCATATCAGCCAGGGGCCTTGGGATAACATGATGGCTTACCAGTTCACCGACCTTGGCGGCAGCCGCGCTGCCGGCCGCTACCGCGGCCTGCACGGCTGCCACTTCACCGGTTACTGCGATGGTTAATAAACCGCCGGTTACCTTCTCATAGTTTACCAGTTCAACTGCAGCCGTTTTCAGGGCAACATCTGCCGCCTCAATGGCTGCAACCAAACCATAGGTTTCAATTAAGCCCAGAGCTTGCTGTTTCATTTAACCACTCCCACATTCAGGCTCTTACTTGGAGGGCAGGATACCTTCCACATCACCATGGGGTCTCGGGATTACATGAACAGAAATCAATTCACCGACACGCTGTGCTGCTGCTGCTCCGGCATCGGTTGCCGCCTTAACGGCGCCAACGTCGCCGCGTACCATGACTGTTACCAGGCCGCCGCCTACATGCTCCTTACCCACCAGGGTAACATTAGCAGCCTTTACCATTGCATCTGCAGCTTCGATAGCCCCTACCAGACCCTTGGTTTCAATTAAACCTAATGCGTTATTCATTTAGAAAACCTCCTTGAATTTTTATGATTTTTTAAATCTTGAATTTTAACATTTATTTATTTTTGGTAATTGGATAATTCGGCCCAGTTGGCCGGGTAAGTCACGAAAAAGAATTTGGCATTATCAGGTGAACTGAAGGTTACCGTAGTGTTGCGGGGAATGTAGAATACGTCTCCGGCGGTACCGCGATAAGTTTTACCGTTTACAATAATGTCCAGTGTCCCTTCTATTACATAGTCCATTTCTTCATACTTTAATTCCCACGAAAACGCCGAGTCTTCCACCGTCATGAAACCTGAACACATACTGGGACTCTCTTTGATTGTAAATAACTCCTTTAGGCCGACTCTGTCCCCCGGATTTCCGGTGTTGAACGGTTCACACCTGACTGTACTGCCTTTGACCAGGCGTACACCGCTGGGGTCTTCTTCTTTAATCATTTCCGGCTCCCGTTTCTGGCCCAGTCCGGGCATTGAAGCGATTACCTCCCTCACAATTTTAGCGATGAGTTCCGGAGATAATTCATTTAACTTAGCCGCCTGGCTGTTACCTGTATCATTATTTAAGTCTTTCTTTACTGTAGCCCCGGCCGGTTTACTCACATCAATGAGAGGCCCTGACTGAAAACTGACTCCTAATTCTGATGCCATATCCCTTGCTGATGGTGTGATAATTGTACCCGGTTCCACCTGGATGGTTTTCTGCCCGGAGTTCAAAAGACTCCTGACATCTGCAGAGGTTATCAATTTTTTCACCTTTTCACCTCCTCCTGAAATTCGTTTTAGTCTCTAAAATATTTTAGTATCTATAACAACTGTGCTATTAAATCTTTACTGGGAGACGGAATCACAATTTGGCTGACCAGCAGTCCTTTTTCTGCGGCGCTGCCGGCACCGGCTGCCACGGCAGCCTTTACCGCACCCACATCTCCGTTAAGCATTACAAATGCCTTCCCGCCTATTGCCAGGCCCAGGCGGATTTCCAGCAGTTCCACTTCCGCGGCTTTGACCGCGGTATCAGCAGCAACTATCAGAGATGCCAGGGAAAAGGTCTCAATTATACCAAGGGCCTTGATATCTGTTACCCGGGTAACCCCGGTTATGGCCTGGTACACAGAATCATGAACATTAGGGAGAATAAACTGGTCTACCACAGCCTGAGAGCCCCGGTCCACACCTGATTTGACCGCACTTTCCACAGCAGCCACATCGCCTCCGACCATGGCCACAAATTTACCCGGACATACTGTCCGGCATACCAGTGCTTCTACCTGGGCTGCCTTCAGCATGATATCAGCTGATTCTATCCCCCTGCTGATACTGTTGAACTCCACTAAACCGATAGCCCGGACCATCATGCACCACCCCTTTCCCTGTCAGCCCGTATTTCTATAAAGTCACTCACCTGTCTGACTGTCCCGCTGATACTGGCATGGATGTTTGCCCCCAGTGCGCCCTCCGGAATCCCGGCAATCAGTTCACCTTTTACCACCCTCTGTCCGGGTTCCACTGTTGGAATAGCCGGCGCACCTATATGCTGTCGTAAAGGTAAATACACTGCCCGGGGGCTGTATGTCGTGTCTGTCAGCGGGGCCGGTACATCGTACCGGCTGAGTCCCAGCCTGGCTATCAACCGTTTGGACGGTACTTTCCGGTAGTCCCTAAACTGGGAGACCGGTTTTTCTCCCACCGGAGGTTCGGGTTTCAAACCCTGCCCGGATAACTCTTTCTTAAATGCGGCATTGACCTGCTTCGGTGACAACAGCATCGGACAGGCAAACAGCTCACATACACCGCACTCACAGCATAGTAATGCTGACTTCATGGTATCACTGCCGGCCTGCAGGTAGTTAAGGCCGCGCATAATCAGGTGTGGTGACAGGCTGTGGCCCAATAAGGCGCGCGGGCACATGTCGGAACACATCCGGCACTGGATGCATACTGATTTGGACCGCCTTATTATATCCTGCATAGACAGTGTCTTGTTCTTTACCAGGGGGTGTTCCGCAGGGAGAACAATAAAGCCCTTGGACACTTTTGTCACCGGTACCGAGAGGTCTTCAAGAACCTGTCCCATCATGGGGCCCCCGTCTATCACGGCAATGTTTCCGGTGTCCCTGACTCCGGCCAGGGCCAGGGCCTCCAATACAGGTGTCCCCACTGGAAGCTTTAGGGTAAGTGGCTGACTGACTTCCCCGGTTATGGTGACATAGGTGTCTGTCACCGGGATGCCGTCAAGGGCATTAGCCACATTAAGCATGGTCTCCACATTTGATACCACACAGCCTGCCTTAAGGGGGATCCCCCCCTCGGGGACCACTCTTCCGGTCACTTCATATACCAGGACCTGTTCATCTCCGGCCGGAAAAAAGTCGCCCAGCTTAAACAGCCTGATATTCTTGCCTGTGGTCAGCTGTTCCAGGGTATCACAGGCTGCCTTATACTTTGACTTCAGGGCTATGATGCCGGTGGCGGCACCGGTTGCCTCCATCACTGCTTCCAGCCCCTTGATTACCTTTTCTGCCTCTGTTGCCATCAGCTGCTGGTCTACCCTGAGCAGTGGCTCACATTCGGCGCCGTTTACGATAACGGTATCAACTGCTGCGGATATCTTCACATGGGTGGGGAATCCGGCTCCCCCGGCTCCAACAACCCCTGCCTGCATGACTGCATTTACTGTCTCTATGCTCATTCAGACACCTCTTCATCCGGGTGTTCCTGTGCCTCATCTATGATTCCCACGATTACTGCATCAACAGGTGCGTTTTCCATACCCATCATCCTCCTGGCAGAACCGCCCTGAGTAATCAGCACCCGTTCTCCAATTCCTGCTCCGACAAAATCTGCAGCCACTATGGTACGTCCCTGGGGCTTATCCATGGTCTGTACCACTGTCAGTTTGACTCCGGTCAGGGCATCAACTTTTCGGGTTGACCATATGCTGTTTATTACTTTTCCGATAATCATTTCATCACCCCACTACTCATAACCGTTTTCCCCGGCAATAGCAGTCAGTCATTAAACTTCTCTGAAATAGCCTTTAAAGAACACTCCACAGCCGCTGTATCACCATAAATCGCAATCATGGCCATGTGCTGGGGACATGTTCCCATGATCTCTTCCACCTGAACCGCAGCTGCCTTCTCTGCTGTATCGGCAGCAGATATCATTTCTGCCAGGGAACCCTGTACCAATCCAACAGCCCCTGGCTGACAGGACCCGGAAATTTCCCTGTTGGTGCTGCGTCTGGCTAAAATTTTCAGTGTTGCGGGAGACGGGGATTTAATAAACTCTATTTTCATCTGATCCCCTCCTCACTCCTGAAAACACTTAATGCAATACCCAGTGGGGTCACCAAAAAGGGATTCTCCGGTTTTACAGTGGTAATTCCTGTCTCGTCCCGGACGACCTGTTCGATGCCTCTGAAACAGCTCGTCCCTCCGGCCATATAAATGGTGTCCACATCATATCCCCTGATATGCCTGCCGATTATTGAAGCTACTTTCTGCATAACAGGTTTGACTAGAGGGAACAGCTCTCCCTGCTTTTCCGGGTTCTGCTTAAGCTCCTCAGCTTCCTCAAAAGGGATCTTGCATGCCCCGGAAATCACCAGATTAAAGTGAGTTCCTCCGGTAGCTTCATCAGCCACATATACGACCCGGCCTTCTTTCAATATGGCAATACCGGTGGTACCTCCCCCGACATCGACAACAGCTCCGTTTTTGATATTCAGGACTTCATTGGCAGCGGTGGGCTCATCTATTATAGTCTTTACTTCAAGTCCGGCTGCTTCGGCAACATGAGTGATAGCCCGCCGGTCACCTTCAGCTGTCCCCGGCGGATAAGCCACACCTGCAATATCTAGACAGTGGTCCAGCCTTTCTTCCAGGGTGGTTTTAAGCTCTCTGACGATATTCACTGCCCCCAGGTAATCCACCACCAGTCCGTCTTTGACCACATGGGCAAACCGCATGGCGCCGCCTGCAGGATTACCGTCTTCATCCACCACGGCAAGGACGATATAAGCTGTCCCCAGATCAACCCCGGTATAAAGTTTTTTACCTTTGGCCACAGGCTTGGGGCAGCCCATTTTTTCATTAAGAAGGGATATGAAGGTATTAACTTTATCCAAATTCCCCATTATTGTTTCTCTCCAATCATTAGCTGCCAACTTTGTAACTTCCGGCGACCAGCTGCAGCATGAAAACATAGGTCAGGCTGCTCAGGCGATTCAGTGACTGCAGGATATCCCGCCGCTCCATGTCCTCAGGCTGACCGAGAAACGCATCAATTGCAGCCAATTCCAACTCCCGCACCTCGGTTCGGAGCAGGTTCAACTGGGCCATAATCCTTCCATGTTCAGGCTGTATAAAAATATGTGGCACATCAAAATACCTGCCTGGATAATGGGAATGCTCCCGGATTTCCAAATCTGATAATCCACGGAAAGTCAGCGCCGGCAATGGCTCTCCGGTGACCTCAGCACTCATAATCTGCCTGCAGTATTTCAACATTTCACCCAGGTCTTTTGACAGTTCCCTGTATCCGCAGCCCTCCACATCAATAATTGCACTGATTAGAAGGGCCTGCAGGTGGTCCAGTTTACCCCTGAATTTTATACGGGGATGGTTCTTGGCAACCAGGGTCCTCCCGTGGATGTGTGTCAAATGTTCCGGTTTCTCGTGCAGCTTCTGGCCTGTTTCCAGGACTGAGTATGCTTCCCCGTTCCCTCTGACTTCGGGACCGGCATTGGGTTTCTGACCCGGTCTGTCAGGTGTATCGTTTAGTACTTTTATCCTGCGTTCACTGAGGAACTGCTGTGCCGACGGTGTCAGTCCGGTACCCGCAGGCAGCCGGTAAGAGGTGAATTCCGCCTGTTTATACTGGTCCCTTAATTCAGCTTCAGTTACTACTCTCATAACAGTAAAACCTCCCCGGTAGACACTCTTCCCGCTGACAGATTATTATTCATAATCTTTGGGATTACGGGCTACTGCAATTACTGTATCACGAAAAGCTTCTGCTGCTGCTTTACATGCGCTCTGGGAGCCGGTTAGCAGCCCGCCGCCAAAGTTGGTTTCACTGGGCGGCCCGTACCAGACGGCCATCCTTACATCAGCTGCCTTCAGGGCAGCATCCACTCCATAAACAGCCTCCAGGGGCGGGGCGATAAGATATGCTAAAGACTCGCCCTCTGCAATGCCGGCTTCCTTTGAGAGAAAAGAGCCGGTCCGGGAAATGGTATGGGCATAAAAAGCAATTGAATCCTCCGCATCAGCCCAATAGAACCAGGCATCATCATTAATGCACTGTGAGGCAGCCGCCACACCGGCCTTAACCTCTGCAGGATCAGGCCCTGCCAGGATTCCGATAAATTCTCCCGACAACGGTCCTGATGCATGGGCAGCCCCGCAATAAAAGGATTTGGCATATACGACATCAACAGCTGCTTTTTTTGTTGCTTCATCCAGTGCGGTATAGCCCACATCATCTATATTGCACGTAAATAAGCCGATGCTTCTGTGGTCAGGTTTCAGTTTAAGGTTATCAGCCAGGTCCCTGGAAACGTTGGGGATAAATTTCACCGCCAGTATGCTCCCTTTAATGGGATCCATAACTCCCATAAGTCTCTACCTCCTTCATTTTAATCCTTAGATTAATCCTTCCGGGTCTTGGTATTTTCAAAGACTAAGGTTTTAACCACTACAGGCACCACCCGGCCGCCCATAATCGGTTTTCCGATATCGATATAGTCACCTTCGCCAACGACTACCTGGTCTATGCAGACGATTTCACCTTTTTCCCCTAAGATAATCTTCAGGCACTGACCCAGTATCTTGGCACAATCCTTTTCTACCACCACAATAAGCGGTATATCTCTGCTGATGAAATCTGCCGCTCCCTGGGCTATGCCATGGGCCAGTTCCTGGACATCTGCAAATGATATCTCTGCCGGCCCATCCATGGCGAAAGCCACATATTGGGCGGAACCGTCGGAAATTATTCGTTGTGCTGCCCGGTGCACCGCTGCCGTGATTTCTCCTGCTGTTTCAGGAACTCCTTTGACAAATGGTGAAACTACGGTAACATTTCTCATTGGTAGCGCTGTTTCATCTACTGTGATTGTACTGCCGCTGATATCAACTGAATGGGCTCCTGCTCCGATTACTGTGGCCCTGATGGTTTCTCCGGGTTTTT
Organism: Thermincola carboxydiphila; assembly: GCA_016841325.1. Classification (GTDB taxonomy): domain Bacteria; phylum Bacillota; class Thermincolia; order Thermincolales; family UBA2595; genus Phosphitispora. The sequence goes on from JAENZJ010000034.1 coordinate 13,164, forward strand.
CCGGAACAATCCCTGCTGCCGATAATTCATCTCTGACAGCCCAACCCAGCAGCGGCCCGATATCCCCATACTCGGATATCTGTGATACTGAAACCGGCTTGTCGTCACCATAAATCATATCTGCAACCCCGCCGGAAAACATAATACTGTCAACATGGTAATCCAGCTTAAGGGGCGGAGTCATCAGGAGCTCCCCGGTAATTGGTGAAATATCTCCGGTAGTTATGGACTCAAGAATACATTTTGCCATCAGCCTAGCTGCGGATTTTAAATCATCTAGGCCCGGCCTGTCACCTGCCTGCCAGGAAAACCCGCATTCCCTGAGAATATCCCGGGCCGGTTCGGCGATATAGGTTATCCTGTCACCCCGGCGCTCCAATTCTATCAGGTGTCCGCCGATATTTATACATGCGGTTTCAATTACCTGTCCATTTTTAAATACTCCGATATTTGACGTTCCGCCGCCAACATCTACATTAAGAGTGACACAATGCTTATCACGGGAATGTGCCGCAGCCCCGGAACCCTTTCCGGCCAGGACCGACTCCAGATTCACACCCGCTGTGGCTACAACGAAATCCCCGGCCAACCCGGCCATCGATTCCGCTATCTTTTTGGCGTTCTCCTTTTTGGCTGTCTCACCTGTAACGATAACTGCTCCGGTATCCACCTGCTCCGGTGTCAACCCGGCTTCCCGGTATTCCTTAAGGACAATTTGAACCACTGCGTCGGCATCAATAATATGGCGGTCTTCCAGAGGCGTAAAATAGATTTGGCTCCGGTAGAGCACCTCTTTGCCGGTAATTTCCATACGGGGGACAGATGAGCCGGGGGCTGTATTCATAATTGTAATCCGGCTAACTACAATTTGAGTGGTTGTGGTTCCAATATCTATCCCCACACTGATTACATTCTGATAATTATTGTTATTTTTTTTAGTCACTTGAAGGACCACCCATTTTCCTGCTCATTATTGGTTCAGTTTCATCCCACTCGCTTTAGCCTTAAGAATCCGCTTAATCACATCTACCAAATGAGCTCCTGCTTCCGCGGGAGGAGTGCCGCCCCGGTGAATATTGGAAAAAACAGTCCTGTCTGCTTCCACTGTTTTTTCATTGGGACTGTAAATAATGTAGGCACTCATACTGTCTGCTGTGACCAGTCCGGGACGCTCACCGATAAGGGAGATAACAACTTCCGCATTCAGCACCCTGCCCACATGGTCCTGTACCCCCACACGCCCATTCCTGATAAAGAACGGAGTCCCTACCTTAATGCCTGCCGCAGTCAGACCCTGAGTCAATGCCGGCAGGACATCAGGTACATTTGCCTCAATGGAGGATGAACTCAGGCCGTCTGCAACAAGTATCTGAACCTGAGGGCTTTTCTCACACTTTTCTTTAATTATTTTTTCCCCCTCCGGGGATAGCTTCCGTCCCAGCTCGGGCCGCTTGAGAAACTCCTCTTTATCCTGTGCCATGGTGTCTACAGAAAACAGGTTCATCCGCTGCAGGAACTCATCTGATACGTCAAGAAACACTGCATCCATAGCCTGGGCATGGTCAGCCATGAACTTCAGCATAGCGCCCGTTTTGGGCCGTGCTCCGGCCCTGTACAGGCCGATCCTGGCCGGGGTCGTCTGTTTCATTACCTTAATAGCCTCTATATTTTCCGGATTAGGCACCCATATCCCGGCTATGTCAGGGATTGTTAAAGCCTCATCGCCATTCTCCTGATAAGATTCAATCCTGGGCTGAGATCCGGCGCCCTTTTCCGGCATTTCCACCTGATTCTGGCTGCCATTCCCCACCAGTCCTCTTTTAGCCAGTTCCTTCATTACATTTTCCACAATTAACTGTTCCATCTGGCTTTCTGCTGCCATCCAAGTCACCTCCCGATTATTTATCAAATATGGACGGGTCTCCTGCCCGTTTGGCAAGACGCCCATTTTCCATGATACCCATCTGTTCCAGCCACTTTTCAAACTCAGGCAGCGGCCTTAAGCCAAGGATTTCCCTTACACTGGCATCATCATGATAACTGGTATCCTGATAACTCAGCATAATATCATCACCGCCGGGGACTCCCATAAAGTAGTTCGACCCTGCCATGGCACACAGCATGGTTCCGATTTCCTGGTCATTCTGGTCAGCCTTCATATGGTTGGTATAGCATGGCGCAATCCCCATGGGCAGTCCGTGAAGTTTCCCCATAAAAAGGTCCTCCAGGTCAGCACGGATAACCTCACGTCCGTCGTAAATGGTTTCCGGCCCGATGAACCCGGAAACGTTGTTAACCATAAAGGGAGAGAACTTACGTGCAAAACCGTAGGTCCTGGCCTCCATGGTCATTTCGTCCACCCCGTGATGACAGTCAAGGGAAATTTCAGAACCCTGTCCTGTTTCAAAATAAAGCAGGTTCGGGCCTGTCCCGGTACCTTTAACTTTAGCCAGCTCATATGCCTCTTCCAACATGGCAGCTGTGACACCAAAAGCGTCATTGGCGCTCTGACTTCCGGCAACACTTTGGAACAGGAGGTCCGCAGGGGCGCCCTTCTCAACTGCCTTCATCTGTGTGGTAATGTGAGCCAGGACACAGTTCTGGGTGGGGATTTTCCACTTTTCCATAAACTCTTTGACAGTGGTCAGTATTTTGGCCACTGTTTCCACATTATCTTCCACAGGGTTGATTCCGATAACCGCGTCCCCGCTGCCAAAAGATAATCCTTCCTTGGCCGAAGCCATGATTCCGTCAATACTGTCTGTGGGGTGATTTGGCTGATTACGGAAAGCCAGTGTGCCGGGCACTCCAATAGTGGTATTACAGTGAGCCTGGTTAATGATTTTCTTTGACGCATATACCAGGTCCATGTTGGACATCAGTTTAGCCACACCGGCAATCATCTCACTGGTCAGGCCCCGGCCAAGCTGTTTCAGACTTTCATTGTCGGTGTCACTGTCCAGAATATAGTCCCTGAGTTCACCGACAGTCCAGCTTTTAATCCTGTTGTAGACAGTGGTATTAAGGCCATCGTAAATAACACGGGTTACTTCGTCTTCATCATACGGAACCGTAGGGTTGTTGTAGATATCTTCCAGAGTAAGATTACTCAGGACCAACTTTGCCGCCACACGTTCCGAAGCAGAGACAGCCCCGATTCCTGCCAGCATGTCACCTGATTTTACTTCATTGGCTTTGGCAAGTACTTCCTTTACACTGTTAAAAGTAAAAATCTTGTTAGATATATTTGCCTTCAGCTTCAATATGATTACCTCCTTCCAATAATTTTAATTTGAATTAAGCGTTCTCTCCGTTAACCTGTTCTTCCAGTTCCAGTTGTTGTGCCCTGGGAACTGAGAGTTTTAAAGCCAGGAGGATCGCAGCAAAGCCACCCAGCAATTTACCAATCATAATCGGCAGGATCATTGTGGGCTGGAAGTTTGCAGTAAATGCCAAATGGTCTCCGAAGGTAAAAGCAGCACACACTCCAAAAGCAATGCAAATTACCTTGTCCCTGGCAGGCATTTCCCTGATTAACCGGAATAGGGCCAGGATATTTGCAGCACCGGCCAGTATTCCAGCGCTGCCCACAGAAGACAGGCCCAGCTTACCGCCAACTTTGGCCAATGGTTTTTGCAAATATTTATTGATAAGATAAACCATGGGGAAGGCGCCGGCCAGCATAATTCCTATATATCCGGCTATCTCAAGGGCCCTGAACTGGTCTTCGGTATCTGCAATAATCGGGGCAAATCCCCAGGAACCCAGCAGAGTGGAAAAAGCTCCGGTAAAATACTCTACAATGGAGAAAACCAATACAAGCTTGATAATTGTATCCATACCCTTACCAAACCACATAAAACCCTTGATCATTTTATCGGGAACATACCGTAAGCCCAAAGCAATAGCCACACAAATGACTATCAGGGGCAGCAGGTTGGCCAGAATAGTCCCAAAGCTTAAGGCCAGTTGATATGTCGCTGCCGCGTCAGTGGAAATTATGTCTCTTACTTTTGCGTTACTGACAGCCAGAATTGTACTGGTAATAAATACACCTATCGGAATCGTAAGAATACCTGACATTACACCAAGGGCCATATATTTATGGTCACGTTTTTCCAGCATTGTCAAACCTACCGGAATGCTGAACACAATGGTGGCACCTGCCATATAACCGGTAACCATTGCCATTATCCAGCTCTCTTTTGTTGCCGCTAATGCTTCAGCTAACTGATAACCACCCATGTCGACCGCAATAAATGTAGTGGCCGCAATAGCCGGATCGGCCCCGATAAGACCAAAAGCCGGACCGAATACGGCCTCAATTAGTTTTGAGAGATAAGGCACAGCTGCCATAATACCTGCTACAGGTACGAAAATTGGACCAATGGAATGCAATCCTTCCAAAAACTCTTTACCTAAACCCTCTTCATCATTACGAATTGCTGCAATTGCACCGATAACAGCACAAAGCATAATCAAATATAGGATATAAGTACCGATTTTCTCCATTACTAATCCTCCCTTTTGTTAAATAATGAATACTGCAAACCAACTCCTAAAAACTGCCTCAAGACACAATTATTGCATAACTTCAAACTTCCTTGGCGTTACCCACACCTCCCTTCAGTTGAAAAAAAACAAAAAATCCCTCAATGTTCGATAAGCAATTTCTTATCAAACACTGAAGGATTTCTGCACCCTTCGGTCAAGAACTCCGTTATCCTTGACATCTATACCGTTTGTAAAAAACCAGATGAAAAGTCTTTTAACAGAGGCCGCACCTTCGGCCGGGAACATAAAAAATGTGTAATTTTAATGTTAATATATCACTCTTTTAATTTTATGTCAACAGCTTAAAATAAGCTCTATTTGCTTTCAAGGCTTAAAATAATTGCCTTGGCCACTTCTTTCATTGATTTATTTTTATCCATACTTATTTGGCGAATTTTTTTAAAGGCCTTTTCTTCACTTAATAAATACTTCTTCTGTAAAAGTCCTTTGGCCCGTTCAATCAATTTTCTGGCTTCCAGTGCCTCTTCAAGGTCTTTGTTTTCATCACGGAGTATCTCAAACTCCTTGTAACGGCTAACCGCAATATAGCAGGCAGCAACCAGTGAAGTCTTGGTGACAGGCTTCAATAAATACCCCAAGACCCCCACTCTTTGGGCATCATCTATAAATTCCTTACTGCTGTAAGCTGTTAGCAGCAGTACCGGCGCTATTCTCTCGGAGCTGAGGATTTCTGCAGCCTCAAGCCCGTTCATAATGGGCATTTTAATATCTATCAGGACTAAATCCGGCTTTAGGGACCTTGCCAATTCAATGGCACTCCGTCCGTCACCACATTCACCTACAACTGTAAAACCTTCTTCCTGCAGCATTTCTTTTATATCGAGCCTGGTAACCGGCTCGTCTTCGACAACCAGTATTCGTAATTGGCTGATTTTAATCTCCTCCCTCTTTACTGCCTACAGGAAACACAATATGTGCAGATGTCCCGGCACGCGATCCCTCGATAAAAAATCTGCCGTGAAGATTATTTTGAGTAATAGTATCGACTATTTGCATGCCCAGACTCCGTACATTCTGCAGTTCTCCTGACGGAATTCCGCCACCATTATCCTTCACCGTAACCTGAACTTCATCCTTAACCTTTTCTACGGTTACCCTGATAACTCCTTCTGTCTGGTTTGTAAAAGCATGTTCAACTGCATTCTGAATCAATTCGGTGATACAAAGGGAGAGATTGCTGGCCTGAAGGGCATTAAGATATACGTCCTGGCCGCATATTTCTCCATTTATTATCTTATTGGGAGGTACCATGTTAGCGAGTATCATTTCCAGTATTCTGTAGACAGTCTGTTTAAGGTTAATTATCTCCAGTTCCTGGTGAGACAGCACTTCATGAATGATCGCAATACTGAGAATGCGGTTAATACTCTCATTAAATGCCTTTTCCACTTTTTCTGAATTAGTACGCCTCATTTGCAGACTTAACAGGCTGGTGATAGTCTGCAGGTTATTTTTTACCCTGTGGTGAATTTCTTTAATAACAGTTGATTTTTTAATCAGTTCCCTTTCCTTTTTCTTAATTAGAGTGAGGTCAGATACAACCAGTATAGCTCCGGTTAATTTCCCCCCGGCGAAAAGTGGATTTACCAATACACTGATATCGAAAGACCCTAGTTGGATATAACTGCTCATAAAAGTGGGCCTGGCCAAAAATTTCTGAACAACCGGCTGTTTTATCTCCAGGGCCTCAATTACAGCTGCAAAAGATTCTCCGGTAATATTAAGCCGCCGGCAAATGTCCTGGGCCACATAGTTGGTGAACACTATCCTGCCTCCGGAGTCAACAATAATAATTCCGTCAGGGACCAGATAATTTACCGGATATACCTGGTGCAAATCGCGGCGGCACCATTCAATCAGGTTATCTAAATTAACCCTGGGAGTTTCCTTTTCTCTGAATACTACAAAAGCCATAGATTCATTACCGGAAATAACAGGTGTACAGCTCCCAATTGTTGGTGTCACCGGCAGCGGAAAATGGGAAAAATCTTCAGCCAGCAACTTAATTAATTCCGGGTCCTCCACTGGAGTGATATCAAAATCGCAATCAGTTAAAAGTTCTACCGCACTGTTCTCTTGTTTACCGGGAATAATTATCCGTAAATCATCATAAAACCGCTTAAGAATACACAGATGCTCCAACATCTTTTCCAAACTATAAATCTGCTCAGATTTGAGACCGGTTTGTATTAAAAGCTTTTCCCGAATATTTATCATTATCAGCCCACCCAACTTCATCCCCGATTTGGCATTCTTATTAATATTATTCCAACGTGTATTTAAATTCTGCTCCTAACTGTTTTCGCATTGCTGCAAAATAATAAAAAGTTATAAATACTGTTGCCAATATGAAAATTTTACCGCTTTGACCTACAGGGGGAACAACCATAATAAAGGTAATAAAGATTGTCCATAACAGGCTGATAACCTGAACAGGAAACCGGAACTTCCCCAGGTGAAAGGGGCCATGGTTGGCCTGTATTTTTCTTCTTTCAAATATGGCAACAGCCATGGTTATTGCATATGCAAAGTATAACCCGATAGTGCTTAATGAAGTAATCAAGTGCAGTGAAGGGGCAATAACACAAAGCAAAAAAGCAGCCCCGCTGATTAGCAGTACACTGTAAACAGGAGTGCCGTATTTGGAGGAGACGTTTTTCCACAGGTGTGAAAAAGGCAGGCCTTTGTCCCTTGAAAAAGAATAAACTATACGAATGGAAACAGTTTGTGATGATAAACCTGCTGTAAATTGTGCCAGCAAAATAAAAATGGTAATAAATTTATACATGGTTGTGCCAAGGGCGGTACGAATTACATAAAGTGCGGCCGGAAAACCGGAATCAAGGGTTTCCTTTAAGCCCGGCAAAGATAAATTCAGGCTGAGGAGCAGTAAACTGCCCAAGACCCAGGAGCAAACCACTGCAAATACCATACCCCACGGGACCACCTTGGAGGGATTGATACTCTCTTCAGAAACATTGGTGGAAGCGTCAAAAGCAGTCAGTGTCCATGCCGACATTAACAGGGCCTGAACAAAATTGAAAAAAATCATCCCCTGAGGCACATTGCCAACATGCAGTATATATTCAATAGGGTTATTACGTCCAAAGATGAGCAGTAATCCAACCAGAACAGCGGCCCCTATAATATGAACTCCAACACTGAAATCAGTTATCTTTGCCACCAGCCTGATTCCGAAAATATTGATTATACTATGGGCTGTTATAATAATGGCAGTAACCAAAAGAACGTTTGGCGCAGAAAGTTCAAAACCCAAATAGGCCGTCAGAAATACTCCCATCCCAAACTGTATTCCCGCTGTACAGGCCAGCCAGCCCAGCAAGGAAAAACAGCCGCAAAACCAACCCACATGGGGATTGCCTAACCTCCCTGTCCATTTATAGACACCACCTGCCAGGGGATAGATAGATGCAATATCACCTAGCGCCAGGGCTACCATCAACTGAAAAAGTCCAACAATCGCCCAGGTCCAGATGCTGAAGGGGCCTACCAGACCTAATCCGTAACCGTACAGGGTCATTAATCCACTTAAAATGGAGATTACAGAAAAAGTAATCGCAAAGTTTGAAAACCCTCCAATAGTGCGATAGAGTTCCTGAGCATAGCCTAGCTTCCGCAGGTGCTGGATGTCCTTTTCAATTTGATTCTCCAAACGCTTGTCAAAATCCACTTATTCCCCTCCCCTGCAGAACGCTTGACCCCAAGTCACTTAACTTCTATACGCACCTTGTTCCGTGTTGAAATCGCGGCATTCTCTTCCGGAGCTTCATTACGAATATTTTTGCCGGCCCGCAAATAGTAGTATAAGACCACCCCGGAATAGATTATAAATATAACCCATGCAGAAGAAAAGAATTGATATATCAGAGAAATCTGGCCGATAACCAACAATCCTAAATTAATCACTAATATAAAAGGATGACAGAGCAGACTCCTTTTATAAAAAATTTCGGGTTTTGGTTTTCTGATTTTTAAATATGAAATTATTACCAGCAAATACATTAACATCGCACTAAAAAGTGTAAGCACGGCCACGGTTTGAAATGAACCGAGAAAACCAATGGCAATACTGAATAATCCGGGGACTATAACAGCCAAAAACGGTGTCTGGTGCCTGGTTCTCATCCGGCTTAAGAAATTTGGCAGATAACCTGCCCGTGAAAGTGCATAGACCTGCCTGGAGTATCCGTTAATTAACCCGTGAAGGCTGGCAAGAAATGCTCCCATATTTATCAAACCAAAGGTAGCCAGTAATACTTCATCCTGTCTTTGGACTTGAGAAAGGATATATGATAAAGGGAAATCAGCAGTTTTCAGATGAGCCCAGTCTACAGACACTGCCCCAAAATAAAGTACTCCGAGAGATGCCAGAAATACTGTGCCCAAACCTGACATCAGGCTCAGGGGCAAATCACGCTGTGGTTTCCTTGTTTCTTCAACCGACATAGTGATTCCTTCCATACCAAGATAAAACCACATAACTGCTGGCAGAGCGGTCAGGACTCCCTGCCAGCCATCAAAAATCAACGGGCTTTTCATTAAATTGTTTATTTGACCTGTGTCATAACTTCCGATAAAAAACAAAACTATTCCGCTTAAGGCGGTGCCTGTAAGAAATATTTGGGCAATACCGGAAAACCAGATGCTGGTAATGTGAATGGTAATCAGCAAGGCAAAAATTCCTAATACCAGATAATCCCCCGGCAATTCCGGATAAATTAAGGACAGGTATTTTCTTATTATAATCAATACCAATGCCGATGCACAAACAAATTGTAAGGTCGTGGCAGCCCCCGCCAGGTAACCGCCAAAAGAACCCAACCCCTGCCTGGCGTATGCATAAGGGCCTCCTGCAAATGGGTAATTAACAGAAAAACGGACCAACATTGAAAAAAATGTCAGGTAAAACCAGAACACAATCAGCATTGCTGCAAGTAAACCGAATGGGCCTGTCGTTCCAAAACCCAGATTCCATTGTGTATAAAAACCAGTGATAACCGTACCGATACCAAAAGCGAATAAATGTTTAGCCCTCAATTCTTTATTCAATCCGTGATTTCTTAAAAAGGTGTTGATTATTTTGGGGGTGATAAGAATATCGTCTCCGGAACTCTCACTTATGTTAGAATAATCATTATCCATTTCACTAAATAATCCAGACTTATCTTTTTGTCCGTCAAACACATATATCACCATTCATCTTAAAAAATTGCAAAATCCCGTGCTATTTGTCGATTTATATTATTTCACTTTCGGCAAATCTCTGTAAGTTCCTTTAAAAAACATCTAGGAATTTTTTCTTGTCTGTCTTCCAAATCTCCACCCGTGATGCTATGTTAATTTTCCTGCCACCTGCAGCGTCTCAGATGCAATCATCAGTTCCTCATTGGTGGGAATGACCAGGATACGGGGCTTTGAGCCCTGTGCCGATATATCAGCCTCCTTGCCCCTGATGTTGTTTTTCTCAGGGTCAATCCACAGCTCCAGGTAATCAAACCCCTGGCAGATTTGGGCCCTTATCTCAGGGGAATTCTCCCCCAGCCCGGCGGTAAAGACCAGTACATCAAGCCCGTTTAGCTCAGCGGCATATGCCCCGATATATTTCCTGACCCTGTGGACAAACACATCAATAGCCAACCTGGCCCTGTCGTTCCCATCCGCTGCTGCTTTGGCCAGGTCACGGAAGTCACTGCTTAAAGCTGAGATTCCGAGTACTCCGCTCCGGTTATTCAAAAGGTCATTAATTTCCGCTGCACTCATTTTTTCTTTCTCCATAAGAAAAGTAATAATGGCAGGGTCCAGGTCACCACTCCGGGTACCCATCACCAGGCCTTCCAGGGGGGTAAAACCCATACTGGTATCCAGGGACTGACCGTTCTGAATGGCAGTGATGCTGGAACCACTGCCCAGGTGACAGGATATCATCTTAAGTTCTGCCGGCTGCTTCCCCAGTATCTCGGCAGCCCGCCTGGCCACATACTGGTGAGATGTCCCGTGAAAACCGTACTTGCGGATCCCGTATTCTTCATAATACCAGTAAGGTATTCCATACATAAATGCCTGTGGTGGTATCGTATGGTGAAATGCCGTATCAAAAACAGCCGCCTGCCTGATTCCCGGGATTATCTGTTCACAGGCCTCTATCCCCAGCAGGTTGGCCGGGTTGTGCAGGGGGGCCAGTCCACTCAGGCGCCTGATATTTTCCTTTACAGTGCTGTCAACCAATACCGGCTGGTTAAATATTTCCCCGCCGTGAACCACCCGGTGGCCAATAGCATCAATCTCCCGGACATCCCTGACGACCCCATGGTCCGGGTGGATTAAAGCAGCAAAGATTAAACTAATGGCAACTCCATGGTCGGTAATATCCTCTTCATTGCGGTACGCCGGTTTTTGGTCAGGGTAATGTGTAAGGCATGAACCCCGTATCCCGATCCTTTCAGCAATACCTTTAGCCAGCACTTTGTTCTCCGGCATATCAAACAACTGGTATTTGATTGATGAACTCCCTGAATTGATTACCAATACCTTCATTATCACAATCCCCTCATTCCCTCATACTGTACTTTTATTTTTTCCTTTATCGTTGCTCCGGAAACAACCCGGTTATATGGTGAGCTGTTGTACAAGATTTTCCTGGCAGGCCGCCGTAATGAGTCTTGCTGCAAGCCGGAAAATCGGTACAACAGCTCACCATATTCACCCCGGGTCATTTCCGTGAGCCTACGAATAAAGGTCCCACACAGTCGACAGCCATGTGGAACCTTCCGTTGCTTTCATATTATCTCCAGCCTGTCACCATTGGTCAGTGATGCTGCATTGGCCTCATCAATATCGAGATGCATTTCGAGACGGTAGTTTTCATGCACCCGGACCAGAACTTCAGTAAATACTATCCCCCGTGGTCCTGATGATTTGACATTTACCCGATCCCCGTCCCGTACCCCAAACCGTTCAGCATCACGGGGATGCATGTGAATGTGCCTGGCTGCAATAATGCAGCCTTCCGGCAGGGTAACTGAGCCAACCGGGCCTACCAGGGTGACCGGTGCGGAACCTGCCAGGTCACCCGAATCCCTGATGGGAGCCTGGATGCCCAGTTTAAAACAGTCGGAAACTGAGATTTCCACCTGGGTTCTGTTGCGTACCGGGCCTAAAACCCTTACCTTCTCTATTACTCCTTTGGGGCCGACCAGGGTTACCGTTTGTTCACTGACAAACTGTCCCGGCTGGGACAGGTCTCTCATCACGGTAAGCTGTTGTCCCTGGCCGAAGAGGGTGTTTAGATCATCAGCGGAGATATGGATATGGCGGTTGGAAATCCCCAGAGGTATTTTCCCTGTGTTAGCCACATCCGGCATTTCTGCTGTTTTCTGAAGCTGGCGTAATACTTCTTCTGTCACCAGTTCTACCAGTTGTTCCTTATTCAACCGTTTCACCTGCCTTTGACCGGCTGTTCATTTTTACGAAATCTTGGCCAGGACAGCCCTGACAACCTCTGCTATGTCTTCAGAACTCAGCCTGCCGGTCTCCGGCAGCCCTGCCAGGGCGCCCAGGGCCTGTTTTTGTCCGTAAGCCTGTTTCAGTCCATAAGCCTGTCTCTTGATATTAATCAGGTGCAGCGGGGTAACGTTATCTGAGGTGCTGCTGCCGCCCCATGTCCCGCACCCAAGGGTAAGTGAAGGGGCAAGACCGGTGGTATACCCTATTGCTCCCAGGGATGACGGGGTGTTCACCAGGATGCGGAATACAGGTTTCTTGATGAATTCCCTGGCTACCTGTTCATCCTGGGTGTGAATCACAAAACTGTGGCCAATACCGCCCAGTTTGAGGAGTTCAATACTCAGGAGACAGGCTTCATGCCAATCCTTTGCCGTATAAAACCCCAATACTGTGGTCAGTTTCTCATAAGACAGGGGGTAATTGGGACCATAGCCTTCCAAAGGTGCCACCAGCACACGGGTCCCTTCCGGGACCTTAATCCCGGCCTTTTCGGCGACCACTTTGGCATTTTTGCCAACCAGGGCGGGGTTCATCCCTCCCCTGGGAGTCATCACTGCCCGGGTCACCAGTTTAACTTCTTCCTGGTTCAGGAAATAGGCTCCCTGGGCTTCCATCTCGGCAATCACCTGGTCTTTAATGGGCTCATCGGCAATCACTGCCTGCTCTGATGCACAGATGGTGCCATTGTCAAAGGTCTTGCTCCCGATTACATCTGCCACTGCCTGCCTGATATCTGCAGTACGCTCAATGAATACCGGGACATTCCCCGGGCCCACTCCATAAGCCGGTTTTCCGGCGCTGTATGCTGCCTTGACCATGGCTGAACCGCCGGTGGCCAGGATTACAGCTGTATCGTCATGGTGCATCAGTTCTTCTGTGGCTGCCATTGTTGTTTTGGACAGGCACCCCACGATGCCGTCCGGCGCCCCTGCTTTTACGGCTGCCTCGTGCATTACCTGGGCTGCGGCAAAAGTACACCGGGAAGCGCTGGGATGGGGTGAAAAGACTATGGCATTACCGGACTTCAGGGAAATGAGGGCCTTGTAGATGACGGTGGAAGTTGGGTTTGTGGATGGGACTATTCCCATGATTACACCTACCGGTGCAGCCACTTCCAGTATCTTGTTCTCATTATCCTCTTTGATAACACCTACGGTCTTCATGTCCTTAATGTAGTTATAAACTCCTGTGGAAGCAAAGTTATTTTTGGTTACCTTATCCTCAAAGACGCCGAATTTCGTCTCTTCTACTGCCATTTTGGCAAGCCATTCAGCATTTGCTTTACCTGCCTCAGCCATGGCTTTTATGATCAGGTCGATCTTTTCCTGGGGAAACTCGGCAAAAACCTGCTGTGCCGCCTTGGCCTTGCGGGCAGCATCCCTTGCTTCCTGGATTGAAATCAGGTCATAATCAAAGGGCATCGCGGATATTTACCTCCTTTGCCGTCTATTGTTGGCTCCGGAAATGACCGGGAATCCCCGGATGTCATACTTCATTTCGGTCATTTCCTTGCTGCTTGTTTTTGGCCCTTAGTATCTCTGTTATTAATACTTCCTTGTTTGCCTTGGATATCTGTCTGCCTTTAATGGCAATACCTCCGGTTTTCCGGGCTAACCTGCGCAGTTCCTGTACTCCCATGGACTCCAGATGCTTTTCCAGTGGCTGCGGCTCATCAGGGTCCGGGCCGTCTTCACCGGGGTCTGCCGGGTCCGGGTTTCCACCACCGGGGCCTGTCGGGTCAGGGTCAGGGTCCCCTGTCCCCCGGGACCTGAGCATTATTTCCATATCAGCCAGGGGCCTTGGGATAACATGATGGCTTACCAGTTCACCGACCTTGGCGGCAGCCGCGCTGCCGGCCGCTACCGCGGCCTGCACGGCTGCCACTTCACCGGTTACTGCGATGGTTAATAAACCGCCGGTTACCTTCTCATAGTTTACCAGTTCAACTGCAGCCGTTTTCAGGGCAACATCTGCCGCCTCAATGGCTGCAACCAAACCATAGGTTTCAATTAAGCCCAGAGCTTGCTGTTTCATTTAACCACTCCCACATTCAGGCTCTTACTTGGAGGGCAGGATACCTTCCACATCACCATGGGGTCTCGGGATTACATGAACAGAAATCAATTCACCGACACGCTGTGCTGCTGCTGCTCCGGCATCGGTTGCCGCCTTAACGGCGCCAACGTCGCCGCGTACCATGACTGTTACCAGGCCGCCGCCTACATGCTCCTTACCCACCAGGGTAACATTAGCAGCCTTTACCATTGCATCTGCAGCTTCGATAGCCCCTACCAGACCCTTGGTTTCAATTAAACCTAATGCGTTATTCATTTAGAAAACCTCCTTGAATTTTTATGATTTTTTAAATCTTGAATTTTAACATTTATTTATTTTTGGTAATTGGATAATTCGGCCCAGTTGGCCGGGTAAGTCACGAAAAAGAATTTGGCATTATCAGGTGAACTGAAGGTTACCGTAGTGTTGCGGGGAATGTAGAATACGTCTCCGGCGGTACCGCGATAAGTTTTACCGTTTACAATAATGTCCAGTGTCCCTTCTATTACATAGTCCATTTCTTCATACTTTAATTCCCACGAAAACGCCGAGTCTTCCACCGTCATGAAACCTGAACACATACTGGGACTCTCTTTGATTGTAAATAACTCCTTTAGGCCGACTCTGTCCCCCGGATTTCCGGTGTTGAACGGTTCACACCTGACTGTACTGCCTTTGACCAGGCGTACACCGCTGGGGTCTTCTTCTTTAATCATTTCCGGCTCCCGTTTCTGGCCCAGTCCGGGCATTGAAGCGATTACCTCCCTCACAATTTTAGCGATGAGTTCCGGAGATAATTCATTTAACTTAGCCGCCTGGCTGTTACCTGTATCATTATTTAAGTCTTTCTTTACTGTAGCCCCGGCCGGTTTACTCACATCAATGAGAGGCCCTGACTGAAAACTGACTCCTAATTCTGATGCCATATCCCTTGCTGATGGTGTGATAATTGTACCCGGTTCCACCTGGATGGTTTTCTGCCCGGAGTTCAAAAGACTCCTGACATCTGCAGAGGTTATCAATTTTTTCACCTTTTCACCTCCTCCTGAAATTCGTTTTAGTCTCTAAAATATTTTAGTATCTATAACAACTGTGCTATTAAATCTTTACTGGGAGACGGAATCACAATTTGGCTGACCAGCAGTCCTTTTTCTGCGGCGCTGCCGGCACCGGCTGCCACGGCAGCCTTTACCGCACCCACATCTCCGTTAAGCATTACAAATGCCTTCCCGCCTATTGCCAGGCCCAGGCGGATTTCCAGCAGTTCCACTTCCGCGGCTTTGACCGCGGTATCAGCAGCAACTATCAGAGATGCCAGGGAAAAGGTCTCAATTATACCAAGGGCCTTGATATCTGTTACCCGGGTAACCCCGGTTATGGCCTGGTACACAGAATCATGAACATTAGGGAGAATAAACTGGTCTACCACAGCCTGAGAGCCCCGGTCCACACCTGATTTGACCGCACTTTCCACAGCAGCCACATCGCCTCCGACCATGGCCACAAATTTACCCGGACATACTGTCCGGCATACCAGTGCTTCTACCTGGGCTGCCTTCAGCATGATATCAGCTGATTCTATCCCCCTGCTGATACTGTTGAACTCCACTAAACCGATAGCCCGGACCATCATGCACCACCCCTTTCCCTGTCAGCCCGTATTTCTATAAAGTCACTCACCTGTCTGACTGTCCCGCTGATACTGGCATGGATGTTTGCCCCCAGTGCGCCCTCCGGAATCCCGGCAATCAGTTCACCTTTTACCACCCTCTGTCCGGGTTCCACTGTTGGAATAGCCGGCGCACCTATATGCTGTCGTAAAGGTAAATACACTGCCCGGGGGCTGTATGTCGTGTCTGTCAGCGGGGCCGGTACATCGTACCGGCTGAGTCCCAGCCTGGCTATCAACCGTTTGGACGGTACTTTCCGGTAGTCCCTAAACTGGGAGACCGGTTTTTCTCCCACCGGAGGTTCGGGTTTCAAACCCTGCCCGGATAACTCTTTCTTAAATGCGGCATTGACCTGCTTCGGTGACAACAGCATCGGACAGGCAAACAGCTCACATACACCGCACTCACAGCATAGTAATGCTGACTTCATGGTATCACTGCCGGCCTGCAGGTAGTTAAGGCCGCGCATAATCAGGTGTGGTGACAGGCTGTGGCCCAATAAGGCGCGCGGGCACATGTCGGAACACATCCGGCACTGGATGCATACTGATTTGGACCGCCTTATTATATCCTGCATAGACAGTGTCTTGTTCTTTACCAGGGGGTGTTCCGCAGGGAGAACAATAAAGCCCTTGGACACTTTTGTCACCGGTACCGAGAGGTCTTCAAGAACCTGTCCCATCATGGGGCCCCCGTCTATCACGGCAATGTTTCCGGTGTCCCTGACTCCGGCCAGGGCCAGGGCCTCCAATACAGGTGTCCCCACTGGAAGCTTTAGGGTAAGTGGCTGACTGACTTCCCCGGTTATGGTGACATAGGTGTCTGTCACCGGGATGCCGTCAAGGGCATTAGCCACATTAAGCATGGTCTCCACATTTGATACCACACAGCCTGCCTTAAGGGGGATCCCCCCCTCGGGGACCACTCTTCCGGTCACTTCATATACCAGGACCTGTTCATCTCCGGCCGGAAAAAAGTCGCCCAGCTTAAACAGCCTGATATTCTTGCCTGTGGTCAGCTGTTCCAGGGTATCACAGGCTGCCTTATACTTTGACTTCAGGGCTATGATGCCGGTGGCGGCACCGGTTGCCTCCATCACTGCTTCCAGCCCCTTGATTACCTTTTCTGCCTCTGTTGCCATCAGCTGCTGGTCTACCCTGAGCAGTGGCTCACATTCGGCGCCGTTTACGATAACGGTATCAACTGCTGCGGATATCTTCACATGGGTGGGGAATCCGGCTCCTCCTGCTCCTACGGCCCCTGCCTGTTTTACCAGTTCAACTGTTCCCTCGCTCATTGGGCCACCCCTTTAACCGTTTCTTCCTGGTTTTCATCAACGATTCCCACAATAACTGCATCTATCGGGGTATTTTCGATACCATGCATGCGCCTGGCTGAGCCGCCCTGGGTAATCAGCACCCGTTCTCCTATCCCTGCTCCGACAAAATCAGCTGCCACAATTATACGTCCCTGGGGCCGGTCCATTGTCTCGACTACCATCAGCTTGATCCCTGTAAGGGCATCAACCTTACGGGTAGACCATATGCTGTTTATTACTCTGCCGACAATCATTTCATCACCCCGCTGTATAAACACATTTTATTTTATCAGTCACTTAGGTCCCCTCCTGCTTCGCGGGAACCAAGGGCAATTCCCAGGGGAGTCACCAGAAACGGATTCTCAGGCTTTACTGTGTGTACTCCGGTCTCATCCCAGATTATCCGTTCTATCCCGCGAAAACAGCTTGTCCCCCCGGCCAGGTAAATGGCATCCACATCATGGTCTCTGATATGCCTTTTGATTATGGAGCCAACCTTTTGCATTACGGGTTTGACGACGGGAAATAACTCCCGCTGTTTCTCACTGACCTGTTTTATTTTTTCGGCCTCCTCAAAGGAAACTTTGTATGCTCCCGAAATGACGAGGTTGAAATGGGTTCCTCCGGTTGGTTCATCAGCAATATATACCACCCGGCCATCCTTCAGAACGGCAATTCCGGTTGTCCCTCCACCGATATCAATAACTGCTCCGTCCCTGATGCCGAGGACATTGTTGGCTGCTGTCGGTTCATCCAGAATGGTATTAACGTCAAAACCTGCCGCTTCGGCAACATGACAAATGGCTTTCCGGTCACCTTCGGCGGTCCCCGGGGGATAGGCCACTCCTGCCAGGTTCAGTTCAGTATCCAGGACTTCTTCAAGACCTGACTTTAAATTCCTGACAATATCTACTGCTCCCAGGTAATCCACCACCAGTCCGTCCCTGACCACCTGGGCAAACTGCATGGCTCCGCCAACAGGATTACCGTCCTCATCTACAACAGCAAGGACAATATATGCTGTGCCCAAATCCACCCCGGTATACAGCTTTTTACCTGCGGCCACCGGCTTAGGGC
>JAENZJ010000046.1 GCA_016841325.1 Thermincola carboxydiphila
GGGGTGCTACACTTCTGAACTTCCGGAATGCTACATTTTTTACTTGCCAAAAACAAGAGATGTCTGGACAGGTAGACCGAAGGGTCCTGGGAGAGTAGGTCGTTGCCGGCGTCAGGGGTCTTAGTGCTTCAGCACTTAGAGCCCTGTTGTGCCCTGTGGGTAATTTAATATGAAAAGCACTTGGTGAAAACCAAGTGCTTTTCTTTGTGGTGCGCCTAAAAAATACTTGGTTTCTGGTAATATTACTGCTTGCACAAGTCTACTACATATGGTAGTATTAGTTTAATATTTTTATTTTTACTTAACATATAACTTAGTATAAATAAGCGGGGGGTTATTGATGAAACTGGTGATTAACGGCGAAGAAAAGCATATTGACAAGCAGGTAACGATAACAAAACTTTTGGAAATACAAAATGTTAAAATGCCTGAAATGGTTTCAGTGGAATTAAACGGTGAAATATTGGACAGACAAGACTTTGACAGGATCATGGTCAAAGAAAATGATGAAATAGAGTTCCTGTACTTCATGGGGGGTGGAGCTTTTGGAGTTTAATGAGCAACAGATAGAGAGATATTCAAGACATATTATCCTGTCAGAAGTTGGTGTTGAAGGACAGCAGAAAATACTGAACTCAAAAATCCTTGTTGTCGGGACCGGAGGACTCGGAGCGCCTGCTGCCATGTTTCTGGCTGCGGCCGGGGTTGGTACTGTTGGGCTTGTTGATGCTGATGAAGTGGATTTATCCAATCTGCAAAGACAAATTATACATCTGACCAGGGACGTAGGTAAGCCTAAAGTTATCTCCGGTAAAGAAACCATTAATGAAATGAACCCTGATGTTAATGTGGTCACATATCATACCTTAGTCAACTCGACAAACATAATGGATATCATTAATGATCGGGACTATGATTTCATTATTGACGGTACTGATAATTTTTCTGCCAAATTCCTGATCAATGATGCGTGTGTCATGGCCAAAAAGCCTTTTTCACATGCCGGTATTATAAGGTTTAACGGTCAATTGACCACTTACATTCCCGATAATGATACTGCCTGCTACAGGTGCATGTTTAAACAGCCGCCGCCGGAAGGCGCTGTTCCCACATGCCGCGAAGCCGGGGTATTGGGTGTGATGGGTGGTGTCATCGGCTCACTGCAGGCTACCGAAGCCCTTAAATATATTTTGGGCATAGGAGAAAACCTGGCCGGATATCTGCTCCATTATGATGCCCTGACTATGGAGTTCAGAAAAATACGAATTGAGAAGCAGTCCACATGTCCGGTCTGTGGTGAAGAGCCTACGATAAAAACCCTTATTGATTATAGCGGTCCGGTTTGCGGACTTTAAACCTTGCAGCTTTAGAGGTGATAACTATGATAATCAGATTATCCAAAGAACATTATGAGAAGATTGTTACTCAGGCAAGGGACGAATTTCCGCTGGAATGCTGCGGACTATTGGGCGGCATTCTCACTGAAGACGTTATATCTGTCGAAAAAGTATATCCACTCACTAATATGGACCGGAGTAGTGAGCATTTTTCCCTGGATCCCAAAGAGCAGTTTGTTGCCCTGAAAAATATGAGATTAGCCGGTTGCCGATTGATAGGAAATTATCATTCCCATCCACACACTCCTTCAAGACCGTCAGAAGAAGATAAGCGCCTGGCTTTTGACCCTGATGTGCTGTACGGAATAGTGTCATTAAAGGATTCTGAGCCTGTGCTTAACTTCTTTAAGATAACAAATCATGAACTGGTGGAAAAAATTGAGTACCGGATTCTCGAACAGGAAGGGGGCAGTTAACGTGATTAATATCCCGCGGCAAGTGATAGATGAGGAAAAAAGTTACCGGGCAAAAGTGGAGGAATTCAAAAAGGGCCTTTTGGAACCGGAACGGTTTAAGCCCTACCGGGTATCAATGGGAATTTATGAACAGAGAGACAATGACACCTATATGGTCAGGACCAGAATACCGTCCGGGGTAATCAATGTAAATCAGTTGAGAACGATAAGTCAACTGGCTAAAATGTATTCCCATGGTTATGTCCATCTCACAACCAGGCAGGATATCCAGTTTCATAAAGTTACCTTAGATGACACTATAAGTATAATGGAGGGGCTTTTGGAAGCAGGTATTGTCACTAAGGGTACGGGAGGTAATACGGCAAGAAATGTGGCTTGTTCTGCTTTATCAGGTGTTTCCCGGGATGAAGTGTTTGATGTAACCCCCTATGCCCTGGCTGTCACAGAGTACGCACTAAATGACCCCACAATTTTTAATCTGCCCAGAAAATATAAAATTGCCTTCGCCAATTCACCGGAAGACACAGCAAATGCAACCATTTCCGACCTGGGATTTGTGGCCAAAACGGAAAACGGTGCAAAGGGTTTTGAACTATATGGCGCCGGGGGATTGGGGAACAGCCCCGGAGTCTCGGTAAAGCTCTCGGATTTTGTTCCCGCTTCAGAAGTGCTGTACCACGTACAGGCTATGAAAGAGCTCTTTGAAGATGAAGGGGACAGGACTAACAAGCATAAGGCACGCATAAGACATATTTTAAAAAGATTAGGTGAAGAAGAATTTAAAGCCAGGTATGAAAAGACTCTGCAAAGGGTGAAAAATACCAGGGATTTGGCTCTCTATCCGACCGAAGGAAACGTCTGGAAAGAGAAGGGTGACTATATATATATCCATCCCCTAAACGGCAATCTCTCTGTTGCCGACCTTGACAGGGTGCTGGATTTCTTATCATCCCTTGATTATGAAGCCTCAATCCGGCTGACCAATACCCAGGGTTTTTTTGCCAGGGATTTGCGGGAAGAAGATGCTAAAGAACTCCTTAAAATCATAGCTGACTTCGTTTCACCGTTCGAAATTGACAACTCTGTTGCATGTGCGGGCGCTTCCACCTGCAAACAGGGTTTGGCGTTATCTCAAAATCTCCTGTCAGCCGTCAGGGAGAGGTTTTCCAAAGCGGACGGCCATATCAAATTACAGCTTCCAAGAATTTTTATTTCCGGATGTCCGAATTCCTGCGGACAGCATCAGAGGGGAGAAATCGGCTTATGTGGCAGGGCCAGAAGAACAGTGGATGGTTTGATACCCATGTACTCCATAATGTTCGGGGGTTCCGTGGGTGTGGGAAAAGCAGTC
>JAENZJ010000005.1:0-100623 GCA_016841325.1 Thermincola carboxydiphila
CCATTCCGGTGGGCATGGTGTATCTTTGAGTGAGATAACGGATGCCGGCTGAAAGTTCTCCATCGGAGCCGCCGGACTTCATGTTTTATTTTCTGAGAACAGGACATAAACAATAGAAAGATTACTGATGAAGTCGATATTCAGTGTTTATTATGAGAGGTTAAGTTAAGATTTTAGACCTCTTTTTTTGTATTTCCAAATTTCAACCCTTAATAACCGCATTTTAGCCCCTAAAAGCCGCATTTGAGGTAGAAATAACAGGAATTAATGGTAATTTTGTTAAATTAATCTCAGGAATTTGAAATTTTAACATATCTTTAAATTTAAAGAATGTGATATAAGGGGAGAAGTGCTGATGATTAGAAAAGGAAGAACTGACGGATATCGAAGAATTTTAAGTATCATTTTAAGTATACTGATTGTGTTTCCGACTTATTTGTTTCCAATAACTAATGTTGGCCCAAGTAGTCCTGCCAAGGCAGAAGATGATACCGTTGCCCCGACAGTGAGCATAACCTCCCCGGCTAATAATACAATTGTGGGTACGGCCGGAGATACAGTGACAATCACGGCCAATGCCAGTGATGCAGTAGGGATAGCGAAGGTAGAGTTTTATGTAGACAATACGCTGGTAGGCGAGAGTGTGTATGCCCCTTACAGCTGCAGTTGGGTAGCGACAGGAGGAAGCCATACTGTTTTCGCAAAAGCATATGATGCGGCAGGAAATGTAGGGACAAGCAGCAGCATAACGATAAAGGCGAGTGCTGAAGTAACGGTAACCAGCCCGGGTGATGGGAGTACGGTAAGTGGGATGGTAACCAACTTCACCGGTACATTCAGCACACCACTGAACCCTGGCTATTATACCATGCTGTATATAGATGGTAACCAAGTAGCCCAATATGTTACCAGTGGTCCGAGTGTAAGTATTAATTACAACTGGGATACAACACAGTATGCAAACGGCAGTACTCATGAAATAAAGATATCAGGCTACACAGCAACGGGGAACGTTTACTCATATGGCACAAGCACAGTAACAGTGAACAACGAAACAGATACCGTTGCCCCGACAGTGAGCATAACCTCCCCGGCTAATAATACAATTGTGGGTACGGCCGGAGATACAGTGACAATCACGGCCAATGCCAGTGATGCAGTAGGGATAGCGAAGGTAGAGTTTTATGTAGACAATACGCTGGTAGGCGAGAGTGTGTATGCCCCTTACAGCTGCAGTTGGGTAGCGACAGGAGGAAGCCATACTGTTTTCGCAAAAGCATATGATGCGGCAGGAAATGTAGGGACAAGCAGCAGCATAACGATAAAGGCGAGTGCTGAAGTAACGGTAACCAGCCCGGGTGATGGGAGTACGGTAAGTGGGATGGTAACCAACTTCACCGGTACATTCAGCACACCACTGAACCCTGGCTATTATACCATGCTGTATATAGATGGTAACCAAGTAGCCCAATATGTTACCAGTGGTCCGAGTGTAAGTATTAATTACAACTGGGATACAACACAGTATGCAAACGGCAGTACTCATGAAATAAAGATATCAGGCTACACAGCAACGGGGAACGTTTACTCATATGGCACAAGCACAGTAACAGTGAATAATTCGCCGTCTGATATCATTCCACCCACGGTTATCGCCTCTCCTGCCGGCGGGACATTTACTACTCCAATAGATATCACACTATCAGCAGATGAACCCGCAGCAATTTACTATACCGTTGATGGCAGTGAGCCCACTGTATCGAGCTTTGTTTACAGTGAACCAATTAGCATTTCCGCTAATACCAATCTAAAGTTCTTCGGAGAAGACCTGTCAGGAAATTTATCAGAAATCGTGGAAGAAAACTACATTATTGATACTGATGCACCTGCAGTAACAATAACATCTCCTATAAACGGTGCATCTGTTAGAGGTATGCAAAACATCCAAGTTACTGCCTCAGACCCGAATGGAATATTAAGAACAGATCTATATATTGACGATATTTTAGTTGGCTCAGATACCGTTTCAAATTATGTGTATCAGTGGAATACTGATTTTGATGATGAAGGACAGCATGTTATCAGTGCAAAAGTATATGATACTGTTAATAATGTTGCTATCACCAGTGTGACAGTAAATGTTGACCGGGCTGTTCCGGTAATTTCCAACGTCAAAGTAATACGTAACGCAACAAATGCTGTTGTAACCTGGGATACCAGTGAGCCGTGTGATTCAATGGTGGATTATGGAACAACAAGCTCCCTGGGATTATCCAGTCCGATTGATTCAAATTTAAGTACACATCACAGAGTAGTTGTATTGCTGGAACCTAGCAGCGGGACAACAGGACAGACATTTTATTTCAGAGCAGTTTCAAAGGACGGAGCAGGGAATGTAGTAAATTCTGCAACAACAAGCAAGTTGATCAAAATGTATATAGGCACCTGGCTCATGAATGGTAATTACCGTCCTGTTGACACAAGCACAGCGCTTCAGACTGACTTTATCGGCGGGGAAGCTGTTGCTGAACCATATGAGGGCAAGTTGGATTCGGGAAAAGTATGGGCCAAGGTTGAAACAGATACTGACCGAAATATATATATCCCGACGTTCATGGGGCCTAATATTGGATATTCCACATATGATTATACAAATGTATATGCATTTACCTATGTGTATTCTCCTGTCAGCCAAAGTGCAGATCTTAAACTTACCATTGATGATCAAGCCAAAATTTGGTTAAATGAAAACCTCGTTTTCACGGCTGATGGAAGTGCCGGCAGCTTTACAGCCAGTAATGTCCAGCTGAATCAGGGGTGGAACAAACTTTTAATTAAGGTTAAAAACAACTTCGGGGGGTGTGGATTTGATGCAGCTTTTGCCCAGCCCGGTACATCTATCCCTGTTTATGGGCTGTTATACCAGTTAGAACCGAACTTTGCAGAAGAACCTGATATTACTCCGCCAGCCATATATCCGACGATTGGAATAGACAGTGCCGGAAATGGACAGGTCTCATGGCAGACCACAGAACTGAGTCCGGCTTATATGGAGCATGGTCCGACAACCAGTTACGGAACCGTTATTTCCACTACCAATAAAACAGTTAATCACTTAGCTGCCATCAATAACCTGGGCTCTGCAGAAAACTATTGTTTTAATTTCACATCAACAGACAGATTAGGCACCAGTTCTTCCAAAGAAGTGGTTTATCCTCTGATTCATGATGCCGGCATAACCTTAACGTCTGCAACGGCAACTGTTAGCTGGGCTACCTATGCTCCTGCTGACAGCCAGATTGAATGGGGGACTACAACAAGCTTTGGACAGCAGAATATCCTTGATAGCTCAATGGTGTCCAGGCACTCAATGGTTATTACCGGCCTTAGCCCCAATACCACCTATTATTTCCGAATAAAATCCAGGATTGATGATGGTACCCTGTATACTTTTGAACTCAAAGGAACAACTCAAAGCACTTATATCCGTAATTGGCTTGTAAATGGCTTATACTCTACACCTGATGCTAATGACCTTCTGACAATGGATTTCTTAAACAGTGAACAAAATGTTATTCCTTATGAACGCAAACCTGAGGGTGACTATATATGGGCGAAGGTTATTTCGACATACGATACAATCAATGTTAGAAACCTTTTTCCGGCTCCACTTGTAGGAGAGTACCAGTACAAAACAATGTATGCACATACATACGTATACTCCCCAGAACCCCAGAGCCCTTATTTAAGTATGGGTTCTGATGATGGGATAAGAGCCTGGGTCAACGGCGAATTAGTCTGGTCAAATGACGTTGTCAGAACCTGTACTAATGACCAGGATAAAGTTCAGGTACTACTTAATCCGGGTTGGAATAAGCTTTTGATAAAAGTAAAGAACATGACAAGCAGCTACGGGTTCTCTGTGAGGTTTACGGATGCTGAAGGCAATCCACTGGATTTTAAATACCAGTTGGATGACCCCGCTCAGTTTAGTATAACTCCGGATACCGTTCCACCAAATATATATAATGTTAAGACATCGATTACCGAATATAACAAGGTGCGAGTGGAATGGTGCACAGATGAAGCCGCTACCAGTTATCTTGAATGGGGTAAAGATACAAATTATGGGTCAAGTCTCTCTTCTGCCATTTTGAGCATTAAACACTGGTATGACATAGGTCCGTTAGAAGCAAATACCACATATCACTTAAGGCTTGCAGGCTCAGACTATGCCGTAAATAACTTTGTTTATGATGACTTTACCGTTTTGACCGGCCAGGGGACTGCGCCTTTTATCAAAAGCTGGCTGATAAACGGCACCTATACCAATACTGACAGTGATACCAGGCTGACAGTTGATTATCTGGGCGGTGAGTCAATCGCCAAACCCCTCGACGGGGAAGGCACTCTGGCCATGGGCAAGAACTGGAAGGAAATAACTTCTGAGGGCGACTACATTGATCTTTCAGGTGAGTACGGTACTTCACCGGATTCAGTTGCTTATGCCCATATTTATGTCGAATCTATTACTGCAAAATCAGACCATTATCTGTGGCTGGGAACCACAGGCGGAGCCAACGTTTTTGTCAACGGAACGAGTGTATTTACCCATGTGTACAGCAGGGAACACCAGTTTAACGAAGACATTATCCCACTTCAACTGAAGGATGGCCTTAATACAATATTGATTAAGCTAACCCCCGGAGAAAACGGCCAATTCGGGTTTTCAGCAAGGGTTGCAATGATAAATGGGAATCCACTGGGCATCAGTACCTTTGCAAATTACCAGTCACAGGGCGACCCTGAACCGTTCTTTACGGGGTATGGAGAATTAGTTCAGGCATATACTGGCCTGCAGTATGGAAAGAACAATGTTTCTATCAGGACCTCGTACAATCTCGGGCAATCATGGTTTCAATCGGTCCAGCTTGCCAGCGACGCTTCTGGTCCAAGCTGGGCTCAAATAGGTAATAAAAAAGGATTATTCTATAAAAAACTGGTTGACGGGAAATGGCAGGTAGCCTATAAGGTTACAGAGAATGACGTCAATTCCTGGACTGATGAAATTATCTTATCTAATTCGGCAGTGAGCATATATAATGTGGATGCCACAGAGGACCCGGCTGCAAAGAAGGTATATGTGTTCTACAGTGATGACACAGGAATTTTAAGGTACAGGGTTTCATCCGACCTTGTCACATGGACGGCTGAACAAACTGTGCCTGTCACCCTGGCCCCCAATTCTTATCCTAACAGGTATCCCTCCTTTGGCATTGAAAAGCTTAGGAACGGGAACTGGGGACTGGCCTATATAGCAGCTGACGACAGTACTTATCACTACTCAAAAGCATTGTTTACCACGTCAAAGAACCTGATTGACTGGCAAGAACCCTCAATTTTAATGGCCAGCACTCTTTGGGAGAGACCCAGCCAGGTCCATTACTATGAGGATGACAACGGCAACCTGTTTGCCGGCATCCAGAGATGGAAGCACTTGTCAACATTCAATATGTATTCAAGCAAGAGTGTCGACGGAGGGGCAAGCTGGAGCAATCCCGTTATTGTAGACTCTGATGAATCTTCCTGGTCAAGTGAACATTATGATCCTATTGGTAATGTTAAACTTTACTACGGGAAAAATGGCAAGATTAAGGAAGCTTACTTGCTTAAGATTTATGACGGCCCTGTCGTTGAGGATAATGTTTTTGGATTTGGCCACAACTCCGGGGAGGAAGGCTTTGGAGTAAACCCGGCCATAGGTAATTACTCATATCAAAATGAAGATGTGAAAATCCCTGGTATAGGTGTGCCTCTTGACTTCACCAGAAGCTATAATTCCTCAGGAGCCAAGGCCGACGGAGTTTTGGGCTATGGCTGGACCCACAACTATAATCTGGAACTGTCAGTAAACCTCAATGGAATAATAAATGTAAGTACCGAAGACGGGCGCATGGATTCTTTCCTTCTGGGTCCTGATAACAACTACATTCCATTCCCCGGAGTATATGATACACTGATTAAAAATGCTGACGGGACCTGGAGCCTGAAGCGTACCAACAAGACAACCCTGGATTTTGACAATGAAGGCAAAATTACTAAGATCACTGATAAGAACGGCAATACCCTGGCCTTTACATATGATTCAAATAAACGGCTGATTAAAGTAACAGAAGCTGCCGGGAGGACCCTCACCTTTGATCATGATTCAAATGGTCACATAGTTAAAGTAACCGATCCGCTTAACCGGGAGTATATATACGGGTATAACAGCGGTAACCTAACCACATATACAGACCCGGGAGGTGGAACAACAACATATATATATGATACAGAACACCGCATTATAGAGGTGAAAGATCCGCGAAACAACCGGGCCATTAAGGTGAATTATGACGCCAATGGCAAGGTTGCCAGCCAGGAGGATGCCAAGGGGAACGTGACTTCCTTTGGGTATGATTTAACGACCAGGAAGACCACTATCACTGAAGGGGGTAAAACCAAGACCCAGGAATTCGACGGGTATTTCCGGCTGGTTAAAGAAACTGACCCGCTTGGGTATATCACTACATATACCTATGATGGGTTAGGAAACAGGAAAACCATAACCAACGCCAATGGCAATGTGACCTCTTATGACTATGACTTAAACGGCAATTTAACCCGGACTACTGACCCATTGGGCAACACTAGTGAAAACTATTATAACGATGACAGTGACCTGATTTACAGAAAAGACCCCAATGGTAACATCACAAGATTTGATTATGACAGCAAAGGCAACCTGCTGACTACCCATATGCCCAGTGGTAAAGATATATCCTATACCTATTATGCAAACGGCCTGCCGCAAACTGTGACTGATGCCAATAACGGGACCACGACCTTCATATATGATCAGTACGGCTATATAGAAAAGCAGACAGACCCCCTGGGTAACAGCATCAGCTACACCTATGACGCGGTCGGGCGAAGGCTGAGTGTCACTGATGCGGTATACAATACTACTTCCTTTACTTATGATAACCTGGATAACCTCCTGACAGCCACTGACCCATTGAACAGGACAACGGTTTATGAATATGATGCCAATGGGAATAAGATTAAGGAAACTAATCCCCTTGGGAAAATTACCACATATACGTATGACGAGCTTAACCAGCTTACCCAGGTTATCGATGCGGCAGGCAGCATCACTGCCATGGAGTATAATGCAGACGGCAACCTGGTCAAAGTGACAGACGCTTTGGGTGGTATCACCACCAATACCTATGATGACGGCGGGCGCTTGACTTACACCACGGATGCCAATGGTCACAGTACTGCTTATTCATATGACGGGAATGACAACCTGCTGACCATGATTGATGCCCTGGGCAAATCTACCACCTTCACTTATGATACCAATGACCGCCTGTCTTCGGTTACTGACCCTCTGGGCAGGACAACGACATACGAATATGATGCCGGTGGGAACAAAACTAAAGAGATTGACCCCCTTGGTTTTTCAACCCTCTTTACTTATGATTCGATGAACAATCTTGTAACTGTTCGGGACGCTGCTTACAGGGTAACCACATATTATTATGACGGTAACAGTAATAATACCAGAATAGTTGATGCCGAGGGGAATGTAACAGAGAATGAGTATGATAAAAATAACCGTCTGGTCAAAGAGATCAGGCATAACATTCCTGCAGACCAGATAACAGAATACAGGTATGACCCCAATGACCGGGTTATTCAAACAATTTATCCGGGCGGGGTTACAACTTCAAATTCTTATGACAGTGCCGGCAACCTGATATCCTTCACTGACGGCAGGGGATATACCACCGTTTACGAATATAACGCCCTGAATAAAGTAGTAAGTGTCACAGATGCGGTATATAACACCCGGACCATAAACTATGACGACCTGGGCAGGGTCAGCAGTGAAACTGACTGGCTCGGCAATGTTACTTCATATGAGTATGACAAACTGGGCCGGAAGGTTAAGGAGAATTATCCTGACCTCAGCAGCCGGACATTTACCTTTGACCCGGTCGGAAACCTGCTTACCGAAACTGACGGGGAAGGCCATATCACTTTATACACATATGACGAACTGGACCGTCCGGTCACAGTAACCGATGCGGTCTATGGCATTACCAGGTATACCTATGATGATGCCGGTAACATGATTTCCGAAACAAATGCCCTGAATAACATTACAACATACCGTTATGACGGCCTTGACCGGCTGATCGAAACTGTCCTGCCGGGAGGAACAACAACAACCTACAGTTATGACCCTGCAGGAAACCTTAAAACAGCCACAGACCCCAATGGACATACGACAGTTTACGATTATGACAATATTGACAGGCTGATTAAAATTACAGATGCCCTTGGTAATACAACCCAATACGAATATGACGCACTGGGCAACCGGACGAGACTAATTGATGCCAGGGGCAAGGCCACACGGTTCAGCTATAACGAGCGGAACCTGATGGTGTCGGTAACTGACCCCCTGAACCATACAATGTCCTATGAATATGACGCCAATGGCAATATGGTTAAAATGACAGATGCCAGGGGCAGCAGCACCCTGTATGAATTTGACCCGTTAAACCGCATGATTACTGTCACCGACCCCCTGAACAGAGCCAGGAATTTAGCCTATGATGCCAATGGCAACCAGACCAGTGTCACAGATGCCAAAGGACAGGTAACCGGGTATGATTATGATGCCATGAACCGGGTGACCACCATCACCAGACCGGATAATCAAACCATCAGTTACACATATGACAAGAACGGCGCCAGGACGATGATGTCTGACCCCACAGGTGACGTCAACTATACCTATGATGACCTGAACAGGCCGGTAAAAGCCAGCTACTCACGAAACGGGCTGGACATGAACTATGCTTATGATGCCATAGGCAACAGGACTCTGCTCACCGTAACCAGGGGAGAGACAGTAATCTACAGTGTTTATTACAGCTATGATGAACAGAACCGGCTCACCGAACTGACTGACAAAGACGGAAACACATTCACCTTCGGTTATGACAGCGCCGGAAATGTCACCGAAGTAAACTATCCTAACGGCACAAAAGCCACATTTACTTATGACGATGTCAACCAGGTAACCGCCATCAATAACCTGAAAACTGCCGGAGGGAACATCAGGAACTACACATACACATATAATCCTAACGGCTACCGGACCCAGATGACGGTTGACGGAGCAGAAGTCATTGATTATGACTATGACGACCTGGGCCAGCTCACCGGGCTAACAGACAAGAGGGGACATTATGACTTCATCTATGACCAGGTTGGCAACAGGCTGCAAATGGTGTATACCGATGTTAACTCCAGCGTCTATTCCATGGGCTATACCTATGATATCGCCAACCAGCTCCTTACAGCCGGACCCAATGCATACACCTATGATGCCAATGGCAACAGGCTGACCAAGACTACCGTTAACGGTACCGTATACTATGAATATGATTACCTGGATATGCTCACCGGCATCACATCACCGGACGGTACCGTAACCTATACCTATGACGGTGATACCAGGAAAGTAAGCCGGGAAAGCGACACCTCCGGGGTCACTTACTTCCTCTTTGACGGCGATACAGCCATACTTGAAGGGGTAAGCCCTGACCTGGCAAATCCGACATCGTATGTAGAAGGACTTAACGGCCTGCTGTCGAAAGTATCACCAGAAGGCATCATAGCCTATTACTACTATGACGCCCAGGGCAACCTGGGAGCTATGGCGGATGAACTGGGCAATATCACTGACACATACGGTTATGACGCCTGGGGAGCACTATCAGAACATACCGGCAACAGTGATGAGAAATATACATATGTGGGCAAATACGGAGTAGCCATCGAACCTGATGACGGTCTGCTGATGATGGGCCGAAGATTCTATGACCCGGAACTGGGCATCTTCCTGCAAAAGGATGTCTTCCCCGGATATATCCAGGACCCCACAACCCTGCACCCATATATGTACACACGTAACGACCCGGTTAACAAGATTGACCCGGATGGACAGCTGTGGATCTGGGACAAGACCAAGCAAGTCGTCAAAGGAGCCGCTGAAAAAGGGAAACGGGCTGTCAGAAAGGTAGTCAATAAAGGGACAGAAGTTGTCAAAGCGGCAGTAGAGACAGTCAAAGGTGCGGGTCAGGCCGTAGTGAAGACCGGGAAGAGCATAGTCCATAAAGGGGCTGAGATAGCAAGTTCCACGAAAAGAAAGGTCAAAAAGGGGATTGCTACCGGAAAGGCAAAAGTACAGAAAAAGAAAGAACAGGTTGTTCAAAGAGGCAAAGAGGTCCTGACACGAGGTAAGGAACGGGCAATAGCTGCCGGACAGGCTGCCAAAAGGGTTGCCATTAATGCACCTGCAGCGATATGGGAATGGAGACAGAGTAACTTTGAAAAGGCTGAGCAATATAACATTAAGCATGCAAAGAAAATGTTACAATTATCGGGTATTAACGAAGATGACCCTGATTATGAACAGAGCTTAGAATCCCATATTAAACTGCAAGAAGCAGCTTTCAATAGTGCGACTTATGGTGGAGGATTGAAAGTAGTTGGAAATGTTGCAAGTAAAGCCCCAGGTGTCATAAGCAAGGTTTTGCAAAAAGTAAGGTCTAAGGGAAATGGTGGTGCTAAAATACTTCAAAACAAGGCTCAAGGCGAAGCATTTGAGCAAGTTGTTAAACAAGAAATTTTGCAAACTCAGGATAATGTTGTTCAACAAATTACAGTTAAAACACAAAGCGGAGTAAGAACACGCCTAGACCTTATTGGCACTACCAAACAAACAGGGAATGTTGTTATAACAGAAGCGAAATCATCTGCAACAGCCCCGTTAACTCCCAATCAAAGACTTGCATTCCCTGAAATTGCTAAAACAGGTGCCACGGTTGTTGGTAAAGGTAAAACCCCATTCACAGGAGGCACACAAATTTCTCCAACCGAAGTAGATATAATACGTCCTTAGGTAAACAAATGGAGTGTGATTTAAATGTCGTTAGAGCAAATAAACGAAATAGATACAATAGGTATTGATAATGCAACAGGAGTTGTTGTCCTATCGATTATTGATGGATTAGATTGGCAAGATGAACAAAACCATTTGGAAGTACTTCAGGAAAAGATTAATAACTATTTAAGTTTTATAGAAAGCGGAGATATTTATAACGCATATCCAGATGCAAAGGAGCGAGCTATAGAAATAAAAATATTTGCAAAATATGATTTTACTGAGAAAGCTTTTCAATTTTTAATTAATGCGGAGAAAATAATTGCTAATGCAGGGTTTAAACTAAGGTGGATAGTAAGAGGATAAATCATTCTGTACGCTATTAGGATTATCTCAAGAGAGCGCAATAGTTAGTGTAAAATATCCTTGAGTAAATTTTAGTAAAAATAATTCGGTTGCCTGATGTCGATCTACAGTGTAAGAGGTTTTTATTAATAAAAGAGACAATCCATAAAATTTATCGAGACGTTTAATAATAGACTGGTCATTTTAGCTTTTCACCGGTGAGATGCTGTACGATGCATTCTATAATCAAAATTGGTTTTTTTATACGAGCAGGTATGGTCGTTTGTGGAGGTTTTCGTCTTGTTCGAATCGTTGCCCAACTTGCTGACTCCGTTGGGGAAGTGCCGGGCGGAGCCAGGACGGCGGAGCGGCCCGCCGCCACGGATGGCGGCTGGGCCGTGAAATCCGGCACTTTCACATAAGGGTGAAGTTAGTTGGGCAGATGAGAACAACGAAAAACCGGAATAAATGACCATGCCTGCGGCGGAATTATGATAAATCAAACATTGAAGGACGGATTATCTAAAATTATCCAGCATCTATGCAATATGACCCCTTTGGGGATCTTTTTTTGTCAGGCTAAAATAATCCACCAAACACCGTTATTATACGGCTATGACAAACTATGACCATCTGGGCCAGCTCACCGGGCTGACGGACAAGAGGGGACATTATGACTTCATCTATGACCAGGTTGGCAACAGGCTGCAAATGGTGTATACCGATGTTAACTCCAGCGTCTATTCCATGGGCTATACCTATGATATCGCCAACCAGCTCCTTACAGCCGGACCCAATGCATACACCTATGATGCCAATGGCAACAGGCTGACCAAGACTACCGTTAACGGTACCGTATACTATGAATATGATTACCTGGATATGCTCACCGGCATCACATCACCGGACGGTACCGTAACCTATACCTATGACGGTGATACCAGGAAAGTAAGCCGGGAAAGCGACACCTCCGGGGTCACTTACTTCCTCTTTGACGGCGATACAGCCATACTTGAAGGGGTAAGCCCTGACCTGGCAAATCCGACATCGTATGTAGAAGGACTTAACGGCCTGCTGTCGAAAGTATCACCAGAAGGCATCATAGCCTATTACTACTATGACGCCCAGGGCAACCTGGGAGCTATGGCGGATGAACTGGGCAATATCACTGACACATACGGTTATGACGCCTGGGGAGCACTATCAGAACATACC
The DNA here is from genome assembly GCA_016841325.1 of Thermincola carboxydiphila. Taxonomy (GTDB): domain Bacteria; phylum Bacillota; class Thermincolia; order Thermincolales; family UBA2595; genus Phosphitispora. Next base: position 12,569 of record JAENZJ010000005.1, read on the forward strand.
GGCAACAGTGATGAGAAATATACATATGTGGGCAAATACGGAGTAGCCATCGAACCTGATGACGGTCTGCTGATGATGGGCCGAAGATTCTATGACCCGGAACTGGGCATCTTCCTGCAAAAGGATGTCTTCCCCGGATATATCCAGGACCCCACAACCCTGCACCCATATATGTACACACGTAACGACCCGGTTAACAAGATTGACCCGGATGGACAGCTGTGGATCTGGGACAAGACCAAGCAAGTCGTCAAAGGAGCCGCTGAAAAAGGGAAACGGGCTGTCAGAAAGGTAGTCAATAAAGGGACAGAAGTTGTCAAAGCGGCAGTAGAGACAGTCAAAGGTGCGGGTCAGGCCGTAGTGAAGACCGGGAAGAGCATAGTCCATAAAGGGGCTGAGATAGCAAGTTCCACGAAAAGAAAGGTCAAAAAGGGGATTGCTACCGGAAAGGCAAAAGTACAGAAAAAGAAAGAACAGGTTGTTCAAAGAGGCAAAGAGGTCCTGACACGAGGTAAGGAACGGGCAATAGCTGCCGGACAGGCTGCCAAAAGGGTTGCCATTAATGCACCTGCAGCGATATGGGAATGGAGACAGAGTAACTTTGAAAAGGCTGAGCAATACAACATTAAGATGGCAAAAGATGGGTTGAAATGGCGAGGAATAGACGAAAGTGACCCGGATTATGAACAGAAACTAGAATTAGAAATTCACATGGTAGAAACATCTTTTGATGTCGCAACTGCGAGTGGAGGATTGAAAGTAGTTGGAAATGTTGCCAGTAAAGCCCCAGGTGTCATTAACAAGGTTTTGCAAAAAGTAAGGTCTAAGGGCGCGGGTAAGGCTGTTGGACCATATCAGGTAAGGACGTTTGATGAACTATCTAAACTGTCAAAACCTAATGACGGATTAGAAATTCACCATGTCGTGCAGAAACATCCTGCTGGACAGGTTATTGGTGGATATGAACAAAGTATGGCACCATCAATCGCACTTCCTAGAATAGAGCACAGAGCTATACCTAATTTAAGAGGTTATTATTCAGGCAATGCTAGAGATTTACTTTCACGCGATATACGAAATTTGAGAAACTATACAGATGCACCAAATAGTTCGTTAAGAGAACTGATAAATCTAAATAAAGAAATGTATCCAGATGCATTTAGAAAATAGAGAAGAGGGTGAGAAAACATGAATAGCGACGATTTTGTTGAAAGGATAAAGTTATATGTCAGAGATGCTGCTGTTGAGGATTCAATTAGCAAGTTGGGGAAACCACCTGGGAGAAAACCTAGACAACGACATCTAAATCAATCAGAGTGGTATAACAAACTATCAGAGGAGAACAAAATAATGCTTAAGAGCATTATTGAGGAGGCTGTTGATGAATCATTATTTGGATTTCTGGCTGTTTTAGATGGTGTAAGGGTAATTGAAGATGGTCAAAACAGAGGAACGCTAGAATTAAATTACCAAAATCAAAATGAAAAAATCCTTCTTAATAACCCAGATAAAGAGTATTTACATGATATATACAACTCTTTAACTAATAAAGAATAATTTTTATCAATGATACTGTTAGAGAGATACTTGGCTAAATACTCAGATAGCATAGAGGGGTCATCAATGACCACTATATGCTCCTTGACAAATGCAGAGTACATCTTTGCAGACACCTTGAGAAGCTTGAAATTTGGCTGTTCGGTAGCAATTACAGACACCTCAAAGGTGTACCTTGCTCAATTTACAGCCACCTAAGGAAAAACAGATATTTTCGTTCAAAGTCCCTGCGCGGTCGGCATTGCCGACTGCTGTGGATCGGCGGGTGCGCCTTAAGGTGCATCCGCCTTTAACCTGCATGGTTTTCGACCCTATGGTTCACCCCATGTTTCAGTAGTATTCTTGGGGGCTGAATTTCGGAATTTGGAAGTCTCGCAAAACGCCTCCAAATCCATTTTAAATTTTGCTATAGGTATGTTTACCCTACCTTGGCTACCAAAATCGAACACAGGGGCACACGGTGGCCCACGTTGCCAGATAACAATATTAGCAAACTTGCCATTGGTATTAGACATTTGTGTGCCGGATAACGAGGGCATATATGAAACACACAGCTTCTGTAGACTGCCGGTAACGAACTGTAAATGTCAATTAAAAATTAGGCCATTTCCCGGTCTAATTTTAGGCCACCAAAGTCATAAAAAAATGAATTCCTAACTGCTATTTTTCGAAATACTCTGCCTGAACCGGTAACTCTCACCGTTCATGTTGAGGATATGAGCCCGGTGGGTTAGACGGTCAAGTAAGGCTGCTGTCATCTGTTCATCCCCGAATACTTCGGTCCATTTGGCAAATTCCAGATTAGTCGTGATGATAACACTTCCTCGCTCATATCGGGATGAACAAAATTGAAAAAGAAGTTCGGCCCCAGACTTATTGAAGGGGACAAATCCTAATTCATCAATAATAACCAAATCTGGTGTGAGCCATTGTTTCTCCATTTTGTTAAGCCGGTATTCATGCTGTGCTGCCACCAGTTCATTCACTAAACCGGCAGCGGTATAGAATTTAACTCTAAACCCCTGGCGGCATGCGGCAAAAGCAAGAGATATGGTTAAATGAGTTTTACCGACACCGGCATTACCGACCATGATGACATTTTCCTTGTGTTTAATAAATTCCCCGTTGGCCAGGGCTAACACCTTAGGTTTGTTTAGACTGGGAATTGCCATAAAATCAAAGTTATCCAGAGTCTTTATCATAGGAAAAGTTGCTTGTTTAATCCGGCGTTGAATCCGGTTGTTATCCCGCTGGTGCACTTCCTGCTCCAGGACACCAAGCAAGAATTCCTCATAAGTCAGGTTGTTATCAGAAGCCTCACGAGCCATTGATTGATAAACCTTCGCCGCCTGAGGCATCTTTAACTGCTTGAAGTAAGCATCGATGAGCATGGTTTTACCGGTCATGATAGACCACCCCCTTCCTGCAGCAGGACATTATACCTGTTAAGGTCCGGACGGTCTACAGTAACAGATGGAAGTCCGGCTAATTTATCTGCTCTCAGGGGTGAGGGCCTGTGAGTAGGGGTATTAAACTGTAACAGGAAGTTGTACACTCCGTCATAACTAAACACCTTATGGGCCATAGCCATTTCCACTGCATTTTTAACCAATTCAGCGGGATAGTTACGATGAAGCAGAAGTATTCTAACAAAATCCTTGTTTGCTTTAGGAGTACGCTGGGCCAGTCCTTTCCTGTATTGTCCGTAAACTGCCGGAAGTGACGATGGGTTAAACACTCGTGTGTTATCATCAAGGGCTCTTGGCTTATGCAGGAGCAGTTCCAGATAGTGATCCAAACAAAGATGGTCCTGCTTACGCCCGTATAACCTTGGATGAGTGGCAATGACTTCGCTGCCCAAAACAATGTCTATGGTATCAATTGATGCTCTCACGGTAACTGGTTTACCAACAAATTTAACTGGCACCGAATAGCGGTTCGTTTCAAACTGTACCATGGAATATGTATTTACCTTGGCTTCTACATGTCTATGACAAGGAAAAGGCAATCGGGGTAATGACCTTAGTTCTTTACGTTCTGCTTCCCATAAAGCCAACTTATTTCTGTGTGTCAAACACCACTGATGGAGCCTTTGGTTCAGTTCTTCAAAGGACCTGGCTTCCGGTATTGGAACAAAGAAATTCTGGCGTACATACCGTACTAAACCTTCAACGCCACCTTTTTCGTTGCCTTTGGCCAGATTGCAGAAATCAGGTTCAAAGAGGTAATGAGTTCTAAATGCAATAAAGTTATCCTGTTCAACCCGGTCTTTGCCTACAAGAACTTTTTTAACTGCTGTGGTTAGGTTATCATAGGCTATCCGGTGTGGAACTCCACCAAAGTATTCGAATGCCTGTCTATGACCGTCAAAGAAGGCTTCCTGCTTTTCAAAAGGATATGCCCTGGCGTAGAAGGCCCCGGATGATGATAACCGTTGCAGAAAAAAGGTGTGCTTTTGTTTCAACTCCGTTTAAAAGAAATATTGCTTCACCCCAGTCAGTTTGGGCTTGATTGCCTAAACCGAATTGCAGAGGCAGAAATGCTTCTCTGTTTTTGGCCCTGACTTTACGCAGATAATCTGCAACAGTATTGTAGCCACCAGGGAAACCATATTCGTCAACGAGCCTGCGGAAAATCCGCATTCCAGTATGACGCTGCTTTCTGGGTTTGTTTTCATCAGAGGCTAAAATCTCCTGAATGACCGGGATATATGGGCCAAGAACCGGATGAGGTTTCTCAACCGTAAGATTATATATTGGGGGTTCAACCAACTCCATATCTAAATATTTGGTGATGGTGTCACGGTGGTGACCGGTCAATCTACTAATTTCTCTGATAGATAGACCTTCCCTAAAGTGCATTTTTCTGATATTCTCTATTTGAGCCATCTTAACCATCTCCATTCCTCCTGTACATAGTTGTCTGGACAACACTATCATACAGGAAAATTTGGTTAAGGTGGCCTAATTTTTGCCCGGTATTTGGTACAATTTTAGATTAGCATTTACAACGAACATATAAATTGGCTTGTACCCCATGGTCCATGGTGAACCATGGATTTACAGAAAATCTGTTCTGTGGTAAAATTTGCGCCAGAGGGGGGTTTAAGGGGGTAAGAAATTATCCCGGAAAAATCCCTCGTTTTCTTTTTCTGCATGTCATACTTTTACTTCTCCATAAAAAATATACCGCAAAAATGACTTGCAACCCATTTCAAACAGAGTTAACATCACACAACAATAGTGAAAATAACCTGTTTGAAACGGAAAGTTAGCGGTAGATAGGCTGTCGCGCCCTTGCGGGTCTGAAAAGACTAACGCTATCATCTGAGGTTGCCGGTGCTGGGAGCTTGAAGTGGATGCAGGACAAAAGAAGGGATGATATGCAGAGAAGAGAAAATTACCTCTATGTGGGTATGGACTTGCATAAGGACACACATACCGCCGTAATGGTAAACTGCTGGAATGAAAAACTGGATGTTATTGTTATCGAAAATAAGCCCAGCGAGTTTAATAAGCTGGCAAAACGAGTAAACAGGATGGCTGTAAAGCTGGGTCTATCCCCTATTTACGGCTTGGAAAATGCCTATGGCTACGGCAGAAGCCTTGCCGTTTGGCTGATTGAAAAAGGGTACATAGTAAAGGATGTTAACCCGTCACTAGCTTACGACCAGCGCAAAAGCGCACCCATGATGAAGAAAAACGACGAGCATGACGCTTATTGCGTGGCAACGGTGTTAATCAACCAACTTCATACCCTGCCCGACGCAAAGCCGGAGGACAACCATTGGACGCTGTCACAGCTTGTCAACCGCCGGGATACTCTTGTAAAAGACGGTATCCGGCTGAAAAACGGTTTGCATGAGCAGGTGTCGGCGGCTTACCCAAGCTACCATAGATTTTTTTGTGATATTGACCGGAAGACGGCGCTGTATTTTTGGAAACACTATCCGTCACCCATCTATCTGCGGAATAAACCCGTTGATGAACTGTTTGAAGAATTCAAAGCGATCGCGTCCAATACAACGAAAAGTAAGATTGAATTGATATTTGAATGTGTCCATAATGATGGTAATACGATACGGGAATATCAGGAATCAAGGGATTTTATCACCCAAAGCCTTGCGCGTTGTCTTGAGCAGCAAAAGGAAGAAATAGCCCTGATCGATTGTGAAATCGAAAGGATGCTAAGGTATTTTGACTATAAACTAACAACAATACCGGGCGTCAGCATTGCCACGGCAAGCAAGCTGATTGCCGAAATTGTTGACATACGCCGTTTTCCAAGTGCTGATAAACTGGCTCGTTATGCAGGAATTTCATCAATCAAGTTTAGTTCCGGCGGCAAAGGCAAGGAGCAGAGCTCAAAACAAGGTAACCGTGAGCTGCACGGATTATTTTATTTTCTGGCGGTATCCATGGTCACGGTTCCAAAGACAGGAAAGCCGAATCAGCCTATATTTTACTCCTATTATCAGCGTAAAATCAGCGAAGGAAAAACGAAATCACAGGCGTTGGTCTGTATTATGCGCCGATTAGTAAACATTGTTTACGGCATGATGAAGAACAAGACGGAGTATCGTCCCTTTGAGGATCATGTTGTAGTAGAACAGTAATAATTGTTATAGCACAGTATTGAAATCATGCCATAATTTCTAAAATTGAATACGGGTTCCCAACCTTAATCTGAGATATAGATTCTTCCACCTGAGGGCGCGGGAAAGACAGGAATCATTGAATAGCACCATCTGTTACCACAGCAGTTTAAGAAACAATTTGAAAAAGCTGGACTGGATATAGAAAAATATAAGATACCTTTGGATAAAGCTGATCATAGACTTAAACCCGACGGTTTGCATACAGGTACAAATAATTGGAATAAGCAATGGACGAATTTCTTCGAACAAAATCCAAATGCAACCAAGCCTGAGCTTCTTAACCAATTAGATAAAATGATGAAAAATTCTGGCTTAAAATAGGAGGGCATACTATGTTCTATGTATTAAGAAGGGATGATAGATATCCTGACGTTTGGTATAGTGACAGTGATGATTTCGATCCATTTATTTCGGTTAAGTGTCCCAAATGCCCTGAACATCAAAGAGGAGAAAGAGATATAAATGTTAACCTTTGGATTGATATAAAGAAACCTAAAATGGGCGATTGTGTTTCCACAGTATATAGCGATTGGCTAATAACCGACCGTGTTGCTGAAATTTTTAAGGCACACAATCTAACAGGTTACAAATTGCATCCTGTTAAGGTATGCAATAAGAAGCTTGACTTTAACCTTTGGGAGCTTGTTATAACGGGTAGTGCCGGAAGAGCGCATACTGATTCTGGTTTAGACCTTAAACTTTATTGCGAGTACTGTGGCTTAACAAGGTACACACCAATTAAGAAAGGGTTGGGTATTATTGTTGACGAAGCACGTTGGGATGGAAGTGATTTCTTCACAATTATTGAATACTATAAGTATATTTTGATTACAGAAAAAGTAAAAAAAATAATCGAAGAAAATAATCTAAAGGGTGTTAGGGTGGTCTTGCCCTCTGAGCTTGGAAGCGATGAGACATAGGGGTAAGCAATAACCCCGCTATGCTCCTTGACAAATGCGGATTTCCTCATAGCATAACCCCTATTACGACCCCCAAAAATGTAGTCCACTCATAATGAGAAAATCGTGTGGCAACATAACCCGGATCAACTATAAAGGCATTGAACCCTATAAACCTCATGAAATGAGGTTTATAGGGTTCGAAATTTTTTCAGGGTTCAGTTGTTTGTTAAGCTCCGGTCAGGCCTTTACTTGTGCCTATCTTTTCACTTAAAATACCTTCTTACTGTTCATCCATGTCTGTACATTATCCAGGACTTCTCCGAACCTCTGGAAGTGGACTACCTCCCGTTCCCGGAGGAACTTCAGGGTATCATTGACACAGGGGTCGTCACTCAGGTTGAGGAGGTTTTCGTACACAGCCCGGGCCTTCTGTTCCGCAGCCAGGTCCTCGTGCAGGTTGGAGATGGGGTCATCCTTGGCGTCTATATATGCCGCGGTCCACGGGTTGCCGGCGGCGTTTATGGGGAAAATACCTTTGCCGAAGTCAGCGTAATAGGCTCCCATGCCCGCTTCTTGCATTTGTTGGGGGGAGACCCCCTTAAGCAGTTTGTACACTACAGTTCCCACGATCTCGAAATGAGCCAGTTCCTCAGTACCTATGTCGGTGAGGACCCCTTTGGCCATTCCGGTGGGCATGGTGTATCTTTGAGTGAGATAACGGATGCCGGCTGAAAGCTCTCCATCGGAGCCGCCGTATTGCTCAATGATGATTTTTGCCAGCCTTGGATTGGGACCACTTACCTTGGCAGGGTATTCTAGCTTTTTTTCATATATCCACATACTTTCTTAACCCTCCTTAGTACTCGATTTGCCATGGCCACGGTTCATCAATCCAGCGCCAGGGGTGCTGGCTGGGGGAAGTGCCGAAGTTAGTCAGGGGACCGTAGCATTTTTCGTATTCAAATTTGAGTTTTTTCAGACACTCGGTTACCTGGTTATATTCTGTCAATGCCTTGACATCATTAGGGTGGGTGTCCAGGAAGAGGTTGAGTTCCACGGCAGTAAACTCGTAGCTCATTATTTCCTTGAGCAAATGTGCCTGGTGAGAGATTTTCCTATTCATAACTACCTCCTGTCATTAATACCACTCAGGTGTATATGGGTGAGGACAATAAGGCCTCACCAGTTCCGGAAAAATAGTGCCATGATACAGGGCGATTTCCGGGTCAAAGACCAGTCTCATATACTGGTAAGGTGTCCATGCCTGTGCCAGACGGGCCTGGGGAAAGCAAGCTCCGATGGGTTCCGGAGGCAGACAGTTATTATGTGATCCAAACATTTTTTGACCCCCTTTTAAACAAAGTTTTTCCTATGTTCAGGATATGCAGAAAATCCGGTATTTGTTATTCGTCAACCCAATATGTTAACAAAAAAAGAGCCCGGTCGGGAGGCATTTCTCCTATTCAGGCACTTATCAATAGAATCTTTTGTTCTACTCATAAAACATTCTTTATATTGAGGGCTTCCTTTTCCGGGACATGTTTTAGAAGCAGCTTCAGTTCTGCCATTTCAGACATAAAACCTGACAGGTCCCTGGTGTCCATGAATTTCTTTGTCCGTGACATGGCCGTATTTATCTGGTCCAGCTCTATGTGATCAATCAGGATGGTCCATGGGGTGATGGTCCTTTCCCATATGGCATGCATTCTGGAGAAATCTGAGTCGGCCTGCTGCCAGTCGTCATTGGCGACACTTTTTTCTATCTGTTCAGCCATTACCAGGAGCTCATTTGCGGTGCTGTCAAGATAATAATAAGCAAAGGTTCCGAAACCCAAAAGGACAGCCAAAATCAGCACTGTTACGGCCACAACCTTCATTTACTGTCACCTCCGCCCGCGCTTTTTCCTGATTTTCGCTGGCAAAACAGCTTGCCCTCAGTATCCAGACACGCAAAGAGTACTTCCCGGGGACTTTCTATTCCCCGTTTTTTAAGCTCCTGATTAAGCCAGTCAATACTCAGGTTTAGTTTCGTCAGATTCCTGTGGATGATATGTCCGTCCATTATCAGGGTAAAGGGAAGCCCTTCGTATCTGGTTGGCAGATGTAAATCTTCCGGTATAACCGGTCTCTTTTGAGACTTCTCAATAACACTGAGCTGGCCGCTGGTTTCCAGGATAGCAAATTCAACATCAGATATATTAGGGACATCTTTTGCCCTCAGCTGTTCCATCAGGTCACTGAGGTTATACCTCAGTCTCTTAAGTTCGGATTCCACAATTTTTCCGTTTTCGATGAGAACACTGGGTGTGCCGCAGATAACAGCCCTGGCCCGGTCACTTTTTAAAGAGACATATGAAAGAATAACCTGGGCGGCAATCAGTGTTACTATGGGGGTAATTCCGTTTATTAAGGGTATTCCCGGGCTTTCCATGGGTATTGCGGCCAATTCTGACAACATCAAAGTGACCACCAGTTCAAAGGGCTGAAGCTGGCCGATCTGTCTTTTGCCCATGACTCGCATGGCCACAACCACAAGGACATACAGTATCAGGGTGCGAACGAGGACAATCAGCAACCCCTTATCCCTCCTTTAAAACACTGTAATCGGATGTTAAAACAACAGATACATAAACATTGTAACCATGAGTTAAGTCTTTTATCCGATAGCTAACCGCCGCTAGGCCTCCCACCCCGTCGGTGGGATGCAAGCGGCGCTAAGCCCCTGGATAAACAGTAACTGTTCAGTCCCCTAATAATTCCGTTCACAAGGCAATTTTGCTGTTTCGTCCCCAAATAATAGAAAAACTACGCCTGTAGTGATAAAGTAGTATTAAGTTAAAAGGTCGATAAAAATCATTAACACCCCCTATAATGAAAAGGGAGGGAAGGCCATGAGTATGGTGTTTTCTGTTCTCGCGATTGTGATAATTATTTTGATCGGAGCCAGTCTGCTGACCTTGCTGGGGATCGTATTGTCACTGGGACACTATGACAAAAAAGAAGTTATTGCCAAATTTACAAGTGAACCTGATGATCCCGGCCGTTGGAGCCATCTGCCTGAATGTAACTGAAAGGCCCCACAGATTAAATTTTTGCAGGAGACAATAGAGTGATGCCTTTAAGTCCCATTGATATATCCCACAAACTTATATTGAGTGGACCCATGACAGGATGTTTATCCTGTCATTTTTGTTTGTTGTGTTCACTATCACATGAAAACTGAAACACACTGTAAGAAAAAATTAACACTGTTAGGAAACTATGCATTACCTGTTAAAAAGCTGCTGGGGCCATATCAAACATAGGTTTAGCCCGATGTGTTTAAAAAAGCATAATGCATACTATATTTCCATTTGACGCCAAAATATGACAATTTTCGGCTGGCACCAAAATTGCATATAAAGAATATGGGTTTGTATGCATTTTCGGGAGGTGAAGGCTGCTGGACAATTAAGACAACATTTTTACAAAAACTAATGATTCGGAAGGAGGATTATTTCACTTGCAGATTTCACGAAGAAGCTTTCTGAAATTATCCGGGGCTACCACTTTATCTGTGATGCTGGCAGACCTGGGTTTCGACCTCTCACAGGCTTCTGCCCAGGTCCGGGGATTCAAAATCAAATCCGCCAAGGCCACTCCGACAATCTGCCCTTACTGCAGTGTGGGTTGTGGTATTCTGATTTACAATGAAAACGGTAAACTGGTCAATGCTGAAGGTGACCCTGACCACCCAATCAATCAGGGTTCACTCTGTAGTAAAGGGGCTGCGGTTTACCAGCTGCATGAGAATGAGAGAAGGCTTAAAAAGCCCCTGTACAGGGCTCCCGGGAGTGACAAATGGGAAGAAAAAGACTGGGAATGGATGATTGAAAAGATAGCTGAAAGAGCCAAAAAAACCAGGGATGCAAATTTTACAGTTAAGGAAACCGTGACTGTTCCTCAGACCGGACAGGCTGCCGATATAGTTGTCAACCGGACCGAGGCTATAGGATGCCTGGGCGGCGCCGCCCTGGACAATGAAGAATGCTATCTGCTGCAGAAGCTTATGAGAGGAATGGGCCTGGTATATATTGAACACCAGGCACGTATCTGACACTCTTCCACGGTCGCCGGTCTGGCGCCATCATTCGGAAGAGGGGCAATGACCAATCACTGGATAGACTTAAAAAATACTGACCTGGCCCTGATTATCGGAGGGAATCCGGCCGAAAACCACCCTCTTTCATTCAAATGGCTTACTAAGGCCAAAGAAGACAGGGGAGCCAGGATTATCCACGTAGACCCGCGGTTTACCAGGACATCGGCCAAGGCTGATATTTATGCAAAAATGCGTTCCGGCACTGATATAGCCTTTATTGGAGGGATATTTAACTATATCCTCCAAAACGACCTGTATCATAAGGAATATGTCCTGAATTACACTAATGCTCCACTGCTCATCGATCCCGGGTACAAATTCGAAGACGGCCTTTTCAGTGGATACAACCCGGAAAAACGCAGTTACAGTACCGATACCTGGAAATACCAGACAGATGCGGAAGGCAAGCCCTTAAAGGACATGTCCTTATCCAGTCCTTACTGTGTGCTCAACCTGATGAAAAAACACTATGAGCGGTATGATATTGATACCGTCTGCAAGGTGACCGGCACACCCAGGGATGTCTATCAGCAGATCCTGGAAAATGTCGCCGCCATGGGGGCCAAAGATAAGACCATGACCATTATGTATGCCATGGGGACAACCCAGCACACCGTAGGGTCACAGAATGTCCGCTCCTACGCCATGCTCCAGCTTCTCCTGGGCAATATCGGAAGGCCCGGAGGCGGGGTTAATGCCATGCGGGGTGAATCCAATGTCCAGGGTTCCACTGATATGGCTTTACTGTTTCATATCCTGCCGGGCTATATTGGGACACCGGCTGCCAAACCTGAGCATGCCACACTCCAGGCTTACCTGGAAAAGGAAACTCCCAAGTCCGGTTACTGGTCCAATAAGCCCAAGTTTATGGTGAGTATGCTTAAAGCCTTCTGGGGAAAAGCAGCTGTTAAGGAAAATGAATTTGCTTACCAGTACCTGCCCAAATTGAATGCAGCCAAAAACTACTCCCATATAGCGCTATTTGAAGCTGGTGCCAAAGGTGACCTGAAGGGGTTATTTGCTTTTGGACAGAATCCCGTGGTCGGTGGACCCAATTCGGAAATAGAGGCCAAAGCCCTGGAAAACCTGGACTGGATGGTTGCCGTAGACCTGTGGGAGACAGAGACCGCAGCCTTTTGGAGCCGTCCCGGGGCCAAACCGGCTGACATCAAAACAGAGGTGTTCCTCCTGCCGGCCTGTGCTTCCTACGAAAAAGAAGGTACCATATCAAACAGCGGCCGCTGGATCCAGTACCGCTGGAAGGGTGTCGAACCCGCAGGTGAATCAAAGGCTGACCTGGATATCATTAACGAGTTGGGCAACAGGCTCAAAAAGCTTTATGCCGGTTCCACCAGGGCTGAAGATGCCCCAATTCGTGACCTTCACTGGGACTATGGCCAGGGTGCCTGTGATATAGACAGGGTGGCCCGTGAAATCAACGGTTATGACACTACCACCGGGAAACTGGTTCCCGGGTTTGCCAAGTTGATGGATGACGGTTCCACCTGCTCCGGAAACTGGATTATGTCCGGAATGTATCCAGAGGAAGGCAAAAATCTTACCCAGAGAAGGGACAACAAGGATAAGTCTAAAATCGGGACATACCTCAACTGGTCCTTCTCCTGGCCGGCTAACAGGCGAATCATCTATAACCGGTGCTCTGCAGACCTGACCGGCAGTCCGTGGGCTGCCGATAAGGCAGTTATCTGGTGGGATCCCCTCCAGAGCAAGTGGGTTGGTGAAGATGTACCTGACTTTAATGCCACCCTTGCTCCTGATAAGCCAGGGGGCTGTAACCCGTTTATCATGAGGCCTGAAGGCCTTGGCGGCATTTTTGGATTAAATGCAATGAAGGAGGGGCCCTTCCCGGAACATTACGAACCATGGGATACCCCGCTGGACAGGAACCCCTTCTCAGGACAGCTGCTGAACCCTGTTGTCAAGGTATGGCGTCCCGAAGAAATGGGCACTCCGGATAAATTCCCGATAGTAGCTACAACTTACAGGCTTTCCGAGCACTGGCAGGCAGGCGCCATGACCAGGAATGTCCCCTGGCTGGCGGAACTCTTCCCTGACATGTTTGTGGAAATAGGAGAGGACCTGGCCAAGGAAAAGGGCATTAACAACGGTGATATGGTAGTTGTTGCATCTGCCCGGGGTGAAATCAAGTGTTATGCCATGGTTACCAGGCGCTTTGAGGCCTTTAACCTGGACGGCCGCACGGTCCACCAGGTCGGTCTGCCCTGGCATTATGGATTTAAAGGGATTGCTACAGGCGAGACTGCCAACGTACTCACTCCACATATCGGTGATGGCAATACCATGATACCTGAATATAAGGCCTTCTTGGTCGATGTAAGGAGGGCTGGCTAATGGCAGATCAAATGGGAATTCTTATTGATGTCAGCAAATGTACCGGATGCCGCGGCTGCCAGGTTGCCTGCAAGCAGTGGAATAACCTGCCGGCAACCCGGACAGCTTTCTCCGGGAGTTATGAAAACCCGCCCAGAATTGAGGGCAACACCTGGACAAGGGTTAAGTTTGTTGAAGACATGCAGAGTGGGGGGAATGTCAGGTTTCTTTTCCGTAAAACCCAGTGCATGCACTGTACTGAGGCCAGCTGTGTGGCCGTATGTGCCTCCGGAGCAGCCACCAGGCTGAATAATGGAACTGTCGTCATCGACCAGGATAAGTGTATTGGGTGTAAAAACTGCGTTGTTGCCTGCCCGTTTGGAGCTGTTGCCTTTGACCCGCAGACCGGGACCAGCAGGAAATGCCGGTTGTGTTATGAACGGGTTGAGAATAACATGCCTCCCGCATGTGTGAAAACATGTCCTCCGGGAGCCCTGCAGTTCGGTAAACGCGAAGAACTGCTGGCAGCTGCCGGGGAGCGTGTCAGCCAGCTGAAGGCTGCCGGCAAAGATGCCTCCATATATGGGCAAAAGGAAGTGGGTGGTACCGGTGTCATATACGTACTGGACGCCACGCCTAAACTCTATGGCCTCCCTGAGAACCCAAGGCCGGCCACAGCCGGTTTAACCGGCAACTGGCTGGGTGTTCTGGCGGGAGCCGGGATTATGGCCCTGGCGCCTTTCAAACTGCTGTTTAGTGATAAGGAGACAGATATTCAGCAAACTCCGGGATCGGGGGTGGATGAAAATGCATCAAATTAACTGGCCTGCAATGATTGCAGTTTACCTGTTTATGGCCGGGGTCGGAGTGGCAGCCTTTTACACCGGTGTCCTTGCCGATTTGTTCAGTAACGGCAGGTACCGGAGACTAGCTAAATATGGGTCCTATCTGGGTGTGCCTTTAATAGCCATCGGTGTGTTGATGCTGCTTCTTGACCTGGGCAAGCCATTGAGTTTCTGGCGTTTCCTGTTGAATTTTAATCCTACTTCCACCATGTCTGTGGGGGTTTGGCTGCTTTCGGCTTTTATAGTAACCGGAGGGCTGAATGCACTAACCTGGCTGGCTGAGGAGAAATTTGCCGGGAATACGGGGCTCCTGGGGATATTCAAGAACAAGCCGGGCCTCAGGAGGTTTACCGCACTGATTGGGATGCCTGTGGGCCTACTCACTGCGGGATATACCGGGGTACTGCTGGCAAGCACATCTTCTGCCCTCTGGAGCAGTACACCATACCTCGGGCTCCTCTTCCTTGTATCGGCGACTTCTACAGGAATTGCAGCACTGATGCTGGTACTGGCATGGCGCAGGGAAGACTTTGCCGTGATACAGAAACTGGCCAGGGCCGATGCACTGGTGATTGTATTTGAGATAATTATATTTGCACTGTTGCTGATTACATTAGGGTTCAGAGCGCCTGAAGCTGCTGCGGTCATCTTGAAGGGCAGCTATTCAGCTGTATTTTGGCTAGGGATCGTTGCCTGCGGCCTGGTAATCCCCCTCATTGTTGAGTTATACAATATGTTTTCCGTAAAGCTGCACACCGGCAAGGATTTTACAGTGCCGGTAGTGGCCTCTGTACTCATCCTGGTGGGTGGATTCCTGCTGAGATATGTGATTTTGTTTGCCGGGCAGATTTAAATGTAAAGGTTCAGGTATCTACTCAGGGAAGGTGGGGATTATTATGTCTATACGGGAAAGGGTCAGCCTGCCCCGGGAAGTTATCAGGCTTTCTGAGGGCCTGCGCAGTATTCAGGAAGAGGTTCTGCACCTTACCCATCCCAATGAACGGGTTTTCTCACCACCGGATGGCTGGGTATGGGACGGTGAACAACCTGTTATTACAAGTGTCAGCCCGTCTGTTGACAAGGTCATGGCCCGTGGGTTGTTCCGACACATTCTGGAACTGTTGGTGACCTGTAAACCCGAATGGGCCGGTGATGCCGGGAAACTCAAAGCTGTCGGTGAAGATGATTTCTGCAGGCTTATTGAGTATACCATAAAGGGTGAGAACCCGGATTTTAACCGGATTATCAAGACCCTGGGGATCGCTCCGGAGGCGGCCGGTTTTGTATTCTTCCATACCGTCAGGCCATTTCTCAAACTCTATTCCATGGCAGCATGTTCGTCTCTCAATCTAGACGAATGGATGGAAAATTACTGCCCGGTTTGTGGCGGGAAACCTTCTCTGGCCAGGGTTGAGAGGGGTGATGGAAGGCGTTACCTCAAGTGTGACCACTGTGGACACGAATGGCTTTTCAGGCTGTTGGCCTGTCCCAGGTGTGGTAATGATGACCACAGTTCCCTGGTGTTTCTGCGGATTGAGGAGACTCCCGGTTATGAGCTTCACGTCTGTGAGTGCTGTCACGGGTATATTAAGGTTGTTAATGAAAAAACCGGCGGTGACCGCCGGGTGATGGAGGATGAAGCTGCAACTGTCTACCTGGATTTAATTGCAGAGCAGCAGGGTTACCGCACCGATACAGGAAATGCCTGAGTGTAAGGAGGGATATCATGCTCGGTCTGGGGCTTCCCGAAATAGTTATCATCCTGGTTATAGTGCTGGTCCTTTTCGGACCCGGCAAGCTCCCCGATATTGGCAAGGCCTTTGGTAAGAGCATCAGGGAGTTTAAAAATGCAACCAGTGAACCAGGAGAAATTGCCAGGGAAATTAAAGACGAAGTCATGGGAGTAAAAGAGGTACTGAATAAGTAGTAAGTATATTTTCGGTATTAAATGTTAATTAAGACAGGGGTGGATGTGTTCCGGAAGGCGGAGTCTGTCGTCCGTCCGGTATCGCAACCCGCGAAGCGGGAGCGGTTGCCGGCGGAGATGTCGGGGGACCCCCCAATCTGTCGAAACGGCGGCCTTCCTGAAGGCCGGGGTTTCGGTAACGGATTGGGGGCCCCGCCGGAGGAATACATCCACCCTGTTTACAGTTTAATACTAAAGATAATTTCTATGACAGGCCGAACTCTTTGGCCAGCTCTCTGAAGGCAGGCAGCGAGTTCAGGATTATTTGTTTATCGATACAGTAGGCGATCCGGAAATAGCCGGGTTTTCCGAAACCAGCTCCCGGTACCAGGAGGATATTGTATTTCTGAGCCGCCCTGACGAATTCGACATCATCAGGAATGGGTGACTGCGGGAAGAGGTAAAAGGCGCCTTGAGGCTTAACCATCCTAAAGCCCATCTCAGTCAGGCTGTTGTACAAAATATCACGTTTTTCCTGGTAGAGGGCTATATCAACACTCTCCCTCTGCAGGCCGGTTACCAGCCGTTGCATCAGTGCCGGGGCATTCACAAAACCCAGGATCCTGTTGGCAAAAGTCATTCCCTCCATCACCAGGGACAGGTTCTTCACCCGGGGGCTTACTGCAAGGTAGCCGATACGCTCTCCCGGGAGGGCCAGGTCCTTACTGTGGGAGGTAACAATAATGCTATTGTCAATGTATTTAAATACATTGGGTACTTTGACTCCGTCATAGCTGATTTTGGCATATGGCTCGTCAGAAATGACATAGATATCTGTCCCCAGCTCTGCCTCTTTTTTCTGCAGCAGTTTCCCCAGGGCTTCCAGGATTGCCGCACTGTAAACAACACCTGTTGGGTTATTGGGTGAGTTAATGATAATGGCCTTGGTTTTTCCGGTTATTGCAGCTTCAATTGCTGCCAGGTCCGGCTGGAAGTCGTCTTTGGCAGGCGCTGCTTTGACAACTCCGCCGTGATTGTTTATATAAAAGTTGTATTCAACAAAATAGGGGGGCAGGATGATGACTTCTTCACCCTGGTTCAGCAGGGTCTTGAGGATGACATTAAGCGCCCCGCCGGCACCCACTGTCATTACAATATGTTCTTCAGTAAGGTCCAGACCCGACTCTTCGGAAATAACCTCAGCAACAGCCCGCCGTGTCTCAGGATAGCCGGCATTGCTCATATAGCGGTGCATGCCCGGGGTGGGGCTCAGAGCCGCTTTTTTCAGTTCTTCCTTAAACGCCTCAGGAGGTTCGATGTCAGGATTCCCCAGGGTAAAATCATAGACCTTGTCCGCACCGTGTATTTTCCTGAGTTTTTCTCCTTCTTCAAACATGGCCCTGATCCATGAGGAGCGTTTCAGATTTTCTTCAACTTTATTTGAGATTCCCAATATGTAGACCCTCCTTTGATTTTCTGTGATATTTGTGGTTTTTGACAAAGAAATTAATGTTATTATAGCACAAACTAAAGATTTATCACAATTGAAACGTGAATACTAGATGCTGTCAAGATAATTTCGGTAACTTATCCTTCAATGTTAATTTCTCTATTTCTGCCACCATGTATGGCAATTTGCTCCGATGTTTTCAGTGTTCTCATCTGTCCAACTAAACTCCTTCATTGATATCGCAACGGATTCCCGCCAATTCGCCTTCCATGGCTCAATGGCGGCTCCGGCCATCCGTGGCCTCCGCCCGGTGCTCTATCAAGGGATTCGTTAAGTTGGACTACGCCTCGAACACAATGAAAAATCTCCGCAAACTGCCATACATGTCTCAGATATCTCCCATACCGTCAAGCCCGGTTTCCTCATCCCACCTTGCTATATGTTCTCCTATAGCTTAAACTTCCTGACGGATGCTCTCATGACTTAAACTTACATTTAACATTTCTTTTAGAAACCTTGCTGAATTACGATATGAATTCTCTGCAGCCAAACTTGCTGCCATCTCTGCTAAACGCGGGGAAAACCTTGCCGTACTGCGGAATGTTTTATCATATTATCTATTTGCTCAAGCACTGTTTTCAGCATCTGTTCAAAAAGTTCTCTTAAAATCTTAAATAATTCACTCTCAAGTTCATTGAATTTTATCAGGTTTGCCATTACACTATGAAGTAGAATTATACAGGTATTTACCTGAAGGAGGAATGTAGAACATGGATGGGGTAGAACGGGCAGTACGGAGGATTGCGTCAAACGACAGGTTTGCACAACTGGTGGGGACAGTGATTCAGGAGGTCAGGCCGGGGTATGCCCGGGTAAGTCTCGAGGTACAGGATAAGCACCTGAATTCTGTGGATATCGCCCACGGTTCAGCAGTTTTTACACTGGTGGACATGGCCTTTGCCCTGGCATCTAATTCCCACGGCCAGGTTGCCCTGGCTTTGAACATGAGTATAAATTTTCTCAAGGCAACGGGCGCCGGCAGCATCCTTACCGCTGAGGCGACTGAGGACAAGCTGACAAACCGCACCGGGCTTTACCGGATTGCTGTTACTGATGAAACCGGTGAGATTGTCTGTGTGGCTGAAGGATTGGTTTACAGGAAAAAAGAGCTTATCTGAGAGGCAGGTATCAGGGACCGTCCCATAAGTAAATTACTTATGGGATGGTCCCTTAATTTTTTCGCATAAATAGGTGTGGCGGGTAGAAAAATAGCATCAGAAGGAGTAAGGTGACTTTGGGAGAAAGGACATACGGTTATGAACGGGTTGTTCTGGGTAAATATATTTATATTGCTAATGCTTATAATGATTATACTTGTCCCCCGCCGGGCCATAGTAAGGCTGTTCCCTGTTGGTTTTATCGGAGGATTCGGTCAGGCCGTCATTATCCTGGGACTGTTGGTACCGGTACTTGGGTTTTGGCGGTTTAAATATACCGACGTTTTTTCCTTTGCCGGAGTCCCCTGGTTTATAGGCCTGGCTTGGATTCCGGAGGTAATCGTGTATTCATATTATATGAAATACCTGAACAGCCGCGGTGAAGTCCTTGCCTACCTGGCAGGTTTTATACTCCTGACGGGGTTATCTGTTCACTGGCTGTTCCGGGCCGGGCACCTTATCTATAACGGCTGGAACAGTATTTTGACACTGCCGGTAGCTCTGGCGGCCCATGCAACGATAACCTACTATATCCTCAAAACATCCGGGGCATTAAATAAAAAGGAGGCACCATAGCATTGGAAGAAGCAAAAAATGGTACAGGGATCAAGACAGCAAATAAAGTCCGGGAAACCCCCGGCTTATCTGTTTTTAAAATTGCGGCAACATATGTGGGAACGGTGGTGGGAGCCGGATTTGCTTCCGGTCAGGAGGTACTGCAGTTTTTTGGGAAATTTGGCCTGTTTGGTTTTGCCGGGCTGTTGGCTGCAACCGCCATGTTCGCTATCTTTGGCTGGGCGGTCCTGGACCTGGGCATGAGACTCAGGGCCCAGTCGCACCTGGAAATAATAAAACATATCGGGGGACGCTGGCTGGGAACCGTAATCGATTATGTGATAACATTTTTCCTCTTTGGTGCTTTTACGGCAATGGCTGCCGGGGCAGGGGCAATCTTTGCCGAGCAGTTCCAGTGGCCGTCTGTTCTGGGAAGTGCTGTGATGGTAGCTGTAACTGTGGTTACCGTAATGCTGGGGCTCAGGGGTGTTATCACCTCTATCAGTATGGTTGTCCCGGTGTTATTGAGTGCGGTGGTGGGAATGGCCGTCTGGACGGCTGTGAATACGAATTTTTTTTCAAATCCCGCTATTGGCACAGTTCCCTTTAAGCCGGCCGTGCCTTTCTGGCCGCTGGCTGCAGTACTGTATGTCTCGTACAACCTTGTAATGTCAGTGGCCGTTTTGGCCCCTACAGGAGCCAGGTATAACCGCCCCGGACTGTTATCCAAGGGGGCGATCCTTGGAGGCATCGGTTTGGGGATTGGGGCAGCGGCAATCCTTGTGGCCCTGGCCCCGAATCTGCCGGCAGCGGCTAGGTTCGAGATTCCCATGTTACATGTTGCCGGAACCCTGAGCCCATTATTCGGGACCCTCTACAGCATAGTACTCCTGGCTGAAATTTATACAACCGCTGTCGGGAGCCTTTATGGTTTCGTAGTCCGGCTGACCCCTGAGGAAAGTCCCAGGGCCAGGTTTTACATTATAGGTACCGCTATTGCGGCATTCCTGGCCAGCCTGCTGGGATTTTCAACTCTGGTAAGGACAGTATATCCGGCAGTTGGATATGCGGGCCTGCTGCTATTGCTGGGCCTTACTTACGGGCTTATCAGGAGAGGAAAAGACCGGCAAAATCAGCCACAGTATTGAAGGAAATAACAGCCCGGTGTGGAATTATTTTATATTAGGAATATTTGTCAAAAGGATGCCTTTTGACTAAACAGCCGCCGGGGGGTTATCAAACTTGTTAAAAAGAATAATCTTATTATTAGTCGTCATGGTTTCAGGTTTGCTGACAGGTTATTACTCAGAACCGGTTTATGATTTCATATGGTCAGGCAGGGAGGTTACACCTGCGGGGTCCGTGGGTGTCGAAGGCCGGAAGGACGGGGCAGGCAGTGCGGGTGAAACTTCTCCCGGGTATATATCTGCAGAAGAGGCTGTCAGTGCAGTAAAAAAAATCTCATGGGTGGATAACCTGATCAGGGTGTCTGAACTTGACGGGACCACACTGGCATTTGAAACAGACCGGGAACCAGCGGCTGACTATCCTATATGGCTGGTTGAGGTTACGGAACGGTTTCCTGACCGGGTCCCGGAAACCAGATATTTTCAGGTTGATGCCGGGTCAGGCCGGGTACTTGATGTCCAGGAGAAGGATCTGAAAATCTCGGGCATAGGCCTTGGGATGACCAGGAATGAAGTCAAAGAAACCGCCGGCAGTCCCGGCAGAACTAAGAGGAAGTGGGATAACGGGGTCCGGCAAACCCTGAGAACAGATAGTTATGAGGGAATGGAAGTAGTCTATGACAAGGACGATATTGTCGTCAGGGTGGCTGCAACGGATCAGGGCCTTCCGGGTCCCGGCGGGGTTGAGGTTTATGATTCCAGGGAGGATGTCCTCAGGAAATTGGGAAAGGCAGGAACTGTGCAGACTAACATGCTGATTTATCCCGTTTTGGGCCAGGAAAATTACAAGCTGTTTTTGGATTTCAACGGTGAAGGCCGGGTAACGGCTGTCACCATCAGTTCGGGCCTGCTTGACTGAAAGCAGGTTCTGTATTTTAATAGGCTGTATGAATAAGAGGTGATTTTAATTGCAGGAGAAATGGGTTTTGGGTATTATTCAGAACAGGGTTACCGAAGATAAAGCCCGGAATATAGAGAAGGCCCGGAATATGATCAGGGAGGCTGCTGCAGGGGGTGTAAAGGCAGCTGCCCTTCCCGAGATGTTTAACTGCCCGTATGACAACAAGGTGTTCCCGGTGTTTGCTGAATCATATCCCGGAGGGGAAACAATCCAAATGCTTTCGGAAGCTGCAGCAGCGAATAAAATTTATGTATTTGGCGGGTCTGTCCCCGAAAAAGAGGGTGACTGTATATATAATACATGTTTTGTTTTCGGGCCTGACGGGAAGCTGCTGGCCAGGCACCGTAAACTACACCTTTTTGATGTTGATATTAAGGGGAAAGTGAAGTTTAAGGAATCAGACACCCTGGGTGCCGGGAATGAGGTCACGGTTGTGAACACTTCCCTTGGCAAAATTGGTGTGGCTATCTGCTATGATATCCGTTTCCCGGAACTCGCCAGACTGATGACTTTACAGGGCGCTGTATTGATGATAGTGCCTGCTGCCTTTAATATGGTTTCAGGTCCGGCCCACTGGGAACTGTCTGTCCGTATGCGGGCGGTTGACAACCAGTTTTATGTAGCCGGGATAGCACCGGCAAGGGATGAAGACGCTTCCTATGTGGCTTATGGACACTCCATGGCAGCTGACCCCTGGGGGCAGGTGGTCGGGTCCCTGGAAGAAAAAGAAGGACTGCTGACAGTTGACATTGACCCGCAGGAAATAACCCGGGTTCGCAGTGAGTTTCCCCTTCTGAAACACCGCCGCCAGGACCTTTATGAGGTCAAAGGAGGACAAACGGGTTCCCGGGATAACTACGGATAAAAAAGGGTGCTCTGCCAATGAGTTCCTTCATAATAAAGCCGTCCCGGACAAACAATATTGACATGAAATACCGGATTATCTTTTACGGGTTGCTGGGTGTAGCTATGGAAATACTGTGGACAGGTGCCGGTTCAATGTTGAGGGGTGACTACAGCCTCCGGGGGGTAAGTTACCTCTGGATGTTCCCAATTTACGGAGCCGCATATCTTTTGGAACCTGTTCACGAACGAATAAGAGACCTCAGGTGGTATGTCAGGGGATTTATCTGGGTGCTGGTTATTTTCAGTATGGAGCTTACTTCCGGGTTGGTTATTAAAATGACAGTGGGCAGGATTCCCTGGGACTATTCCGGCCATTCCCCGTATTCAGTGGGAGGTCTTATCAGGCTTGATTATGCTCCAGCGTGGTTTGTGGCTGGGCTTCTCTTTGAACAGGCCCATGATTTTCTGAGGAAAATGCTCAGGTAGCTCCCTGAAACCGCATCCGGTGCCTGGAAGCCTGGACCGGCGGAGATTGTTCTCCGCCGGAGCTTACTTATCCTTGATCGGCCCCATTCCCACAGGCTCGACAAAAGTCTCACTATAAGCCGGTCTATACGGCTTTTCCTGAACGACCTCTTTTTCTTTGCCGGCTGATTCATCCTTGGCCTTTTGTTCCTGCTGTTTCACGTCAGACCTCCTTCCCGGACATAATCGGTATAGTGTTCTTTTATAAGTATTTCCCCAAAGTGCTGCATTATTGTATAATAGTTTCAGAGAGTATTGGCTATATTATCCAGATAAAGGATTTTTCTAATCTGTTGCAATGGTGGGGGATGAGATGCAAAACGGTAATAATATTTTATTAAATCAAAACAAGTTATTGCAGGACAGGAAGGTCCTTGTCATTATTCCTGCCTTTAATGAAGAAAAGAACCTTCCCGGAATTATCGGCAGGCTTCGTGAATTTGCCGGAATTGACATAATTGTGATTAATGACGGTTCTGAGGACGCCACCCCAGCAGTTGCCAGGGAGGCAGGGGCAAATGTAATTGATCTTCCCTTCAACCTTGGCATAGGAGGGGCAGTCCAGACCGGTTACCTGTATGCCCATAAAAACAATTATGATGTGGCTATACAGGTAGATGCTGACGGGCAGCATAACCCGGAGGATCTGATGCAAATTATCGAACCTGTACTCAGGGGTGAAGCTGACATGGTTCTGGGTTCCCGGTATGTTGCGGAAACGGGGTACAAAACTCCGTTGTTCCGTAAAATGGGGATGGTGGTATTTTCCACAGTTGTTTCACTCATTAACAGGCAACCCCTGAAAGACACTACCAGCGGCTACCGGGCAGTCAGCAAACGGGTGATTAAGTTTTTTGTCAACAATTACCCGACCGACTATCCTGAAGTTGAAGCCCTGGTGTTACTCAAAAAGAGCGGTTTTACCATCAAAGAAGTGCCTGTTACCATGGCGCCGCGGGAATATGGCAGGTCATCAATTACCCCGGTCAGGTCGGTTTACTATATGATTAAAGTATTGCTGGCACTTTTTATGAACCTGCTCAGAACTCATAAGAGGGAGGTTTAAGGCAGATGATTAACATATTTATGTTTTCCGCCCTGTTCAGCCTGGGTTTTCTGGTGATTGTACTTGAGCTTGTCCGCAGTAAGAGGCTTAAGGAGCAGTATTCCCTGTTGTGGCTGTTCATCAGCGGAATAATGTTGATTCTGACACTGTGGCGGGGCCTGATAGAAAAAATTGCTGAACGGCTGGGGGTTTATTATGCACCATCACTTTTGTTTATTGTGGGAATTCTGTTCTCTTTTGCCCTGATACTTCATTATTCTGTAATCATATCCAGGCTGCATACCCAGAATGTCCGGCTGGCCCAGGAAATCGGGGTACTTAACAAGAAGGTGGAAGACCTTTATGAAACCTTCAACAGGGGGGAAGAGATTGAAAACAATCGTTTTGATTCTCCTTAATGTTATCCTGCTCACTTCCGGGCAGTTACTCTGGAAAATGGGTCTGACAAGAGAAGGAGGCATCTCACTGGACAACATGCTTCGGGTTGCCCTGTCTCCGTTTATCCTTGCAGGTCTGGCCCTGTATGTGGTGGCAACGGTTATCTGGTTTATCGTCCTTTCAAGGGCTGAGCTAAGTTATGCTTATCCCTTGCAGAGCATGGCTTATATTATCGGGGTAGTAGCCGCCTGGCTGTTATTCAATGAAACTGTGCCGGTGATTCGCTGGGTGGGAGTATTTGTGATAATTGTAGGAGTGGTACTGGTTTCTTACAGTAAACCACAGGAAGGCACCCGGGTATCGGGAGCTGCTCCAAAAGCCTATAAGGCAGAAGTCATGGTTAACGGGACCGGCACAGAGAGGGTACAGGCAGGGCGCTTTTCTGAGGTACCGGCAGACACCGGTGATTATGGTACAGAGGATTATAGTACAGATGATTTTGGTATCAAAAATAAAGGAGAAAACAAATGACGGAATCGGTGATTCTGTTTATTATCCTGGCAATTATCTGGGTTTTGATAATTTTTAACCGCAAATTGAAGAGACAGATAGAGAAAAATGCCCGAAGCATAAATATCACAAGGGAGTATATCGGATGGGGGACTGCTCCCTGCCAATGCGGGACCCCGAGAAGCAAGTGGCAGGCCCTTGCCATGCTGCGCCCGGAGAATACTGTTTTATTGAAGTGTCCTTTATGCGGCCGGCTTTGGGAGGAGCAGATGAGTGTCTATGGGAATAAATGGCGGCAGGTTGATTCCGGTTATGCTAAAGAGCAGTATCAATACGGGCAGGAGGCTGACTCCGGCAGCCGGCTGGAGTTATAGGCGGCACAGGATGTGGAGCATTACATAACGGATCGCCGTCCGGGCCACGAATATTTTCCGGGAATGCGGTATATCATAGATTAAAATATAACAGGAGATGGAGGAATTTTTATGAATACTGACACCGGGAATGTTACCGGAAATTTCGCCAACAATGACGCCGGCAATGAACGGCAAACTTACAACAGGTCCTATTTCTACAGGCTCAATCAGGAATTAAGCGGACAGGCAGAGATTGAACCTTACCAGGCAGATACCGCAATGGAAAGGCCACATACCTCATAAAAGGCGGTGAATCTATGCCCTACAGAATGGCCCCTGATATCTACATTTATCAGAGCTCCATTTGGCAGACCAACAGTGTGGTTATATTAAACCAGACAGCAAACATTGTTATTGATCCCTGCTATTTCCCTGCTGAGGTCAGGGTAATCGCTGATTTTTTCAACAGAAAACGCAGTTTTAACAGGTACGTAATTTTTACCCATTCAGATTTTGACCACATAGTCGGTTACCAGTATTTTAAGAACACTAAACTTGTGGCCCATGATGAATTTGCCTTTTGTGACCGCGATTCTCAGCTAGTCCAGCTAAGGGAAATTGACCAGACCTACTACGTACACCGCACAATCCCCTTTGTTTTTCCTGAACCTGAGATTACGTTCCGGAATGACTGCCGGATTCCCTTAAAGGAAGATGAATTGGTGCTTTTTCATGCTCCCGGTCATACCGGAGACTGTATTTTCATCATCAGCCCGGCCCGGGGCGTCATGTTTGCCGGGGACTATCTGTCTAACCTGGAATTTCCCTTTGTAAATTTCAGTACAGCAGCATATAAGAGGACCCTGGACCTTGCCGAAAAGCTGGTCAGGGACTACAACATCACCAGTATTGTTCCCGGACACGGAGACATTGCTGTCGGGAAGGATGAGATTACCGGGCGGCTTGAAAATGACCGGGAATACCTGCTGGTCCTGACTGAGTGGGCCCAGGACCTGTTTGTACAGGGACTGCAGGCCAGAGAGATTGCTGAAGTGCTTGCCGGTTTAAAATACAGAAACCGCCCCATCGAAGGGGCTATGCTTAAAATGCACATGGAAAACATTAAACTTGTTATTTCAGAGCTGCAGACTTTTTAAACATTTCATCAATAGTTTTTAACATTCACTAATAATGATGCTTTTTTATATAATATCATGGGTGAATGTTATGGCTGCTATAACAAAGAAAAAGCAAAGAGCAAATGCCGTCTTTGAGGGCGGCGGAGTTAAAGGGATTGGTATAGCAGGGGCTTTGTCGGTTGCCAGTGAGTATTACAGCTGGATGTATGTGGCCGGTACTTCTGCCGGGGCTATAGTGGCATCGCTGGTTGCTGCAGGGTACACTGCGGAGGAAATCAGGGATCTGATTTTCAGTATCGATTACCGCCGGTTTGAGGATAATGACATGGTGGGCAAACTGCCGTTGTTTGGACCGGCCTGGAACCTGAAGACCAATCTCGGGTTGTATAAAGGTGATTACATCGAAAATTGGATCAGGGAGGCTCTCAGGGCCAAAGGGGTTGAAAATTTCGGCGACCTCGTGGTTGTGAACAGGTCTAAGGATTTTCCGGGGCGATACCGCCTCCGGGTCATTGCTTCTGACATATCGACAGGCCAGATGCTGGTGCTCCCCCAGGATATTTCACGTTATGGCATGGACCCTGATAAACTTCAAGTTGCCAGGGCAGTAAGGATGAGCATTAGTATTCCCTTTTTCTTTGAGCCGGTTGTGGTTACATATAAAGGAGAAGATGGCGGGGAGATTAAAAGTTACATTGTGGACGGGGGGCTTTTAAGCAATTTTCCTGTTTGGCTTTTTGACAGGGGTACCGGGGCCAGGGGTATTCCAACTATCGGTTTCAAGCTCACAGGGCCTAATGAAGAGAGGCGTCATGATATTGACGGGCCAATTTCAATGCTGAAGGCCCTTTTTAGTACAATGCTGGAAGCCCATGACAACAGGTTTGTTGAGGAAAAGAACTTCCAGCGCACTATAGCCATCCCGACCCTGGGAATCAGGGCAACAGATTTCAGTATTTCCGAGGAGCGTATCCGGTCATTGTATGAATCCGGTGCGGCGGCAGCCCGGGAATTTTTTAAAGACTGGAATTATCGCTTATTTTTGTTAAAATACGGTAACCGTCTGGGGATTTAGGAACCTTCTGCCTCCGGAGACTCACCGGCAGTCAGGGTTATTCTTCATCCTGACTGATGATACGGGAAGGGAACCGGCCCCACCGGACCACAAAATAGGCCATGGATACGGTATAAACTATATTTGTTGTAAACATCAGCAGATTTGTCAGGGCATGTTCCTGCAGAACCGGTACTATATTAAAAGCCCTGTCCAGCAGACCTGAGCCAAGGACCCACACGAGGCCGGTAAAACCGAGGGCCTTTAACAGCCAGTAGTCTTTTCCGGTAATTGAAATGAAGTACACAAAAACTACTGCAAAAAATCCGCCCATCACCAGATCGGCAAGTAATCCGACAATATATCCGGCAGTAGTGTTCAGGGCGTTTTCATTAAGAAAAAAATTACCGGCCATTAAAAGGTGGTTGGTCTTGGCCAGACCTGTCAGATAAAATATATACCCCAAAGCTGTTTGTAGGATACTTCCTATCAGCCCGCCGAATATAGCTGTCACGATCCTGTCTGACATAATCAGACCTCCTTATCAGTTATGTGTGATTTAAGATATAAATTCCCTTATAAAAGGGTTTTTATCCGGAAATTATATCATGGACAAACTATGCCGGAACAATTTTGGGCTCCGCATGATTTGGGAAATAAGGATATCATATGGGCGCCCCTTATAATTGAGCGTATAATTATGTGGGGAAACCGGAGAAAGGAGCAGGGTATTTCAGTGAATAAAATAGCACCAAAGGAAAGGCATACACTGGTGAATGAGATACAAATCAGGGTCAGATATGAAGAAACCGACAGAATGGGTTATGTTTATCACGGCAAATATTTTACCTGGTTTGAAGTGGGGCGGACAGAGCTGTTCAGGTCCATGGGACTCCCCTATACCCTGTTTGAGGAGAGGGGAATAATGCTCCCCGTTACCCGGGCAGAGAGCAGGTACAGGGTTCCGGCAGGCTATGATGACCTGATAACTATACAGACAACTGTAACCCGGTTAACTCCGGCCAGGATAAATTTTGAATACAGCTTATATGCCCAGGATGGCAGGGTCATCGCAGAGGGTAATACGGGACATGCCTTTGTGGACAGCAGCGGTCGGCCGGTAAACTTGGCAAAAAGGGACCCGGAACTTTGGCAGAGGATAACCTGTCAGATTACCACATGAAAGGGGACTACAGATGGGATTTTTCAGACAGCTCAGGGACAGTTTTACAGCTTTTGAAGCTTACCGGGAATTTGCTTTTCAGAAAAAGGGAAAGACCTTTAAATATTTTATCCTCCTGTTTACACTGACATTTTTGGTTAGCGGTATCAGGTTCGTTTTTGACTTTAATGAGGGTGCGGCCGGGATCAGGGAAACCGTGGAACAACATGTCCCTGAGTTCATGCTGGCAGGAGGAGAACTCACTGTCCGGGGTGAACAGCCCATCATATTGGGCGATGACGGCTATACCGTTATGATAATTGATACCACCGGACAGACCCGTGAATCGGTACTGGACAGTTATGCCGAAGGAGTCCTGATTTTGAAGGACCGGCTGGTTACCAAACAGAACTACCAGCAGAGAGAAATCATGTTCTCGGATTTCAAAGAAATTTCTTTTGACAAGCAGGACCTGATTGGTTTGCTGCCTATGCTCAAATGGCTGCTGGCAGTGATTGCTGTTTTGGGTTACATCCTTAAGTTGGTATGGGTCCTGATAACAGTACTGATTCTGGCCTTAATCGGAATGATCATCAGCAGTAATATCAAGTCAGGCCTGAAGTTTGAGAACCTATGGAATATGGCGGTATATGCCTTCACCCTGCCGTGGTTGATTGAGATGCTCAAAAATCTGGCTTACCCGGCACTACCTCTATTTTGGGCGATTAAATGGGGCCTCGCAGTATACATTTTGTACAGGGGTATTCAGGCAGTCGGGCCTCCTGTGCCTAATGAGGAGCCTCCGGATTCATCAGGGGACATAGTAATATAACAGGAAAGGAGGCAGGTTAGCCTGCCTCTTGATTATTCCCTGATATTGCCTTTTTCGCCCAAATCTTCATCAGCTTCATAAGGTGTCACCCTGTCCCCGGCAGAGGTATATTCTGTTGCCTGATAGGGTTCCAGGATATCTCCTGCATTTGCGGTGATTTTCCCCCGGGTTGCCTTTTTGCTGACTTCCTCAGTTATTTCTCTATATTGTTTTTCCTGTTCTAATCCCTTTTCCTTCTCCAATGTGATTACCCCCTGTTTAATCTCTTAATAAGTGTAAACACCGCTTCCCTAATAGTGTACCCCTGAATGAATTTACTATGTACAGGGGAAATTGACAGGGTTACCACTGAGATGATAACATTAAAAGAACACTAAAGGGTGGTGATCAGGTTGATGCAGATGCGAAGGCTGGGGAAAACAGGTTTACAGGTTTCTGCAATAGGTTTTGGCGGGATTCCGATTCAGAGAGTGACCTCCTCCCAGGCTGCAAAAGTTGTGGAGGCTGCAGTATCCGGTGGGATCAATTTTATTGATACTGCCAGGGCATATACCGACAGTGAAACCAAACTGGGGGGCATTATCGGAAAGTTCAGGAATAAGCTGGTTATAGCTTCGAAGTCCATGGCCAGAACCAGAGAAGATATGGCGCGGGACATTGACTTAAGCCTGCGGGAAATGAAGACAGACTACATAGACTTATATCAGCTACATAATGTAAAGGATGAAGGAAGCCTGGAAAAGGTGATGGCTCCGGGAGGCGCTCTGGAAGCCCTACAGGATGCGCGGGACAGAGGGAAGGTCCGTTTTATAGGTGTCACCGGGCATATAGCTGACATCCTTGTAAAGGTAATCAGAACAGGGCTTTTTGATACCGTACAGGTTCCCTTTAACCCGGTGGAAACAGTTGCCCTTAATGAATTGCTGCCACTGGCCCGGGAACTGGATATGGGGATAATTGCCATGAAGCCGTTTGCGGGAGGTGCCTTCAGGAACAAGGCTGCCTGCCTGAAGTTCATTCTTGAAAGCGGATTTACAACTGCGATTCCCGGAATGGACGAAGTGTCTCAGGTTACTGAAAACATTGCTGCAGGTGGGGCTGGTGCTTTTTTAACAGATGAGGAAAAAAGACTCCTGGCAGATGAAACCGACCTGCTGGGCCGGAAATTCTGCCGCAGGTGTGAGTATTGCCAGCCGTGCCCCAGGGGAATCGATATCCCGACGATTTTTCTTCTGGAAGGATACTCGACCCGTTACGGACTGCAGAAGTGGGCTGTGGAACGATATCAGCCGCTGTCTGCCAAGATATCGGATTGTATTGAATGTGGGGAGTGTGAGGAAAAGTGTCCTTACAGCCTGCCCATTAGGGAAATGCTGAAGGAAGCCGGACAACACCTGGAAGAATAGGAAGGAAGAGGGTATTGAAATGCTAGGACCGGTAAAACGGAAATCACCGGTAATGTCAACCCGATTGGCTTTCCTGCTGTTTTTCACTATGTTCTACTGGGGGATCCATTTCATTACAGGAAAGACCAATCTTCAGTTAAGCCAGGTTGTCTTTGACATCTTTGCGGGTGTATTTACCGGGGCCATAGTCCATGTTGCCATAGCCAAATTTTTCGGTCCTCTGCTGTTCGGTCGCGGTTTTTGCGGCTGGGTTTGCTGGAATGCCTCCCTTTTTGAACTGCTCCCTGTCAGGGCTGCAAAAAGGAACATTCCCGAGAAGTACTTTATGTATAAGTATGTAATACTTATAATGACACTGGCGGTTCCCGGGGCCCTTATTGCTGCGGGTTACGGTTTCCGGAGCCCGGAAGCCCAGTTTAAGTGGCTGTTGACAGAAAATGCTCTGATATATTTGACTGGAGTAGGTCTGGCGTTCTTATTGGGGGACCACAGGGCGTTTTGTAAGTACTTATGCCCTGCAGGGGCATTAATGACCCTCACTTCTCCCAGAAGTGTCCTGAAGATAGAAAAAAACCACCTTACCTGCAACAGGTGCGGCAGGTGTGAAGAGGCCTGCCCCATGGATGTTCCTATTATGTCTTATATAACAGCAGGTCAGCGGGTATCACACCCTGAATGTATTCTGTGTACCGAGTGTATCCAAAACTGCCCCAAAAACTGCCTGACAGTCGGAATTGGAAAAAAGTCAGATACCACTCCGGAATTTGGCAAGTCTTTTTAAAACGGAACTTTGGTTGCGGCTGTGAGCCGTGCTGTGGTATGGTATAAAAATTTGGGGGAATAATAATTCAAAGCAATCGATTTGAAGGTGGTGACAGGAGACAATGTTGAGTATTATCAGGGAATTTATCAGATTAAACCAGTCACTGGCACTCCTGCCCCTTAAGGCAGCACGCAAGCTGCTGGATGACAAAAATACAACCGGCAAACAAATGGTGGATGTGGCTGAAGACCTGGTAAGCACTCCCTTTGTGGCTGCCAGCAAGGCCATCGATAACAGCTGCCGCCAGTGTCCCGTAAAAGAGGAGCCTTCCGGAGAGCGCCGGTACGCCAGGCAGGGCCGGGGTCCCGGAGCAGGTAATATCCTTATTGACCCGGAGGTTGCAGTCCTGTCTGATACAGAAATGAATTCGGGGGAACGCAAGATGTTGCTGTCAGTGACCGGCTTATTGTGCGGTGGGTGAGTCAGGCGTGTCAGGCAGACCCTGGAAGGGTTTGAAGGAGTGACCAAAGTTGATTTCCATCCGGCCCGGGAAGAATTTGAAGTGTCTTACAGGGCAGATTCACCCAGAGGGGAAGAGTTTGTTAAGGCAGTTAATGAGATTATTATTTTTCCGGGAGTACGCAGTTTTCTGGGGAGCATGGGTGACAGACTGCATAATTCCAATGACACGGGACCATAATAAGACACGAATAAAATATAATGCTATAAGGAAGTGAGGAATTGGGATGAAAGTCGAAGTTATTGATAACGTCTGTGTCAGCTGTGGTATGTGTATCAGTACTTGCCCCGATGTCTTTGAATGGGGTGATGATGACAAGGCTGTTGCCAAAGTCCCTGATGTGCCGTCAGGCATGGAAGACCTGGCCCATGAAGCGGTAGAAGGATGTCCCACAGGTGCGATTAAGGAAGAATAAAGAAAAGGGGAGTGACTCCGTCTGTATACCATGATCGGAGGCAGCTCCCCTTTATTAGTTGAAATCTCTATTTTTTGGTGATGTAATCTATTTTTTCGTCATATCATCAAGCAGTCCCCTTACCTGACTCCTGATTGCCTCCAGGTACTCCTCTCTTGCCAGGTGTTGTGCTTCTTTTTCCTCAGGAGTAAGTCCGATGGTTTTCTGTTTATGCCAGAAATAATTTATTTTTTCGATTAATTCACGGGATATCATTTTTTACATCCTTCCTTAGCAGTCATTTTCGAAAGCTTACTTAATATAACCCAAAACCACGCAGATTACAACCTGATGCCCAAAAGACTTTTTCTTTCCGGAGTTTTATTTCAAGAGGGAGGAAAATTTTTCCCGGGAGAGAATAATACTGTTAAAGGTTATGCAGTACTTTGAAACTTAAGCCTTTAATCCGCAGGATAAGGGGAGAATTGATTTGTATACTGACGGCAGGCATCTCAGATTCACAGTGGTTATTGTCCTGGCTGTAATCAATTCCATAGTGACATCAGCCTACCTTATTATGACCGACCGGGGTATTATGGAGGCTGCTTACCAGACAGAGGCTGTTTCGGAAGCCATTCTACCGCTGGCGGTTGCAGGGGTAATACCGGTAATTATCGGTTCTTACGGACTGTATATGCGCCGCATGTGGGGACTGGGGTTTTTTACTCTTGGCAGTGGAGGTTTTCTCTTTGCTTCACTGGCAGGGGTTATTCTGTCTCTGGAGAGCAGTATATTTGGAATACTGTTTTATCTTTCGCTTTACCTGATCTTGTTTAATATCATTGCCAGTATTTATATTTGGATTTTCAGGTTCAATCTCAAAGATTTTTAAAAAAAGTCCTCCGGGGAGGCAAGTGTAAAATAATCCGGGGAGGATTTTTTGCTTAGTTTTTTTGGTATATGGTATAATACTACCGGAAGTTCAAAAACGGCTGTCAGCCGTACCCGGGGAGGTAACTATGGGGGAACAGAAGAAGCCGGTAAACCCTAAATATATTCCATTTGTATCGGCACCGCTTTTTATCCTGGGTGTCCTTCTGACAGCCCTGAACTGGCGCCGCCTGGGATACCCTGAAAAGGCCCGGAATACGATGAAATGGGGAATTATCGGTTTGGTTTTAATCCTTGTTATAGCCAGTTATTTTCCGGCGGACATATTAAAAAAGATGTGGTCAATAGGGGTGGGAATTAATGTGGGAACGGGGATGGCCCTGAAGACCCTGCAGATGCCCGAATACACTAAAGCCTTGGGAGGCGCTGAGTAGAGAGGTGTTAGCCGTGAAATTACGCTGTTTTTGCCCGGAATTTACCGAGGAAGAATTTGACAGCATGGAATTAAAGGAGTTAGATCTCTCGGGTAAGTATTTCTATATGTCAAAGACACCCATGGTATCTCATTTTCCCATGAACCCCGAAGTGAAGATTGAAAAAACCCTTAAAGAGATAGAAGAAAAGGGGTACCGGACCGTATCCCCGCTGTTCGTCCTTTTCAAGGACGGTCTCTTTTCAGGTAATATAATGATTGAAATTGTCTCACCGAATGATAAAGACAGTCATGTGAAAGCCTTCGATAAACTGAGGCTTTTGGGTAAGACTTATAAAGGACCCAGGTATCTTGTGCCCAAAGCGTTGAAGAAGTTTGACGGGTACTTAATGTCAAAACAGATGATGATAACTGAATTCTTTTTTTGGTACCATTCATGTAAAGTTTGTGAGAAACAAAAAGGCGGCCGGGCAGTCATTCTGGGTAAAATATAACAAATATGCAGATAAGAGACGGATTCTCCGTCTCTTATCAGGTTTAACAGCGGATTGATGATTAAACAAAAGTAAGGAGCCTGTAGCCAATGAGAAAATCCAAAACGGGGGACATACTTCGGACTCTGAATGAACTTTACCCTAATCCACAGACTGAACTTAATTTTGAGACTCCTTTCCAGTTGTTGGTGGCTACCATCCTTTCAGCACAGACAACCGACAGGCAGGTCAATGCAATTACCGCACGGCTCTTTAGGAAGTATGCCACACCTGAAGAATTTGCCCTCCTGACACCAGAGAAATTGGAACAGGATATCAAAAGCTGCGGGCTGTATAAGAATAAAGCCAGGAATATTGTTGCAACCAGTAAAATATTGGTAGAAAAACACAATTCCCTGGTCCCTGACAACTTTGCAGACCTGACAGCGCTTCCGGGAGTCGGGCGGAAGACTGCCAATGTGGTCCTGGCAAACGCCTTCGGGAAAGATGCCATTGCTGTGGACACACATGTCTTCAGGGTATCCAACAGGCTTGGACTGGCTGCTGCAGATACACCGGAAAAGACCGAGCAGGACCTGATGAAAGTTATTCCAAGGGGCCAATGGAATCGTGCTCATCACTGGCTTATATTCCACGGACGCAGGGTCTGCAGGGCACAAAAACCGAAATGTAATGAATGTCAGTTGAGTGCTTACTGCAAATATTACCGTAGTCAGAGAAAATAGAGGATTGACAAAGAAAATAGCGAATATTGGTATTCATATCCGGCAACGGTTCATATAATAAAAATGCCCGAATTTTGGAGGAAATTTTACGGAGGTGCTGTTTTGCCGGAATTAAGAAAAGACATGATTACCGGAGGCCTGGTCATTATTGCCACAGAAAGAAGCAAAAGGCCACAGGATTTTTTGCCGGGGAAAGAACCACCAAAAGGGAGCGGTGGATGTGTTTTCTGTTATGGAAATGAGACCCGTACTCCCCCTGAAGTGTTTGCAGTCAGGCCCGGCGGAGGACCGCCGGACTCTCCGGGATGGACGATACGGGCTTTTCCCAACAAGTTTCCTGCTGTTAGTGCAGACGGTAACCCTGGCCCTGTTTCTCAGGGAGACGAGAAAGTCTTTAATGCTGTTGGGTTACATGAGGTTGTTGTGGATACACCGGATCATTTTGAAACTTTCGGAAAGTTGGCTGATAACCGCGCCGAACTGGTAATGGAAGCTATAGCTTCCAGGTACCGTCATTTGACAGGAGACCCACGGGTAAAGTACATCCAGGTTTTTAAAAACTCCGGGGCGGCAGCGGGAGCATCCCTGGAACACAGCCACTGGCAGATAATCACGGTTCCCATGGTTCCTGAATCAGCTGCCAGAGAATTAAACGAAACCAGGAAGTTTTGGCTGGCTAACGGAGAATGCCCT
This sequence comes from Thermincola carboxydiphila, assembly GCA_016841325.1. Lineage (GTDB taxonomy): Bacteria > Bacillota > Thermincolia > Thermincolales > UBA2595 > Phosphitispora. The sequence continues at coordinate 48,426 of JAENZJ010000005.1, forward strand.
TACTGCAGATTAATTTCTGATGAAATAAGAGATGGCTCGAGAATTATCGACACCAACGGGGATTTCATTGTTTTAACCCCTTTTGCCTCCCGATTTCCCTATGAGATATGGATTGTGCCTGCCAAGCATGAACCCTGCTTTGAAAAAACAGGCACAGATAAAATCAAATCCCTGGGCAGAATAGTTCGGAGCTCCATCAGGAAACTGGAGCGGACCCTGACCAACCCGCCTTATAATATGGTAATAAGCAGTTGCCCTCCGGGTGCAGAATGCAGCAGTTACCACTGGCATATTAAAATTTTGCCCAGGATTACCACTATTGCAGGTTTTGAACTGGGTTCCGGAATACATATAAACCCGGTATCACCTGAAGCAGCTGCAGAACTGCTTAGGGAAGCTGACCCTGATTTGTGCGATAATACCGGAATGAATGGAGTCGAAGCCAATGACTGATGGTAAAAAACTCAAAATACTTTATGTCGCCTCAGAGGTGTCGCCTTTTGCCAAAACCGGCGGGCTTGCTGATGTGGCCGGCTCGCTGCCGCGCTCTTTAGCTCTGATGGGACATGATGTAAGAGTAGTGATGCCCAGGTATAAATCTATCTCGTGCCGGTTTAATACTATATATGACTTCCCGGTAATGATCAGCGGGCGCAAAGAGGCTGCCATAATCCGTGAGCACCGGATTAATCCTGACAGTTCCGACCGGAGGACTATGCCGGTTTACTTTGTGGATAACTACCAGTATTTTGAGCGCAATAACCTTTACTGTTATTTTGATGAGGTGGAACGCTTCGCCTTTTTCTGCCGGGCGGTTATTGAAATGCTTCCCGGAATTGAATTTCAGCCTGATCTAATCCACTGTAATGACTGGCAGACAGGACCGATTCCTGTTCTCCTCAGGGAACAGTACTTTAAAAACCCCTTTTACCGGGAAATGGGTAATTTATTTACTGTCCACAATCTGTATTATCAGGGTAATTACCCCAAAGACTGCCTCCGTTTGCTGGGATTGAGTGACGCATACTATCACCCCGAGAAACTGGAGTTTTACGGGGATATCAGCTTTCTCAAGGCAGGACTGGTGTATGCAGATATCATTAACACTGTCAGCAGGACATATGCCAAAGAAATCCAGACACCTCTGTATGGTGAACGTATGGACGGATTGCTGCGGAAGCGCTCTGGTGATTTGTACGGTATTGTAAACGGTATTGACTATAATGAGTTTGACCCCGGTCAGGATAACCTGATAGCACAAAACTATGACTGCAATTCAGTTGAATTGAAGGTAAGAAATAAATATGCCCTGCAGAAAGCAATGAATCTTCCGGCAGGTGACAGGCCGCTCCTGGCCATAGTTTCCAGACTGGTAGACCAGAAAGGGCTGGACCTGCTGGTTAAAATTTACGACCTGTTAATGTCAGCCGATATCCAGGTGGTAGTCCTGGGTTCAGGAGACCAGTATTATGAGAGCTTTTTCCGGGATATGGCTGCAAGGCACCCCGGTAAAACCGCTGTCCACATCGGTTTTAATGCTCCTTTGGCACAACAGATATATGCAGGTGCTGATATGTTTCTGATGCCTTCCAGGTTTGAACCCTGTGGTCTGGGTCAGCTTATCAGCCTGAGGTATGGGACTATTCCTATTGTCCGTGCTACCGGAGGGCTTGCTGATACTATCAGGGATTATGACCCCGGTACCTGTACCGGCAATGGTTTTACTTTTAGTGATTACAGGTCTGAAGACCTGTTAGCTGCCATTGAGCGGGCTCTAAACATATACCGGGGAAGGCCTGAGCTCTGGAGGCAGCTTGTCAGGGCTGCTATGTCGGAAGACTTTTCCTGGTCTGCCTCAGCCCGGGAGTATGTGAAACTCTACCATATAGTCAAAGACGTCAGAAAAAATTGTGTTAAATGACTAATGAACTGCTGCCGGTATCAGCGCGGCCAGAGGGAGCTGTTTTTCAGGGCTCCCAGCAGGTTGTCGCGAAGTGAGGGAGCCAATTTCTCCCAGGATGAAACAACTTTCTTCATATCCTGCCTCTTTGTCTGGCCGTTGGCCGGGCAGGGGTTATGAATAACAGGAAGGGACAGTCTTTTCACCAGTTTGATGATTGTCCTTTCCTCTACATATATCATGGGCCGGATAAGGGTAATATCTGCCCTGTCGAGGTATGTCCTGGGCTTAAAAGTTTTAAAGCGGCTTTCAAAAGACATACACAGGAGCAGAGTTTCCAGGGCATCATCCAGGTGGTGTCCCAGGGCCACCTTATTGCAACCCAGGTTCTTGGCAATGTTGTGAAGTGTTCCCCGCCGCAGCCTGGCACAAAGGGAACACGGATTTGACTCCTTTCTTGTCTCGAATACGATGGGGCCGATATTGGTATGTTCAATATGATATGGGACTCCCGTTTCCGCGCAATAGTTTTTCAGCGGTGTCAGGTCACCTTCCCAGCCCATGTCAAGGGTAATTGCAGTAATTCTGAAGCTGACCGGAGAAAACTTCTGCCACTCAGTCATGGTATAGAGGAGTGCGGTACTGTCTTTACCACCTGACAGCCCTAAGGCAATGTGGTCTCCCTCTTCGACCAGTCCGAAGTCCTCATTTGCTTTCCCGATCCGCTGCCACAATTCTTTTCGATAAATGCGTTTCAATGTTTTACCTCCCGGAAATTCAGGAATAATGTTAGTATAAACCAAATACCGGTGAAAATCCAGTATACTGTCGGAGGGGTATCTATGGAACTAAAGAAAATATGTGAATTGCTGCAGGGATCATTCCCTTTTCATGTACGCAGGCACCGCCAGATTTTGGGCCTTCTTTACCCGATTGTCAACCTGAAAAATGCCAAAAAATATGACCCGATAGGATTCGTTTTTCCGGAAGTAAACTTAAAGGCAGGAATTAATTACCGGAAATATTACCGGTGGGCATTTTTTGACTACTATAACGGGCTGATGATTAAAGGCGCTTCTAAGGTAAACAGGGTTTTTTGCACCGTATTCCCCAACCGGCGGCCTTTGGAGAGAATTTTAGAGACGGCAGCCAGGGGCGACCTGGTGTTTACCCATCATTGCTGTGGGTTTGACCGGAAGAAGGGATTTTTGCCTATTCCACTGGACATTCTGGAGAGGATTAAGGAAAAGCAGCTATCAGTTTACAGCCTGCATACACCCTTCTTTAACAACGGGCCCTGGTCAACTTCAGTCCAGTTAGCTGAAAGCCTGGGTATCAGGCGGGAGGGGGAATTTGCTGCTGTTAACGGTAAGCCCACGGGAGTTTTTGGACAGGCCCCTGTCAGTAATCTCAATGACCTGAAGGACCTTCTCTGCAGGCAAACCGGCGCCCGTGATATCAGTATCATTACAAACAGGAACAGCACCTCTGCCGGGCGGGTCGCTGTGATTGCCGGAAACGGCGGATATGAGCATTTTATCAGTGAAGCCGGCCGGCTTGGCTGTGATACCTTTCTTACCGGAACCGCCATTGAGGAAGCAGATATACCTGATTCCCTGGAGGCCAACCTCCGTTTCCGCAGGCTGGCTGAACAACTGAAAATGAATGTAATCGGCGGGGGCCATTATTTTACAGAGAAGCCGGCCCTGCAAAAAATGGTGTGCTTTTTTGACAGACACGGAATTTATGCTGAATTTGTGCCCGACTCGGAAGATCGGTCAGGTGTTATCTGAAGGCTGTTCCAGCAGTTAACTTCAAAGTTGAATTTTGGGCATAAAAGAAAGAGCAGTCACAAGGACTGCTCTTTTAGTTGAGTGTAATTTCCGCCAGTACCTGGTTGAATTCATCGACAAAGAGTACTGACTTTACGGGCTGTTCCGGAATTGGAATTCTGGCCATTGAGTATGGGTAAGTGATAACCTCAATTACCATTGCACCTTTGGCAGGGTCGGCCCGGCTGGTCCAAACCCGGTAAGTTATTCCTTCTTCATCAGTGACAGAGGAAATCTTATTTATATCTACTGTATATCCTCCGGTCTTTTTTTCTCCCCTGGTGACCAGGAAATAGAGGCTATTTCCAAATTCTGCAGCCAGGTAATTTTCTACAGCCTTATTTGTCTCGGCCCACTTCTGGAGTTCGGGTAACGGGTAATTATTGTCTACAGGCTCAAAAGAAACAGGTACACCACTATCGGGGATAATGGACTGGGCTATTACCACTGTCAGCGTCTTATCACCGGAGGTGTTAACCCTGATATAGTTTCCGGGAGTCAGTTGTTGAATTGCAGTGGGTTTGCCATTCAGGTAAATTAAAGAGTTTTCAGGCACTTGGACCTGGAAGGTATTGCCTGCTGCGTCAGTGATCTCAACAGCACCTTTTTCGGGACTGAGATTTTTAATAATCCCGGAAACACTGTCTGAACTCAGGTGAAGTGCAATGTTGCTAAGCATAACTGCCGTTTCAGCCCGGGATAACGGGGTGTCAGGCTGAAACCTGCCATCAGGAAAACCGTTCATTATCTTATATTCACAGGCGAGTAAAACATATGCCCTCATGTCTTCCTTGATTTTCTGGGCATCGGAAAATGGCAGAGTGATATTGGCCCTCTTGCGTGCCGGTTTTGCTAAACCCAGGCTTCTGACGGCTAAAACTGCTGCTTCTTCTCTGGTCAGGGGTTGCTGCAGAGAAGCCTTTTGCAGCTCACTGTACAGGAGAAGTTCCTGCTTTAAGGCCAAAGCCACATAACCGGCTGCCCATTCAGGGATATTAAAGTTTATTTGCAGATATTTGTTGGCATCAAGGTCTAAGTCAGATGGTTCATAATCTAAAAGTTTTCCCAGGATAACTACTGCTTCCAGCATTGTTACCGGTTTGTTGGGTTTGAAGGTTGAATCCTCGTAACCGTTGATGACACCTTTAGCGTACATCTCCGCAATTGCTGCCTCAGCCCAGCTTCCCTTGGCATCACGAAATGGAAACGGATCCGGTACTGACTGGGAAATTACAGGCGGCATATTGAATTCCTGTACATAAGAAAAGGAAAACCCGGTTGTGAGAAAACAGGAAGCCATAAAAGAAAAAGCTGTCAGGGTGGAAACCAATTTGGTCCGAAGCATCAGGTGAGGCCTCCCTTCTGTTTTGCTAAATTTTTCAGCTAAATATTGTTAATATAACCTATCGAAGTCAGAAAAGGTTTTGTGGGGGTAGTCAGGTATTTTACGATGCCAAACGGAATAAAAATATCCGGGTTTTCACAATCTAAAGTAAGATTATAAGTGAGGCAAAAATGAACTTTCTTCGGAGGTAGAAATTATGATGCTGGACAGGAATTTGAAGGTATTATTGGCAGGGGCCGAGGTAGTGCCTTTTGCAAAAACAGGAGGGCTTGCCGATGTCATGGGCTCACTGCCCAAGGCGCTGACTGCCATGGGCAATGATGCCAGGATCGTCCTTCCCAGGTACCAGGGTATTGATGATGTAAAAACTGTTACCGATTTTCCGGTAAGGATAGGGGGCCGGACCGAAACATGCATTGTCAGGCAGTCCCATATTGAGGCCAAATTGCCTGAAGGAGGGACAAAACAGGTCCCCGTATATTTTATTGATAACTATCATTATTATGATCGTGAGGGAATCTACTGCCACTTTGATGATGCTGAGAGGTTTGCTTTTTTTGACCTGGCTGTACTGGAAATGCTGAAACAGATTGAATTCCAGCCTGATGTCATTCATTGTAATGACTGGCAGTCAGGGCTGATTCCTTTTCTCTTAAAGGAAAAATATAGCCGGCATGACCCGTTTTACAGCAGGACAGCCACCGTTTTTACAGTCCATAACCTTCTCTACCAGGGAAATTATTCCCCTGACTTTATGAAGATAATTGGGATTGGCAGTGAGTATTTTAACCCTAATTCCCTGGAATTTTACGGGCAGGTCAGTTTTATGAAGGCCGGACTTGTATATGGTGATGTTATTAACACCGTCAGCAAGAGATATGCTCAGGAAATTCAAACACCCGAGTTTGGGCTGGGTTTTGAAGGGTTGCTGCGGAAAAGGTCTCAGGACCTTCACGGTATAGTCAACGGAATCAACTATCATGAGTTCAATCCGGAAACTGACCCGCGTATTTTTAGGGCATACAATTCACGTTCAGTTCAGGATAAGTACGAAAACAAGTTCAGCCTACAGAAAGAAATGGACCTGCCTGTCAGAGATGTGCCGGTGATCGGACTGGTTTCAAGGCTTGTTGACCAGAAGGGCCTTGACCTGATTCCAGAAATAGTTGATGAGATGCTAAAAGAAGATATCCAGTTTATCGTTTTGGGGGAAGGTGACCGGTATTATGAGGAAATGTTTGCCGGCATCAGGGACCGTTATCCCCAAAAGATGGGGTTATATATCGGGTATAACGGCATCCTGGCCCAGAGGATTTATGCCGGCTCAGACATGTTCCTGATGCCTTCCAAGTTTGAACCGTGCGGTTTGGGACAGCTCATCAGCCTGAGATACGGAACAGTCCCGATAGTGAGGGCTACCGGAGGGCTTGCCGATACCATTGTTGATTATGACATGGATACGAATTCGGGTAACGGTTTTTCCTTCGAAGTTTATGATTCGGCTATGCTGCTGGAAACAGTTAAACGGGCACTAAGGTTATACCGCGATTATCCCGATAGGTGGCGGAGCCTGATTGTTTCCGGAATGGAAAATGATTTTTCATGGAACAGGTCTGCTGCAGAATACCTTGAATTATATGACCTGGCCATTAACAAGCACACCCGCAGTTACAGGATAGCCTGAACATTAAATAAGGTCTTAAGCTAAAAAGGCAGGTAACTTCCTTTCCCGAGGAAATATTACCTGCCTTTTTAAGCGAAAACCGGTATATGCCCCGGGTTGCAGCTGCCGATATGTGCCGAAAATAAGGAAATTTTATAAAAATATCAGAATATAGTGAAGGAATTATGTGGCATTCGTCGAATATAAGCTTAAATACAGAGTGTCCCTTCGGGGAGGTTGTCTATGACCCGGTACTACATAGCAGTAACATTAATTAACATTCTTCTTGCCTCATTTTTTTATTTCAAATCAACAAATACGGGCTTGTCAACCAAGGCCTTTATTTTTATTGGCGGGCTTTCGCTGCTGATCGGGATTGGTTTTCCGCTTTTAACAGGATTTTTTGATATTTACGTTGTCATTGGCATTAATTTGTTAATAATAAGCTTGGGAACTTATAAAATTACCCAACTGGAACATAGGGCTCCATCGGATGCCGAGACAGAGAACCCAGGCCTGAGGGATAAGAAACCTGAGAATACAGACCCGGCTGTGCTGGTTGCGGCTGCTGCCGAGGATATTTTATCAGATGAATGTTCGGACGGAGCGGAGAATCGAGATATACCAGCAGCACTTTCTGAAGGCTTTGTGGAAAAACAGGCAGAACCACATACAGAAAGACCGGAGACAGAAGAACGGGAAATAGAGGAAATGGTAATAGAAGAACCGGTAATAGAAGAACCGGTAATAGAAGAACCGGAATTTCAGGAGAAGGAACCACGAGGAGCAGATAGTGAAGAAGTGAAAGCCGGGCAAGAGGTACCTGAAGAATTACCAGTGGAAGAGTCAGTAGCCTCAGAAGGAGCAGAAGGAACTGAAGGGACAGAAGGAACAGAAGGAGCAGTCGCCGCAGAAGGACCGGAAATAATTGAAGACAAAGCGGTAGAGGATACAATAGAGGATAGAGTAGTGGAAACAGTAGAAGCAGCCGCAGGCGGGGAAGGAGAACAAGGAGCGGAAGATAATACAGGCATGCTGCCTGGTCAGGATAATACCGTACAGGGAGAAGAGACTATGATTTCTCAACAGCATGGTGCCCAAGAAATACAGGAATTGATATATTCTTATGTCGACAGGGGATTTGATGCCAAAACCGGAGGAAAACTTGACCTGGCAATAAAATACTTTTCTTCAGCACTTGACCTGGACCCACCCCCGGACCTGAAGAAGATGCTGGTTTATGATCTGCATTCCATGTACAGGGAACTGGGACAATATCCGGAAGCCAAACAATGCATGGAGGATTTACTGGAGAGCACGTCCGGGGACTTATCCAATGAAGAGGTCCGGGAAATAAAAATCAGTATTAAATATGTGGAGATATTACAGGAAATGCTTAATAAGGCCAATACGCCAAATTTGCCCTATTCAAAGCTGCCGGCCCTGATCAAGGTCAGTGTGGAGGGGAAGGTAGACCAGTGGCTGAACGAAGCTTTTAACTAATCGTTCTGATAAAGTCTGACCAGACTTTTAGATTTTTCATATAAAGTAAAGCCTTATGATAGGAGAGTAGGTAATGAAACGAAGTGAAGAACTGTTGGGATTGTCAGTCATCAGCATTGAAGACGGGAAAGAGCTGGGAACGGTAAGTGATCTGGTAATAAATGCCGGGAATGGGCTGGTACAGTATTTGGTCGTAGATAACGGTCTCCGGTACCTGGGTATTAAGGTTTTACCATTCAGACTTGTTGAAGGTGTTGGGGAGGATGCAGTTACCGTGCAGAATTCTTCCTGTATAGTTGACCTTGGTGATGAGCCCGAAATACACGCGCTTCTCGAGCAAAACGTGCGGGTCAAAGGTACCAGGGTAATGACCAGAAAAGGTAAAATGATTGGTACCGTCAGCGAAATTATAGTCGATGAGGACAATGAAGGCCGTATCGAAGCCTGTGAGATGACTCCTTTGGATGATACAGAGAGCAAACAATTAATTCCTTCAGACAAGGTTATTACTTTTGGCAAAGATGTCCTGATAGTTAATGAGTCATTGGAATCTTCCGGCGAAAATACTTCAGGTCAAGTGAAGGATTCAGTTGACGGCACTCCTCCTGAAGCTTCAGAAATGCCTGCTTCAGAAATGAAGGATGCAGAGAAAGCAGAGGCCCAGCAACAGTCTGAAGCTGCAAAATTATTTGAAGAAAGGCAGCGGAAATATCTTGTAGGCAGAAAAGTAAGCAAAAGGATTGAAACCGAGACGGGAGAAGTTGTAGCTGAAGAGGGAGACGTTATTACCGAAGAATTACTGGATAAAGCCAAAGCGGCCGGTAAGTTCTCCGAACTTTCCATGAATACCAGGGCGTAGAACTTTCGGAGCAATCCAGGTAGGGGGAGCGAAAAATGACCGTTTTTCATAAAAAATACCTGTTGATTGCCGCTTTTCTGATATCCCAGGGCTTGGTCAGCATTATTGGTGGACTGGCTTTTGCTTCTGTCCCCGGGGAGAATACTATTTTCCCTGGGGTTTTTATTAGCGGTATTGATGTCGGGGGAATGACCGGCAAACAGGCTGCAGCCTTGCTGGGGAAGAACCGTCACAAGCTTCAGGCTGAAAACATAATTTTACAGTATAATGACAGAAAATGGCTTTACACTTTTGAAGAAATGGGGATTACCTTTAATATGCAGGCCACTGTTGAGAAGGCGCTTCAGGAAGGGAAAAGCGGAAATCATCTTTTCAGAGTGCTGGAAGCATTTAGAATCAGGTACAGTAACCCAAATCTTCCCCTGGAATATACTTTGGATGAATCCAAATTTAAGGATGCCCTTAAGGAGATCGCCAAAGAACTTAATGTTCCACCGGCAAATGCCACTGCTATACATGAAAATGGCAAAATCAGCCTGATTCCGGAAACTGAAGGTAAATTAGTTGACATACCGGCAACCATGGCACAGGTCAAAAAGGCCATTAACAGGCCTGGTAACGAGTCTGTGGAAATCCAGGTTGCCCGGGTGGTGCCGGATATCAGGGTTTCACACCTTAAGGGTATTAATGAGGTGCTCGGTACCGGCATTACATCTTTTTCGCCTGCCGATAAGGAAAGGGCCAAAAACATAGACCTGGCTGCCAAAATGTTAAATGGTACAGTTATCCAGCCGGGACAGATTTTCTCCTTTAATACGGTGGTTGGCCCTAGGGTGAGGGAAAAGGGTTACCGCAGCGCCCCGGTACTGATAGACGGACGGCTGGCTGAGGGTACGGGGGGTGGTGTCTGCCAGGCTGCCACAACACTCTATGAGGCAGCATTGTACTCCGGAATGGAGATCAAGGAGAGACATCCCCATTCTTCGCCCCCTGCATATATTAGTCCCGGTATGGATGCAGCAGTTGTATACGGGGAAATGGACCTGAAATTTCTTAATAATACCGGTAAACCGGTATACATATCCGCTGTTGTTGCCGATAACCGGGTTAGTATCAGGCTTTTGGGTTCCGGAAAACCAGGTGAATCTGTTCAGGTAGTTTCCGAGAACAGTACTGATGATCAAAATCAGAGGGCAGAAAGGTCTTATGTCAGGGTTTATAGAATATTCTATAACAATGGTACAGAAGATAGGAGGGAACTAATGTCTGAAGATTACTATCGCAAAGGGATAATAATAAAGTGACTTGGAGGTTCCGGCCAATTATGTTTGCAGGTTTGTGTACTGTGGAATTGCGGTTAGACTGGTCTAACTCCCTAAAGGACAAACGGCGGGAAATCAAGAGCCTGATTGACAGGGTCCGTTTTAAATTTAATGTTTCCATTGCAGAGACAGGGTGTCAGGATGAGTGGAGGAAGGCTGTCCTGGGTTTTGCAGCGGTAAGCTCGGACCGGAGACATGTAGACAGTATGGTTAATGAGGTAATCAAATTCATTGAACGGAATACGGATGCAGAAATGATGTCATTTAATACCGAGATAATATGAAGGGGATGTCATAGGACAGCCCCTTTTTGCATGAAAAGAAAGGGTAAGTGTATTTCGTTATTTGCCATTCAACTAAATTTTCCAGCACTAAAATTTTCTAGGTAAAACAATAATAATAATGAAAATACTTTACTAGGAGTGGTTTAAGTGTTCAAAATCAAAGATAGAGTTGTTTTAGGTGTTGTGGCTGGTTTAGCCGGAAATGTCCTTAAAATGGCGGTTGATGAAATTTCCATCAAAAAGAAGATATCACAGCGTTCATTTCGTGAGACTGCCGCAGGTGTGTGGGTATCAAAAAAAAGTGAAGCCACCAATATAAAAGGACAAATCCTCGGGGGGTTACTTGATTTTGGAATGGGTATATTGGGCGGTATTTCAACGGTGCATTTCCTGTCGAAAACCGGGCGTGACCATGTCATAATCAAAGGAATTACTTCAGGAATAACGATGGGTTCGTTAATTACTTTCGTTATGGGAACTCTGCCCCAAAATCAAGTTAGACCCAAAGATGCCGCAAGCAACCTATCCTATATGCTGAGTCATGCCGTATACGGACTTGTAACAACTACTGTAACCGCAAAATTAGGACACCCATCGTTATTTGATGCCAAACCAAAAAACGACTATCTTGATCCTACAGAACCGACGACAGAGCAAACAATTGGACAAAACATCTATCAAGTTAAGGAACAGAAATAACAAAATAGATTCATTTGTAACATAAAGGCTGCCTGAGGGGCAGCCTAAGTAATGGATGATATTACTGAAATGACCTCCAGTGGAGGTAGTTATAAAGGTCTCCCAGGGTGTGTATATTTCGCGAAGCCAGTATTTTCAGAAACTCCAGCAGAATTTCAGCTGTTACCAGGGCATCACCGAGAGAGGTATGCCGCCCCTCCGGAGACAGGTTATAGAACCTGATGAGGGCGTCCAGGGTCTGGCAGTTTTTTCCTGTGAGGAGGGCATTGGCCAGGATAAATGTATCGACTATGTGATGAGATATTTTAGTATGGCAGTATTGTTTTAGTTTAATATTAATGAAATGGAGGTCAAAATCTGAATTATGGGCTACCAGCACACTGTTTCTGGCGAAATCAAGGAATTCATTAAGTACCCAGAGGATAGACGGGGAATTTTCCACCATTTCATTGGTAATTCCGGTGATTTCAGTGGCAAGGGGTGGGATTTCCCGATGGGGGTTGACCAGTTGGTCAAAATATGAATCCTTTTTAAGCTGCCCGTTTTCTACCACCACAGCGCTCACTGAGGTGATCTCATCTCCGCTGAAGGGATACAGCCCGGTTGTTTCCAGGTCGAAGACTACGAATCTGGCCTTCATCAGGGGGGTATCCAGGGGGATTTTATTTTTTTCTGCCGCGATTTTATACCTAATCTCGAGAAGCACCGCGGGGTCTATCTCTCCCGAGACAATGTCTTTTCTGGGGCTTCTCAAACCTACGGCCCATTGAAGGATTCTAAACAGATCTTTCATCTGTACACACTTCCTCCGGTAAAATGCCGGCAGGTCAGGTTAATAACCCTCTACCCTGAAACAAGAGCCGGTAAAATTTTGCAGCCTGGTTATTGCCTTAAATGATTCCCGAAGGACTGCCTGCTCCCGTTTGCTTAAATTATACGGGTTGAGATAGTTATCCGGTTCCAGGCCAAGGGCCAGTTTACGGAGGTTCTCCCTGTTCCTGAAGGTAAGCAGAGTTTCGTAAGCTGCATCGATAAACTCTGCATCATCCTTTGGCAGGGTGCCGTTGGCAGTCAGTTGTGCTATCCGTTCAAAGGTGTTGGTAGCGGTAATCCCGTCCCGGATGGAAAAAATCCGGGTACAGTCAACGATGTGAACCAGTGCAGCACCTTTGAGGTCCAGCTCACCCTTGTGTTCCTTGGACTTTTCTGTGATGAACTGTTTGAAAAGCCCCAGGGGCACGGCGTGTGACAGGTCGTCCCTGGCCAGGAAATGTAATACAATCGGTGACTCATTGATAAGGCGAAAAACGTTATTTTTCAGGCGATCTGCCAGTCTTACTGTGCCATAGACAGGGCGGAAATCCAGGAAAATTGTGAAGTTACGCAGCATTTCTGAATGAGGCTCCTGAACCCAGTAAGTAACCGTTTTGATCCATTCCTTGTATGGTTTGCGCCACTGCCCGTTGGTTGCCATTACATTACCGCTGCAAAGGGCAAAACCACAGCGGTTAAGGGCATCCACAACCTTTGCCGCCAGCCGGGGGAAGTATTCTTCTGCTTCCTCTATTTTAGCAGGGTCAGTGTCATCATATATAATCCCATTATCCTGATCTGTCCGGATAATCTGTTCTTTCCGGCCGCTGCTGCCCATAGTAATCCAGCAGTAGTCGACAGGCGGTAGACCATAGCCTTCATCAAGCATCTGCCTCTCACAAATCTGGATAAGTTTCCTGGTCAGTCTGTCATAGAGTTCTGTCATTACCTCACAGATTTCTCTTGATGAAGCCTTTTCCGCCACCAGGGCTTTAAGGACATTATCGATATCATGACTGGACCTGACCAGGCCGTCTATTGTTGTCTCAGACTCGACATTACTTACAGTTGTAATGGCGCCGGTACTCCGGCTCTGCACCAGGTCACGCAGGGTAACGATCCCAAGGAGTTCCCCATTGTCAATAATGGGAAGCTGCTTAACCTTGTTCTTCACCATTGTCAGCAGGGCCTGGAAGTAAAAGGCATCAGGGGGCAGGGTCACCGGATTGGGTGTCATCACATCCCTGACTTTTATCTCAGTGAAATTACTGTCTCCCCTGGTGAGAATTCTGGCAACCATGTCGGATTCAGTTATAATGCCAACCGGATGTTTGGATTTATCGACAACCACAAGTGAACTAATCCGGTTTTTAGTCAGTTTCCTGGCGGCCGTTGTTACCAGGTCATCTTCCCTGCAGGTGATGACCGGTGATGTCATGATGGCCGATACCCGTTTTCTGAATGGTTGGGCGTCTTCCATTCCATATGCATCATAAGACTGTTCCAGAATTACTTCATTATACATGTCTCTGAGCCTGTCTGTCAGCAGCCTGCTGAAAAAATCAGAAAACTGGGGGCTCTGCTGCAGCAGTTTGTCAAATGTATCCCGGTCGATAAGCAGGCAGGTACAGTCCGTTGCAGCCCTTACCGATGCAGGATAATTCTTTTCAGAAAGAATCACCGTCTCACCGAAAATATCATAGGGGCGGCGCAGGCCTACCACCGACTCCACGCCTTTTTCATTACGGACAATTATTTCGGCGACACCGTCAATTATAATAAACAGGGAATTCAGGGATGGGTCTCCCTGTTTAAATATGTAGCTCTCCCTGGGATATGTCTTTTCCTGAATATTGGGGCGGATAGATAACAACAGTTGGAGGTCCAGCTGATTGAAGGGAGTAATTTTTTCAAGAATTTCGATTTTTTGCATAATAAAACCACCCCCGAGGATGCCTGTTTAAAACAATATACTACAAATTATTACTAATATACAATGATTTTATGACTGACGGGCGATATAGGAGGGTTAACGGTCGTAGGCGGTGACCAGTGGAGGACGTCAGACTCGCCCTTGGGAACATGCCAGCCTCCCCTGTATGTAAAAAAAGAAGGATACTCCCAAGTTTACGAGTTATCCCTCTACCGAATTTATATATATAAAGTATCCGCTCATTTCTATGAACCAACAATCCCTATTGTTTAACTATTGTCTGGCCTGTTGCTTCGTATAATTCAGGAGACCACCGGCTTTAATGATTACCACCTGGCGCGGGGTCAGGTCATGGCGTACCCTGAACTCGTTCCCGCCGGTAATGTTCTTGACAACCAGTTCATTGCTGGTACCAATGGGAGATACGTCTATTTCCAGGATATCTTCCTCTTTGAAGGTATCGTAATCATTTTCATCAACAAAGGTAAGGGGGAGAATGCCAAAATTGACCAGGTTTGCTTTGTGAATTCTGGCAAAGGATTTGGCAATTACGGCTTTTATGCCCAGGTACATCGGGGCAAGGGCGGCGTGTTCCCTGCTGGAGCCCTGGCCGTAATTATGGCCTCCGACCACGAAACCCTCACCTGCTTCCCTGGCTCTGTCGGGGAATGACAGGTCAATTCCCGAAAAGACGAACTGGGAAATTGCCGGAATGTTGGAACGTAGGGGTAGAATTTTGGCCCCTGCCGGCATTATATGGTCTGTGGTAATGTTGTCCCCCAGCTTTAACAGGGCAGGCCCGCTCAGCTTAGCAGGCAGCGGCCGGTTCACCGGCAGAGCTTTGATATTGGGTCCCCGCAGGACCTCAACCTGGGACGGGTCTTTGGCAGGGGGGATAATCATGCTGTCATCTATCAGGAATTTTTCCGGCATCTCTACATGAATATATTCCCCTAACTCCCTGGGGTCAGTGAGAACTCCCGTTAAAGCCGATGCCGCAGCAACTTCAGGGCTTGCCAGGTAGACTTTGGCATCAGCGGTCCCGGACCGGCCTTCAAAGTTCCTGTTAAAGGTCCGCAGTGTGACAGCTCCTGAGGACGGCGACTGCCCCATACCGATACATGGGCCGCAGGCTGTCTCCAGTATCCTGGCTCCGGCAGAGATTATGTCTGCCATGGCGCCGTTCCTGGCCAGCATTTCAAATACCTGACGGGAACCCGGGGCAATACTGAGACTGGTTGCAGGATGGATCTTTTTCCCTTTGAGAATACCGGCAACCCTCATCAGGTCGGTATAAGAAGAGTTGGTACAACTGCCAATGACTACCTGGTGTACCGGAATCCGGCCCACTTCGCTGACTTTGGCCACATTGTCCGGGCTGTGGGGCTGGGCTACCAGGGGTTCCAGTTCGGAGAGGTTTATTTCGATGATTTCATCATAAGAGGCATCTTCGTCAGCTTTGATTTCTGACCAGTCACTGGCCCTGCCCTGTGCTTCCACGAAAGCCAGAGTCACTTCATCACTGGGGAATACCGAAGTTGTGGCACCCAGCTCGGCTCCCATATTGGTAATAGTGGCCCGCTCCGGAACACTCAGGGTAGTGATACCCTCCCCGGAGTATTCGATTATTTTGCCTACACCGCCCTTGACGGTCATAATACGCAGCAGTTCCAGAATAATATCCTTGGCTGATACCCAGGGCTTTAGTCTGCCGGTAAGTCTTACATTTACAACCTTTGGCATGTTCAGGTAAAAGGGGCCGCCCCCCATAGCCACGGCAACATCCAGACCTCCTGCCCCCATTGCCAGCATACCGAGGCCCCCGGCTGTGGGGGTATGGCTGTCTGAGCCCAGTAGTGTCATTCCGGGAACTCCGAAGCGTTCCAGGTGTACCTGGTGACATATCCCGTTTCCGGGTCTTGAAAAGTAAATGCCGTATTTTGCTGCAACTGACTGTAGAAATCTATGGTCATCGGCATTTTCAAAACCGGTCTGCAGTGTGTTGTGGTCGACATAGCTGACAGAGAGGCGGGTCTTAACCTGGGGCACTCCCATAGCTTCAAACTGAAGATAGGCCATGGTGCCGGTGGCGTCCTGTGTCAGGGTCTGGTCAATCTTAATAGAAATTTCCTCATTTGGCACCATTTTTCCGGAGAGTATATGGTTACCAATAATTTTTTGTACAATATTCTGTCCCAATCTGTTAACCTCCTTATATTACTGATTATACCTTTAATTAATTTATCAGAAATTGGGGTGGGTGTCAATGAATGGAGACATGTTGACCATTAGTTGTGACATATGACCCGTTGAGCGGTTATTTTAATCAGTTGAGGAGAAAACCTTATCTCCGGGAGGGTGATTTTGATATAATTTAATTAACAAAACAGCGACTGCAGAAACCTGAAATGCAGAAACTGAAACGAAAATCATTAATTGGGGGGTGGCTTTATGACTAAATCTCTGTGTACTCACGAATTTGATGAGGTGTGCAGGCTGTTGGACGGATTGTCTCATGATGCCGGGGAGATGACGGCCAAAGCCTTTGACGGCCTGCTGAGGCACAGCCGGGGGAGCCTTGATAAAGCAGAACAGATTGGCCGGGATATTGACAGCAGGGCCAAAGATTTAACTGCTATGGTGCTGGCAGCAAGAGAGGATTCCAAAATTCTGCCGGCGGCTACTATTGTGGAAATAGTGAATGAATTGGAAAAAATAAAGTACAGCCTTGACAAAATAATCGTAAACATACGCAATAAGGCCGATGAGGGGGTCCTGTTCAGTGACAAAGCCATGAATGAATTAAAGGACTTCTTTATGGCAGCACAGGATGGACTGAACACGGTCCATGACCTTATTCTGACCAGAAACCCTGTTCTCATAAATCATGTTATTGAAAAGGCAGAAAAATACGAAGAAATAGGGCGCAAGTATGCAGATGAGCATCAGGAACGCCTGATAAAAGGGATTTGCCTCCCTAAGTCATCACTGATATATCTCCTCATACTTGACGGGTTAAAGGATATCCTGAGGTTTCTTAAAACTATTGCTGTTAATTTCAGGAATGAATAACGTGAGAAAAGGGGCTGCCTCCAGGCAGTATGGTTCATATTATCCGGAAAATAAATTTTGCAGGAGTGTCTTCTGAGTTCAAATAAACTTGGAGACACTCCTGTTCAATTATAAAGCATTATGTCATTATAAAGCATTATGTCATTATAAAGCATTATGTAATCATAATTTTCGGGCTTATTGGAAAGATTATACCTTTATGGTATAATGTATACAGAAAATAGCGGAAATTTTCCAAAAACTTCTGCGGAGGTCTCGTGATGAGGGAGCGATTTATTTTTATTTTCTTATTTCACCTGTTGGCTATCTCCCTGCTTTTGGTCCCGGACCAGTTTCAGGGCCCTGTGGTGACAGCGGTTTTTGATGTTCCTCTCCGGGTGATGGATACTGTTGCTGTGGGACTTACCCTGGCGGGATCGGTTTTTCTGTATTTTTCCCTATTTATTTATCTCAAATTACACCTTAAAGAAAATGAACAGATATCTGCCAATAAAGGTATAGAAAAAAAAGAATAAAGCAATCGTACAAATGAGGTGAATTCTGCTAATGAATATTGTACTGGTAGAGCCCGAGATTCCACAAAACACCGGCAATATTGCCCGAACCTGTGCGGTCACCGGTAGTACACTGCACCTGGTAAGACCCCTGGGGTTTTCAATAGATGACAGGTACCTGAAAAGAGCCGGGCTTGACTACTGGCACCTGCTCGACATAAATTATTATGACAGCTTTTATGAGCTGCGGCAGAAGTTTAGTAAGAATACATTCTACTACGTGACCACAAAGGGAACCAGGTTTTATACTGATGTCAGATACAATCCGGAGGATTTCCTGGTTTTTGGCAAGGAGACGGGAGGGCTGCCGCGGGAAATACTGGAACAGAATCCCACATACTGTATCCGTATTCCGATGATTAATGACGTGCGTTCACTGAATCTGTCCAACTCTGTTGCCATAGTCTTATATGAAGCCTGGCGGCAGACCGGTTTCCGGGATGGGACATAAACTTTTGGCACTTATATAATGCTGCACACAGGCCTTTTTAAGCCGTTGGGCACTGGCGGTTTGACCAGATATAGGTGCTGTGATATAATAATACATACAAAAAGTATATATTGGAAGTACGCTTAATTCCCGGTTTTTCGCCGGGATACGGGGGAACCAAACGAATGGGGTGAATCCCGCAGTATTGTGGGTAGGGGGACTCTTCCTTCCGAATCCGTCAGCTAACCTCGTCAGCGTTGCAAGAGGAATTGCTGTGCATTTGGAATATGGTTCAGCTTTCTGTTTTGTTTGTTAGATAGCTCAGGCATCCTCTTCACCTGGGTTTTTTTGCGCCCTTTTTTGGGGACTGGATATTCAATAAAGATAATAAAATAAAAGGGAGGGGATTTAATATGGAAGTTATAGATCGTTTAGAAAAAGACGGGGCGTTGAATTATGCTCTTTTAAAAAATCCTGTTTACCAAAAAGCAACCCTTGCCAGGCGGATTGAAATGTTTTGGTCTGAAAACCCTGTATTTTACCAGCTGCTGCAGCAGGAGGCCGACCTGGAAACCATCCGTAAAAGGGTCTTTAACTACCTTGTGGATTTTGAACGCAAAAACCTCACACACCACCATAACGTTGACACCACCATACGAAACATATCCCGCCGGTGTATCCAGGTGCTAAAAAACATTTTTTCGATTAGAAGTGAAGAGCTTACAGGACAAAGTGTACTGGGGTTATTGATGGAATTGGCCCATCAGCGGGAGGCTAAGGTATCTGTAGCTTTGATAGAGGACCTGAGGAAGATATTCCTGGGTATGAAGGGTAAAACAGATTTTGGCAGTAAGGTTGTCTCCATGGACCATTATGAAAATGATAATCACAGGGCGGTAGCCCGCATGAGGTCCGAAACCCTGAACATGGTGGGTGGAACCATACAATCCCGCATTGACAAATATCCCGGCGGCCTGGATGACGAGGTTATCCGGATGAGGAGCGAAAACAGGGACAGGATTATGAAGGTTCTGGGCGCCTCGCCTGCGGATTGGAATGACTGGAAGTGGCAATGCCGGAATATTATCAGGGATGTAAGTGTCCTGGAGAAAATGATCCGGCTGACCCCTAAGGAAAAAATGGCCATTGAAAGGGCGACAGGCAATAAGCTGCCATTTGGGATTACCCCGTATTATGTTTCCCTCATGGACTATGAGACCGGAAGGAAACGTGACCATGCGGTCAGGGCACAGGTTATTCCACCCCTTGACTATGTGGAAAATGTCCTGTTAAGCAAAGAACTTGGGTCTGATCTTGACTTTATGGGCGAAAAAGATACGTCACCGATAGACCTGGTTACCCGGAGATACCCGCAGATTGCTATTTTTAAACCATATAACACATGTGCCCAGATTTGTGTTTACTGCCAGCGGAATTGGGAAATAACCGATGTTCTGGATAAAGGGGCCAAAGCACCAAAGAGTAAGCTGGACGAAGCTTTGGAATGGTTCAGGCAAAATCCGGAAGTCACTGAAGTCCTGGTTACCGGCGGCGACCCGGCAGTAATGAATGATTCGATGACCCGGAAGGTGCTGAGCAGATTAGCGGAAATGGACCATATCAGGAGGATCAGGATTGGGACCAGGACCCCAGTTGTTTTGCCGATGCGGATTACAGATGAATATGCCGGGATGCTGGCAGGTTTCATTGAGCCCGGCAGGCGTGAAGTTGCGGTAATGACACATTTTGAGCATCTCTATGAAATAACCCCTGAGAGCATGGAGGCTGTCCGCCGACTCCGGTCCCGGGGCATCCCTGTTTACAACCAGGGAGTCTTTACCATGGAAAATGCCCGCCGCTTTGAGATGGTAGGTCTGCGGAAGGCACTGCGGGCTATAGGTGTGGACCCGTATTATACTTTTAATGCCAAGGGCAAAGAGGAAACCAGGGCATACCGGGTACCTATCGCCAGGCTGATCCAGGAACAGGTTGAAGAGGCAAGGCTGACACCGGGGCTGGACAGGTGTGATGAAGCGGTGTTTAATATACCGCGAATCGGTAAGAGTTACCTTCGGGCCGGGCAGGACCATGAGGTTATCATGCTGCTCCCCGATGGCTCCAGGGTATATGAGTTTTACCCATGGGACCTGGCATTTGCTGATACCAAACCCTACCTTCACGAGGATGTTCCGATTCTGGATTTTCTTACTGAGATTTCAAAGAGGGGAGAAGATCCGGACGATTACAACAGCATCTGGTACTACTTCTAAAAGGAACGGGAGGCTCCATAAGCAGTAAACCGGTAAATGGGTTCCGGGCTACTGTAAATGGAGCCCTTTTTTTCTTTGTATCTGTAATAACAGCCGGACTACGGAGTTTACAGGCTAAAATAATCTTTGACATACATTGGCAGAAAAGTTATCATATTTAGTCAGGGGGGTTATTGATGAGTGTACTGCGTCGTGTATTGGACAAATCCATTATTCCCGAAAACACTTTTCTGGTTGTCATGGCAGTTGGCGTTGGGGTTGGAGCTGCTCTGCTGGGACTCATATTCAGGTACATAATTGACCTGTTTACCGAATACTTTTTTGGCGGGGGACGGCTTATTCTCAGAGGGCTGCTGCAGGATTACTACGTCTTTTTGCTTCCTGCTGCCGGAGGGCTGTTGGTTGGCCCGCTGACCTATTTTTTGGCCAGGGAGGCGAAGGGGCATGGCGTGCCGGAAGTCATGGCAGCTGTTGCTGTAAAAGGTGGGAAAATCAGGCCCAGGATAGTTCTGGTTAAGTCCCTGGCATCCGCCCTGACTATCGGTTCAGGGGGGTCTGCCGGGGCCGAGGGACCCATTGTCCAGATAGGAGCCGGGTTTGGTTCCACAATAGCTCAGGTTTTTCATCTCTCAGAGGAGCGGATGAAAACCCTGGTCTGTTGTGGAGCTGCAGCCGGAATTGCAACAGTATTTAATGCCCCGATAGCGGGGGTGTTCTTTGCCCTGGAGGTAATCAGCGGACAGTTCTCCTCATCTTTTTTCAGCCTGACCGTATTGTCTTCCGTGACCGCATCTGTTATTGCCAGAGCGGTCTGGTGGGGCAACTCGGCAGTGTTTGCTGCCGATTACTCGATGGTTGATTACAGGGAGACCTTTATTTACATAGTTCTGGGTGTGTTAGCCGGGATATTTGCGGTTTTTGAGATTAAGGTGATTTATTATATTGAGGATTATTTTGAAAGACTGAATATCAGGGAATACCTTAAGCCTGCCCTGGGAGGACTCATGGTAGGAGTGATCGGACTGCGGTTCCCCGAGATATTCGGCGCAGGTTACGGGCCGATTGAGGAAGCACTGGCAGGCAAACTGGCGCTTTGGCTGCTGGCGGTGCTTGTCTTTGTAAAACTGCTGGCCGTGGCGCTGACACTTGGTTCAGGAGGCTCGGGAGGGGTTTTTGCCCCGTCCCTGTTTATGGGGGCAATGCTGGGGGGCACAGTAGGGACAGTTGCCCACAAATTATTCCCTGATGTTACAGCCAGTCCTGGAGCCTACGCGCTGGTGGGCATGGGAGCCGTTTTTGCCGGTGCCGCCCGGGCACCGATCACATCAATGATAATGCTGTTTGAAATGACCAATGATTATCATATCATACTCCCCCTGATGGGTTCATGTGTAACCAGTTATATGGTGGCAAACCATATTTTCGGGGAATCCATTTATACCCTTAAGCTTAAGCGCAGGGGAATCAACCTGCACCAGGGGATGGAAAAGGGTATAATTGAATCCCTGAGTGTGGCTGATGTTATGGCAAAAGAAGTGGAAACGGTCTCAGCCAACATAACTGTCAGGGAGATGAGCAGTGTTTTTGAAGGAAGCCGACACATGGGATTTCCGGTACTCCGGGAAGGACGGCTGGTGGGTATAATAACTTATCTCGATATCAGGAAGGCCCATGACCGGGGATTTGACAACAAAACGGTAGGGGAAATCATGAACACCGAGCTTATGGTTACATTTCCCGATGAAAACCTCAGTGAAGCCTTAAAGAAATTCGGTTTAAGGGGTGTTGGCCGCCTGCCCGTTGTCGACAGGAATGACCACGGGAAAATAGTAGGGATACTTACCAGGACAGATATTATCAGGGCATATAACAAAAGACTGCTTAAAAGCCAGGCGGCGAATGTTTCAGGCAGTTCCACATAGGCTACTTTGTCTTTGTTTCCGGTTCACCTGCAGGCTCAATGTAGGAAACATCAGCAACCGTATACCCAGCCTTCTTCAGGTCATTGACAAAATCAGGACGGCTGCCCCGTACTTTCAAGACAAGTTCATTACCAAAGGTTACAATATTGTCTATACAGATGTTCTTGTTATCTGTGAATGAAACCAGGTCTGAAAGGAAACCCCACTTTTTCTGAAATACTATGGAAATTCTGGTCCCGCCTTCCTTGAGACCGAGAGCAGTTATGAAGGCATCAATAATCCGGTTTTTGGTAATCAGGCCGACAAGTTTTCTGCCATCCAGGACCGGCAGGGAGCTGATTCTTTTGGTGCGCATAATCAGGGCTGCTGCTTCGATGATTTCGTCAGGGGAAATTGAGATCGGGGGGTTTTTCATTATCCTGGAAACCGGAGTCCTTGAAAGCAGGTTTGACTCAAATGGTGATAGTTCCTTACCGTTAGGAAATACCTTTAACAGGTCTGATTCGGTTACTATCCCGACCAGGGAATGGTTTAAATCGACTACAGGCAGATGCCTGATATCTTTTTCTCTTAAAATTTCGAGGGCTTCACCGACGGTGGAATCATTTAATACGGTTACAACAGGCCGCGACATAAGGTCTTTTACCAGCATGACAACACCCTCCTCAAATAATCGGAATTTCTCCTTAATTCGACACCTGTACCGTAAATCCTTGTATCAGACCTTAAAAAGTTTTGGGTTTAAGAACCGGTGCTTTAACAGGAAGTACAAATGCCATTACAAATTCCTTTTAAATGATATCTTTTAAATGATATAATATAGAAGTGGACTGTCCGGTGGCGGAATCACAGTAAAAATATGTTTAAAGGGGGAAAAACGGTGAACAGTGAAATAAAAAGGATCGGCGTATTGACAGGCGGCGGGGATTGCCCTGGCCTAAATGCTGTTATCAGGGCGGTTGTGAAGACCGCCATCAATAAATATAACCTGGAAGTAGTCGGCTATCTGGATGGGTTTGGCGGCCTGATCAATAATATGGCCAAGAAGCTGACAGTTGCTTCAGTCTCCGGGATACTTCCCCGGGGAGGGACAATCCTTGGTACAACTAACCGTGACAATCCCTTTAAATATCCTATGATAAAGGATGGGGAACGTGTATATGTAGATATGTCAGATCACATCATGGATAACCTGAAGGAAATGGGTGTCGATGCCCTGGTGGTTATCGGTGGTGACGGAAGCCTCAGCATTGCCAAGGAGTTCTGTGACAAGGGCCTGCCTGTTGTCGGGGTCCCCAAAACAATAGATAATGACCTTTCGGCAACTGATGTTACCTTTGGTTTTGATACTGCACTGGTTACAGCCACTGAGGCCCTTGACAAACTGCACACAACCGCTGAATCCCATCACCGGGTAATGGTCCTTGAGGTAATGGGACGGTATGCGGGATGGATTGCCCTCCATTCAGGTATTGCCGGAGGGGCTGATGTTATTTTAATTCCCGAGATACCCTTCGAAATTGAAAATGTCTGCCGTAAAATTAAAGCCCGTAAGGTCCAGGGAAAGAAATTCAGCATCGTGGTGGTTGCTGAGGGGGCCAAACCGCTGGGGGGCGAGATGGTTGTACAGAAAATTATTGAAGACAGCGCTGACCCCATCAGGTTGGGCGGAATCGGCAACGTTATCGGTGAACAGCTGGAAAAATGCAGTGGGATGGAAACACGGGTTACCGTTCTGGGCCACCTCCAGAGGGGGGGGAGCCCCACTCCCTTTGACCGGCTCCTTGGCACCAGGTATGGCGCACATGCGGTAAAGATCCTTATGGAAAAGAAATTTGGTGAAATGGTCAGCCTGAGGGGGACAAACATTGAATCAGTCCCCATAGCGGAAGCTGTGAAGGTGCTGCGCAGGGTTTCACCTGACAGTGACATAGTTTTTGCTGCCAAATCAGTAGGTATCGGGTTTGGTGACGAATAATGTCACAATCACAGTCACAGTATGCCAAGCTGGCAGATATATATGATTACCTGATGGCCGGGATAGACTATGAGGAATGGGCAGACTACCTGGAGCAGCTTCTGGCACGGTACTCTGTCCATGTCCACAGGATTGCTGACCTGGCATGCGGCACGGGCAATACAACTCTGCCCCTTGCTGCCAGGGGTTATAAAGTGTATGGTATTGATATCGCCCCGGCTATGCTGGCCCGGGCCAGGCAGAAAGCAGAGGAAATGGACTTGGATGCGGTTTTCCTGGAGCAGGACATGAGGGACCTGGAACTGCCGGTTCCGGTGGACCTGGTCACCAGTTACCATGACGGGCTAAACTATATTACCAGCCCTGATGACCTGTGCCGGGTTTTTAAAAAAACATATAGTTCCCTGAGAGAGGGAGGATTATTTATTTTTGATATGAATGCCGTTGAAAAATTGTCCGGCACAGGGGGAGATACCACTTTTGCCGATGATGAGGACATGTCCCTGATCTGGGAAACTTCCTATGACCGTGAGGCTGACATCTGGGAGATACGGCTGACCGGCTTTGTAAAAAAAGGCGGCCTGTACGAAAAATTTGTTGAGACACACAGGGAAAAGGCATATAAAAGTGAAGAGATACTTGATTTTTTAAACCAGGCCGGGTTTGTTATGCGGGATGTTTTTCACGGGTTTTCTTTTGACCCTCCCGGACATGACAGCCGCAGGATATTTTATGTTGCCCAAAAAACTGACCGGGGAGAGACAGCAGCTAATGATTAACACTGTATTATTTGACCTTGACGGTACCCTGCTGCCTGTGGATACTGACAAGCTTATCGAGGCATACCTGGGCCTTCTGGCCCGAAAGTTCAGCGACTGCCTGGACAGCAGGGAATTTATCCGGGCCCTGATGTATGCAACGGGAAAGATGATGGAGAATCGCGACCCCGGTAAATTAAACCGGGATGTCTTTATGGAAGAATTTATTCCACAGGTAGGGATACCCGGAGATGAGCTGGAAATGATGTTTGCCGAGTTTTATGCCAGGGATTTTCCCTCTCTGGCGGAATATGCCGCTCCCAGGGAGGAGGGCCGGGAAGCCGTTCTCAGGGTTCTGGAAAGGGGGGGCAGTGTCGTTATTGCCACAAACCCTGTGTTCCCGGAACGGGCCATAGTTGAGAGATTGAAGTGGATCGGAGTTGACCGGTCTGACTGCAGATTCATTACAAGTTATGAGAATATGCATTTTTGCAAGCCATACCCTGAGTATTTCAGTGAGATACTGGACCATATCGGAAAGGATCCTGAAGAATGCCTGGTAGTGGGGAATGACGTGGATGAAGACCTGATTGCCGGCAAACTGGGTATGCAGACAGTACTGGTAAAAGACTACCTGATAAACCGGAGAGGTGGAGACTACCGTGCGGATATTGTGACTACCCTGGAGGAACTTCCTGATATAGTTTCAAAAGTTATCCGGCATCTGTATTAGAATATAAGTGGCAGTGGATTCCAAACCTGTGGTTTGGCGGTTGAATTACCGGGCAGAAATCCCCGGCATTTTTTGTGACAGCTTAAATGCCGGGGATTTTTTTGGCCAAAAACAGGTGTTTTCGTAAAAAGGACCTTTAAGCAGTAAATACAACCATTCAGCCTGTTATTTCGACCGGTTGTTCACCGGTTATGAAAGACCGTAAAAGAGCTTAAAATACTAATTATTTCTGTTAACGGAAATTTTAATGCCCATTGAGCCGGTGAAACCTATAATTAAGCTAGGGAGAAGTGTTTGTTTGGCACAATTCGATTTTACGGGGGGAGAGGCCGGTGAGTGGCAGTAATGAAATGCATCCAGGCCCTGGACAAAAGCAGACATCGAAGCAGGTACCTCCTGCCAGCGAAATGAAGCAGATACCTTCTGCCAGTGAAGTGTATCTTGATAAACTTATGAAAAGCCAGTTTAGACTGAGTTTCAGGTTGTTTATGGTTTTTGTGGGCATCCTCCTGGGCCTTCCGGCCCTAAATTATGTATTCCCGGAAATCATGAACCTGAGGATCTCAGGTTTTACCCTAACCTGGCTGCTCCTCGCGGTGTTGATTTATCCTGTAACCTGGGTTATCTCGTGGGTGTATGTGAGAAATTCCATTGACCTTGAGGAGAAAGCCCTGACCTGGATGAAGACAGGTGAGGAACAACAGGGACAGCAGGAAGGGGGGGCTTGCGGTTGCAGCAGGGAATTCAGGTAATCCCCCTTATCGGCGTCATCTTGTTGGTAATTATTACTATTGGATTGGGGTTTTATATCCGGAGGTCGGTCAGGGGCACAGCTGATATGTATGTTGCCTCCAGGGCTGTAAGTGTCCCTATGAACTCTTCTGCCATTTCCGGTGAGTACCTTAGTGCGGCATCTTTTATGGGTGTTGCCGGAATGATAATGAAGAGCGGGTATGATAATATCTGGTATCCGGTGGGTTATGCTGCCGGCTATCTGTTTCTCCTTTTATTTATTGCAAGCCCCCTGAGGCGTTTCGGGGCTTACACGATTCCTGATTTTGCCGAAGGCCGCTATGACAGCCCGAGGTTCAGAAAAATTGCGGTGATTTTTGTCCTGTTTATAGGATTCTTTTATACAATGCCCCAGATGAAGGGTGCGGGTACGGCTTTTGTAAATATCCTGAACACACCGTACTGGGTTGGTGTGGGTGTGGTCGGTTTTGTGGTTGTCTTTAATGTGGCCCTGGGCGGCATGAAGGGGATTACTTTTGTTCAGGCTGTCCAGTACTGGATAAAAATGGCCGCAATTTCAATTCCAATGTTTATTATGTTTATTTACCTTGGCGGTTATGGGGCCAATCTGGAAAAATTCCACAATGACCCCCGCCAGGGCAATTCACTGCCAAGGTTTGCCGCTGATTATACGGCTATTTACAAGCCGGACCCTCCGATGAATGAAATTGTATTTGGCGCCGCCACCCGGGGTGTTTTCCTTAATGATACCAGGGTAGTGATAACCACTTCCCGGAGGATCCCCGCTGATGCTGCCGGAGTGGATGCCCAGCAATTGATGAATTCAACACTGCCGGATACTTCAGAGCTGATCACCCTTCCTACGGGAGAAAGGGCAGCAGCATATCTTTACCGGGCGGGTGACCGGTTTGAAACAGGCAACCCGGTGACCGTCATCAGTCAGGGGCATCCGGTGACTGTTGCTGACCCTGTTACCGGAGAAAAACACCCTTTGACGGTTTCAGCCAGGTTTATTGTAACTCCGGCCGGACCTCAGAACGAGGTCAGGATTTCTTATCATGCCGGCCAGCCGGTTCCCAATGCACCCGCTGATAAGAGCTGGCTGGAACCCTACGGGGTCCTCAGTTCCCAATACGGCCATCCGGTTATTTACACATATTCCCTGATTATAGCCATTGTTTGCGGAACGGCGGGGCTGCCTCACATACTGGTGCGTTTTTATACCAACCCGGACGGTAAGACCGCCAGGAAGAGTACCTTTTGGGTAATGATCCTCCTGGGAGTCTTCTACCTGTTCCCACCGATGTTCGGAGCGCTGGGGAGAGCATGGACCCCGGAACTGTATTCAGTTGCCGGAGGGGCCAGGTCAACCGACTCCGTTGTCCTGGTCCTGCCCCGATTGTTGAACAATTACGTTCCTCATCTGGGGGACATTCTTTCAGCGGTCACGTCAATGGGGGCCTTTGCCGGATTTATGACTACTTTCTCAGGGCTTCTGGTTTCTATGACCAGCGCTTTGGCCCATGATGTCTATGGGACCATGATTAACCCTAGGGCAACATCATCCCAGAAGGTAGCTGCCTTCAGGGTGTTTGCGGTAATTGCCGGGTCCACGGCATGCCTGCTGGGTGTATTTGTTGAGAACTTTGATATCAATATGATGGTGGGCTGGGCATTTGCCATTGGCGCCGCTTCATATTTTCCCATGCTGATAGTCAGCTGCTGGTGGAAAAAATGCACTGCTATCGGTGCCGGTACCGGAATGCTTATCGGGGGTACTTCAGCACTGGCAGCCATTGTTTCTGTCATGCTGGCTGATAAACAGTTAATACCCTCCCTGGGAGTATGGTTCGGGGAACACCCTGTCATCAAGACACTCTGCGAACAGCCGGCTATCTGGGCCGTCCCGTTTTCCCTGCTGCTTATAATTGCAGTCTCGGCGGCAACCCAGAAATATGTCCCGCCCAATTCCGCGTGGAAGATGCTGGTACTGCATGCCCCGGAGGAATTGAATCTGCAGAACAGGGAATATATTACTGAAGATGAGGAAAGGGGATACTTATGAGCAGAAACGCATTAATCTATGGGTCATACCTGGCAATCCTGGGAATAATCACACTATCGGTTACCTGCCTGGATATTCCCAACCGGGTGGGATTATGGGCTGCCCTTGGTGTAGCAGCTATTTATGCTATCACTTGGCCGCGTTGGGGATAATTTTTTCCAATGGCTTAATTCCGTTTATCAATGAGGCAGCCTTTATGTTAGACCCGAATTGCCAGGGAGGAGCAGATAAATTCCTTCACGACGGCTACAACTCAGTTTGTTACCGGTTCCCGCCTAAGTCGGGAACCGACAAACGGACGTCAGACTCGTCGTTCCGGAACATATCTGCCCCTCCCTGATTTGGGTCCAAACCTTAAAAGGCTGCCTCATTTAGTTATGGGAAAAGGGAGTGAAAAAATCTAAACCGGTTCGATAAGAAGGAATCAAACTTACAAAATTCTTGCTTAAAACCTCTTGACATACCTGGCGGGGGTATGATATAAAATATATAAAGATACCCCAGGGGGGTATATAAGGGGAGGTTTATAATATGGGTGGTATTTCCAGAAGAGAGTTTTTTAAGCGGGCCATTGCCACAGGAGTTGTCAGCGGCATGGCCCTGACAGGGGCTGAAAAGGCTGCCGAGGCCTCCACAGGACAGGAACCGGTAGGTACATTTATAGATATGACACTCTGCAATGGCTGTGAAGGGCTAAAGGTACCCAAGTGTGTCAGTGCCTGCCGCGCCAAGAATCAGGATAAATTCCCCAAACCTGTGAAGAGTGCGGAAATTCCTAATTACTGGCCCCAGGACAAAAAGGAAGACTGGTCAGACAAGAAGGGGCTTACTACAAGGCTAACCCCGTATAACTGGACATTTGTTCAGCAAACCAAAATTGAACATAATGGCAAGACATATGCCGTTAATATGCCCAGAAGATGTATGCACTGTGACAACCCGCCATGTGCCAAGGTTTGTCCCTTTGGGGCCCAGACCGTTACCAGGGAGGGAGCTGTCCTGATTAATCCTGAGACCTGCTTCGGGGGGGCCAAATGCAGGGATGTCTGTCCCTGGGGAATCCCGGCCCGGCAGGCGGGTGTCGGACTGTACATGAAAATTGCACCTGACTTTGTCGGTGGAGGGGTTATGTACAAATGTGACCTCTGCATTGACAGGGTGAAAGAGGGTAAGAACCCATCCTGTGTGGAGGCATGCCCCAATGGGGCCATCAAATTCGGTCCCCGTGAGGAAATGCTGGCACTGTCCGAGGCCAGGGCGAAGGAAATCGATGGATATGTTTACGGTGAAAAGGAAAACGGCGGAACTTCCACATTTTACGTATCTCCTGTACCCTTCGAAAAAATCAATAAGGCCTTTATGGCCCAAAAGGCAAAACAGCCCAACCCGGATGCACCCGGGTACCCCGGTACACCGGTGAATGTGGGGAACTTCCTGGACACTCCCAACGGTGTGACTGCAGGCATTCTGCTGGCGCCGGTTGCCGGCCTGTTTACAGCCGGGTATAAGGCTTATAAAACCATGAAGGGAGAGGATGTCAGTGACCGCTAAGAATAATGGAGCAAAGAGACCTACGATACTGCGGCATTCCCTGACCGTGAGGCTGATACACTGGACAGTAACCCTCTCTACATTTATCCTGATATTTACCGGGTTGGGCCAGATGCCTATTTACAAACGTTATCTCCTTGACCAGGTCCCCGGATTTGCCTGGAGTTCAAATTATGAAATAACGGTATATGTTCACTATATTGCTGCCATAGCGCTGGTTTTTGCGGCAGTATTCCATGTGGTGTACCATGGTATGTGCAGGCACTTTCACATTTTACCCCGCAGGGGCGACCTGAAGGAATCATACCTGTTGGTAAAGGCTATGCTTACCAAGTGTGAGGAGCCGCCATGCCATAAGTACCTTCCGGAACAGAGATTGGCCTATGTTTTTATAGCGGGAAGCCTGGGCACGATAATCATAACAGGGATTTTTAAAGTCCTCAAAAACCTGCCTTCAATGGCCAACACCTTTTCCAGTGACTTTATTTACTGGATGACAATGCTTCACAATATAGCGACTTTTATGGTTATCTTCGGAATCATCGCACACCTGGGTGCTTTTGTCTTCAAGGCAAACCGGGCCCTGCTGCCGGGTATTTTCACCGGCAGGGTGGATCTGGAGTATATCAGACACAGGCACTGTCTCTGGTATGAGGAATTGTGCAGTGAAAATATCATTACTCCGGAACAGATTGCGGGCACTGCTTCCCATGCTCCGGCGGAAATTCAGGATACACAGCACACAGCCTGACATCACATATTACACACCATATCGTACGGAGAACTGTTAAACGGAGGTGGATACAATGTTTGGTCTGGGACCTGCGGAATTGATACTAATCCTGGTAATTGCCCTGGTTATTTTCGGACCGGCGAAGCTGCCGGAAATGGGCAAGGCCCTGGGGTCAGGGATCAAGGAATTTAAAAGAGCGACTTCAAGTGTCAAGGACGAAATCAGCCTGGAGGCTGCAGATGACAGAAAACGCCAGGAAGCTGCAGATGCTGAAACCCAAAAAAGATAACAACCTGCAATTGGACACATCTGTAACTTTCAATACCCACCATAAAACAGCGGGACAACAGCCAAGTACCGCTGTTTTTTTATTTTAATTTTAGGCAAAAAACTAGTATAATAGATAACGTAAGCCGTATGGCCCGAAAAAACTATTATGGTAGCGAATTTACCAGGAAGAGAGGATTTTATGCTTGAGGCGGCCGCAATCGTGCTGGCAGGAGGGAAAAGCACCCGGATGGGCAGGGACAAGGCTATGGTACGGGTCACCGCAAACCGGATGCTTGAAGGAGCGGTAAGGGTTCTGGCCTGTGAATTTCCGGAAATAATCATTTCGGCAAACGGCAGTGGTCACAACATTCCCGGGACCAGGGTTATTGCCGATACGATGCCCGGGCGTGGGCCGCTGGGCGGGATATATACGTGTCTTGGGGAGTCCGGGTATCAGGTGAATTTTGTGGCTGCCTGTGATATGCCCTTTATCGACAGCAGCCTGGCGGCATACCTGGTCAGCTTGGCGCCTGGCCATGATGCGGTGGTACCCCGTATCGGGGACTACTACCAGCCATTGTTTGCGGTATATACGAAAAAATGCCTTCCTGCTATTGAAACAAGCCTCAGCGAGGGCAGAAACAAAATAATTTCATTCTATCCTAAGATTAGAGTCCGGTTCGTTGGCCCTGATGAGATCAGGCAGTATGGTGACCCGGACAGGATATTTTTTAATGTCAATACTCCCGGTGACCTGGACAGGGCACAGAAAATAGCCTTACAGGTTCCAAAAATAACGGTTCCGCGAGTAACGGGAACGGAGGTAATTGATGAATAATACATTTAAGACAGTCCGTGCCTGGCGGATAAGGGAAGGTATGCGGGAAGAGATAGCTGACCCGGTTACTGTTGAAAGCCCGCTGACAATATATTTTAATGACCATGAAATAGTAACCCTGCTGTGTACCCTGGAGTATCCTGATGAGCTTGCCGTGGGTTTCCTCTGTTCCGAGGGATTCCTGAAAAGTCGGGATGACATTAAGAATGTGTCTGTGGATACTGAGTTGGGGGCTGTCCGGGTGACATCGCGAAAAGCAGCGGTTATTGCTGAACAGACCTTTTTAAAGCGTTATATCACAACGGGATGTGGCAAAGGCACCAGCTTTTACCACCTTTCGGATGCTGTTTTAAAGCCCATTGACACGGAGTTCCGAATTAGTTCCGGGCAGCTGCTGGACCTGATGACAGATGCCCAGCGCATGTCCGACCTATTTAAAACAACAGGTGGTGTCCATAGTTCTGCAGTCTGTTCCCGGGAAAGGATATTATACTTCAGGGAAGATGTGGGCAGGCACAACTCTGTTGACAAGCTGATTGGCCGGTGTTTTCTGGAAGGTATTGACATGAGTGACAAAGTGCTCCTGACAACAGGACGGATATCTTCAGAAATACTGATCAAGGCGGCCAAAATGGGTGTCCCTGTGCTGGCATCCCGCTCCGCCCCCACAGAACTGGCAGTCAGGCATGCAGAGGAACTGGGTATAACTATCGCCGGTTTTGTGAGGAATAAAAGAATGAACATTTATACTTATCCCGAAAGGATTAAGTAGCTCTCGGAAATGAGAATGGATTCTGAATTAGGAGGGGCCGTATTGATACCGGTAATTTCAGTAGTCGGGTATTCCAACTCAGGGAAAACGACACTTATCGTTAAACTTATCTGGGAATTAAAAAAACGGGGCTTTCGCGTTGCCACAGTGAAGCACCACCACAGGGATGTCGAAATGGACGTTCCCGGCAAAGATACCTGGAAGCATGCCGAGGCAGGAGCTGACACTATTGTGCTGGCCTGTCCCGGCAAGGTGGGCATAATCGAGAAGAGCAGCCGGGAACTGTCTCTCGACGAAATTGTGGCCAGGATTTCCGGAGTTGATCTGATCATCGCCGAGGGGTATAAAAAGGAGGATAAACCCAAAATAGAGGTTTTCCGATCCGGGGTGCATACCGAACTCATTACCCCGCCGGAAGAGCTGCTTGCCATAGCCAGTGATACTTATTTTCCGGGCATTCCTGTCTTTGGTCTGGATGATGCCCAGGGTCTGGTGGATTTCCTGGTGGAAAAACTTTCTCTCAGGAGCAGTTCTGATGTTTGACGATTAACCGCATAAATGTATCATGCCGGGCGAACAATAAAAAAAATGCCCGGAGGTTGCATATGGAAGAAGACATAAAAAGTAACGGCAGAAACGGTACCCACAGCAGAAAAGGCAGAAATAAAAGCACCAGAAGAAAATACAGGGGGCATGTTCTGTCCATTGGCCCATTGATAGCCATTATCGCGGTAGGAGCGTTTTTGACGACAGGAATGATAAAATACACCTCACAATCAGATTTCTGCATCAATTGTCATGAGATGACACCCACCTATGAGACATGGCAGTCATCAAGCCACAAAAATGTAGAGTGTATCAAGTGCCATTCCGACCCCGGGACTGCCGGGTTGGTAAAAACCAAAACCAACGCGCTGAAGGAGGTATATCTGCATGTCACGGGGAATTATAAAACCCCGATAACTATTTCTACTGATAATGCTGCTTTTACCAACAGGTGTCTGGGATGCCACCAGGATATAAAAGGTAAGGGTGAACCACATAATAATAAACACTTTGAGGCAGACATAGCCTGCACCGACTGTCACCAGGGCATGGTTCATAATGAAAAGACAAACAAGAGACCCCCGACGCGGGAGATTTGTGTCAGGTGTCATGGAAAAGAGATGGGTGACGGTTAACTAAATGCGCCGGTCAAGGTAAGCGGTATACCGGCACAGCAGTAAACCTGGGTGCAGCGTTCAGACAGGCTGCCGGGGAGGGATTATGAACGATTACAGTCAATACCTGGGCAAGATACCACTGTTCAGGGACCTTTCCAATGAGGAACTGCAGGAAATCAGCCAGTTGGCAAAGGTCAGGAACTACAAGAAAAATATGATAATATTCCTGGAAGGGGAGCCGGGAGAGGCATTATATTTTGTTATTTCCGGGAAGGTAAAAATCTCCATGATGACTGAAGACGGCAGGGAACAAATTTTACACATACTGCAGCACGGAGACGTGTTTGCAGAAGTTGTTCTCATTGACCGGGGGCCATATCCTGCAAGTGCTGAGGTCATTGAAGCCGGACAGATTGGCATGCTGATGAATGATGACCTGGAAAACTACCTCAGGACAAATCCGGACCTCGCCCTGAAACTGCTCAGGCTGATGAGTAAGCGGCTGAGGATGGCCCAGATACAGGTCAGGGACCTGGCCTTAAAAGACACATACGGCAGGTTGGCCAGTATGCTCCTGATGCTGGCCAAAGATCACGGGGAAGCTGGGCCTTCCGGTATTACCATTGACCTGCCCCTGGGCCGCCAGGAACTGGCCAATCTGATTGGGACAACACGAGAAACCGTTACCCGGATACTGGGTGATTTTAAGAAGAATAAATGTATTGAGCTGGATAAGCAGGTTATCACCATTATTAATGAAGCCAAGCTGAAGACCTGGTTGTAAATGCCACGCCAATCTGTGATATGTATCATTGTCATCAACAGACCCACATGATATTATTTCCATGAGAATATGACAGTTTCAGGAGGTATGGCTGTGGACCTATCCATAGAACAGCTCAGACAATCATTTGAACAGCAGGGATACATTGCTGACCAGGAAACAATAGTCACTGTATACCTGGCACTAAAACTGAAAAAACCTCTTTTGGTAGAAGGCCCTCCCGGAGTGGGCAAGACCGAGATTGCCAAGGCGCTGGCAGCCATATTTGATGCCGAACTGATCAGGCTCCAGTGCTATGAAGGCCTTGATGAGAATAAGGCCCTCTATGAATGGAATTACCAGAAACAGCTTATCAGGATACAGCTCAGCCAGGCAAACGGGGGTGACCGGTGTACTGATGTCGAAGACAGCCTTTTTTCTGAGGACTACCTTCTGGAAAGGCCCCTCCTGAAAGCGATCAGGGCGGAGACCAAACCGGTACTGCTGATAGATGAGGTTGACAAGGTTGACCAGGAATTTGAAGCCTTCCTTTTTGAGGTGCTTTCAGATTTTCAGGTATCAATACCCGAATGGGGGACATTAAAGGCCCGGCAGATACCCATTGTGGTACTTACCAGTAATGCGGAACGTGAAATATCCGATGGACTGAAGCGCCGCTGTGTCTATCTTTATCTTGACTTCCCCACGCCTGAAAAGGAACTCCGCATCATTAATGCCAGGGTCCCCGGAATTGAAGAGAGACTTGCTATGGAGGTCGCTAGGGCGGTAAATTATATCAGGGAACAGCTGTTGCTCCGGAAAAAGCCGTCTATTGCTGAAACACTGGATTGGGCAAGGGCTGTTGTAGCCCTGGGAGCAGACAGGCTGACACCTGATGTGGTCAACTTCAGCCTGAATCTGATTTTCAAAAATAAGGATGATATTGACACCTTCAGGCAGGAACTGGGGACACAGGGACTAGCCGGTTTCCTGAACGGAAACGGTAAAAACGGTCACGGAGGAAGGGGGTAGCCTGATGGATAGTATTTCCCCCTTACAGGACACATTTGAAAATAACTTTACCAGGTTTATTCATATTCTCCGCCACCTCGGACTCCGGATAAGCTCGGCAGAGGCTGTTGATGCCATTAATGCCCTGACAGAGGTGGATATCCTTGACCGCGGCCAGGTACGGACCGCCTTTTTGGCCACCCTGGCCAAGTCTTCTGATGACAGGGTGATTCTGGACCAGGCCTTCCGGTCATTTTTTGTCACTCCAGAAGAAAAATCTGACAGGACAGCCCGCAATCAGGAGTTGCGGGAAAGGGAAGCCCAGGAAATCATGGCTGCAGAAGATGAACTGAAATACGAGGTGGAGGACCCCGGAGGAAATGATAACAGGGAAGTCAGTATCCCTCTGACAGATGAGGAAAAGAGCATATATGCAAAAATGCCTGAAGAGAACCGGAAAAAGCTGCGGGATTATCTGCAGAAACAGTTCCAGAGTAATCCGGTAAATAACCCCGAACAGTTGATTGCAAACATGGTCAGGAGTTCACTTAATTATTGGAGACATTACCTCAAGCAGCACGGTGATGGGCCTCCTGACGTGGAATATACCGGAGATGAAGAAATTGATGAAGTACTCCGGGAGGTTGTGGAGAATATCCGGGATGAAGAACACCTGATGTACCAGGATATTCAGAACTTAACCGAGACAGATATGCCTGCTGCCCTGGCGCTGATAAACCGGCTGTCACGCCGGCTGGCAATAAGGATTGCCAGAAGGTACCACAGGAGCAATAAAAGACAGCGCCTTGACCTGAGAAGGACAATCAGGCATAATATCCGCTATGGAGGGGCCATGTTCCGGCTTAAGTACCGGACCAAAAAGGTTCAGAAGCCGAAAATTCTGTTGATCTGTGACGTGTCCGGCTCAATGGCCAAATATGCAGGGTTTGTGCTCCAGTTTATGTACGGCCTTTCCACTGCCGTGGAAGAAATCGACAGTTTTGTATTTTCCGAGGATGTGGAAAATATCAGCGGGAGATTTGATAAGAAAAGGCCTTTCGCAGAAATAATGACAGAGATCATTAACCGCAGTGAGAGCTGGGGCAAGGGGACTGATTTCGGGAAAGCCCTGGCAGTAATCGAAGAAAAGCACGGTGACTTGCTGAATAAACAGACCTTTGTAATCGTGGTAAGTGATACCAAGACCCTCCATGCTGAAAGAGCAGCATACCGGGTTGGTCTCCTCAAGAAGAGGGTAAAGGATATTATCTGGCTGAATACCCTTCCCCGCAGAATGTGGCCGGATACCCCGAGTGTTGCTTTTTTTGGGCGGTATTGCCGAATGTTTGAATGCAATACCCTGGCCCACCTGGATAAAATAATGAGGACACAGATGCTTAAGTGAGATATGAGTTTTGTGGCAGGGGGCATGATTATGGAAACAATACGGGATAAAGTTGATATAATTGCATTCGGGGCACACCCCGATGATGTTGAAATAGGGGCCGGGGGTCTCCTGGCAAAGGAAGCGGCACTGGGTTACCGGATAGGTATAGTTGACCTGACCAGAGGAGAGATGGGTACCAGGGGTACGCCGGAGGTGAGGATGGAGGAGGCCCTGCAGGCCGCGGAAATCCTTGGAGCGGAATGGAGAATTAATCTGGACATGCCTGATGGGAATATTACCGTTAACCATGAAAATATTATGAAGGTTGCCAGGGTGGTCAGGAAGTACCGGCCTTCGGTTATTTTGGCACCTTATTGGGATGACCGCCATCCTGACCATGTTAATACAAGCAGGTTGGTTACCGAAGCTCATTTCAAAGCCGGACTGAAGAAACTGGAGCCGGAACTGACGGCCTTCAGGCCAAATATAGTGCTTTATTATTTCCTGAACAGGATGGAGGGTTTTTCCTTTGTTGTTGATGTTTCCAAATACTATGCCAGGAAACAGGAGGCTGTTAATGCACATTATTCGCAGTTTGGAGATGCCGGACTAAAGCCTCTTGCAGTACTGGGGGTTAAGGCCCCCCTGCAGTTTATTGAAAGCAGGGACAGATTCCAGGGGGCACAGATAGGGGCTGCATATGGTGAGGCTTTTCTCGTCAGAAGCCCGGTACCTGTGGAAGACCCTTTAAAAGTATGGGGAGGATGAAATGAGGATCGGAATCGTATGTTATCCTACATATGGTGGCAGCGGGGTGGTTGCCACTGAGCTGGGTAAGGCCCTGGCCCAGAAGGGCCATGAAATCCACTTTATATCTTATGATCGTCCGTTCAGGCTGGAGATGTTTCACCAGAACATCTTTTATCATGAGGTGGAGGTCCTTGACTATCCACTATTTAAGTTTCCGCCGTATATGATAGCACTGGCCAGCAAAATTGGGGAGGCAGCCAGGTGGGCAGACCTGGATGTGATCCATGTCCATTATGCTATTCCCCACGCCGTCAGTGCATTGTTAGCGAAGAAGCTGGTGACAGATAAATACCTGCCTGTGGTTACAACCCTGCATGGTACCGACATTACCGTAGTGGGACATGAACCACAGTTTTTTGAAATTACCAGGATGAGTATTGAGGAAAGTGATGCTGTTACTGCAGTATCCTGTTCCTTGAGAGATGAGACAACAGACCTGTTTAAAATCTCCAGGGATATTAAGGTTATCTATAATTTTATTGACCCGGAAGAATACACACGGGTTGCTGTACCCGGTTTGAAACAAAGATACTCTGCAGCAGGTGAAAAAATCCTGATTCACATATCCAATTTCCGCCCGGTAAAAAGGCTCAAAGACGTCATCGGCGTGTTTGCCCATGTCAACAGAAAAATACCCGCCAGGCTGATAATGGTGGGTGACGGTCCTGAAGCCCAGGCCGCCCACAAGCAGGTGGAAGCCCTTGGACTTACCGACAGAGTCCATTTTCTGGGTAAACAGGAACGGGTGGTAGAATTGCTGTCGGTATCAGATCTTTGCCTGCTGCCTTCGGAAAAGGAAAGTTTTGGCCTGGTGGCCCTTGAAGCAATGGCATGTGGAGTGCCTGTTATTGCTTCTACTGCCGGCGGGCTGCCTGAAGTCATTAGGGATGGTGTCACCGGATTTTTGCTTCCGGTAGGGGCAGTGGAACTTATGGCTTTAAAAGCGGTTGAAGTCCTCAGCAGCGTTTCACGTTGGAATGAAATGTCTGTAAATGCCCGGACACACGCCCGGGAAACCTTCCAAATGGAAATGATTATCAGGCAGTATGAAGAGCTATATGAAGAAGTTGTTGCCAGGGCAAAACCGTGAGTGTCAGTACCAATAAAATACATTTAATAAAACAATAACCATAAACAAGTAAATTACCCAAAAAAACAGACAACAACAGGTTGACTGATTTACCAAAAAAAGTTATACTAGTATCGGGTTATGTAAGTAGAGTTATTAATACAGTTATTGCTATTTAAATTTTTAGAAAATTCGGAAAACAGGGAAGGCGGCAGCTTGAGGAAGGAGAGAGAAGAAAGTGAGCAAAGCGACGAGGATGACAAAACAGAAAAAAGTAATTCTGGAAATACTGCGCAATGCCGACTGCCATCCATCTGCGGATTGGGTTTATGAACAAGCAAGGAAAATCATCCCTGATATCAGCCTGGGCACGGTGTACCGCAATCTGAATGTACTCAGGGATTCGGGACATATACTGGAATTAAATTATGGCAGTACATACAGCCGTTATGACGGCAATCCGGAAAATCATTACCATTTTTACTGTGAAAAGTGCCACCAGCTTTTTAATGTCAAAATTCCGGTTTATGAAGGACTTGATAAAATGGTTAAAGAAACAACGGGTTTTGACGTAAGAAATCACCGCACGGAATTTTACGGTATTTGCAATGAATGTAAGGCTCGGTTGTCATCATCTTCCTTAATGTAAACTACCGTAAATTCGGCCTGATGAACGCCAGGGCAGTAGTTAAGGGGCTGCCGGCAAAAAAGTAAGACCAGAAGTAAAGTACAATTACTCCTGGTTGTTTAATGTTTGGCAAATCATTAATTTGAGGTAAAGATTTGGTTAACGCAGGACTTTGGTAACACAGGGCCTGATTTCCGGAACTCAACAAAAGGTCCCTTCGGATTTAAAATTCAGATACATCCCCCGGACGAAGTAATGTAACCGGCACCCCGGTCTCCTGTTCAACGGCGGTTTTGAATTTCTCAGGGTCCTGCTTAATTATATCCCAGGTATTATAATGGACCGGGATAACATGTTTAGGTTTTAACAGCTTAACTGCCTCCAGGGCATCCTCGGGACCCATGGTAAAATTATCACCAATCGGCAGTATTGCGAGGTCAACAGGGTGCAGCCTGCCTATAAGCTCCATGTCCCCGAAAAGGCCTGTGTCTCCTGCATAATAGATCGTCCTGCCTTCGGCAAATATAAGGAAACCACAGGGTTGGCCAAGGTATTCAATGGGATCGGTACCTAGTGAACTACCATGGAGGGCAAGGGTCATTTTTATGGTGAATTCTCCAAAATTGTATTTGCCCCCGATGTACATGGCGTGTGTTTTGGCCCCCTTTTGTCCACAGTACCGGGCTACTTCGGTAATCGTGATAATAGTGGCATTATTGTTTCGGGCGATTTCGACAGCATCGCCCAGATGATCGCTGTGCCCGTGAGTTACCAGCACCCAGTCTGCCCTTATGTCCTCAGGCTTTGCAGAAGCCTGAGGATTGTCTGTCAGATAGGGGTCAATAATCATGGCTGTTTTTTCTGTTTTCACCATAAAACATGCATGCCCCAGGAATTCCAAAAGCATTTTCCTCAACCTCCGTATACTAGTTTTATCCTAAGGTTATCAGTATTTGCCATCATTGACAAGTATGGTAAGCTTATATTATGCTTTGCATAAATGAGATAATTATCCGATTAAAAGCAAAGAGGAGGGTGAATAATGAGCGGGGTTATAACCGAAAAAGACAGGCAAATGGCGGAATTTTGCGGTAAGAAGTGTCCTGTTTGCACTAAGGCGCGGGAAAAGCAAAGAGGGCTGGCCTATTGGTTTGTCAGGGGCATTGAAGGGGCTTTTTGCCCGTATTGCAAGGCATATGAGAAAGTATACGGGCGAAAAGCGCATGAGCCTGTAAAAAAGTAAGATGTTCATTTAAGATAATATTTACCTCTTTAGTTTAGAGTGGTTTACAGATAAGGGCTCCGGGGCAGGATAGAACAGTAAACTTACATTTTAGCTGCAGTTACGGGAGCGGATACCAGTGTTGCCTGATGTCCTTACAGACAAGATGAAGATACTGTTTTGTGCTAATGTCATGGGTCAAATAAATACAGCAGACAGTAATTATTACAGCACCCCGGGGAACAAGTT
This sequence comes from Thermincola carboxydiphila, assembly GCA_016841325.1. GTDB lineage: Bacteria > Bacillota > Thermincolia > Thermincolales > UBA2595 > Phosphitispora. Next base: position 89,580 of record JAENZJ010000005.1, read on the forward strand.
TTGGGACATATTGCACCGGACCTGTCTGACCCCTTTCAGGATAAACCCGGGGAGTTACAGGGATGTAAGCTTGTATGGTTTAGGGCTTACAGACTATAATTTTAACCGGGGTGAACTTGTTGCTAAAGTAAAAAGGTATAAGCCCCGGGTATTGTGTTTTAACGGAAAAAAGGCGGCTAAGAGTTTTTTCGGCAGGCGGGACATTAGTTATGGGTTTCAGGAGGCAACTATTGGGGCTGCCAGGATTTTTGTCGCCCCTTCCACATCTGCCAATGCCAACAAGTACTGGGATGAAAAGTGGTGGTACCTGCTGGCTGAAAGTGTAGGGTCCTGTCTTACCAAAGTCAGTATAGAAAACTATTATGAGCCTGACGAGATATGCAAGTTAATGGAAAACATCGATATCGCCACCGGGACTGTAACCAGGACCACCGAAAAAGATTTCATCAGGGCAGTAAGTGACATTCAGTTACATTGCAGCATTCCTTTATATATCAGGAATATATTTGAAATTGCAAAATCCCTCTTTGCATACGGATACCTGTATTATCCGTTCTGTACGGTAGCTGTGGAACAGGCCTTAAAGAGCCTGGAGGCAATAATCTCCGAAAAATATGATGTCCTGGGAGGGTTCCGGGTTAAAAGCAGAGGCCGGTATCCTGTGCTCAGGGACAAGATCAACTACCTCTATGCCAAGGGGTTGATTTCTGAACAGCAAAGAGAGATACTGCATGATTTTCGTCACCTGCGCAACATAACCTTCCACCCCAAATACCAGCAAATTCTTGGGCATTATGACGGTGTACTCCGTGTGCTTGCCCATTTGATGAACGAAATCTGGCTGGCAGAGGTTAAAGAGTAGCGGGACTGTTGTGTGCTGCCCTTTAGTCTTGGGGCAGCTTTTTTATGCCAAGGAGGACTCTGTACGGTCCGGGAGTGCCTGGCGGGATAAAAGCCACCCGGTCTCCCGGTTTGACTATTCCTTCCTCCGGCTGATAGGCTTTCCCGTTAATGAAAACAGCTTCAATCATATCGGAAGGAAGCTCCAGAGTTTCTGCGAGTTCCTTTGCAGAGCATTCCCGGTCAAGTTTAAGATAATAGGGGAAGGGCCAGCCGCGTTCGTCAAAAACCTTTTTCAGGAAGTTAAAGGCGCGGATTTCAACCGCCTGATTTTGTGGGAAATCCGGATTATTTATTTTCATTTTTTAACCCTCCAGTAAACATATTGTCATATTGCCCGGATAAGTATGCCTGAAGTTATCATATCAGGATTAGCGAATTTTAACAAGGATACAGATACCCGGGAAATCAGTTATTAACATTTTGTAGTAGTTAACAGAGAAGGAAAAATGTAGTCTGGTGTAGAATTACATAAGAATATGGCAATAAGACATCCGGAGGGGGGTAAAAGAATGGATGTGTTTGTAGCGCGGCAGCCTATATTTAACAGGCAGCAGCAGGTCTTCGCCTATGAACTTTTATATCGCGTAGGGACAGACAACTATTACAACCACCCAGATGGAGATTATGCAACATCAGAGGTTATTGCCAACAGCTTCCTGCTTTTTGGGCTGGAATCCCTTACAGGCGGAAAAAGGGCCTTCATAAATTTTACGGAGAACCTGCTGAAGAATGAAGTTGCTGCTAATCTGCCCAATCACCTGATAGCTGTTGAGATTTTGGAACATGTCAGGAGGAACAAGGAGATTGTGGTAGCATGCAGAAGGCTTAAAGAACTGGGATACATGCTGGTTCTTGATGACTTCGTCTGTGATTCGGTCTATGAACCCCTGATGGACATTGTGGATATTATTAAGATCGATTTCCTGGGGACTCCCCCTCAGGACCGGAAGAACCTGATCCGCAAGTGTGGGAATAAAAAGGTAGAATTTCTGGCAGAAAAAGTTGAGACCATTAAGGATTTTGAACAGGCGCTGGAAATCGGATTTACCTATTTTCAGGGATATTTTTTCAGTAAACCTGTAATAATGTCCGGCAAAGACATATCCCCCCATAAACTGAATTACCTTCAGCTGTTGCAGGAGATTAACAGGCCGGACCTTGATTTTGACAAGCTCGACAATATCATGAAGCGCGATGTCTCTTTGTCATACATGCTGTTAAGGTATATCAATTCAGCTGCTTTTGGCATGAGGAGCAAAATTACTTCAATTAAACATGCCCTGGTGATGCTGGGCCTGCAGGAAATTAAAAAATGGCTGTCACTGATTGCATTAAAGGGCATGGTTGAGGATAAACCTAATGAAATACTGACCAGTTCAATCATCAGGGCCAGGTTTGGCGAATTGATCGGGCAAAAATGCGGTTTGGCTGAGCGGAGTTCAGATTTGTTTCTAGTCGGTATGTTCTCTATGATTGATGCCCTGATCGGGCGGCCGATGGCCAACATTTTGGCAGAGCTTCCCGTTTCAGATGATGTCAAGAAGGCATTATTGGGGAAACGGAATCTGTACAGGGATATTTTTGAGCTCACGGTATCATATGAAAAAGGGGACTGGAAGAGGTTTTCTTACTATGCGTCGCGAATAAATCTGGATGAGAGGGAAATCCCACGGTTTTACATGATGTCTCTGGAGTGGGCCAATGGTTTCAATCAAATATAAATTCTGGATAATACAGGAGGGACGGTATGGCAGGTTATGTTTTACTGGCAGTGGTGCTGGCGGCAACTGTGTACCTGGTTAAAGTGATTAACCGGGCAAATACAGCGGCTCAGGAAGGAAATGTAAGAGAAGATGTTTATGTAAAACGGGACAGTCTTATAAGGGATTGGGAAAAGGATGTCTATGACAAACTGAAGGCTGTATCAGCAAGGTATAACTGCACTGTCTTTCCCAGGATCGGGCTTTCCAGCCTGGTGGAGGTGCCGAGGGGTACAGAAAACTGGATAACATTCTGGAACCGGATAAGTTCCAGGTATGTCGATTTTGCAGTCTGTGAGGCAGACAGCCTGGAGCCGCTGGCGGTTATCCAGGTTGATGACTCAGCCCAAAATGGTGGTAAAATTGAAAAGGATAACTTTGTTGAAAAGCTGCTGAATCAGGTCGGATTGGCTCTTGTTTGTATTGATGTTTCCGGGTCCGGAACTGAAGAATTATCTGCCAAACTTGAAGCGGTGCTTAATTCCAAGAGAAATGAGGAGGTTTAAATCCCCCTCATTTTATTTTACCTATTTGCATGTGAATTTTGGCTTTCTCCTTAAATATATCATGAACTGCCTGGGCGATCATATAGCCCACACTTACTGCCGCAATTACGGCATCAGCTGCCACATCAACATCAATATCAAGTTCTTTCCCGAAAAATGTACGTAAACCAAGTACTATCAGAGTGAGCAGGGCAACAATAAACTTCTTGTAGCCATCGATTTTATTCATCTGTGAGCCCCCTTTCCTTTCCTTCAAAATATTGTATTCGTTTTCAGGCTCACTTGTTACTTTTACCGGGAAAACCGAATTTCAGACCGCCAAAACCGCGTTTTAACCCTTGAAAACCGCATTTTGAACCAATTAGCAGGAAAATAAGAATTAATGTTGAATTATAAAATATAGAAATAAAATATTTGGCAAACCCGGCGAAAGCCGGGGACGCAAAGCCATGGGTCTAAGGTGATTTTCACTACGACTGCCAGGTTGCCGCTACGCGAAAAACCCCTTTTGAACCATGGCCATGTACTCATGGTTCAAAAGGGGTTCTTTTTTTCGGATGAGCAACACCGACTTAAAATAGTACGCATTAGCGTAATTATTATACAAGGGTCAATCGCCAATAGGGAGGGATATGTATGCATTTTTCGGTAGGTATCTGGGACACTTTGTTTGGTGAAAGAATTCAGCTTGAAATTCCTGACAGCTGCGGAAATACCATCAGGAGGTCGGTGACCAAAAAGTGGTTTGAGCTGATGAAGAACCAGGAACGCATCGTTGACCTATATAAACAGGTTCTCCGGGTTCACATGCTTGATGTTGTCAGGGGATACCGGGTCCTGTACTGGGTTGTCGGGGAAGATATTGACGAAACAACTGCCAGGCAGTTTATGAACCCCGATACAGGGGACATCTACGCCATATATTACTTTGAACAGGATGAACCGAAAACCGAAGTCATTACCAAGAAGCGATGGGACATAGCATATAATAAGCTGTATGGTAAATCAGGAGGGACTGAAACCACGGGATGAGAACATCATCAGGTTATTTCACCTTCAACCTCGTAGTTAATATAATGGCTGACAGTAAATCTGTTGGCCAGGATATATCTCCTGTTAATCAGGGGAACTTCCCCCACTACCCGGCCGTCTTCAGCAAGTACCGGATATATGGAGAGTTCACTGGGTTTTTTAACCGGCCTGGGAGGGCTGCTTCCTGTTGACATCACATGATTAAACAACCTGATATAACGGTCATTAACCAGGCGGCCATAGCCCAGAAGTTCTCCTTCCGGTGAGATGACCGGGTAAAGTTTGGAGTTTTCAAGTTTTGTAAAGTTTTTTTTCCGTATATCGGACATAATAATCCTCCCAGGGGAATCCTGCTCTTGAGGGATGATATTTTACCATATAATTTATCTGTTCGCCAGGGTGTCGTTTTTTCCTTTACATCAGGCAAAAAAGACAAACCTGTCGGAAGATACTGGTATAATTACAAAAAACACCGCAGTCCGGGCTGCAAATCTGTTTTAATACAGATGTGAACCCGGATTACGGTTTTTTTTATTTAATATTTATTGTTTTACCCTGGACTTCTTCAAGTTCCCGGGCTTTTTCGACCGCTTCCATGGGCAGTTTTCCCATGACCACATGTTCTCCCGCATTATCAAACCTAATTACCATTTTATCACCCGGTTCCAGGACCAGTCTGTCCCGTACGGCGGGGGGGAGATCGATACTATTATCCTGGTTTACTTCTACAATATACTCTGCCATCATTAATCCTCCTTTGAAGTTTTTTAAATCTCTCAGAAATGACTGTGGCATATGGCCTTGCTTAGCCACTTAATAATATAGTGTAAATTCCGGGCGGTAAATATGCATCCTGTCTGTCTGTTGCCGGAGACAAAAACACAGCAATATTCGCAAAAACAATCGCAATATCCTGATAGCATTTTTAAATGCTGAAATAGTAAAATGACTTTAAGTGTAAAAGTGATTTGATATAGAATTTTATGGAAAGGGGGTGTGATGATGAAACAGAAAAATATGCCTTTTCTTGTAGTTCTGATTTCAGGCATTTTGTTATATAATATGTTCTTTTTCACACCAGTATCAGCAGCCTATACTCTGCCTCTGGATCCCATATTCAGGGAACCGATAATTGAAGATCCTGTAATAAACCCGATAATCAAAGACCCATTGATTATTGATGATGGATTAATCCTGGAGCCGATAATTCCTGTGCCTGCTGCCCCTTCTCAGCTGACTGTGGGAGCGAAAACATCGACTGAGATAACCATATTATGGACAGATAATTCTTTCAATGAAGCAGGTTTCACTGTGGAGAGCAGGACGGGAAGCAGTAATTGGAGTGAAGTGGGTTCAGTTGAGGCGGACGAAACAATGTTTACCAGCACCGGACTGTCTCCTGATACGACTTACTATTTTAGGGTTTCAGCATTTAATGACACCGGTGCTTCCGGTTATTCCAATCAGGTGTTTACCACTACCAACCCGCCTGCCCCGGTAACAAATATTTATCAGGATAATTCCAATACCACCATCAATGAGACAGATGTGACCAATGAGGCCAATACTACCGTTAATATTACTGACAGCACAATTACTAACAGCAATATTGCCAGCAATAACCAGGTCACTCAGACAACTCAGGTGGCCAATTATAATTCGGCCAGCACTGCTGTCGAGTATGTACAGATTGTTGTTGACGGTGAGCAGATGAATCCGGGTGATGCGCCGCCGTTCATCAACCAGAATAACCGGGTAATGGTGCCGTTCCGGGCCATTGCTGAAAATCTGGGAGCTGCGGTACAGTGGGATTCTATTAACAGAATTGCCAGTTTTAGCCAGGGGCAGAGAGTGGTCCGGGTTCCCATCGGCCAGCAGGTTATTGAAGTGGACGGAAACATGCAGGTAATGGATACCCTGGCGGTGATAAAAGGAGGACGTACCTATATTCCGGTAAGGGCTGTCAGCCAGGCGCTGGGTGCCAATGTAGAATGGGACCAGGCAAATAAAAAAGTTATAATTAGTACAAGTGCCGGTCAAGGTTAATGAATGGATTCAGTTTAACAGTGAAGGAGATGAATATTTTGAAGAAGAAGGCTTTATCCGTATTTCTGGCGCTGGCCCTGGTTTTTTCCTTTGCAGTTGTGGCCTGTGCTGCAGAAACAATTGGCCCTGTTCCGGGAGTTACCGGAGAAATAGGCGCCGGAACCATCGATACCAATATTAACAATAACACCACTACTGACAATACTTCCAACACCAATATCAACATATCGGGAAATACCACTATAACCAACTCCAACATCGGCAGCAATAACCAGGTTAACCAGACAAATACTGTAACCAATACCAATACGGTGACAGTCAAGAAATACGTTACCGTAAATATTGACGGTGTACCTCTGGAGTCAGATGTGAAGCCGTTTATCAACCAGGATAACAGGACTGTGCTTCCGCTCCGGGCCATAGCAGAAGCCTTTGGCGCAGAGGTTCAGTGGGACCCCGTCACCCAGACTGTGCTGCTTACTCTTGGTGACAGGTCTGTAAGGCTGAAAATCGGTGAAAACACCTTTGAGGTTAACGGCCAGGTGTTTACCATGGATACCACTGCCTTTATCGAGGGTGGGAGGACATTTCTTCCTGCCAGGGCTATAGCAGAGGCACTGGGCTTAACAGTAGGCTGGAATGCCGAAACTGATACAGTTGATATTACTTCACCTTCCGGTCCGTCACAACCAAGGCCCGGTACTCCGCCAACAGCCACGGATTCTTCTACTCCACACGAGGCCGCACCTGCGGAAGACACCTCCTGGCAAAACAGATTTCCGCTTACAGCCAGTGGCCGTAATGATAAAATAGACGGTGACTCTGACCAGCACATGGAATCTGAGGCCACACTGGATAAGACAGGGAAACTCCAGGTGACCACACGGACCTGGACTGATGCCAGGACAACCGGGTTTACCGGAGGAGTTGTGGTAGGTCTCGTTGATGCCAACAATAAAATTATCTGGACTTCAAGATTACACAGCTTCGGTGTTGACGGTTCCTGGATAGGAGATAATGACCGTACTGAAAACTGGAGCGAGACTGTTCCTGCCGATATTTTGAAAAACGGGGTTAATTTAATAATTGCCCATGACCATGCCAGCAAGAACAATCTTACCAACCTGATTAACGGTGTTGGTCAGGCAGTATCTGACTTTACCGACTTTTTAGCTGAGGGGATCATGGACATTCTCTGGCCTTTTTAGAAACATATAAGGAAATAACGGGACTGCCGCGGTGAGGCAGCCACAAGCCCTCTGCTTTGAGATTTACTGCAAAGCAGGGGGCTTTCTTTTTGGTTTACAAAAGATTAAAAGGGAGGAAATAATATCTTCAGAGGCGAATTATAAGGCAAAGTATTTCATTCAGAAGTCAAGGATATTCTTTGGAGGCCGATATTTATGCAGGATTTCATCCATCTCCACGTCCATACCGAATACAGCCTCCTTGACGGGGCAGCGCGCATCAAAGAACTGGTTGCCGCTGCTGCCGCAAAGGGTATGCGAGCCCTGGCCATTACCGACCACGGGGCTATGTTTGGGGTGATTGATTTTTATAAGGCGGCACACAAGGCAGGAATTAAGCCGATCCTCGGCTGTGAGGTCTATGTGGCGCCAAGGTCAATGGAAGACAGGGAACCGGGTAAGGATGATGCCAATTACCACCTGGTCCTTCTGGCTGAAAACGAGATAGGTTACCGCAACCTGCTTAATATAGTATCCTGTGCCTATACCCATGGGTTTTATTATAAGCCGAGGACTGACAAGGATACCCTGAGGAAGCACAGCCAGGGGCTGATTGCCCTTAGTGCCTGCCTGGGTGGGGAAATTGCCACTGCCATAAAAAATTCCCGGTTGGACTCTGCCAGGGAAGCAGCCCGGGAATATGAAGACATATTTGGCAAAGGCAATTTTTTTCTGGAATTACAGGAACACGGTCTGGAGGGCCAGCGTGCGGTCAATGCCGAATTAGTGAAGATAAGCCGTGAAATGGGGATCCCCATGGTGGCTACCAATGACATCCATTATGTTAAAAAAGAAGATGCCGAGGTTCAGGATGTGCTTCTCTGCATCGGGACAGGAAAGACTCTGGGGGATACCGACCGGATGGACTTTGGGACCCAGGAGTTTTATTTCAAGGATGCTGCTGAGATGCGCCTGCTTTTCGGAGAATATCCGGAGGCCCTGACCAACACCGTGAGAATAGCTGAAAGGTGTAATGTTACTCTTGATTTTGAAAATACCTACCTTCCTGAATACCGGATTCCCCCGGGCCACACAGTGGAGAGTTATCTGGAGGAACTGTGCCTGAAGGGGCTGGCGGAACGTTACCCCAATGCGGGGCCTGAGGTCAGGGAAAGGCTGGACTATGAACTGAAGGTAATCGCTGATATGGGTTTCCCCGGGTATTTCCTGATAGTGTGGGACTTTGTCAGATTTGCCAGGGAGAACGGTATTCCGGTAGGCCCGGGGCGCGGCAGTGCCGCCGGCAGCCTGGTTGCCTATGCCCTGGGGATTACTAATGTTGACCCCCTAAAATATGACCTCCTGTTTGAGAGGTTCCTGAACCCCGAGCGGGTGACCATGCCTGATATTGATATCGACTTCTGTTATGAAAAACGGGAACAGGTAATCAGGTATGTGGTAGACCATTATGGAGAAGAGCGGGTGGCCCAGATTATTACCTTTGGAACCATGGCAGCCCGTGCCGCTATCAGGGATGTGGGCAGAGCATTGAATATGCCATATGCCGATGTGGACCGGGTGGCCAAACTTGTGCCTGCAGAACTGGGCATCACCCTTGACAGGGCCCTGGAGACCGGGACTGAACTGCGCCAGCTTTATGACCTTGACCCCGGTGTGAAGAAACTGCTTGATATGGCCCGGGCTATAGAGGGTATGCCCAGGCATGCATCCACTCATGCCGCCGGAGTTGTGATCGGCCGTGAGCCATTGACGGCTTACCTGCCCCTGTACAGGGCAACTGACGGCCTGGTGGCCACACAGTTTCCCAAAGATACCGTTGAAGAAATCGGACTCCTTAAGATGGACCTGCTGGGACTGAAGACCCTGACAATAATTGATGATGCCCTGAAGATTATCAAACACACCCTGGGAGAGGAAATAGATATTGACAGCATTCCCATGGATGACCGTGCTGCCTTTGAGATGCTGGGCAGGGGTGAGAGCATTGGGGTGTTTCAGTTGGAAAGCTCAGGTATGAGGGCTATTCTCAGGGAGTTGAAGCCTGAGGTGTTTGAGGATATCATTGCCCTGGTGGCCCTGTACCGGCCCGGCCCCCTGGGGAGCGGGATGGTGGAAGACTTTATCAGGCGGAAACACGGGGAGAGCCCGATTACCTACCTGCACCCGTTACTGGAACCGATTCTGCGGGAGACATATGGCGTTATTCTTTACCAGGAACAGGTTATGAGGATAGCAAGTGACCTGGCCGGTTTTACCATGGGGGAAGCCGACCTGCTGCGGCGTGCTATGGGGAAGAAAAAACCCGAGGTTATTGCCGGGCTCAGGAGCCAGTTTATTGAGGGGGCCAGGGGTAAGGGAATTAAACCAGAGATTGCCGGACAGATATTTGACCTGATGGAATACTTTGCCGGTTACGGCTTTAACAAGAGCCACAGTACCGCTTATGCCCTGGTATCATACCAGACTGCCTATCTGAAGGCCAACTACCCGGTTGCCTTTATGGCAGCTTTGCTAACCGGGGCGATTGATTCCGGCGACAAGGTCGCCCTGTATATCGATGAATGCCGCCGGGAAGGGATTGACGTCCTTCCTCCCGATATTAATGAGAGCCTTGTCAGTTTTACGGTTGTGGGTGATAAAATCCGTTTTGGCCTCGCAGCTGTGAAAAATGTCGGCCGTTCAGCCATCGAAAATATTATAGAGGCCCGCAAACAGGACGGGCCATTCAAATCACTGCAGGATTTTTGTGAACGGGTGGACCACCGGCATGTTACCAAACGGACTCTGGAAAGCCTTATCAAATGCGGGGCCATGGATTCCCTTGGCGCCAAACGCGCCCAGCTGGCGGCTGCCATGGACCAGTGTATGGACTCTGCCCAGCAAAGCCAGAGGGACCGGGCCAATGGCCAGATATCCCTCTTTGACCTGGGAGGGAGCAGCCCTGTACTGGAAAAGACTGCCGAACCCCTGCCGGATGTCCCTGAATTCCCCGCCAGGGAACTGCTGGCAATGGAGAAAGAGCTTCTGGGATTGTATATCAGCGGCCATCCCCTGAAGGAATATGAGGATATCCTGCGGGAAAGGGTATCACATAATACGGTACAGCTGGCAGAACTGGCCGATGAGACACCTGTTATTGTGGGCGGGGTTGTGGCCGGGATGCGCCAGATCAGTACCAGGAAGGGGGAGCCTATGGCTTTTCTGGTCCTGGAGGACCTGCCGGGCAGTGTGGAAGTGGTTGTTTTCCCTAGGGTTTACAGGGAAAACCGGTTCCTTCTGAAACCTGATGCCGCGATACTGGTCAGGGGAAGGGTCAATTTCAACACCCGGGATGAGGAAGTCAAGGTGATCGCTGAACAGATTTCCGGGCTGGATGAAAAGCCTCCGGCAACTGTTTACCTCAAAGTGCCGGACCGGGAAGGCCAGGACCCCTTAACAGGAATAAAGGACATACTGTGCCGCTACCGGGGAAATAACCCTGTGGTCCTGTATTTTGAATCAACCAAAAAAGTCATCAGGACGACCAGGGAGTGGTGGGTTGACAGCCAGTCAGACGGCATTGGTGAATTGATCAGGCTACTGGGTGAGG
>JAENZJ010000005.1:100633-160997 GCA_016841325.1 Thermincola carboxydiphila
GCCATCAGGCATTTCTTGCAAATAGCAACAAATTGTGGTATCATTACTTTGCCTGAAAATTAATGCGATAGCGTTGTGAGGTGGTAAATTATGAAGGAATCACAAATTACCGGTGAATACATTGTCATCAAGGCTCTGGAAAACGGTGTAAATATTATAGGCCTGACGCGGGGACAGGATACCAAGTTTCATCATACCGAAAAACTTGATAAGGGAGAAGTTATGATAGCCCAGTTTACTGAACACACATCAGCTATGAAGATTCGGGGCAAGGCCCAGGTGCTGACCAAACACGGCCAGTGCGAGTCAGGTTTATAGAAAGACTTGTCCAGGGTTTATACTCTGGATTTTCTTCTTTTATTTGTTTAAAAATAAAGGAATATAGATAATACTAGTCGAAGGATTATGTAAGAATTGTTCCATCCCATTGAATGTAGCAGATAGGGGGCTTGGACATGTGGACTGTGGTCTATATAGCGCCTAGTAAATCAGTTGCCGAAAACCTGCAAAAAGTGCTTAGCAATGAAGGTCTGTTAGTTACATTACGTGCTATTGGATTACCGCATGGAAACGATTCGGGTGCTGTTGAGATCCTTGTTCCTGAATCGGAAGTAGATGAAGCCATGGAGATTCTTAATAGTGCTGTTGGATGACAAAACGGCATATACTAAATAAAAACATTGCATGTCAACCCTGCCAATGAGAGGTTTTTTCACTGCATTGGCGCAGGTTGGCTGTTGTTAATTAACCGCCGGTTAAAGATCACTGTCCCCGGAAGTACTAGTGGCTGTAAGGGGACTGTTCAGCCGGCGCTTAGTTTAACAGAGTAGAGATGAGGTGCATAGTCTATAATGTTTAAGGACCTGTTTCGCAAACCCAAGTATGTTACCGTACATGCTGATACAGCTAAAAAAGACATGCCTGACGGTTTGTGGCAAAAATGCCCAAACTGTAATGAAATCCTTTATGCCAAGGAACTGGAAAAAGGCCTGAAAACCTGCCGGAAGTGTGGGGCTTATTTCCGTGTCGGGGCCCGGGAGCGGGTTAGGATAACTGTTGATGAGGGCAGCTTTGTGGAAACAGATGCCGGCCTTCTGTCCACCAATCCCCTGGGATTTGAGGACTACCCGGACAAAGTGGCCAGGGCACAGGAGGCTACCCGGATAAATGAAGCAATTTTGACAGGTGAGGCCGCCATAGGAGGACATCCTGTAATAATCGGGGTAATGGACCCAAATTTCATTATGGGCAGCATGGGGTCTGTAGTGGGAGAAAAGGTTGCCCGGGCAGTCGAACGGGCCATAGACAAAAGAATCCCCCTGGTTTTGTTTACCGCTTCCGGAGGGGCTAGGATGCAGGAAGGCGTTATTTCCCTGATGCAGATGGCCAAGACGTGTGGAGCCCTGGCCAGGCTGCATGAAGCCGGGCTTTTATATATCACCGTCCTTACAGACCCGACAACAGGGGGTGTTATGGCCAGTTTTGCCTCAATGGGTGATATTATTATTGCTGAGCCCGGGTCCCTGATAGGATTCACCGGACCGCGGGTTATCGAGCAGACAATGAAGATCAGACTGCCGGAAGGATTCCAGACGGCAGAGTTTATGCTTGACCATGGATTTGTAGATATGGTAGTGCCCAGAGCCGATTTGAGGAATACCTTAATTAAACTCCTAGACTTACATACGACCGGAGGAAATGGAAATGCCCAGCATTATGCTTGAGTTTGAAAAGCCTATTGCCGAGCTTGAGGCCAAAATTGAAGAATTAAAGAGTTTCAGCAGTGAAAAGGGGATCGACCTTACAGAAGAAATTAAAACAATGCAGGCCAAGGCAGAGGCACTAAAAAAAGAGATCTTTGATAATCTTACCCCTGCCCAGAGGGTTGCTATTGCCAGGCATCCCGAGAGGCCGGGTACCCTGGAGTACATTAAACATATTTTCGAGGATTTTGTGGAGCTCCACGGTGACCGCCACTTTGGTGATGACCGGGCTGTTATTGGCGGAATTGCCAGGTTCAGGGGAGAACCTGTCACCGTTATCGGCCATGCCAAAGGCAAGGACACCAAGGAGAACCTGGCGAGGAATTTTGGGATGCCGCATCCTGAAGGAAACAAAAAGGCCCTGAGGCTGATGGAACAGGCCGAGAAATTCGGCAGGCCTGTATTCACCTTTGTCGATACACCGGGGGCCCACTGCGGCATGGGTGCCGAGGAACGCGGCCAGGCCCATGCAATTGCGGCTAATCTGGCCCGCCTGATGAAACTCAGGGTACCGGTAATCAATACGGTAATCGGTGAAGGAGGGAGCGGCGGCGCATTGGCAATTGCAGTGGGTGACCGCCTGATGATGCTGGAGAACTCGGTATTTTCCGTTATTTCTCCCGAATCATTTGCTTCCATACTTTGGAAAGACCCTGCCAGGGCCCAGGAAGCTGTTGCCGCTATGAAGATGACGGCTCCTGATCTTGCAGAACTGGGTATAGTGGACGAAGTAGTCCCGGAACCCCTGGGAGGGGCTCACAGGAACCCGGGTGAAATGGCGGCAATGCTTGGGTCAAGACTTCAAGAGGCTCTCGACTGCCTGAAAAAAATGCCTGTTGATGAGATGCTACAGAAAAGGTATGAGAAATTCCGTGGCATAGGACAATTTGTTTCAGGATAGAATACAGATGACCTGACCTTTTAGGCTGTCGAAAAGCTCTTGAACGGCTTTTCAGGCAGCCTTGTCACACTATGGTTGCCGGGCGGGAACCCGGTTAGTGGTCTGTCATTTAAGGAGGCTTCAGTATTGAAAAGAATCGGTGTTTTGACCAGTGGTGGAGATGCCCCCGGGATGAATCCCGCCATCAGGGCAGTGGTCAGAAAAGCCATTTTCAGCGGACTGGAAGTAGTCGGAATCCAGCGTGGTTATTCCGGCCTGATCAGGGGCGAATTCCGGGAGATGAACCTGAGTTCTGTGGCAGATATTATCCACCGCGGCGGGACAGTTCTCCGGACTGCCAGGTCAGAGAACTTCCGGACCCCGGAGGGGCGCCTGAAGGCTGCCGAAAATCTGAAAAACCGTGGCATTGAAGGACTGGTCGTTATCGGCGGGGATGGTTCCTTCAGGGGGGCCCAGGTGCTGGGCCGGGAACACGGCATCAGGTTCATCGGAGTACCGGGTACAATTGACAATGACATTCCCTGTACAGACTATACGATAGGGTTTGACACCGCTGTTAATAATGTGGTTGATGCCATTAACAAGATCCGGGATACGGCCACGTCCCACGAGAGAACTTATGTTGTTGAGGTGATGGGACGCAACTCCGGGTTTATCGCCCTTGAAGCCGGCCTGGCAGGCGGTGCGGAGTCCATCCTGATCCCCGAAATGGGTGTAAATATTAATGATGTCATCGAAAAGCTGGACCGGGGACTGCAGCGCGGCAAACTCCACAGTATCATCATAGTTGCCGAAGGGGCCGGCAGTGGAATAGAAATCGGCAGGCTGATTCAGGAAAAGACCGGGTCTGATACCAAGGTGACCATCCTGGGTCATATACAGCGGGGGGGCACCCCCACCTCTTTTGACCGGGTTATTGCCAGCAGGATGGGCGCGATGGCTGTTGACCTTCTGGTGAGAGGTGAAACCGCCAGAATGGTGGGGATGGTATCAGGGAACCTTAAGGATTTTGACATAGACTATGCATTAAGCCAGGAGAAGATAATTGACAGGTCGGTTTATGAACTGGCAGGTATTCTTGCCATTTAAACGGGGTGGTTACCATGAGACGCACAAAAATTGTATGTACTGTAGGCCCGGCAAGTGATTCTGTGGAAACTCTCAAAAAAATGATTTCCAATGGAATGAATGTGGCCAGACTGAATTTTTCCCACGGCACCCACGAACAACATGCAGCCAATGTTGCCTTAATCCGCCAGGCTGCGGGAGAACTGAATGCGGTGGTGGGGATTATGCTGGATACCAAAGGGCCAGAGGTCCGGACAGGCTTGCTGGAGGCAGACAGGATTACTCTGGAGGCGGGTAAGCGGATAACACTGACCACAGAGAATGTCAAAGGTACTGCAGAACGGCTTTCCGTAAGTTACCAGGGACTGCCGGGTGATGTCTGCCAGGGCTCCAAAATACTTATTGCTGATGGATTGATAGAACTTGAGGTCGAGTCTGTGAAGGGGGCGGAAATACACTGCCGCATTATAAGCGGTGGTGAAATCGGGAGCAGGAAAAATATTAACCTCCCCGGTCAGGTGGTAAACCTCCCGGCCGTTACCGAAAAAGATGTGGCAGATATCAGGTTTGCTGTGGACAATGGCTTTGATTTCATTGCCGCTTCTTTTGTCAGGACTGCTTCAGATGTCCTCGAAATAAGAAAGGTCCTGGAAGAGAATGAATCCGGTATCCAGATTATAGCAAAGATTGAAAACCACCAGGGTGTGGAAAATATAGATGAAATATTGAAAGTGGCTGACGGGATTATGGTAGCCCGGGGTGACCTGGGGGTGGAAACCCCGACTGAAGAGGTGCCCCTCATCCAGAAGATGATTATTGAGAAGTGCAACAGGCTGGGCAAACCGGTAATTACCGCTACCCAGATGCTGGACTCCATGATAAATAACCCGCGTCCCACGAGGGCAGAGGCTACAGATGTGGCCAATGCCATATTTGACGGGACAGATGCCCTGATGTTGTCAGGGGAAACAGCAGCCGGCAGATATCCTGTGGAAGCAGTATCCATGATGGACAGGATCGCCGTAAGGACTGAGCGGGCTCTGGGATTCAGGGAAATCCTGGGCAGGAAGGAAATTGCCCCGGGAAGGACTGTGACAGATGCCATCAGTTATGCCACCTGTACCACCGCCTTCGACCTGGGAGCTACAGCTATTATAACTTCCACGAAATCCGGCCATACGGCACGGATGGTCTCCAAATACCGTCCCCAGGCGAGGGTTATCGCAGTTACTCCAAAAGAAGGGGTGGTGCGCAAGCTGAGCCTTGTCTGGGGAGTATCGCCGATATTGGTTACAGAGACTGACAGTACTGATGAGATGATTGATGCTGCAACCAGGGCCGCACTTGAGGCCGGCCTGATCCACAGCGGCGACCTGGTGGTAATTACTGCAGGAATTCCTGTTGGGGTTCCGGGGACCACCAACATGATTAAGGTCCATATAGTCGGCGATGTTATCGCCAGGGGGACTGGTATAGGAGTCCGGGCAGTGACCGGTACCGTCCGGGTTGTCAAAAATGCCCGGGAAGCCCTCCGTGTGATTGCCCCGGGGGATATCCTGGTAACTGCTGCCACAGACAGGGATTTTGTCCCTGCCATGGAAAAGGCCGGTGCTGTGATCACAGAAACCGGCGGCCTGACATCACATGCCGCTATTGTCGGTATTAACCTGGGGATTCCGGTTATCGTCGGAGTCGATGGCGCTGTCTCCATTCTGGAGACAGGGACTACCGTTACGGTTGACGGGACCAGGGGACTGGTATACCGCGGCCAGGCCAAGGTGCTGTAGAGGGGAAATAGGTATTTGTTGAATATTAAATTGTAATGAGGACAGGGGTAGTTGTACTTCTTGGCTAGTAGCCTTGAGGAAACATCTGCCCTTTTTGAATTGCCTTGACCTTAGTATATACTTAATGGTATTATATATAGTGTCAAAATGTTTTATCAATATTACTTTTGGTATCGGATCTGGTGCTTCTGAGTATATTATAGGAGAGATATACGTGTCGCGAATCAAAAAAAGATTTGAACGTATAATGAATAATCCAAAGGATATAAAGTGGAATGAACTACGCACAGTGCTTGAAAGCTTCAGTTTGATATGCGAACCCCCTGGTAACGGAAGCCACTGGACCGTTTACGACTCAGACTCCGATACTAACCTTACTGTTCCAGTTCATAACAACAGGGTTAAACCAGTTTACGTAAGGAAGCTTATTGCGCTAATTTCAGAAGTCAGAGGGGAGGACTAAGTGTGATGAAGGAACTGGAATATTATATGACACTGGAATATCGTGTAAATCTGTGTCCACTAAGCGATGATGATGGAGGTGGATGGTTAGCTGAAATACCGGAACTGAAAGGCTGTGTTTCTGATGGTGATACACCTGAAGAAGCATTGCATAACATTCAGGATGCCAAACTTTCTTGGATTAAAACCGCATTGAAAAGAGGACAGAAAATACCCGTTCCAATTATTGAAGAGCAAGATGATTTTAGTGGCAAATTCACACTCAGATTGCCTCGGTTTTTACACAAAGAACTAACAAACGCCGCGCGAAAAGAAAATATAAGCTTAAATCAATATATCGTTGCACTATTATCGTTTAATTTCGGCAAGAGAATGGCGGAAAATAACGGAAAGCCAATTGTACAAAATGTTTATATCTACAATCATGAAAATATTCAACCAAACCTTAAGAGAAAATATCCTCCGGTAGGCGATTTAACTGAGAACAGCTTAGGCTTATGGTTGCAGCCAGATAATGAATGGGGGGACAACTAATTATGTCAGCAGAGACAAAAAAAAGGACGAAAAAAACCAAACCCGAAAACTCGTTTATCAGATTGTCTGATATTGAATTATATAGTGTCAATGGGCAACAACTTCCTCACGAACCAGCAAAAGAATTAAGCTTATTTAGACAGAATAATTTAGATTTAATTGAAGTTAATAATACCACGATGAAAATTAAGTTGTCTGAACGGCTATTTTTCAAACCCGAAGGACCTTTTAAACTTGATATTGAAGTGATTGGAACATATGAGTCCAGCGAGACCATTGATGAAGAAAAGATATCAGACAGCATTGAAAGTCTTGCACAACCCCTTTTATCTTATGCCGGACTAATAATTGCGTTTATAACAGAAAAACTCGCAACTCTTCCGGTGATAGTACCTCCCAGAAAAACCAAAGACTAAAGTTTTAGCTTCCCGAAAGGGGGGCTTTTTTTTATTCGATAGAAACTTTTGTTTTTTAGAGGATAATTTTGGCAAAAAATTGCCGGTAAGAGAGAATACAAAGTGGTTCCGGTGAATAAGGTAAAAAAGAGATGGAGGTGATGCCACAAAAATGAAAATTTCTCATTTGCACTGGGGCTTTCCACCGGTTATCGGTGGAGTTGAAAGCCATTTGGCCATGCTGGGCCCTGAACTGGTGAAAAAGGGCTGTCAGGTTTCGCTGTTGACAGGGTCTGTCGGAGGGTGCCCTGAAAAGGAATATTATGAGGGGATGTATATTAAGAGGACCCCGGCTATGGATCTTAATAATCTCACTCCTGAAAGAATCGCGGAACAGTATGAGGATATAAGTGGGGATATTGCCCAATTTATAGAAGAAACAGAGCCTGACATCATCCATGCACACAATATGCATTATTTCAGTCCGATGCACACAGACATCCTGAACAAAATAAAAACTGAAAAAAATATCCCGCTAATGCTGACTGCCCATAATGTCTGGCCTGATGATGACAGGACCTGGGCTGAAATGAACAGGAGGGCAGATATATGGGATGCTGTAATAGCTGTCAGTCATTACATAAAAGGTGAGCTGGTCAGGGCAGGATATAGGAGAGAACGGGTTACCCCGGTACACCATGGGATAGACCTGGCAAAATTTGGCCCCTGTAGCGGAGAGGACAGGGACAGGATCAGGTCACTTTATCCGGAATTTGAAGGACGCCGGGTCATCTTCCATCCTGCCAGGATGAACCTGGAAAAGGGAAGCCATGTAAGTGTCCGTGCCTTGGATATTATCAGGAAGGAGTTCCCCGATGTGCTCCTGGTCATGGCAGGGACGGAAAAAGCAGTTGACTGGGGGTCTGTGCACCGGAAACATGTTGCTAAAGTAATGGGAATGATAGCAGACCTGAGATTGGAAGACAATGTATTTGTCAAATTCTTTCCCTGGCATGAAATGCCACTTGTTTACAAGGCTGCTGAGTTCTGCCTGTCACCCTCATGTTTTGAGGAACCCTTCGGTATTGTAATGCTGGAGAGTATGGCCAGCGGAAGACCGGTGATAGTAAGCCGGGCCGGTGGTATGCCGGAGGTTGTCACAGATGGCATAAACGGATTTATAGTAAAAATGTCCGATGCCGGAGACCTTGCCGAAAAATGCCTGGTCCTGCTCAAAAACCCCGAGTTATGCAGGAGGATGGGGGAAAAGGGCATGGAAATGGTTGAAGCTAACTGGACCAAAGAGAAAATGACTGCAGCAACACTCGAAGTGTATCGGAACGTTCTGGAGAGAAAAAACAAAACCGGCAGCTAATGAAGCCCGGACCTCGGAGGTAATTATATGGAAGTGTGCAATCAGAATGTTCATGACGAGTTAAGGGTATCTCCGGCTGATATACGTTCCAGTATCGATGTCTTAAAGGAAGGCCGTATGTTTATAAACACCCTGCCTGGAGGGGAAATACCGTGTGACGATCAGGGTGGGCTGGGTCTTTACTTTGCTGATACCAGATTTTTGAACTGTCTGGAACTGAGGCTGAACAACACTTCTCCTGTTTTCCTGTCACGCACCCTGAGGGACAGTCACTTTTCCCAGGTGGAAATGACAAACAATGAATTTACCAGCAATGATGGGCAGCAGGTTTTGCTGCAGACAGTACATCTCCGCCTGCTCAGGATGGTCAAGGATGCCTATTACCAGCGAATCAGGGTAGCCAATTTTGGTTCGTGTCCATTTGTGGCCACCCTGAGCATTAAGCTGGGCACTGATTTTGCTGATATCTTTGAGGTCCGCGGGACACCGCGGGAGAAGAAGGGTTCCCGGCAGGGCAGTGTACTGCAGCGGCATAGTGCGGCTATAAACTACCTTGGGACAGATAATATCAGGAGGTCTGTACTGATAAATTTTTCACCGGCTCCTTCCGGCCTCAGGGAAGAGGATCATTTTATAATTGCTGAATATAATTTAAGGCTGGAACCTAAGGCAAAAAACTATATATACCTCAGAGTTACTCCCGTGGTTGAACCGGTGACCGGTCCCAGGAAAGCTCAGGCATCTGCCGGGAAGGTTCAGGCATCTGCCGGGCCAGGGAAAGACCTGGGGTTTGCCGGTGCTTCCCAATACCTGATTGATGCTTATGATTCATGGAAAAATGAGTGTATCCGGATAACTTCCGATAACGAACATTTTAACCAAATGGTAAATGTAGCTGTTACTGACCTCAGGGCTCTGAGCACAATTTATCCGGGTACCGGGTCCGTCCTGGAAGCCGGTATCCCCTGGTATGCCGCTCCTTTCGGGCGGGATTCCATGATAGCGGCCTGGCAGGCATTAATGGTAAATCCCGTCCTGGCCAGGGAAACACTGCGCTATATGGCCAGGTACCAGGGCCGGGAAGTAAACCCCTGGCGGGATGAAGAACCGGGAAAAATCCTCCATGAGATGAGATATGGGGAAATGGCCCTGTCAGGTGAACTGCCCCATACACCCTATTACGGTTCGGTGGATGCGACTCTTTGGTTCATTATTCTGCTGGCTGAATATATCAGGTGGACAGGAGAAACAGAATTTCTGGATGAAATGGCCGAACCTCTGGAAAATGCCCTGAACTGGTGCCGGGAATACGGTGACATGGACGGGGACGGCTATATTGAATACCTGTGCCGTTCGGAACGGGGCCTGGTAAACCAGGGGTGGAAAGACTCCTGGGACGGGGTTATTCACAAGGATGGTACTATCCCGGAAGGCCCGATTGCACTGGTCGAGGTCCAGGGTTATTATTACCGGGCCTTGCTGGATGCTGCCGAACTTTACCAGGTAACCGGCAGCAAGCTTAAGGCCGCCAATCTCAGGGGTATGGCAGATGATCTTCAGGCACGTTTTATACATGACTTTTGGCTGGATCGGAATGGATTTGTGGTTTATGCCCTTGATGGCCGGAAGAAGCCTGTAACCACAATAGTTTCTAACCCGGGCCAGTGTCTGTTTACCGGTATATTCCCAGCCGGAATGGCGGGAAAGACGATAGAACGCCTGATGAAGCCTGATATGTTTTCCGGGTGGGGGATCAGGACCATGAGTACAGATGAAGCCCCCTATAACCCTATGAGTTATCACAATGGTTCTGTCTGGCCGCATGATAATTCCATTATTGGCTTTGGCATGAGACAGTCAGGAGCCCTGGAAGAACTCAGGCTGCTTACCGATACTCTTTTTGAGGCTGCCCAGTTTTTTGACCCTATGCGGCTTCCGGAACTTTTCTGTGGTTTCACCAGGGCGGGTAAAGTGGGTCCGGTAAGGTATCCGATTGCATGTGACCCCCAGGCATGGTCTGTAGGCAGTGTATTCCTACTGTTACGGTCCATACTGGGCCTTCAGTGCCGTGGAAATGAGTTGAGAGTACGCAGCCCGCATTTGCCCCACTCTCTTAAATTACTGCGCCTGGAAAATATCAGGGTGGGCAGCGGCGCTGTCAGCCTGGAGTTTGCCAGGAGGGAAGACCAGACATATACCAGTGTTATAGACACAGAGGGGATGGCCAGGGTGACTTTTGAAAAGGAGGTGTAGTCAGCTGGGTTCTTTAAAAACTCTGAAAACCAACACCAATGGCGGTTTGACAGTAGTATCCAACAGAGGACCATACACCTTCAGAAAAACCGCCAGGGGGATACAGGTGATACCTTCGGTCAGTGGATTGGTGTCAGCTATCCAGCCTGTGATCAGACAGATCCATGGCACATGGTTGGCCTGGGGCGGGAGATACGGCAGTGAAGAAGATACTCTGGGCCGTTCACTTACCCTGCGAAAAACAGATAAATGGCTTTTTCAGGAGATAATGCTGACAGAGGCTGAAGTTGCCGGATATTATGAAGGCATGGCTAACAGCTGTCTTTGGCCCTTATGCCATAACTTTGTTGAAAAGTCCGTTTTTGACGAAGACATGTGGCAGATTTATCGCCGGGTCAACAGGAAGTTCGCGGATGCAGTGTTAAAGACAACCGGGCCGGGAGACATGATTTGGATACATGATTTTCACCTGGCCCTGCTTCCCCGGTATATCTGCCGGAAAAAGCCCGGTGCCAGGGTTTCCCTGTTCTGGCATATACCTTTCCCACCACCGGAGATATGTGCTATCCTGCCATGGGCCAAAGAATTTCTGTATGGCTTATTGGGTTGTGAATTTATCGGTTTCCATACAGAAGGCTATGTACTAAATTTCCTGCAAAGTGTCCGTGAAATCTGTGGTTTGGAAGCAGATATCACCAATGGGGTGGTCTACGGTCCGGAGCGGACGGTCAGGGTGGGGGCTGTACCTATTGGCATTGACTGGCGGGAATTCGAAGAAATTGCCTCCCGGCCCCGGGTGGTCCGGAAGGCTGCAGAAATCAGGAGTGATATCGGTGGTGAATACGTAATTATCGGCGTTGACCGCCTGGACTATACAAAGGGTATTCCGGAACGGCTGCTGGCCATAGAGTACCTTTTGGAGCGGCGCCCGGAGTATAAGGAGAAACTTACCTTTGTCCAGATTGCAGTACCCAGCAGGACAGATGTGGCAGCTTACCGCAGCCTGAGGAGACAGATAGAGGAAATCGTGGGACGGATCAACGGCAAACATACGGAGAACTTTCACGTCCCTGTCAGGTATCTGTTCAAACCGCTGAACCGGGAGGAACTGGTGGCCCATTACCTGGCTGCAGATATGGCTGTGGTTACTCCGCTGAAAGACGGCCTGAACCTTGTTGCCAAGGAATATGCGGCAGTCAGGTCCGACACCGGCGGGGTACTTGTCTTAAGCCCCTTCGCCGGCGCAGCGGTCCAGTTAAGCGGAGCCCTGACAGCAAATCCCTACAATCCGCAGGAGACGGCAAATCAAATAATTGCCGGCCTTGAGATGGATGAGACAGAAAAGAAACGGCGCATGTCAGCATTAGCGAGGTCTGTCAGGGAACAGGATGCCAACTGGTGGTGGCAGAGGATTCAGCACAACTGGCTGTCAGGTACGGAAACAACCGGGGAATCATCACCTGATTCTGCCATTGGCGGTGGGTTGCCTCAGGGGGGTACGTTATGAGCAGTTCACCCTTGTTTGTTGGCAGCCGGGATGCCCTGGCGGAAATCGTCACCCAAAGGCAGGATTTACTTATAATGACAGATTATGACGGGACCCTGGTACCCATCAGGGAGAGGCCGGACCTGGCAGTACCCGGCCCGGAGCTCCTTCAGGCAGTTAAACGACTCAGGAGGACAGATAAGGTTGCCTTCGCCGTGATCAGCGGCCGCAGCCTGGAAGACCTGGAGAAGATGATTCCGGTTTCCGGGATCTACCTGATCGGCTGCCATGGGGCACAATTCCGGACTCCCAATGGGGAACGGTTTGCAAAAACTGACCCTGACAGGCTGCACCCTATAATGGACCGGCTGGCAGAAATTGCATCCGGGTGCACCGGCGGTAAAAAGGGATTTTTAGTTGAACATAAGGGTATTTCCCTGGCATTTCACTACCGGCAGGCCGAAGCTAGGGGGCAGGTTGAAGCCACAGGTCAGGCCCAAACCGCTGCGGTCCGGGAGGTATTGGAAGTGCTGGCACGATTTTTGAAAAAGGCGGCCCCCTTGATGGCAGGCGCCGGCCTGGAAGCCATGGCAGGGAAGAAAGTTGTGGAAATCCACCCCCGTAATATTAACAAAGGAGAAGCGGTAAAATACTTAATGAACCGTTACCCAAAACACTATCCGCTATATTTCGGTGATGATACTACTGATGAGGATGCTTTTACGGCAGTGGCGGAGAGGGGAACGGGTGTACTCGTGTCCGGGAGGACAGTGCCTGAAAGGTACTCTGCGGCATCGTTAACACTGCCTGGACCGGCAGATGTAATAAAGTTTCTGGAAAATTTAACAGCAGGGAGTTGAAGCACTTGGTTACAAAAACAGGGATTGAACGGAATATTTCACTAAATGACTATGCATCCTTTGCTGATGAAGAACTCCTTGACCGCATAGACAAACTATCGGCCAGGTTAAAGGGAGCTTCCATTCAGCATATTAATTCCACATTCATCGGTGGCGGAGTGGCTGAAATTCTGCAGAGCCTGACTCCTGTCATGCGTTCCATTGGCCTTCAGGCCAGGTGGGATATCATCAGTGCCGGTGATGAATTCTTCGGGGTTACCAAGGCTTTTCATAATGCCTTTCATGGTGAAAGGATTGATTTCAGTGAACGAATGAAGGAGGTTTACCGTCTGACTTCTGAGGCTAATCTGGATGTGGTTGACCGCAATGCAGATTATGTGGTTGTCCACGACCAGCAGCCCCTGGGACTGACTGACCGCAAAGCCGGCCACGGGGGAAAATGGGTCTGGTACTGTCACATTGACCCTGTTAATGTGGATGCCAGGCTATGGGAATTCCTCAGCGGCTATGCCGCAAGGTGTGATGCCGCTATCTACCATATGGCCGAATACGCCAAAAATCTGGGGAACCGGCAGTTTTTCCTGCCTCCGGCCATAGACCCTTTAAGTGACAAGAACAGGGAAGTGACTGCAGCCGAACGGGAACGGGTCCTTCAGGAGCTTGATTTTCCGCGTGATAAACCGGTGATCATGCAGGTTTCCCGTTTTGACAGGCTGAAAAATCCCTTTGGTGTGGTGGAGGCCTTTCGCCGGGTTAGGGCTGATATCCCCAGTTACCTGATTTTTGCCGGGGGCGCTGCTGATGACGACCCCGAGGGTCAGGAGGTACTCAACGAACTTTTGCAGATGGTTGGAAATGAGCCGGATATCAGAGTCCTGAACCTGTCTCCTACCAGCCACCTGGAGATAAATGTCCTCCAAAGGTCCTGTGATATTATTGTCCAGAACTCTGCCAGGGAAGGGTTTGGCCTCACGGTTACGGAAGCGCTGTGGAAGGGAAAACCGGTTGTAGCCGCCCCGGTGGGAGGGATATTAAAGCAGGTTATTCATGAGCAGACTGGGCTTTTGGCCAAAAACGGGGAGGAGTTGGCAGCCTGCCTGCGGCTGCTTCTCAAAGATCAGGCTCTGGCCAGGGAACTGGGCCGGAGGGGGAAAGAACATGCTCGCCGGAATTTTATTACTCCGGTCTACCTGTACAACTGGCTTGCATTAATGGATGAGCTGAGGGTGTGATGATTGATATTTACATTACTTCACTTTTCGTTTCTGTGTTGCAAACCACCACCAGGCAAAACCGCCTGCTGCAAGCAATGCAAGAATAAGCAGTGAGTCTTCAAGCCATTCCATTATTTTTCACCTTCCTTATCCTTTTTGATCCCATCCTCTGCCTGTTTGGCAACATCTTTCCTGCGGTTTTCCGCAGGACGTCTTAATGGTCCGGTCAGGGGGCTCAGTTGAGTCCCTTTGCCGGCCTGGCCAGGCTCCTCTCTTGAAGTCCGGAACTCACGATATGGGTCAAAACGCTTTAGCCTCAATGAGTTGGTAACAACTGAAACTGAACTGAAAGCCATGGCTGCACCCGCCAGAATCGGGGAGAGATAGCCCAGGGCGGCCACCGGGATTCCGGCAGAGTTGTAGGCCAGGGCCCAAAAGAGGTTCTGTTTAATGTTTCGCATAGTGGTGCGGCTCAGCCTGATGGCCGCAGGGATACCGCGTAAATCGCCCCGCATCAGGGTAATATCGGCTGCCTCCATGGCCACATCGGTACCTGTACCTATAGCCATACCCAGGTCTGCTGTAGCCAGAGCGGGGGCGTCATTTATTCCGTCTCCGACCATTCCAACAACTTTGCCCTGTTTTTGAAGCTCTTCAACTTTTTTGGCTTTGTCCTGAGGCAGGACCTCGGCCAGCACCTTATCAGGTGAAATTCCCACCTGGCGGGCAATGGCTTCAGCGGTACGCCCGTTATCCCCGGTGAGCATCCATACTTCCACACCCATATCATAAAGGGCTTTGATTGCTGTGACTGAATTTTCCTTCACTGTATCCGCTACAGCAATGATGCCCGCTGCTTTGCCCTCTATAGCAACCAGCATGGCGGTTTTTCCTTGTTTTTCGAGGTTTTCTATATTTTCTTCTATGCCCGAAATATCAATGTTTTTTTGCTTCATCAGCTTCCGGTTGCCGATATATACCGGTTTATTTTCCAGTTTAGCTTCAATCCCATGGCCGGGTATGGCATTGAATTCAGCTGCTTCAGCAAGGTCCTGTCCTTTTTCTCTGGCATATTCCACTATAGCCTGACCCAGGGGGTGCTCGGAAGATTTTTCGACCGATGCTGCCCAGCCAAGCAATTGGTCTTTTTTATACCGGTCATCGAAGATGACTATATCTGTCACATCAGGTTCACCCTTGGTAATGGTGCCTGTTTTATCTAAAATAACGGCATTTAAGCGGTGGGCTTTCTCAAGGTGTTCCCCCCCTTTTATGAGGATACCATTTTCCGCTCCCCGGCCTGTTCCCACCATAATTGAAGTTGGTGTGGCCAGCCCCAGGGCACAGGGGCAGGCGATTACCAGGACTGCTGTGAAATTAATCAGCGCCCGGGCAGCGTTACCCGGGTCTGCGATAAAATACCATCCCATAAACGTGGTTATGGCAATTATTACTACAATGGGCACAAAGTATCCTGATATCACGTCAGCCATCCGCTGGATAGGAGCCTTGGAACCCTGGGCATCCTCAACGATTTTGATGATCTGGGCCAGGGCCGTGTCTGCCCCTACTTTGGTGGCTTCAAATTTAAAGGTGCCATGCTTGTTGATGGTTGCCCCTATTACCTCATCTCCCGACTTTTTGTCGACCGGAACGCTCTCACCGGTCAGCATTGATTCATCAATAGTGGAAAATCCTTCCCTGATTATCCCGTCTACCGGCACTTTTTCTCCGGGTCTGACAATTACTATGTCCCCTGTTTGCACATCTTCGATAGGGATGTCTGCCTCATGACCGTCCCGTGCTACTCTTGCGGTTTTGGCCTGGAGTCCCATCAGTTTTTTGATGGCTTCAGATGTGCGCCCCTTGGCGATGGATTCCAGTAATTTACCCAAAATTATCAGGGTAATAATTACTGCTCCTGTCTCATAGTAGACATGGCCGGGAATAAAAAAAGTGGTGGCCACACTGTAAGAATATGCTGCCGATGTGCCGAGGGCTATAAGCACATCCATATTTGCCGAGCCATGGCGCAGGTTCTTATAGGCGCCTTTGTAAAACTGCCACCCGGCTATGAACTGCACAGGGGTGGCCAGGGCAAACTGGAAAACCTTGTTGTTAATAATAGGGGGTAATGCAAGCATAAACAATTCGCCAAACATAACCATAATCAAAGGGACCGAGAGGACTGCGGAAAAAACCAACAAAATCGTTTGCCTTCTGGTTTCTTTTTGCCGTTCAAGTTTTTCGCGGTCCTCGTCAAACCTTGTGTCAGCTTGTTGGGCTTCGTAACCTAAGTCAGCTACTGCTGCTTTCATTTCCTCTACCGATACTGCTGAAGGGTCATACTCAACTGTGGCCCTCTCCATGGCAAAATTGACTCCGGAATGGGAAACACCCCCCAGACTGCCCAGTTTTTTTTCAATTCTGGCGGCACAGGCGGCACATGTCATCCCGGAAATCTTAAGGGTGATTTTTTTATCAGAGTCAGCCATTTTTTTCAACTCCCTTGAAAAGTTTACTCCTTCACCTTTATTTTGATTGACAAAGCATATTAATATGTAATTTTTTTATTACCTAAAGGGTTTTTCAGGTAATATGTGGAAGTAGTCCTTCAGATGCAGTTTTGGACATCGGTCCGGGCAGTTGGTGCTGGGAGATGGTCAGACCGAAACGGAGGGAAAACAACATGATCAAGCTAAAGAAAACACGATTTCCGGCGATATTTGTGCTTATTATCGCTATGATGCTCCCGCAGGCTGCATGGGCATCACAGTATGCTGCCGGGGTACCGCAACAGTTGGCCACAGCAGCCTCGGGAGCATTACAGCAGCTGGTTCCGGTGTCTTCCGGGGCAGTACAGCAGCCGTCGGCAGTTTTACCCGGCGCAGGGCAGTATGGCCCGGAACCGGTGTACCGCAAAGGGGAGGTAATTTTTAAGACAAGCCGTCTGGCCGATGCCTTCACACTGATAAAAAAGTACGGTATGAAGATGGTCCGCCGGGATATCAGGTTAGGCTATATTGTTGCAGAAGTACCGGCAGATACTGATGTGGCTGCTCTTTCCCGGCAGCTCACCAGGGAAGATGCGGTGCAGTATGCCCAGCCTAATTATACATACAGGCTCTTGGGCACTCCTAATGACCCCCAGTACGGTCGGCAGTGGGCCATGAAACAGATTAATGCTGAAAAGGGATGGGAGGTCCTGGGGTCCGGTGACCCTGTCATCATAGCTGTACTTGATTCCGGGGTGGATGTGAATCACCCGGACCTGAAAGGCAGACTGGTCCCGGGTGTCAATACCGTCAATCCCCTGAAAAGCGCCAGGGACAGTGAAGGTCATGGGACCCATGTGGCCGGAATTGCCGGAGCTACGGCAAACAATGGCCTTGGTGTGGCCGGAGTGGCCGGAGTACCCGGTGTCAGGATAATGCCGGTTAAGGTTTTTGACGGGTGGGATGGCACAGATATCTCTATAAGTGACGGGATTATCTGGGCCGCTGACCATGGGGCGCGGGTTATCAATATGAGTTTTGGAAGCTGGTTTAACTCTGAGGTCCTGAATGAGGCCATTGAATATGCTTATGAAAAAGGAGTGGTCATGGTTGCCGCTGCCGGAAACTGGGCTTCCGAGGATATCAGCTATCCGGCGGCAGTTTCAAAGGTCATTTCCGTCTCCGCCACAGACAGGGAAGGCAATCTTGCCAAATTTTCCAGTTATGGGCCCCTGATTGATGTGTGCGCACCGGGGGACGAAATATACAGCAGCGTCTGGGACCCTTATAAGGGCTCCACATACACGGAAATGAGCGGTACATCTATGGCCTCCCCGATGGTTGCCGGACTGGCAGCTTTGCTTCTGGCTAAAGACCCGGAGCTGACGGTGGAAGATGTCAGGCAGATTATTGAGGTAACAGCCACTGACCTGGGAGAGCCGGGATGGGATCCGGAATTCGGCCATGGGAGGATTGACATCAGCAGGGCTTTGGCAGCCACCCTTGATAATGCCGGGGATTCTAACACCGGTATGGAAAGTGCGGTTACTATGGAGAATGGCCTCCCGGTATTAGAAAAGCTTGATCATGGGGACGATGTGGATTGGTTTAGGGTCAGTATCCCGGAAGGAAGTCACCTGCAGGTAGAGGTCCTGCCGGCAGGCAAAGTGAGTCCCGGTGTACAGGTCTGTGACTCTGCAGGAGAAGTCATCTCTGCCTTCAATACAATTGAAAAGTCAACTGATAACGGATGGGAAACCGATACCGGGTGGGAAACCGGCATTTTTACGGCATCGGGACCGTCACTTAAGGTCGCTGAAGCCGTTTACGGACTGGTTACAGACCTGGAGGAAGGTGACTACTATGTCAGGGTATTTGGCAATCATTTCCGCTGGTCTGACGAAAACTATACCGTTACAGCAAGAATATTGTCCGGTGACAGCCTTATTACTGATGCCAATGAACCCAATGATTTGTATGAAGAAGCAAAAAGAATAGAAGTGGGGAAAACTGTAAAAGGAGTCATGGGAGGCCAGGCGGATGAGGATTGGTTTCAGGTCCGGCTGACCGGTAAGGCATATAAAATCAGGGTTGATGTCCCTGGTGGGCTTGACCTGGCTGTTGATGTGGAGAGTTCAGCTAATTTCAGTGAATTTGATGAAGATGATTATTGGGACTATTACAGCAGCTGGTACTATGAGTTAATAGATAATAGCGGCCAGGGTGAGGATGAAGAAGGAGTGATAGTCCTTCCTGAATCGGGCAGCGGTACTTACTACTTAAAGGTCTATGACACCGGGGGCGCCTCCCGGAATGTTGAATACAGCCTGACGGTATCAGGGTTCAGTTTTTCCAGGGACCGCTACGAAAGAAACGATACCTGGAAGCAGGCAGCCCGTTTAACTCCGGGCGAAGAAATCACCGGTAACTTTCACAGCGAACAGGATGAAGACTGGTATGAGTTTGATGTCCCGGAAACAGGCCTGCTTTCGGTCGATTTCCGGGAGCCCGGGGGTGGATGGTGCAGTCTGTATATATTCAGTGACCCTGAAGGAGAACCCCTTGGGTATTCGTCCGGCGGATATGACTACGAATATCCATGGGATGCAGAAGAAGGCGGCCCCCTGGCCATTAAAGTGAATCCTGGCAAACACTATATTAATGTGAGCAACTGGGGATACCAGACTGCAGACAATTACCAGCTGAAAGTTGAATTCAGCCGGTATGATTTTGTGGACCCTGAGATGAATGACGAGCCGCTCCTGGCTGTGCCTGTTGCCGAGGGGGCTGTCCGGGAGGGGACAATCTTTCCTGGTGACGATCTGGATATCTATGTATTTGATGTGGTCAACCCACAGCCATTTCTTGTCTGCCTTGCACCTCCGGAAGACCTGGATACGGCCCTGATTGTAATGAAGGAAGTGGAACCAGGTGATCCCGGTGAGGCTGAAAACGGAGATGAGGAAGGGACCGGAGAAGATTTTAAGGAAAATGACAACCTGCCCGGTGTTGTTTCGGAGGATTCGGGAGAGATGCCTGAACCTGAACTGGTCCCGGTAACTGAAATAGACAACGGAAAAGCGGGGCAGCCTGATACCGGGGTATTTATCCCGGCAAAGCCGGGTAGGTATTATATTGCCATAGTATCAGTTGAGGGCAAATCAGAGGAACGGTATTCCTTTGTTATCAAGCCATTTAGCGCATCCCCTGATGCCTGGGAAAACAACGATACCCGGGATAAAGCGGCAGCGCTCACCGGTGGAGTCACTATAAAACCAACTTTTATGGGAACTGAGGATATTGACTGGTATAAGGTCTATCTCCCTGATAAGGGCGTATTGGGAGTCACCCTTGATGTTCCCGGGGATATCGACGGCGTGTTTGAGGCCTATGGTCCGGATGGCAGGCTGTTGGGAAAGATTGACCATTCCATGACCGGGATAGAGGAAGTAGCCACTTTTAATGTTTATCAAAAGGGATATTACTTTATCAAGGCATATGATTACCTGGGCAACTCATCAGTTCAGCTCTATGCCCTGACTGCACGTTACCTGGAAAAGATCCCGCCCGTGGTCAGTGAAATTAAGCTCAGCGGCAGGGAAGTATCGTTCAGGGTTTCAGAGGATGTACGGGTTTTTGTTAAAGTCCTTGACAGCAGTGATCGGTTTGTGGCCATGGTAAAAGACGATGTTAAAATCCCTAAAGGAAAAGTATCAGCCGTATGGAACGGAAAAGATGCCCAGGGACGGGATGTCTCCCCAGGTATCTATGCCATAAAAATCGTCGTCATCGATGGTTCGGGAAATAAATCAGAACCCGTTTTTACTACAATTAAAATTTAGGGTTCAGGCTGCTGACCAGGTTCAGCAGCCTTTTCATATTAGTATAATTTATCCGGTTCACGGTATTATGTCCCGCAGGTGTTGTAAAACGGGCACTAATGGTGCTATACTGATAATTATTCCAAACAAAATACAAAACAGGAACAAGATAAAGAAGAACTAACGGAGGCCTGGATAAATGAAAAACCAAAAATTGAAGGCAGCCTGCATACTTTTTGACCTTGACGGAACTCTGCTGAACACTAATGACCTGGTGCTGGAATCACTCCAGCACACTATAAGGGTGCACCTGGGTCAAAAGGTGGAGCGGTCCGCACTTTACAGATATTTCGGGGTACCCCTGGTAAAGATTATGGCAGACCTTGACCCGGGGCAGACTGAAGCAATGTGTGCCACGTACCGGGAATACAGTGCGGAAAGACATGACCAAATGGTAAAAGTATTTCCTCATGTCCCCGACACTATTAAAAAGCTCCGGCAAGATAATATCCCAATGGCGGTTGTTACCTCCAAGCTAAAGAGTTTGGCCGTAAGGGGCCTGCAGTTATTCCGGCTTGACAGCTTTTTTGACGTGGTTGTGGCCTTTGAGGATACCAAAAAACATAAGCCTGAGCCTGACCCGGCACTTGAAGCCCTGTATAGACTGGGGATACCTTCCGGAAACGGGGCACTTATGGTTGGAGACAGCCCCTATGATATCGGCTGTGCCCAAAATGCCGGTATATTGAGCGCTGCAGTCAACTGGAGCCTGCATAAACGGGAAGAACTGCTGGAACTTGGTCCGGATATCTGGTTGGAAGACTTCCGGGAATTACTTGATTATGTATAGAAATGCCTGTACCATGGCCGGGGAAGACCTCCTTTCCGTACCTGCCCGTTTGTCAGCAGGTGACACAAATATTATGTCAATTGCATAATATGTTAACTGAAAGGAGTGATCGCTATGGCTGACCTGGTAAAATGGGATCCGTTTCAGGATATGACCGGTTTTTTCGATGAATTAGACAAATTGTTTACTCATTTTATGAAATCATTTTCTGAAGAACTTTATTCGGCCCAACTGGCTGGAAACAAAATGAACCTTCAGGTAAAGGAAGTAGACGGTGACCTGGTCATCACCGGTGATATTCCTAACTCAGTAAAAGATAATATCGATGTTGTGGTAAGGCAGGACAGTGTGGTGATTAGCGGGGAAAACATGCTCCAAAAAGAGAAAGGAGAACAGAAAGAATATCAGTGGAGCAAATTTACCAGGGCCTGCACCCTTCCGGCCAGAGTCAATTCTGAAAAGGCCCGGATAGATTTTAAGGACGGCAAACTTATCATCCGGGCTCCAAAAGTGTGACCCAATAGAAGTTAAAAACCGTCCTCAATATTTGCGGAAACAGACCAACTACAAATGTTAGTAATTTTTTGTCCAATCTATTGAAATTTATTACAAATTAAGATACAATATTTAAGAATAATAGTTTTTATTAAAAAATTCTACAGATTAAACATCGGGAGGGATAGGCTTTTGATGCAGAGATTTTTTCATTTTACCATAACCAGTGATGCCAGAAGGCAGATTCCCAAAATGATACTTGAACGCCTTGTTGATGAATATATCTGGCAGGGTCAGGAATACCAACGTGGTGTTGCTTCAGTAAAGGACAGGGCACAGCGGGTCCGTAAGCTGGTGGAAGCAGAAATTGCCAGAAGAAACGTTCATAAGGAATTTGACAGGTTGATGAGCAGAAGAATGCCGGAACTGGAGCTGGAAATGGAGCAACAGGATCAGGAAAAAACCGGAAGCTAGTTAATATTGGAGGAATCCCAAGTAATGGGATTCCTTTTTGACATCCCTTTTTTTCGACAACTGGCAGGCGCATTATGTAGGAATTTGACGTACGTTTTTTCAACATTTTCGGGCATACATATGCTATACTGTTTTCAGTGCGATTAGTCAATAATAAACCTAAAGGAGGAGAACAGGGCGTGATCCGGGCCAGGGTATCTGAAATTATCGGAGGATTTGCTATTTTAGAATTTGACGGAATTGCAAAAGTTGTGTCGTGTGACGAATTGCCTGAATGTGTCAAAGAAGGGGACATTGTTTTTTATAAGGACAGAAAGACAGCTTATGTTAAACGTGATTTGGAGGCACGTTAAGGTAAACGCTGGCGGCTGACGAAAACTTGAAGACTGTCATTAAATAGGGGCATATAAATTCCTCCGGCGGAGATGCAGCCCGCCGGAGGAATTTATATGCCCCTATACACTTCGAAAAATAATGTCAAAGGACCTTTGCCAGGTTATGGAATGCCTGTTCCAGGGTTACCGTGTTTAGATTTGCTTCAACTACAAGTGGTTTGAACATCAGGAGCACTTCTTCGGCAAATCCGAATTTCCCCGCCGGATAAAAGGAAGTGTCTACAGGAATGGCCCCAAGGTTCAGGAAAAACTGTTTCCTGTTGTCTGTTTCCTCATGTGACTGGCGGACTTCCAGCAGCAGCCCTTCAATCTCAGGATGTTCTTTTTCCAGAAAAGATGTTACCTTGTGGTACAGGAAGCTGCCGATACCGCGGTTTCTGTATTCCGGAGTAATACCTATGTGTTCCAGGTATCCCAGCCTGGATTCTGTAAGGTAATAAAAACACGAGATGCCGACGACTTTATCACCTTCCATGGCTGAGAGGAGATAAAACCTGTTAGGTTCTATGAGATAAGGATTAAGCATTTTATTTACAATTGACTGCTGGGTGGTTACAGGGTAATGAAAGACATTCCTGAGCAGGCGGATTCCTTCAATACTGGCATAGTCATGGGGAGTTTTCCCACGGATAAATTTAATATTGTCAACCCCGACTTCAACAATGTTGCCATAGTTGTCTTTGACAACCATTTCCCTGTGTTTGATCATGGCCAGGTCACCTGTGTCCACAAAA
Source organism: Thermincola carboxydiphila (assembly GCA_016841325.1). Taxonomy (GTDB): domain Bacteria; phylum Bacillota; class Thermincolia; order Thermincolales; family UBA2595; genus Phosphitispora. The sequence goes on from JAENZJ010000005.1 coordinate 123,996, forward strand.
GCGGCATTAGCCTCATCTGTATCCATATGAAACTCTGTTTCGCCTGTGTCTGTAATCCTGACCAGAACATTATGATAGCAGACGACTTTTGGGCCTTTAATTAATATACTGACCTTGTCCCGGTCATTAAGGTCCAGGAATTCGGCTTTTTGTTTTGCCATATGGATGTGGGCCCGCGGAATAATGACTCCTTTTTTCAGGACCAGGGGACCTGCGGGTCCGATAAGAATAGCCCCCGGGGTCTTATCCAGTTCGCCTGAATCCCTGATGGGTGCGTCAATACCAATTTTAACGGCATCAGTACGACTTATTTCCACCTGTGAGACTTCTCTTGGCGGACCGACAATTCTTACCCGTTCCAGAACACCTTTTGAACCCACAATATTCACTGTCTCTCTAGCCGCGTAGTTTCCCGTCTGGGCCAGCTTCTTGGCAACAGTGAGCTGGTACCCTCTGCCAAATAATATCTCTATATCTTCCCGGGAAAGGTGAACATGCCTGTTGGATACACCTACAGGTATCAGCCACTTATTAGATTTTTTAAAGTCCACTTTATCCGGATCGATTTTAATGTTTAACATTTGCTGTCTTCCCTTCTGTTAATATAGCTGCATCTAATATCCCGGATATCCCCTGATAATTATAACAAGAACTATTATTGTATACAAGATGATTTGGTGCACAGACCGGAGGCATATCTGTGAAAAGCGGTTATTATCGCCTGATAACTTGCAAAATCAAAAAAATAGAAAATAAATATATCAGGAATATTTTACCGGAACTGCAGGATAAATCAGGATTAATATCGAACAAGTACCCCAATAGGAGGAGTGCTATGTTCCGGGACAAAGAAACCTTTAAAAACGCTTTTTTGGAAAAAATGCAGGTCATGTGCGGCAAAAGCCTGGATGAGGCCACTGCTTTTGATAAATATATGGCTGTGGGCGGCATGATTAGAGACCATATCAGCAGGAAATGGGTTAAAACAAATGCCCGTTACCTGGAAGAGGATGTCAAACAGGTGTATTATTTCTCCCTGGAATTTCTGCTGGGCCGTTTGCTGGGAAGCAACCTCCTTAACCTTGGCCTGACGGCAGTATGCAGGGAGGCCCTTGAGGAACTGGGTGTGGATCTGAATGAAGTAGAAAATGCCGAGGCCGATGCCGGGCTGGGGAACGGGGGCCTGGGAAGGCTGGCGGCCTGTTTTCTGGACTCTATGGCTTCACTGGGTTTACCGGGGCACGGGTGTGGTATCAGGTACAGATACGGTTTTTTTGAACAGAGAATCATTGATGGATATCAGGTAGAGCTTCCTGATAACTGGCTGAGAGATGGCAATGTCTGGGAACTGCGCAAGCCTGACAAGGCAGTTGAAGTAAGGTTTTACGGTACTGTCAGGGAAGAATACAGCAGTGGGAAGACAGTGTTTATTCACGAAAATTATGAGCCTGTTTTGGCCGTGCCTTATGACACTCCGGTAATAGGTTATGGCAATAATACCGTAAATACACTGAGGTTGTGGAGCGCAGAGGCTGTCCAGACTGATTTTGATTTCTCCTCCTTCAGCCATGGTGATTATCTCAAGGCTGTGGAGTACAAGTACTCAGTTGAAGCCATTTCACAGATCCTGTACCCGGATGATAATCATTACAAGGGCAGGGAACTCAGGCTTAAGCAGCAGTATTTCTTTGTTTCCGCAGGGGTCCAGAGCATAGTCCGCAGGTTCAGAAAAAAGAACGGTTCCCTGGAGCAGCTGCCGGAAAAGGTGGCCATTCACGTCAATGATACCCACCCGGTGCTGGCGATTCCTGAACTGATGAGGATCCTGATTGATGAGGAGGGTATGGGCTGGGGCGAAGCCTGGGATATTACCACACGCACCATATCTTATACAAACCATACGATTCTCTCGGAGGCTATGGAGAAATGGCCTGCAGACCTTTTCCGTAACCTGCTGCCAAGAATTTATATGATTGTCCATGAAATCAATGAAAGGTTCTGCCGTGAGCTGTGGGACAGGTATCCGGGAGACTGGGACAGGATTGCCTCTATGGCCATAATTGCTGATGACTATATCAAAATGGCTCACCTGGCCGTTGCCGGGAGCTACAGTATCAATGGTGTGGCCAGGATACACACTGATATACTCAGGCGGCAGGAAATGAATAACTTTTACCAGGTTTATCCCCATAAGTTCAATAATAAGACAAATGGGGTTACCCACAGGAGGTGGCTCCTGAAAGCCAATCCGGAACTGGCTGCACTGATTACTGAGGCCATTGGCCCTGAGTGGATTGATAATCCTGCCGAACTGACCGGGCTTTTAAAATATGCTGAAGACCCGTCCTTCAGAGACCAGGCTGCGGCTGTTAAGAAACGGAATAAAACCGCCCTCGCGGGAATGATAAGGGACAAATATTCAGTTAATGTTGACCTGGAGTCAATATTTGATGTCCAGGTGAAAAGACTTCATGCATATAAAAGGCAGATACTGAATGTCCTTCACATAATGCACCTTTATTTCAGGCTCCTGGAGAACCCCGACCTGGATATGGCGCCACGGACCTTTATTTTCGGAGCCAAAGCCGCGCCCAGCTACTACCAGGCTAAAACCACCATCAAGCTGGTCAACACCCTGGCAGACATTGTCAATGGCGACAGGCGTACCAGGGACAGGATCAGGGTGGTATTCCTGGAAAATTACCGTGTTTCCCTGGCAGAGATGATTTTTCCGGCTGCAGATGTCAGTGAACAGATTTCGACTGCCGGAAAAGAGGCTTCCGGTACCGGGAATATGAAATTTATGTTAAACGGTGCAGTTACCATAGGCACCCTGGATGGTGCCAACATAGAGATTTATGAGAAAGTGGGCCCTGACAACATTTTTACCTTTGGGCTCACTGCTGAAGAGGTCATGGAGTATTACCGCAGCGGTGGATACAGTTCGCGGGAACTGTATGAAAACGACAGCAGGTTAAGGTCAGCGATTGACAGTCTCGTTAACGGGTTCTTTCCTGTTCCTGCCGGGGAATTCACCAATATATACAACTCCCTGATCATGCACAATGACGAGTTTTTTGTACTTGGGGATTTTGCTGCATATGCCGATACCCAGTTAAAGCTGGACAGGGAATTCCGGAATAAAGGGAAGTGGATGGAAATGAGTATAAACAACATTGCCTGTTCAGGGACATTCTCAAGTGACCGGACTATTCAGGAATATGCCAAGGACATATGGAAAGTCAAACCCCTGAAAATTGAATCATAGATGTATTTCTCCTGCTCATACGATTTTCATTGACACCCTGAGGTTTATGGAGATATAATATGACCAGACAGTCATATGACTAGCGAGTCACGTGACCGTCTGGTCATATTATTTAGTGCTAAGAGGTGAAGCTATGCCAACCCCAACCTTTTTTAACCTGCCTGAGGAGAAACGAAAGCGCATCCTTGAGGTGGCCATGGATGAGTTTGCCACACATCCTTACAGTAAGGCATCCCTGTCCAATATAGTGGTCCGGGCCGGAATTGCCAAGGGCAGCATGTACCAGTATTTTGACAATAAGCAGGACCTTTACACATATATTCTGGACCTGGCTGCCCAGGAGAAGATAACCTATATGAAGCAGGAATTTGACCGGGAAGACGATTTTTTTACTGCCGTTGAACGGTTGCTGGCGGCAGGAACCCGCTTTAGTCTGGAACATCCCCAGCTGGGGCGGATTGTTGCCAATTCTCTTGATTCTACAGGGGAAGAGTTGCTGCATGACCTGTATTCCAAGGGCAGAGAAATGTCCATGGAGTTTTTTGAAAACATGATTAAGCTGGGGATGGAAAAGGGGGAACTAAGGCAGGACATGGACCCCAGACTGGTGGCAAATTTGATGTATTCCCTGCTGGGACAGGGGTTGGCTGACTATCTGCTGGAAACCCTGGGTGTTACTATGAGGGAATACCTGGCTAATCCGGGGATATGGAAAGAACTGACACCTGAACATGTAGAACGCGTTGTTACAGAAGTGATAAAAATTTTGCGCAGCGGCCTTCAGGCCCAGTGATAATAAAGGAGCCGGTGCTAATGGAAACTGTAATTCAGACCAGAAACCTTCATAAGATATTTAATACCGGGGAAGTATCTGTCCATGCCCTAAAAGGGGTAGACCTCCAGGTGCCGGAGGGGCAGTTTCTGGTTCTCCTGGGGCCCAGCGGTTCAGGGAAAAGTACCCTGCTCAATATCCTTGGGGGCATGGATACCCCGACTGAGGGGGAATTTATATACAGGGGGACCCCGCTGCAGAAGATGAGTAAACACCAGCTGACCATGTTCAGGAGGAAGGCAGTGGGATTTATCTTCCAATTCTATAACCTGATGCCAAACCTGACGGCTTTGGAAAACGTGGCTCTGGCGACAGAGCTTACCGATACGCCTCTGGACCCCGGTGAAGTCCTTGCCGAGATAGGGCTGGCTGACCGGAAGGATCACTTCCCTTCACAACTTTCAGGAGGCCAGCAGCAGAGGGTGGCCATCGCCCGGGCTATTGCCAAGAATCCTGATATATTACTCTGTGATGAGCCTACCGGAGCCCTTGACTACGAGACAGGGAAACAGGTGCTCAACTACCTGCAGAAAATCAACCGGGAACGGGGCAAGACGCTTTTGGTAATTACCCATAATGCTGCCATAGGTAAAATGGCTGACAGGGTGGTCCATATAAAAGACGGCAGGATAGACCGGATTGAGGAAAATATTAACCCCGTTACAGCAGATGAGGTGAGCTGGTAATGTTAAGGCGAAAACTATGGCGGGATATCAGGGGCAACTACGGCGCATATATAGCAGTTATCAGTGTCTCCATTATCGGTCTGATGCTGTATGTATCCATGGCCCTTATACTTGACAGCCTCAGGAGCAGTGTTGACAGTTACTATAGTGAGCACAACTTTGCTGAGGGGTTTACCCGGATAGTCCGGGGACCACAGGGCCTAGTCGAAGACATCCGGGGTATTGACGGCATTGACAGGGTCAGCGGCAGGATAGTCAGTGATGTACTGGTGAATAAAGCAGCGGGGGAGGAAAATACGACACTACGCCTGGTTACTTTTAGCGGGGGCCGGAATGAGTTAAACAGGTTTAAACTTGAAGATGGCAAGATACCATCGGCAGATGCCAGGGAAATCCTGGTATCACCGGCCTTCCTCTCGGCGAACCAATATGAAATAGGGGATGAGATCCCCCTGATTATTTCGGGAACAGAAATCCGGTTTAAAATTACCGGTACCGCTATCAGCCCTGAATATGTATATGAGATTCCCAGCGGGCAGACCCTTACACCTGACCCGAAGGTTTTTGGTGTGGCTTTTTTGCCCTACAGCACTGCTGCCCAGGTATTGGGCATGGATGGACAGATAAATGACATTGTTTTTACCCTTGACGGAAATACCAGCTTTTCCGGCATCAAAAGGCCGGTGGAAAATATGCTTGGGAGCTATGGCCTGACCCAGCTGTATCCCCGTAAAGACCAGATCAGCCACTCCATGCTGACACAGGAAATCGTGGGTCTTGAGGCGACTGTAAATACTTCACCGGTGATATTCCTCCTGGTTGCCGCCAGTATCCTTTATATCATGCTCAGGCGGATGGTGGAACAGCAGAGGGGACTCATCGGTATACTAAAGGCTTTTGGCTTCACTGACAGGGAAATCATCACCCACTATCTCGGTTATGCCGTGTTTACAGGCGGTGTTGGGGGGCTGGGGGGAGGCCTTCTGGGGACATGGCTTTCATTTTATTTCGCAAAATTGTACCAGCAGTTCTATAATATTCCCGGTCTGTCGGGCAGGGTTTCTGCAGAGTACATTCTTACAGCTACTTTATTGGCGGTTGCCTTCAGCGTTTTTGCCGGCTACCAGGGGTGTAAAGGGGTCCTCAGGCTGAGCCCGGCTGAAGCGATGCGGCCTCCGGCACCCAAAGTAGGAAAAAAGACTCTTGTCGAACGGATTACTTTTCTCTGGAATATATTAACCACCCTGGGTAAAATGGCGGTGAGAAATGTTTTCCGCAGCAAGCAGCGGAGCTTTTTGGCGGTGTTTGGCATAGCCACCTCATTTAGTCTCATGGTGGCTTCAGGGGCATCCTTTGACGCTGTCTACTATTTAATAAACTTCCAGTATGAGAAGGTAGAAAAATACGATATTAAGATAGGGCTGAAGAACTACGCTGACAGGACAGAGGCGGTAACCGGAGCCCGTTATCTTGAAGGGGTTATCAAAGCAGAGCCCATGCTGGAAGTGCCGGTGACCATTTCTAACCGGTGGCGGGAAAAAGACACGGTTATCACCGGGCTGCCGCAGGAGGCAGCACTTTATCACCTCCTTACAGATAAGGGGAAACAGGTCAGACTGCCGGAACGGGGGATGGTAATCTCAACCCAGATGGCTAAAATCCTCGATATTAAGCAGGGCGATACCGTTACAGTAAAACCATTTTTGGGTGACCGGGAAGAGCGGCAGGTAGTCGTCAGGCAGGTCATACCCCAATATGTCGGGCTGGGAGCTTATATGGATATTGAGTCTCTCAGCAGCCTTCTAAGGGCACCTCCTGTGGCCTCATCAGTCCTGATGAGAGTTGAGGAGAAAAATATGTCAGAGGTTCGGGAAGAACTCCGCACCGGAAAAAACGTTTCCGCGATTCACGATAAAAACAAGCTCAAGGCCCAGTTTGAGGAGTTGATGGAAACATCACAGGCTTCACAGTATATTCTGTTATTCTTCTCCTTTATCATGGGATTTGCCATTGTCTACAATGTTAACATTATCTCTCTTTCGGAGCGGGAGCGGGAAATGGCCAGCCTCATGGTGCTGGGGATGACTGAAGGGGAGGTTTCCCGGATTCTCCTGTTTGAACAGGGGTTTCTGGGCGTAGTTGCCATAATTGCAGGAGTGCCTTTAAGCTATGGGATGCTTTATGCCATAGTCAATGCATCGGGGAGTGAGATTTACAATATGCCCCTGATTATCGACCCCAGGAGTTTTTTGACGGCATTCCTGGGCACACTGATGTTCCTGCTGGCAGCCCAGTGGAAAATGAAAGGGAGAGTTGGCAAACTGTCGATGCTTGATGTTCTTAAACAGCAGGATTAGTCTCTATAGCCGGGGCGGTATTTTACTGCGGCATGTATACAAGGAGGGAACGGCATGAAAAAATGGAAAAAGCGGGGGCTCATCGGGGCGGGGATAGCTGCTGTGCTTATACTTGCAGCCCTGTCGATGTCCAAAGCAGTAGATGTGGAAGAAGCAGAAGTAATCAGGGGAAATGTGGCTGCAGTCGTTGTGGAAAAGGGTAAGGTGACAAGTGAAGAAAGTGCGGACATTTACAGTGAAGTCCAGGGCAGGGTAAAAGCCGTCCATGTGGAGGAAGGTGATACAGTTGCCCGGGGTGACAGTCTGGCAGAAATAGATGCCGGTGACCTTGAGGCCCGGATTGCCGCGTTGGAAGGGGAGCTAAAGTCTATCGAAGGCATGGAGAGGGCCGCCCAGGGGAATGCCAGCCAGGTCAGGCAGCAGGAAGCGGCTCTGGAGCAGGCTGAGTTGTCTTTTGAACTCGCTGAGACCGCATATCAAAGGGTACAGCAGTTATATGCCGAGGGCGCCGTTACCAGGGCTGAACTGGAAAGGTCCCAAAATGAGATGGAAACTGCCGCCGAGGCGGTGGAACAGGCCCGTGCCGCACTTAATGCAGCCAAAAAGCTGGGTGAGGGCAACAGGCTGCAGTACCAGGGACAGAAGGAAAGTATTCAGGCACAGTTGACCCGGCTCAGGGAGCAGAAGGAAAAAGCCGTGGTCACTGCCCCGGCGGACGGGACCGTGTTTGCCGCAGGTATTCAAGAAGGGGACTTTGTGTCACCGGGGACGCTGATGTTTACTGTTGGGAAGGCAGGCAGGATAAAAATTGAAACCTATGTGGGTACCAGGGATATCCGCGACCTGAAAACAGGTGACAGTGTCAGGGTGCTCTTTAAAATGCCCGGAAAGGATACCGAGGTTTCCGGAACAATTACCAGGGTTAACCCGGCTGCCGAAGAAAGGGTTTCTTCCCTTGGTATTACCGAGGATAAAATAAAGGTTCTCGCAGAACTGGATGAAGAGCCCGGGGAGCTTCGCATCACTCCCGGGATGTCTGTTGATGTCACCTTCACGACTCAGGAAGAGCGGGATGTCCTTGCTGTCCCCCGGGAGGCCGTCTTTGGCGATAACGGTAAAGACTATGTGTGGGTTATTGAAGATGGGAGAGCAGTCCTCAGAGAAATAACGACAGGTACAGAGGGGGACGAATTTGTTGAGGTTGAAAAAGGTCTGCGGGAAGGGCAGCAGGTAATTTTAAACCCACACCAGGAAGGCCTCACAGAAGGGATAAAAGTAAAATAGAAATTATTTTACAGTAGTTCAGGAAAAAATTATCAGGTAGTCCTAAAAACCGGCAGCCAAACGTATCTTTAATATAGTTTGTACAATTATATTAAAGGGGGAGTTTGGTGCTGAGAAGACGGACGGCTTTGTTTTTGGCCCTGGTATTGATATTTACCCTGTTTTTGCCATAGGCCGGTGCCCTGGGTTTATCCTACGGGTCAGGTGTCCCGGGGCGGGAGAGGGTGGATCTTACCGGCAGTGACCGGGATCCGGCATCAGAAAATTATTTTCCTGAATATACTCCCGCGGCTGGGAGAAATCCCTTCCGTGCCGAGGCAGATAAGGCAGCAGAAGTGGATACTTCTATCCCGGAAATAGAAGTACCCACTGATCTTGTATCTATGACTGAGGCAAGGGAAATTGAAATAAGTGTTGAGGTCCCGCCGGGGACTGAGGTCAGTTCCCTGCAGTGGACATTCGGCAGGCTGAACTTCAGTGAGTGGAAACAATGGCAGAGTGAAACCGGTAAGGCCTGGCCGGCGGTTATTCCGGGGCAGAAATGCTTTATTGTGCATCAGGTACCTTTATAAGCTCAATACCGGATACAGCTGTTGTGCTGGCCGAGGCCGGCAGCGGGGAAGACTTTTTTAAGGCCGGCTGGTGGCCCTGGCATGAACTGGTGCAGGGCAGGGTGCTGGCCAAAACGGATAGTGCCAGGCTGCCGATATCACGCTGTTCGCCTGTGACCTGACCAACAAGGCACACCCCGGAAATAATTTCAGGCTGTTGGCCAATGCAGTCTTTACAGCAGTACAGAAGTGATATGGTTTTAAACTGAAACAGGGAAGGCAGATTTCCTTAAGAAATACTGCCTTCCTGAATTTTTTTAAAAAAAAGGGGAAATGGGCCCTGCCGGTGGAAATAATATAAATATTATGACAGATAAAAGATTAATACCCCCTGAGGTTATGACAGTATTATATCAACTGCACAGCAATGGTTATCAGGGCTACCTGGTAGGAGGGTGTGTCAGGGATATGCTCCTGGGAAGGGAACCGGTGGATTTTGATATCTGTACTTCCGCCCGGCCGGACCAGGTAAAAGAACTGTTTGAACGGGTGTTTGACAGTGGAATCAGGTATGGGACCGTAACTGTTCTACTTGGTGAAAAGCCTTTTGAGGTAACTACCTTCAGAAAGGGGTTTGACTCCTGGGATGGCAGAAGGCAAAATGTTTATGAGTTCGGCTCTGATGTCAGGGAAGACGTGAAATTAAGGGATTTTTCCATTAACGGGCTGCTGTGGGACGGGAAAAATGTGCTTGACTATGTAAACGGTCTGGAGGATTTGGAGAGGCGATTGATCAGGGCAGTAGGGAGCCCGCAGGCCAGGTTCCGGGAGGATGCCATAAGGATGATGCGTGCGGTCAGACTCAGCTGCCAGTTGGAATTTGACATCACCGGGGAAACCCTGGCAGCGATCCCGGAAAACGCAGGTCTGCTGAAGAATGCATCCATTGAGAGGATTAGGGATGAACTGGTGAAAATCCTGAGCTGCCGGAATCCCTCAAGGGGAATCAGGAGCCTCCGGGAAACGGGCCTGCTGTGTCACTTTCTTCCTGAGATGCAGGAGTGCCATGGATTTGCACAGCATAACCCCCATCATGACAAAGATGTTTTTGAACATACCATGGCTGTACTTGATAACACAACAGCTGATCCTGTTTTGAGGCTGTCTGCACTGTTACATGATATCGGCAAGCCCCGGACCTTTACCCTGGATGGTAACGGCAGAGGGCACTTTTATTCTCACCACATTGTCGGAGGTGATATGACGGCAGAGATTATGGCCAGGCTCCGGTTTGACAGGAGCACCGCTGTCTCTGTAACTGCCCTGGTGGCCGATCATATGAGCAGGTTTGCGTTTTTACGCAAGGGAGGGGTCAAAAAACTGATTAACAGGGTCGGGACCGGTAACCTGGAAAGGCTGGTCAGGCTGCAGGAGGCTGATATCCTTGGGTCGGCAGGCCCCTATGATTTCCGGCTGCTGCTGGACCTGATGAGGGAAATAAATCTGGTCATTAACCGGAACGAACCTCTGGGGGTCAAGGACCTGGCTGTCAGCGGAAGGGACCTTATCCGGATGGGAATTAAGGAAGGCCCTGAAGTGGGCCGGATATTAGGAATTCTTCTCACAAAGGTGTGGGAGGACCCCAAAATCAATAGCCGGGAGTCATTAATTTCAGCTGCGGAAAAGATTATGACCGAAACCGGTTGCACAAACAGTGAAAAAGGTAGACCAGGGGCAACTTAACTATTATACTTAAAACATATACTTAAAACAGGATTACCTTAATAATTGTAGAAAAGGTTCCCGGGAGGAGTCGAGATATGACAGGAGGTAAACCAAAGGGCCAGGTCGGCAGAGGGAAAATATTATATTTTGACTGTTTTGCCGGCGCGAGTGGTGATATGATAGTCGGAGCCTTGCTGGACCTGGGGCTGGATGCGGAACTATTCAAAAACGAACTGGAGAAAATGCCACTGGGCAGTTATGATATCAGTATCAGGAAAATAACAAAATCAGGGATTAGGGCGACCAAATTTGACGTGCTGCCGCAAAACGAAGATAACTGTGAACGGCACCTGCATGATATTGAGCAGATAATTGACGCCAGCAGGCTGGCGCCAGAGGTCAAAAGCAGAAGCAAAGCGGTTTTTCGCCTGCTGGCTGATGCCGAGGCCAGGGTGCACGGGACGACACCCGAAAAGATCCATTTTCACGAGGTGGGGGCAGTTGACTCCATTGTTGACATTGTTGGGGCGGTGACTGCACTGTACCTGCTGGGGGTTGAAAGGGTTGTGGTATCCCCACTGCCTATGGGTAAAGGTTTTGTCAGGTGCAGCCATGGGCTGATTCCTGTTCCGGCCCCCGCAACAGTGGAACTCCTAAAGGGAATGGTTACATACGGTTCTGAACATGATGGGGAGACAGTGACCCCGACCGGGGCTGCACTTCTTTCCGCCCTGGCGGAACAATGCGGCCCGATGCCGGCCCTTGAGGTTGAAGGAGTGGGATATGGTGCCGGGACAAGGGATTATGGGGTGCCTAATGTAATCCGTGCCGTTATAGGCAGGGAAGCCCACCTGATGAAAACACTGCAAAGCAGCATGAATCCGCCGGAGAGCATGAATCCGCCGGAGAATATCCTGTTTGACGGCATTGAAGGTACGGTTGTGGTCCTGGAGGCCAATATTGATGATATGAACCCGGAGTTTTTTGACCATATCTTAGAGAAGCTGTTGGCCCATGGTGCCCTGGATGCTTTTCTCATTCCGGTACAGATGAAAAAGAACAGGCCCGCGGTTCTGATAAAGGTACTGTGTAATGAGGAAGATAAAGAAAAAATTGCAGAACTCCTGTTTCTGGAGACATCAACAATCGGGGTCAGGTACAGCAGGTGGAATAGGTACTGCCTGAGGCGGGAAAGCCGTTTAGTACATACGGAATATGGTGATATACAGATAAAAATTGCTCTGCTGAACGGTATTGTTGTCAATAAAGCCCCCGAGTATGAGGACTGCCGCAACAGGGCTGCAGCTCACGGAGTACCGCTGAAAAAAGTTTACCTTGCGGCACTGAGGGCATCTGAAGAAGACAATATATCAGGTTAACACACAAAAGAATAATAAGGCCAATAATTGATTTTTACTCTCTGATTTTAGAGTGTGCATGATTCTATTGAGAGCCTTCCTGAAAATTCAGGAAGGTTTTTGTTTTAGAAGGACTGTTTGATGGAGGTTGGTATATGGACGGAAAAACTTATCCAAGGACTGACAGGAGAACTGAACGGAAGGTAAAAGTCCTGGCAAAGGTTGAACTGCTTTCAGGCCTGACCCGGCAGGAACTGTTTGAACTTGCGGGAGATTTCCGGTGGGAAGAACATGCCAAAGGGACTTTCATCTTTAGGCAGGATAAGGAAGCACACGGATTTTATGTCATTGCTGAAGGCCGGGCAGATGCATTTATTAACCGGGAAGGCCGGGGACTGATTAAATTGTCTTCCTTCGGGCCGGGTGATGCTTTTGGAGAAGTGGACCTTTTTACCGGGAAGCTCTCATCGGCAAGTGTACAGTGTACGGAGGACTGCAGGGTTTTGGCTCTCAGTGCCGAACGCTTTGCCTATATGCTGGTACGGTGGCCTAAACTGTACGCAGGCTTCGTAACAAGTCTTTCCCAGCGTCTTAACCTGCTCAACAAAGAGTTGTGGGAAGAGGGTTACCGGAACTTTCTGCGATCGGGATTGCAGTTCCAGCTCAAGTACAGGTCCTATGAATATTGGGGCAGCCCGTATTCGATGAGGGAAATAGAGGAGAGGCTCGGGAAACTTTCGCAAACAGAAGAAAATGTACTTTTCCTGGGAGAACGGGGGACAGGTAAAACCCTTGTTGCCTGGCTGCTGCATAAGAAGAAGTATGGGGAAAATGCCCCATTTATTATAATAGATGGACGGCATATGGACCGGCAGTGGGGAGACATACTGTTTGAAACCCGGCAAATCCCTGGGAACCCTGAGGGGGCAAAGACGTATTGTATCCTTAAGGTGGCAGAGGGAGGCACTCTTTTTATCAAGGATATCAATATGCTGTCTCCCAGGGCTCAGTTGAAACTGGCAGAGGTTCTGGGCTCCACCCCGTGTGCTCCATGCCGTATAGTGGGGACACTTCAGGCAGAACCGGAACACCTGTCAGTGAAAATTTTGCCGGAGCTGAAGAAGTTTTTCACTGAAGAATACCGCTTTTTGCCGCTAAGGGAACGTAAAAGGGATATTCCGGTTATTTCCGCCAGGCTGCTGAAAAAACTTGCTGAACAGCACGGCAGAAAAACACCGTTGATTGACCGGGAAGCTACCAAGGTACTGCTAAACCACAATTTCCGCCAGACAAATGTAGCTGAACTTATTCAGATTGTGGAACGTGCTTTTTTACTTGTCGATGGTGACATTATTGGGGTGGAACACCTCTTTTTCGGTCCTCCCGGAGAGAGAATAGGGCGCAGTTTCAACCTTCTGATGTGGAAGCGTTTCCACTCGTGGGTGAAGGAAGGGCTTTTTCCACGACGGCTGCAAAAGTTGACGTTTATCATAATGGTTGCCACTATAGTGGCCCTGCTGTTTATCCCGGGAGAAAAACCGGCCAGTTTTGGGCTTACCCTTGTATGGGGGTTGTGGTGGCCTGTCATTGTGATTAGCGCTTTCTGGATTGGCAGGGTATGGTGCGGCGCCTGCCCGGTTTCCTTTACCATGGAAAGGATCCAGAAGGTATTTCATTTAAACAGGCCGGTACCCAATGTTATTAAAAAATACGATTACCTGATCACAACTTTTCTGTTTGTACTGGTATTCTGGATTGAGGAAATGACCGATATGCGGAATAACAGGGTCTACGGCGGATTATGGCTTTTTATCATTACTTCGGCTGCAGCTGTTACCGGAGTTATATTTACCCGGCATACCTGGTGCCGCCACCTGTGTCCATTGGGTGGGCTGATTGGGATGGCATCTATAAGCGGTATGGTGGAGGTCAGGGCTGATCCGGAGATATGTCTGAATAAGTGTTCGACCCATGAGTGTTATCGCGGGACAGGAGATGTAGAAGGATGTCCCATGTCCCAGCATTCGGCTTTCCTGGACAGCAACCAGGCCTGTAAACTTTGCCTCCGGTGTGTGCGCAACTGTCCCAATGATGCTGTCAAAGTGAATATCCGGGTTCCGGCAAGAGAGGTCTGGCATTTGGTCAGGGTTAACCAGGGGTTTGTATTATTTATTGGGGTTGCCCTGGGAGTGCTGGTCCCAATTTTATATTTCGGGCCTCTCCACGGCGTATGGCCTGAAGAACGGTGGCGGTTTTGGTTTAGTGTGGCTTACTGGGGTGCAGCTGTTGTCACAGGGCTGGTTACATGGATGTTAGCCAGGCCTTTCAGGGAAAAAGCAGCCCCCCGCAGGATCAAACTTGTTTTCGCTTTTATTCCTGTTGTCATAGCCGGGTTTATAGCCTATCAGCTGAACTTCCTGCCCGGGACCAGGACTATCCTTGTCGGCCTGGGGTATGTTCCCCACATGGGTGCTGACAATGTTTTCTATGTCCCGGTTTTACGGGTTGGTCAGGCGGGAGCAGCTCTGATGGGGATAATCTTAACAGGTTTTACTGTTGTCATGGTGATTCTAAGGACCAGAAAAACCGGATTGAAAAAGAAATAACAGGGATAATGTGTCTTATATAAATTTCCTGGATTCCTGAACCTGGCCGTATATCTCAGCCAGGACTGCCGAAACCTGAAAAACATATGCCTCTATATCATCCAGCCTTTGGTCCTCAATTGCAGCCATCAGGTTGCCAAAGGGCCGGCCCAGTATCAGGCCCCACAGCTCCAGAGGCTTCCCCTCATCTTTGGCAGCATTTTTGAAACGGTTGATTTCAACCTGAGTGGTTGTTCCAGCCATAAACTTTTTGTAATCAATACGTGGTAAAGACATGATTTTTCCTCCCTTTTTTCTGTGGTAATACCGGCGCTGCCGGTTTGTTTTTTTTAGGATTAATTATTATACCGGCAACCGTTGCAGTAAGCAACATAACCAACAGTAGCAATAAAACAAAACTAAATAGCAATAACTGAAAAGAAAGGGATTAGTAAAAATGATATATTTAGATTAAACCAAATTATGAGAAGGGAGGCAATATGAAAAAATAAAAATTGCAGCTCAATAAAATCCAGGGTGAGGTTAGTGTGATATAAATAAAGGAGGTACTTATGAGAAGATTAAAAACAGTAATTTGTGTTTTTACCGTGATGACGATGTTAACTGGTTTTAGCGGAATGGCCTATGCTTTAACATTTAACCCGACACTTCCGTCAGTCCCTATGCATCCACTGCAGCCAACAGAACCCCTGGAGCCTGTAAAACCTGTAACACCGGTAGTTCCTGTAGAACCGGTAGTCCCTCTGGACCCTGTAGTGCCTTTGGAACCGGTAGAACCGCTTGATCCGCTGGTTCCGGCAGAGGGCCCCATTGACTGTGATTCTTGTAACATGAGTCTTTATGCTATGGTAGAAAACAATGTAGTCAAGCTGACTTGGACTCTTAGTTGGGATCCGGACACATGGACTAAGGGGTTCCGGATTTACCGGACTTCTGACGATAATACCGCCGCGTCTGTACCTTTGACTGACTTCGATTTGACGGGAAACAGTTATACTGACAGCAATATAGTTTTTGGTATACCATACAAATATGTAATTAAACCTGTATTTGCTGACGGGACAGAAGGAAAAGCCTCAAATGAAGTAAATGTTCAGATTGACAGTCCGGGGACCACAGTTTCCCTGCAAATTGATAACCCGATGATAAACGTAAACGGTGCCGGGAAGGAAATTGACCCGGGGCGAGGGATAAAACCGGTAATCATCAATGGCAGGACCTATGTACCAGTCAGGGCAGTTACTGAGTCCTTTGGGGCGGTCCTGGCATGGAACGCTGATGAACAAAAGGTAACTATAGATCTGGATGGGGTAAGACAGGAACTTAAAATAGGCAGTAACATTATATCAACTGTAGAACCCGGCTGTGCCCTGTGCACTCCCAAACAGATAACCATGGATGTAGCCCCGGTTATTCAGAATGGCAGGACACTCCTCCCCATAAGGTTTATTGCTGACGGGTTCGGATGGAGCACTGCATGGGAAGGTAAGACCAGGACTGTCACCATAGTGAAACAGGCTAATGCCAAGGTCTGGCCTGCCAATTTCATAGGTATGCCTGACGGGAGCTTTAATCCTGAAGGAAACGTCATCCGCCCTGAAGGCGGAGGTGAGTGGACACCTGATTCCAATACGGGTATCTTGGAGCCTGACCCGTGGACCGGCCTGACCGGAGAAGGCGGCGGAACAATTTGGGGCAATTAGGTAGGTGCAGACATAATGTCAAATGGCCACAGGAGCAAATACCTGTGGCTTTGGTCTGTAATTCTATAATCATATTTGCGTATTTACAAACCCGCATTTTGCTGGTATCGTAACATGTATACAGAAAAAACACAGGGAGGGTGATGAATTTAAATTGAAAAAGTATTTATTAATCTGTCTGGTCTTAGTAAGCCTCCTTGCCGGTGGGTGTGGGCCTCAAAGCCTTGACCAGATGATAAGCGACCGGTACAGCCTGATTGATACCCGCCCCAGCAAGCTTTATCCTGACGATATTGCATATGTGTTCCAGGCTGATAAGGACATTTCTGCTGTTGCTTCAGAGATAGCAAACCTTGAGAAGCCCCAGAGGATGATAAGCTCCGGGAAAGGCCGGGTAATGATGTCCTACCCACAGGGACTTGTTCACTTGTATCCTGACAAAAACAATTTAAATGTAAGTTTTATTGAACTCATGTCCATGGAATATGCCGCCAATAATTATACTCCCGGTTATTTCGAGGATGAGTGGGAAGATGATGATATTTTCGATGACCTCTTTAAGACCAAAAAATATAAATACGGTACCGCCAAAGCATTGAGCTCGGGATGGGCCTCGATCAGAAGCAGTTCAGTACGGGGAGGCGGGCCTGCCCTGGGGAAATAATGTAATCAGTAGTTTGAACCATAATTGAGTAACAGGAGGTAATCATTTATGAACATAATGGACATACCTGAGCTGAGTACCGTTATCTGGGCACTGGTTGGTTTTGGTATGGGTATGCTGGGCCTGCTTCTTTTTGATTTGTCGGTACCGGCATTTAATATCACCCGGGAGCTGAAGGAAAAAAGCCCTGCAATCGGGATAGTGATGGCCGGGCTGCTCTTCTCAATAGGTACGATAGTTTACAATTCCATGATATTCAGTGATTCCATCCTGGCGGCGGTCAAATACTCCGCCATCGGCATTGTATTGAATATCGTTCTTTATCACCTTGTCAACCTGCTGCTTCCCGGATGGAGGTTGAGCAGGGCAATAGATGAGCATAATCAGGGTGCTGCCTGGTTTGTTTTTGGTTTGTTCCTGTTAATCGGACAGAGTATTGGGGGAGCCATCTCTTAATGAAAAACACACAGGCCAGGGAACTGAATGTGGTTTCAGCAATGGTGTCCATATCGGGCATAGTGTTTCAGCTGCTGCTGGCTGCCAATATGAGTTACCTTCTGGGTAATGCCGTGTTGCAGTATTCCGTTACTATAGGCCTTTTTTTGAGCGGCATGGGGATTGGTTCATATATCTCAAAATATATTACTGACCGGTATATTTACACATGGTTTGCCGGAAACCAATTGGTTATTGCTTTTATTGGCGGTTCATCAACTTTCCTTTTGTTTACACTGTATGCATATTCAGGCTTCTATCAATTAGCGGCATATATGATAATCCTTCTGCTGGGTACCTGTGTGGGTACTGAACTGCCGGTACTATTGCGTATGGTGACCGGGATAATCGGGTCTCTGAAGGAAGGCTCCTCAGAGGTTCTGGCCTGGGATTATTTAGGCAGTCTGTTTGGCAGTATCGCTGTCCCGCTTGTAGTTGTACCTTACCTTGGTTATGTCAGAGGGGCATTTGTCATAGGAATGCTGAACCTCGGTATTGCACTTTTTATAATAATTCGTTTCAGGGAACATATTGAAAAGGCGGCCGGACTCAGGCTGGCTGCCTTTATTGTCTCACTGGCACTTCTGACAGGGATAAGTTATGGTGACAGGCTTGCCTTCAGTATGGAACAAAAGCTCTACCGGGACAGGATTATTAAGACAATTCAGACCGAATACCAGCGCCTGACCCTGACAAAATCCAAAGAAGATGTCCGCCTGTTTATTGATGGAAATCTGCAGTTTTCCAGTACAGATGAATACCGTTACCATGAAGCACTGGTCCATGTTCCGGCAGGCTTCCCCGGTCCGAGGGGACGGGCCCTTATACTTGGCGGCGGTGACGGCCTTGCGGTCAGGGAACTCCTGAAGTATAAGGATGTTGAACAAAT
The DNA here is from genome assembly GCA_016841325.1 of Thermincola carboxydiphila. Classification (GTDB taxonomy): domain Bacteria; phylum Bacillota; class Thermincolia; order Thermincolales; family UBA2595; genus Phosphitispora. The sequence continues at coordinate 142,414 of JAENZJ010000005.1, forward strand.
AACCCTGGTGGACCTTGACCCCAAAATGGTCAAATTTGCCAGGGAGGAGCCTCTGATAAGGGAATTAAATGAAGGCTCCCTGGATAATCAGAGGGTTGAAATTGTATATGAGGATGCATACAAATTTCTTGAAAATAATCAAACACTATATGACCTCATCCTGATTGATCTTCCTGACCCAAACAATGAAAGTCTTAATAAGCTTTATACCCTGGAATTTTATGCCCTGGTAAAAAACCACCTCAGACCCGGAGGTAAGGCTGCATTGCAGGCAACCAGCCCGGTATTTGCCAGGGAAGTTTACTGGACCATTGTGAATACGGTGAGAGCAGCCGGACTAAGGGCATTACCCTATCATGTTGATATTCCTTCCTTTGGCAATTGGGGCTTTGTCCTTGCCTCGGAGAATCCGCTTGACCCCGGGGATTGGAAGCTAAATGCCGATACCAGGTATCTGGTGCCGGGAATGCTTAATTCCCTTACGGCTTTTGGTGAGGATGAGGGTCCTGTTGAAGAGGAGCAGGTTAATACCCTGCTGAAACCGGTGGTAATAAATCAATATCTGGAGGCATGGCGGAACTACTAGAAGGTAAGCAATACATGGGCTGAACCGTCCGGTCAGGGAAAACTGCCAACAGATGGGAGGTAAAGTATGCAGCAGGTAAGGCGAAGGCTTCACGAGATTTTAAGAGTCGCGGAGCCTGACGATAAGGTTAGCCACATGGTGGATAAGGCAATATTTATCCTTATTTTGCTAAACATTCTGGCAGTTATTCTGGAAACAGTAGAGTCTCTTAACACTTCTTATGGTGCCTTTTTTAAGTGGTTTGAGATGGTCTCTGTTTTCATATTCACCATAGAGTATTTAATCAGGATTTGGACATGCACCTTTGAAGAGAAATTTAAATCACCCATTGTGGGAAGGGCTAGGTATATATTAACTCCTATGGCCCTTGTTGACCTGGTGGCAATACTGCCTTACTTCCTTCCGTTTTTCATTCCTCTGAACTCACGGGTTGATTTCCGTTTTGTAAGGGCTGTACGGATGTTGAGAATATTACGGATACTGAAACTGGGCCGTTATTCTTTGACAATTTAGAAGCTGGGCAGGGTAATAAAAAATAAGAAGGAAGAACTGGTAATAACATTGGGAGTGGTGGGAATATTACTTGTGTTTGCATCTTCCCTGATGTATTATGTGGAGAATTCAGCCCAGCCGGATGTGTTTTCCAGTATTCCGGCAGCTATGTGGTGGGGTATTGCAACACTGACAACAGTTGGTTATGGTGATGTGTATCCAATAACACCTGCTGGCAAAATGCTGGGGGCCTTTATTGCCCTGCTGGGTATAGGCATGGTCGCTTTACCTACAGGAATATTGGGTTCGGCCTTTATGGAGGAAATTGAGAAACAAAAGGCTGAGGATGAAGAAAGAGCAATGACAAAACAAAGTTATTGCCCCCATTGCGGCAGCAAGCTTAAATAATTTATCAACAAATTAAGCACAAACATCTGTGCTTTTTTTATGTCTGTTAACAGATATTTGTCCTAATTAATGACTCGGTTATTGGTAACATTTGTCGAAATTATTGAGTAGTACTAAAAATAATAGTATAATATTCCAAGAGGGAAACATATCAATATCTTTCCAGCTTGTAATTCCATTGATTAAAAACATTTCCGTTACTTCATTGCAAAAACCATTAGAAAAAATAATTGAATCACTATTTGCGGGGGGGGGGATTTACTTTACAAAAGTCTGACAGAGCTAAAAAAACTGTTGGGAGAAAGGGAGGTTATCTGGTGAATATATCTAAACGAAGAGCAGCAATTATTTTTATTTTGGCAGCGCTGCTGGTCGTATCAGTTGTCTCCACCGTTATAGCTGTGGAATCCTCTGAACCGATTGTTGCGGCATTTTCGCCCGCAGATGGGACGCAATTTAATTCCGGCAGAGTTAACATTTCTTTTACGGTTAGTGACCCGGACCTTATTGCATCATCCAATTATTACATAAAAGTCAATGGCCGGAGTGTTCCGTCTTCAATCAGATTCCGCGGGCACTATGAGTATGACTCCTGTGGAGGAAGCTATTGGGTGGTTGACGGGGAAGACCAGGCCACTATTTCCGGCACGGCAACCGGGCTTGGAGATGGTGTCCAAAACGTGGAAATCGCGGCATCAGACCGTCTGGGAAATACTGTTGTAAAGACATGGACCTTCAATGTTGCCCAAAAACCTGTTTTATCGACTTTTACTCCGGCTAATGGCAGCATTGCAGCCGGAGCAGATATAATTTCTGTGAAAGTCACAGACAACGGGCAGATAGACGAGAGTTCCATCTCAATGGTATTAAACGGGGAAAGCCTTTCAGGAGTGCAGTTTGACCCGGCTTCGGGACTAGTATCTTATGTACCGCCCGCCCCGCTGGCAGATGGGAAGTATAACGTCAGTGTAACTCTTAAAGATACAGGAGATAACCAGGCCAGTTCTTCCTGGAGCTTCAATGTCTCCACTTCCGGGCCTCAGGCAACTTTTGCCAATGACGGGCAGGATTTCACCACTTATAAGCCAACACTGAGCATCAATCTGAAGTCGGTTCCGAAACTTGCGGAATCAGGCCATGTGGTGGAAGTCGACGGCCAGGCTGTTGGGGCAAATTTCCAGTATAAGGGACATACTGAATGGGACTCCTGTGGTGACTATAGCTGGTATGTTGTTGACAGCTACTATGAGGGTACCCTTACATATGTTCATCCATATCTTACCGATGGGGAGCATACACTTACAGTTAAAGCAAAAGACTCACTGGGTAATATCTCCACCAATTCCTGGACTTTTGGGGTTCAGCAAAAACCCGTTATTTCCGGCAATCAGCCTACAGGAATAGTTACCACTACTCCAGTCATTAAGGCCACTATTTCTGATCCAAACGGTTCGCCCATAGATATGGAAACAATTGTACTGAAAATTGACAACACTGTTGTTACACCTGAAATAATTTATGATAACAGTGAGAGAACCTCTGTAACATTAACCTATACCGCTGCTGATTGTTCTGATGATCGGGAACATTCTGTTTACCTTGAAGGAACCGATGCTGCCGGCAATACCGTTAGCAAGAGCTGGACCTTTTACGGTTCGGTAATGGGTACTGCCACCGGTTTTACCAATCTGTATCCCACCGGTACTGTATATACCGCACCGCAAAATGTATCAGTACACTTTACCGATCTGGAAAACAAGTATGATGTCAATATGGCGAGAATCATCATCGATGGGTACATACCAACGACTTATTACTATGATTCCTGCGGTTCATGGAGTGTTGAACACCGGCCCAAAGTATTTGGTGCCAGTCCTGAATATACACTGACCTATACAACAGAGCCTTTGGGTGACGGTGACCACACAATTGAGATTACTATCCCTGCTAAAGACGGTGTCAGTCCAAATATCAGCACAACCATGAATTTTACGGTAAAAGTTCCTCCTTCCCTGGAGAAGTATACTCCGGATGAGGTCACAGGGACAAAAACACCGCAGTTAATTACCTTCTGGTCAGATAACTATGCACTAAAGCCTGACGGTTCAGGAAGTATCACCGATCCGTCTTCTTTTGGAAATGCTCAGGTCAGCATAGACGGACAGGAGCCGGTAATAATTAAGCTTGACCCGGTTTATCCCGGAACCACCGGAGTCAACACCAGTGGCAGGTTTACTTATCGGATTCCCAATGAACTTGAAGACGGCAGGCATACGGTAACATTTACAGTTTATGACGTATTGGGCAATGCAGGTACCGGTGAATGGGACTTCATTGTTGACACTGACCTGGGCCCGGACTACCCGGATATGCCCCTAGTACCTCTTGATGAAGATACCTGCCATTCATGTCACGCTGAAGAGACACCAAGTCTGGGCGGTAGTCACCCCGTTGTTGAGAAGTGTTATATGTGCCATACAGAAAAAACCTGGACATCAGGTTACCTGAATTACTGCTCATTCTGTCACAATGACAACCGCGGTGAATATCAGAAATTCTTTACCTGGCGGCATACCGGGGACGGATACTCGACCTTTGAAAATATTGACTTTATTAAACATCCTATTAATGATGCCCATATTTCTGATACCAAAGGTTGTCAAAAATGCCATTCCCGGATTCTGACAGACGAACATAATGGTCCTGACAGGACAGATGCATCAGGAAATGCCATGACCTGTGATACCTGCCATATGTCTTCAGATGCCATGGTTAAGGAAGCTATCAGTAACAGGGATTCCAACTGTACGGCCTGCCATGAAAGTGCTGACCATGAAACAGTCCATACCGGCGGCACTAATGGCAAATGGGGACTTGACGAGAACTGCCTCACCTGTCACTCGGAGTCCCTGACCGGGGAACACCTGGATAATGAGATTACCAACCCAAATAAAGGATATACCTGTGACACCTGTCACGGCAGTGCAGCAGGCAAAGCAGCACAGAGAACAATTGCTGCCGGCAGGCTGAATTGCTCCGGATGCCACACTGACGGACATAACCTGCTTTTTGCAGACAGCGTCCCTGGCGATATTCCCGTTGCCCCGGGATTTGGATGGAGTCTGCCTATGGAAGCTGCTATATTTACGGGTGAATCCTCAATACCGGGGGGTTATGAAAATGGTCAGGTAGTAATCTCCAACAGGCGCTCCGATGTTACCGCAGAGAGCCTTTGGGCCTTCTATAATGATGGAATGACTGCTCAGGGCTGGACACTGAAAGCCGGCGCACCAGCCGCAGGTGCAGTTGAGTTCACGGCAGAATTTGAGAAGGAAGGCCGGTTTACTACAGTCAACTGTTTTAACACAGAAAACAGGGACGGTACCGGTCCCGATGCAGGATACAGGGTTGAGGTCTGGTACAAATAATAGCATTTGACCATAACTGGGCTGCCTGACACAGGCCGCCCAGTTGTTTGTTTGTCTGATTAACCAGAGAAACTTTGTTTTTAATTTTTTTCTGGCATTTTTTGTCATAATTATTGAGTAGTACTGGGATGAGTAGTATAATATATTTAATTAAGGAAAAGTTTAACAAGTTAAAGGGGGAATTCCATTGAGTGCAGTTTGGGAAAGGTGGTGGAAAGCGTGCCTGCTAAGCATAACATTACCTGGGTATTAGTGATAGCGCTGTTAATATCGATTTCCGGATGGGTTTATGGAGTTGACGCTGAAGGAGACTCAACCGGTCCGGAAGTGAGTCAGTTATCTCCAGTACCCGGAAGCACTGTTAACAGTAATACTCCCCAATTCAGCCTCAGGTTTAATGATCCGGCACAACTTGATTCCAATGTAACTGTCAAAATTGACGGACAGGCGGTTACCCCCGCCATTACATGGGACGGCCTGTACAAAGATGTCCAGGACACCTGTACAGGTGAATGGTATAAGGAACGGATAGGTGATGACTATACCAAAGGTATTGTTACCGCCCAGCTGCAGCAATTGAACAAAGGAGAACACACGATTTACTATAACCTGAAGGACCGCCTGGGCAATGTGACAGAAGCCAGTTATACCTTTACCGTTTCTGACACCCAGGCCCCCCAGGTAAGTCAGCAGACCCCAGCCAATGAAATCACTGATCCAAGGCCTGTCATCAGGGCCAAGGTGAGTGATAACAGCACGATTGACCCCGGCAGTGTTTCCCTTGTATTCAGCGGAAATCCTGTTCCGGCGGTATATGACCCCATCACATCAATTGTAACCTATACAGTAACAGAAACCCTGAAGAACGGGACATATCCTGTTAATTTAACTGTATCTGATGCCTTTGGCAATACAACAACAAGTTCATGGAGTTTTACTGTCAATGAAAAAACACCACCTGCAATCAGCGGCCTGACACCGCCAAACGGTGGTGCAGTGAGTACAGGTACCCCCCTTATTGAAGCAGCTGTCAGTGATATCAGCGGCATAGTCAATCCTGTCTATCTGCAGATTGATGACAGCAGCCATACTGTGCAGTATAACGGGCAGACAGGTAAAGTGTCATACACCCCGGCAGGCGGGTTAAGCCAGGGACAGCATAGTGTAAGCATGTTTGTCTATGACTTCCAGGGGAATAAGGGTTCGGCTTCCTGGACATTTACTGTGGAATTTGCCGGACCTGCTGTAACTGATTTGTCTCCTGCCCCGGGAAGCATAACCGATAACGCCAAACCGCAGTTCAGCCTGAGATTTAGTGATTCCAGCCAGCTTGATCCCAATGTTACCGTTAAAGTTGACGGGCAGGCTGTAGCAACCAGTATTACCTGGGATGGCCTGTATAAGGATGTTCAGGACACCTGTACAGGCGAATGGTATAAGGAGCGGGTAGGTGATGATTATACCAAAGGTGTTATTGTGGGCCAACTGCCGGAATTAAAAAACGGAGAACATACCATTTACTATAAACTAAAAGACCGTCTCGGCAATTTAACCGAAGACAGTTTTACATTCACTGTCTCTGATACAAAGGGCCCCCTGATTAGTCAACAGACCCCGGCGGATGGAAACGAAACAGGTGACGGGACTCCTGTTATTAGCGCCAGGCTGGCGGATACCAACGGCATTGACACTGAAACTGTCAATTTAAGTTTAAACGGGAGTCAGGTTAACTTTTCCTATGATATAAACACGGGTGTGGTCAGTTACCAGGTACCCCAACTCCTGCCCCAGGGAACTGTCAATGTGGAGTTAAGGTGTAGTGACAAACTTGGGAATTTCACAACCGGTTCATGGAGTTTTGACATTAAAGATACGACAGGGCCGCAGGTAACCCTGTTATCACCTGCACCGGAGGCGACTATCAGCAGTTTCTTTCCGGTGATATCTGCCAAAATTATTGATGAAAATGGGTTGAATACCCAAAATATCTCACTGACATTTAACGGGAAACAGGTTGGCTCTTATAACCCGGCTGACGGGACAGTTTCATATGTACCTGAAGCCCCCCTTGCCTACGGTGATTATACTGCAGCAGTATTGGCACACGACAGTTATGGCAATTCTTCATCAGTCAACTGGAAGTTCTATATCCGTGATCCGGGCCCGCCGGTGGTAAGTGACCTCTTGCCGCCGCCAATGATGGGAACAGCAGCAACCAGACCGGTTATTTCTGCCAGGGTTGCTGATTCTCTGGGCATAGATCTGGAAAAATCCACAATAAGTGTAGACCGGGTTTTACTTGATGCCGCCTTCATACCTGATATTGAGGATTCGGTCGTTTCCGGTACAATATATGCTGTTCCTGATACTGACTTGAGTGATGGATTACATTCTGTAGTGATCAATGTTTTTGATATCTCAGGAAACAGCCGGCAGGAATCATGGCAATTTGGCGTAAACTATTATGACATGGTTGTTGATTACACTAATTGTCTCACCTGTCACGAGGGAGGTGCAGCCATAGAACAGAGACACCTTGCGGTACAAGACTGCAGCAGCTGCCATGGCTCTGATTGCGGTGAGTGCCACTCAGCACACACAACTTATTGGCCGCCGCCTGTACAAAATACTCCGTGTTCAAATTGTCATAACTCCGCTGCTGTACATAGTTCTAATGAAGTCCTGCACAGTTTTGCCAAACTCGGCAGTGACTGCTCGAACTGCCACATGTCTGATTTAACAAAGGAGCATAATGTCTACAGAGAGGGAAGTGGCACAGATTACAGCTGCCAGACCTGTCATAGCAGCAGTGACCCCCTTGTACAACAGGCTATTACAGATAATAACTTGTCATGTACTGCCTGTCACGGGAATACTGCCGACCATGAAACCGCTCATACTAACAGTCTTGACGCGGCATGCAGGGATTGTCATTCCACAACCCTGACCGCTGACCACATTGTAAACAGGCCTGACCTGGGATTGAACTGCAGTACCTGTCACGATAGTTCTACTTCATCGGTAACAAATGCAGTTAATACAGGTGACCTGCAATGTGCAGCCTGCCACAGCCAGGGTCATGGTGTAACAATTGTTTCGTCTGTACCTGAGGACATCCCATTATTGGGGGGAGTGCTCTGGTCAACTCCCATGAAGGCAAGTATATGGGCAGGAGAATCATGGATGCCGGCAGAGTTCTTGGATACCGGGAAAGTAGTGGTATCAGAACGGAGTAATGATATTTCCGCCGGCTCGGTTTGGGATTTTTATGAGCCGGAAATGTCAGTCCGGGGATGGTCATATGACCGGCCTCCGGATATGGGATCTGATTTCTACAAAGTAACCTTTACCAAGGGGACGCGCAAGGCGCTGCTGTGGTTCTACGGCGGTGCAGGCCATCAATCATCACCGGCAATTCCTGCCGGGTATCGCGTAGAGATAATTTATAAATAAGCTGAAAGAGTTTTTTGTTAAAATTAATTTCATATAAGCAAAGTAGTGGCTGATATATTCCTCCGGTAGGAAAATATCAGCCACTACTCAATTTTAACACAAAATTATGTCAGAGCACAGTCCAGAATTATTACATATTAGACAACTTGAGCAGTTTCTCTACATAAACTATATCTGCCTCCTGTTTCAGGGAGCGGGCAGACAGGAGTTCCAGAAGGGTATTATGCTTGCCCAGTTCCTCCTTCATGGAACTAATATCGCTTTGAATGCGGGTAATACAACCCTTGTTGTAATTAGTAGTTTCTGAAATTGCAGTAAGCTGAGCGGCGTTTTCCTCTGTCCGGTGTTCCAAAGCGTTAAGAAGCTCCGTATGTTCATTGAGAGTTGACCTGATGTCACTGACATCGGACTTCAGGCCGGTGATATCGGATTTCATATCGGCCATTTCGGACTTCATATCGGTCATTTCAGACTTCATATCGGCCATTTCGGATTTCATATCGGCTATTTCGGATTGCATATCGGCCATTTCGGACTTCATATCGGTCATTTCAGACTTCATATCGGTCATTTCAGACTTCATATCGGCCATTTCAGATTTTATGTCTGTTATGTCAGACCTGATGTCGGTGATTTCGGATTTTACCCCACATAAATTGGTCTCCATGCCGGAAACCTTTTGTAATAAGAGTTCCAACATACCTCTTTCGTCCATTACTTGTCCTCCCTCATAATGTATTTTGTGAGAAATTAAACAGGCCTGGGTATATTATAACATAAAATTGGGCAAAAATAAAGAACATATGTTCGGGTAAAAATAATTTTTGAGTACTAAATCTATCGGAAAATTATGGGCATCGAAAAACCGTGCAGGATTATAATCAGGACTGATAGAATACCATAAGAAATCAATTAGGCAAAGGCAGTGAACTAAATGAATGAGTTGAAAAGACTTTGCAAAAAATTCACAGAGCTGTCGGAATCTGATATAAACATCCTGGAGCGGGTGTCGGTCAATTTGCCGCGCATATCGGAACTTACAGGAAACGATACCTTTGTCGATGCACTTACAAAAAACAAAAAGGATGCGGTGGTCCTGGCATGGGCCAAACCACCGGAACACTCACTTTATTCTGCCAGTGTCGTGGGCCAGTTGGCTTACCATTACAATGAGCCTGCCGTTTATCATACACTTAAAACAGGTGAAATTAACCGTGATTTCCGCGGTATCAGCCAGGAAGGGGTTCCCATTGCCCAAACTGTAGTCCCTATTAAAAATGAGGAACAAAAAACAATTGGCGTCCTAATAATGGAAAGAAACATATCCAAAGAGCTGGAGCAGGAAGAAAAGGTCGGCTTATTGAGTTATACTGCCGAGAAATTAAGCAGTACCCTTATGTCTCTCTCGGTTAATGAGAAAAATTTTGAGGCCTGGATTGGCAACGGAATATTTATTCTCAATAAGCATGGGAAAATTACCTATGCCAACAAGAATGCTTCCGGGATATTTACCCAGATTACCGGGAAAGAAGCTCTTGGGTCAAGTTTTCTGATATTATTCGCCAGCTGTTTTTCTATTTCAGATGTGTTAGAACACCTGAAAAACCCGGTGGAAATTTATAAAGAAGACCGCTGTTACCGTTTTCAGTCATATCCCCTGATTGATGAGGGTAAGTTAAGCGGCTGTGCCGTTTCTACCCAGGATCTGACAGATTTGAAAAAAAAGGAACAGAAACTGAATACCCAGAGTATTATTATCAGGGAAATACACCATCGCGTAAAGAACAATCTGCAAAATATTGCAGCAGTTCTGAGGCTGCAAATGAGGAGGTCAAAATCGGACACTGTAAAAACCGAGTTTGCGGCCAGTATAAACAGAATTATGTCAATTGCCCTGGTCCATGAGGTTTTTGCGGTACAGGACTGGGATACCACTGAACTGAAGGAGTTTTGTAAGCGGATTTTGGGTTTGGTGCTTGAAAGCCTGGAATTAAACAGCGGGAAAATACACACCAAAGTAGAAGGGGTTTCTGTCAACGTATCCAGCAGCCAGGCAATTCCGCTGGCATTAATAATTAATGAACTGGTTACCAATAGTATAAAGCACGGAATAAGTGATGATGGAGGCCATATATTTATTTCTCTTTCTGAAAGAAACGGAATGATAAACTTAATTGTCTGTGACAGTGGTGAGAAATTGCAGGGACAGCCTTTTTTTGTACAGAAAAAGGGACTGGGAATGCAAATTATTGAATCACTTGTCCAAAATGAACTCGAAGGTTTTTTCCGTTTGGAGAAAAAAGACGGAAATACCTGTGCCATGGTTTGTTTTCCCAAATACGCCGGGGATAAGTACTGAAAAAAATTAAAAAAATTTTTTGTATTAAGAAGGATTTTTTTAAAAAGTGCAGAAGAATACTGAAAAGGAATCTCCAGCGGTATTAATACAAAGGAATATTCAGGCAAAAGCGCCTTTGGTCCTATGCTTTGAAGTTTTTGATAAAGAATGGGATTAAGGGCTTTTTTTGTGGGGAAATAATATCTTCAGTCAGGGACAAAATAAACTGGGATAAATAAGTCTTGATTATTGTCTTTATTCCCGGACCAAGGGAGAATTATTATGAAAAGGCTGTCAATTCTTATCGCGGAAGACCAATCACTGACCAGGATGGATTTAAAGGAAATGCTGGAGACTGCCGGACACTTTGTCTGTGCAGATACCAATAATGGCCAAAAAGCAGTGGAACTTGCCAGGCAGTTAAATCCTGACCTGGCCCTGGTCGATATTAAAATGCCTGGTATGGATGGTCTGGAAGTAGCCCAGGCAATGCATTCCTTAAATATTCCTGTAATCATCCTTACTGCTTACAGTCAGCAGAATTTTATTAACAGGGCAGAAAAGGTACATGTGTTTAATTACCTGGTGAAACCTGTTTCCGAGCGGGACCTGCTGCCGGCGGTTCAGATTACTTTTTCACGATGGAAGGAAATGCAGGAAATCAGGGATAAACTGCAGAATGCACGTAATTCACTGGAAATGCAAAAAATAATTGCCCATGCCAGGTCATGGCTGGCTAGAGAAAAAGGTGTTTCCGAATATGATGCCCACAACTGGTTGGTCAAAACAGCCATGGACCGCCGGATTACTGTTGCACAACTGGCAACTCAAATTATAAAAAAATCAAAAAAACATCAGAATTAGAGATTCATTTTAAATTCCGGGTTAAACATTGATTTTCTGATTGTTTTCTCAAAAGAAATATAAGGCAAAAGGGCCTTTAATCCTTACTTCTTAACCGAGGTTTGGATTAGGGGCCTTTTTTGTCCGGAAAGGAGGGGTTGGAGGCTCACTACAGGTAAATAACTATATACATTAAGAAGGAGGAAGATGAATGTCTCAGACTGGTGAGGTTATTAGCCAAGAAAAAACTAAAACTGAAGATGGTAAACTGGTAAGATCTCTTAAGCCGATTCATTTATGGGCGCTCGCTGTTGGTCTTGTTATTTCAGGAAACTACTTTGGCTGGAGCTATGGTTTTGGGGCCGGCGGTCCGATTGGACTGGCAATTGCAACAATTCCGGTCGTAATATTTTATGCCACCTTTATCTTTTGTTATTCTGAGCTGGCAACAATGATTCCACATGCCGGTGGTCCTTCGGCATATGCAAGGCGTGCACTGGGCCCGTTTTGGGGGTACTTAAACGGGATCAGCTGTCTTGTTGAATTCGTGTTTGCTCCCCCCGCCATCGCTTTGGCTGTCGGTGGATACATCAATTACATGATTCCCGCCATCCCGGCGCTTCCGGCTGCTGTAGCTGCTTTTCTGATTTTCATTTTTATCAACTTTTTGGGAATGAAGACATCAGCTGTTTTTGAATTAATTGTAACGATTATTGCTTTAGTTGGTCTCGTAATATTCTGGGTTGCTGCATTCCCGAACTTTAACTGGGATATGGTAGTTCAGGCCCCGATACTTCCCCAGGGCTATGAAGGCATTATGGCAGCTATTCCTTTTGCCATCTGGTTCTATCTGGCCATTGAGGGCGGCGCCATGGCTGCCGAGGAAATGGTTAACCCCAGAAAAGATATCCCCAAGGGCTTTTTAAGTGGTATGCTGACACTGGTTATCATGATGCTGCTGACCCTCTTTTTGACAGCAGGAATCGCAGACTACAATTTAGTTTCTGCCGTAGATTTTCCTCTGCCTATCGCTTTAGCCAATGTATTTGGTGAAAAAAGCTTTATTGTACTTCTGGTTAACTTTATCGGATTGTTTGGCCTGATAGCTTCACTGCACGGAATTGTTGTAGGATACTCCAGGCAGACCTATGCTATGGCCAGGTCAGGGTATCTGCCCAAGTTTCTCGCCAGTATTAACTCAAAGTACCATACCCCTCACTGGGCCTTACTGGTGCCCGGCCTTGTAGGAATTGCCGCCGTATTGACCGGTCTGACTGCTGTGGTAATTACGGTAGCCGTTTTTGGTGCAGTGGCTTTATATCTTATCAGCCTGGTAAGCTTCTTTATGCTGAGGAAAAATGAGCCTGACCTGAAGCGGCCATTTAAGGTGGCTTACGGAAACCTTGTTGGAGCAATCAGTATGATTACCGGTCTGTTCTGCCTGTACAGTGTTGTTGTATATAATGTTACCGCAATTAAGTGGGTAGCAGTCATTTATGCAATTGCCCTGGTTTGGTATGCTGTTGCCGGCAGAAAAAACCTCAGGCCTTTTGAAGAAGAATTTGGCATATTGGATGAACTGGACTAACAGTCAGGCCAGGGCCGGGGAGAGGACCAACCGACTTTCTCCGGCCGAAACCTGGCTGCCCCAATTATCACTACTTTATCCTGACAGGGAGGGCAGATGGCAATGATACTCAAAACCCGGCTTTTTGGACAGACCTATAGTTTTAAGAGTGTAAAAGAAGTCCTGGCCAAAGCCAATGAAATTAAATCAGGTGATACACTGGCCGGCATTGCTGCAGAAAGCGCTCAGGAAAGAATTGCAGCAAAGCACGTGTTATCCCGGCTGACTCTGGAAGAACTACGGAAGAATCCGGTTGTTCCACTGGAAGAAGATGAGGTATCCCGAATAATTGACAGTGATGTTGATGAAGAAATATATGGTGAAATTAAAAATTGGTCAGTTGCAGAATTTAGGGAATATATCCTGGACAACAACACCTCCGGAGCTGACCTGCGCCGTGTCAGCCGGGGCCTGACCTCGGAAATGGTTGCCGCTGTGACAAAACTTATGGGTAATCTGGACCTGGTCCTGGGAGCATCCAAGATCCGGATTACTGCCCACTGCAATACCACTATCGGGTTACCGGGCTCCCTGGCTTCCAGGCTCCAGCCAAACCATCCCACTGACTCCACTGAGGGCATACTTTCCAGTATCAGGGAAGGCCTGGCCTATGGTGTGGGTGATGCTGTTATCGGACTGAACCCGGTGGATGATTCACTGGAGGCAACTATCAGGAATCTTGAGGGCATGTACAATTTTGTCAATGAGTGGAATATTCCGACCCAGATTTGTGTACTGGCCCATATAACCACACAGGTCAAAGCATTGAAAAAGGGTGCCCCCATTCACTGCCTGTTCCAGTCTGTTGCCGGAAGTGAAAAGGGAAACCAGGCCTTTGGGATAAACAAGGAAATCCTGGATGAGGCTTATGAACTGGGCCTCAAAGAAGGAAAGGCCACCGGTCCCAATATCATGTATTTTGAAACCGGCCAGGGGTCGGAACTGTCGTCAGATGCTCACCATGATGCAGACCAGGTTACCATGGAGGCACGGTGTTATGGCCTTGCCAGGCATTATAACCCGTTCCTGGTGAATACGGTTGTCGGTTTTATCGGCCCCGAATACCTGTATGATTCCAAACAAGTAATCAGAGCAGGTCTGGAAGACCATTTTATGGGGAAACTGACCGGTATTTCCATGGGCTGTGATGCCTGCTACACCAACCACATGAAGGCAGACCAGAATGATATTGAAAACCTGGCAATCCTGCTGGGAAGTGCCGGATGTAATTATTTTATGGGAATTCCCATGGGTGATGATGTTATGTTGAATTATCAATGTACCAGTTATCATGATGTGGCTGCCTTAAGAGAGGTTCTCAGGCTTCGTCCGCTCCCGGAATTTGAGGTGTGGCTGGAAAGTATGGGAATTATGGTTAATGGCAGACTGACATCCCGTGCCGGTGATGCCACAATATTTTCAAGGTAGGTGAAACAATATGGCCATGGAAGACACCATAAAACTAATTATTGAACAGGTTTTAAATGAAATAAATAATGGAAACGGCAAAGCTGTGGAGACTGCAGCGTCAGCCGGCAACAGGACGATTGAAGCAGACGGCGCCGATTCCGGGAAAATACTTCCCGATATTACGGAAGTTGATTTAAAGCAGCAGCTAAATGTTCCTAATCCGGTGAATCCAAGTTTCTACCGGGACATGAAGCGGACTACACCGGCCCGGATCGGGGTATGGCGCTCCGGAACCAGACCGCTTACTGATACAATTTTGCGTTTCCGGGCAGACCATGCTACTGCACAGGATGCTGTATTAAATGATGTCTCTGATGAGTTTGTGGAAAAAATGAATTTAATCAAACTGCAGAGCGCCTGTAGCAATAAAGACGAATTCCTCACAAGACCCGACCTGGGCAGGAAATTGTCTGCAGAAAGTCTCGAGCTGCTGCGGAAGCAGGGAACCAAAGAAAGCGATGTCCAGATTGTTGTGGTCGACGGTCTTTCGAGTACTGCTGTGGAAACAAATGTCCCGGACATTTATCCGGCACTGATGCAGGGATTAGCAGCCCTTGGCATAAAGAACACCGGCTCACCCCTGTTTGTAAAATACGGCCGGGTGGCCATTATGGATGAAATCGGTGAGGAGCTTAAACCCAATGTTGCGGTTGTTTTAGTCGGCGAAAGGCCCGGACTGGGTACAGCCGAAAGTTTAAGCGCTTACCTTGCCTATAATCCCCGGCGCGGGATGCTGGAAAGTGAAAGGACTGTGTTCAGTAATATTCATAAGGGTGGTACCCCTGCCGCAGAAGCCGGTGCGCATCTTGCGGGGATAATCAAAACAGTTTTGGAGAATAAGGCTTCCGGAGTTGCACTGTCAGAATGATTATCACAAGTGTGGGTATAGATATCGGGACTACTACCACCCAGCTGGTCATCAGCCGTTTAACCATTAAAAATATTGCCCCCGGCTCATCCATACCGCGTATGGAAATAACCGACAAGGAAGTGCTGTACCGCAGCGGAATTTACTTTACACCATTGCAGAGCCGCGAAACAGTTGATTCCGGGGCTATTGCTGAAATAGTGGCCAAAGAATACCACCTGGCCGGCCTGTCACCTGACAGAATTGATACCGGAGCGGTTATCATTACCGGTGAAACGGCAAAAAAAGAAAATGCAAAAAAGATAGCTGATTCAATGGCCGGACTGGCCGGTGATTTTGTTGTGGCAACTGCCGGGGTAAATCTGGAATCGGTATTGGCCGGTAAGGGATCGGGTGCTGCGGCTTATTCCAAACAAAGGCACCGGGTTACTGCAAATATTGATATTGGCGGAGGGACGTCAAATATTGCCGTGTTTGAGGAAGGCCGGGTGATTGATACCGCGTGCATAAATATTGGCGGCCATCTCCTGGAGTTTGAAAAGAACGGCGATAAAATCACATATATTTCCGAACCTGCCAGAGCGGTGCTGAAGACGTGTGGACTGTCATGGCAGGCCGGTGACCGGGCAGACATTGAAGAACTAAAGAAAATAGCTTTGATAATGGCTGAGTGTGTAGTTGAGTCAGCAGTATCAAAAAAACATTCGGAATTAACCCGGGAATTGATGATGACTCCTCCTTTAACCCTGGATTACCATGTGGAGGAAATCATGTTGTCAGGCGGGGTGGCTGATTTTGTTTATGACGGCTTTACGCCAATATCAGTAACTCAGGTTACCCGGTATGGAGACATTGGCCCCCTGCTGGGCTGGGCAGTTAACCAGGTATTTTCTTCCCGGGGCATTGTTCCGGAAAGACCGGGGGAAACCATCAGGGCAACAGTTATCGGAGCAGGGGCACACTCGGTAAATCTAAGCGGCAGTACCATCACGGTCTCGGAAACGGCGCTACCTATGCGGAATATCGCTGTGGTTTCCCCGTTTGCCGGGGAACTGCCGGAGCTGCCCGGAGAAATAGCGGCCGGGATTCAGGGTGCGGTGCAAAGGGTGACCGGTGACGGTTCATCTGAAACTGTGGCTATTGCTATGGAAGGACCACGCATTATCACATTTAGAGCTATACAGGACCTGGCAGATGGGATTGCCGGGGGCATGGCAGAGCATATTGCCAGTGGTAAGCCTTTAATTGTGGTGTTGTTCCGGGACTGTGCCAAGGTACTTGGCCAGACCCTTCAGTTGAAGCTGGGCGGGGATGCGGACATTGTATGTATTGACCAGGTAGAGGTCAGCGAAGGTGATTATATAGATATCGGCAAACCCATTATGGGAGGAAGAGTGGTACCTGTGGTGGTAAAAACACTGGTTTTTGAGAATACCGGGGCATGACTATTTAATCCAAGGAGGTAGAGAAATATGGGAGTTTTGGACCCCATCAAAGCAAGTGTTCTGGCAGTAAAAATTATCCCAAATGTATCGAGGGATTTGGCGGAAAACCTGAAATTGTCTCCCGACCAGAGAAGTATAGGTTTATTTACCTGCAGCATAGATGATGTGGGTTATACAGCACTGGATGAAGCAACCAAAAAAGCAGTGGTGGAAGCTGTTTATGCAAAATCATTTTATGCGGGAGCCGCCCATGCTTCAGGCCCGCTGTCAGGAGAATTCATCGGAATTCTGGCCGGTCCGGACCCAGCAGAAATTAAGGCCGGAGTGGCGGCTGCCATCCAGTGTATAAATGAGGAAGCATGCTTCTATTCTGCCGACCCGGAGGACCAGCTGGCTTTTTATGCCCATACTATCTCCCGGACCGGTTCCTACCTGTCGAAAGTTGCCGGTATTGCCGAAGGGGAGTCCCTGGCATACCTGATAGCGCCGCCCCTGGAATCAATTTATGGTATCGATGCGGCTTTAAAGGCAGCAGATGTCAGGATGGCGGTCTGGTACGGACCTCCCAGTGAAACAAACTTTGGCGGCGGACTGCTGACAGGCTCCCAGAGCGCCTGCAAGGCTGCCACAGAAGCATTCCGGGATACGGTTATCGCAGTAGCCCGTAATCCAAGGGACTATGAAGGTTAATTGGAAACAGGCAGAGTTTCACCGGGGAGGGTTTTGAAAAATGAGGGTAATTACTGAAGCAGAATTAAGGGACCAGTACCAGCAAGCTGAATTCACCTCTTACCGGATGCCTGCAGGAACCAGGCTGACACCTTCGGCACAGCAGTTCCTTAATGAGCGCAGGATTAAAATAGTGACTGACACGCAAAATATTGATCCAGAAGCCGGGATGGCGGGTACACGTGCCGAAACGGATGGTACGCGAACTGAACCGGAAAAGGATGGAACAACTCCTCTGGCTGTCCGGGACAGTGCTTACGGGCACCCAAGCCTGGGTGGTCAAAAGCCCATGGAGAAACCGGAACACATGACCCATATCAATGGTAAAAAACTTGTCCCCAAGAGCCATCCGCGGATCAGGTTCAGGGGAAAGCTTGATTACCTGCAGGCCCTTTTAATAGGGATTATCATTGATGTAGAAGGTTATGGATACAGGGAAATGGCCCGGGACCTTGCCGGAGTATTGAAATATCTCATGCAGATTATGAGTGCCGAGGTAAGGGAACAGCCCCTGGACCCTTTGGATTTTCACGGTTTATCTCAGGCAGAAATTCGGGAGCAGTCCCAGCATCCGGACAGATTTTTCGGTATATCTCACATTTTCCCCCAGCCGGGGAATGGAAAGCTTATGGCCCAGCTGAACCTGCTGCGGACAGAGGTCCGGGAACTTGAATTAGCGGCACTGGATGCATTTCACGGCCAGCCGGAAGGGCAGGATAGGCCTGACATTATACAGTCACTAAACCGTTTAAGCAGCCTGGTATACGTATTCATGCTCCGGCTTGCTTCCAGCCAATATAGGGTGGGCGGTTAACGCCACTTCAGGACAGGAGGGACGGAAATGGAGAACTTAGCCAGAGTAAATGACTTCATTTCAGAATTTGCAGCAAAGATGAA
>JAENZJ010000047.1 GCA_016841325.1 Thermincola carboxydiphila
TCTCAGGCCCGGATTTACATCCTACCATACCCGGCCCATTCAGGTCAACTGGTAAATAAATGCCTGTGCACTTTAACTAATTTTGGAGCGAATGGTATACATTCGCCCGTAAAGCTACTGTACTTTTAACAATGACTTTTATAGTCTAACAGATTTCGCCTTCAATATCAAGTGCATTATTTTAGCAATTGTGTGCATTATTTTAACGATGCGCTTCATTTAATCAAAAATCACCCCGGAATCCAATAACATTTTTCTGAATTTCAGATACACATTTTCCTTATTTTCGTCTTCCTCAACATGCAGATCTATCTGAATGTCTGCGGCTGAGGTATCGCCAACCCAGACCAATTTGGTTTCCTGAGAACATATTATAGAATTAATAATTTTAATTTCGCCCTTTTTTAGAGCCTCGACAGGTGCAATAACTATATTTCCGGCGTTTAACAGTATATTTGCTGCCTGAGCCAGGAGTTCCGGCATGGCATCTCGTCCCACTACCGGGCCCAGTTCACTGGGGTCAAGGCTGTAAACAGTTCTTCCCTCCAAAAACAGCCCTCTCTCGAAATAACCGGCAAAGTGCTTTTTCTCTACGTTCTTATAACCGGAAATAATAATTAACACAGGTCTTTGAGCATACCTCACCGTTCTTTCTTCTCTGGTCACCGGACTTTCAACCCATTTTACCCGGGATTCCCCTGACCTGTCACCCTCTTCATTTAATACATCTGCAACAATTCCGCCACCAGATATTTCATAGTTGTCAATAATGACAAATCGCGAGGTTTCTGTCAGGTTCTCTGCTTTGTCAAGGGCAATCTCCTTATCAAGTCTTAATATTACTTCCGCTACCTCATGCCTTTGCACACACTGCCTGCTTGTCGTGGCTAAGGTGGAAGCATCGAGGACAGTAATCACTTCTTCAAGTTTTGCAGTTGCTTTTTGAGTTCCCAGCTTTATCTGGTATCTTCTCTCTTTGGTGAGGTCATTTTTCCCAAGCCAAAAGAGTTTTGTCCTCAACCTTGCAGAGACCTCAGGCCGTGTTTCTCCGGCTAAACATGCCATTTCCCCCCTGGTGATATAAATCTGTTCTTCAAGAGTAAATCCTGTGGCGCTCCCGGCTGCATCCTCCGTCATTTCAGGGGCATGGAACCGCTCGATAGACTTTACTTTGGTTCTTTTACCACTGGGGTAAAAAATCACGTCATCCCCGGTCTTAATTTTTCCGGTTTCAATTGTCCCAGCAACTATCCGCCGGTCATCTCCACCGGCAGTAAACTTATAGACGCCCTGTACCGGCATCCTGAAAACCTGATTTTGGCTATCATTCCTGTTTTCCAGCATATCTAATTTCTGGAGTACTGTCTCTCCCTGATACCATGGCATGTTATCGGAAACCGTGGCCACATTGTCTCCGGTGAAACCGCTCACTGGAATAAATGCGCCTGCCTCCACACCTATTTCAGAGAGAAAAGCCTGGTACTCCAACACAATTTGCTCATATCCCGCCTGGTTGAATTCAATCAGGTCCATTTTGTTCACCAATACAACAACCTGCCTGATACCCAGCATTGATAACAGGTAGCCGTGCCTTTTGGAGTTTTCCATAACACCCTCCCTGGCATCAATGACTAACAGGGCGGCTTCTGCCCTGGCGGCCCCGGTAACCATATTCTTTAAAAACTCAATATGCCCTGGAGCATCTATTATAATATACTTCCTTTTTGGGGTTTTAAAAAAAACCCGGGCAGCGTCAATTGTTATTCCCTGGGTCTGTTCCTCTTTTAAGGCATCCAGTAAAAAGGCATATTCAAAAGGTTTTGCATTTCTGCGGCAGGTTTCCCTGACCTGTTCCAGTTTTCCCTCAGGCAGTGAGTTGGTGTCTGCCAGGAGTCTGCCGATAACAGTACTCTTCCCATGGTCAACATGGCCCACGATAACTATGTTCATATTGTCAAATGTATCTTGCATTGTTTATAGCCACCCCCCCACAATTGATAATGATTGCCTGGATCCTGGTATATTGCACGTTATTGCTGATAATTACATATACCCTGACTTTCGTAATTCTTCCAAACCACCGCCGTCTTCCTTATCCTGTGCCCTTCCGCTTCTCTCGGCAATGTTGGCAAATTTACCTGACCTCAGTTCCTCCACAATTTCTGCAACTGTGCCGGCACTTGATGCTACCGGATGGGTGCACGGCCAGCAGCCCAAGGACCTGTATCTTTGACCCTCTCCTTTATCAAAATACAAAGATACCATGGGAATTTCCTCTCTCTGAATGTATTCCCACAGGTCCAGTTCCGTCCAGTCGAGAAGAGGGTGAATTCTCACATGCGTGCCCGGTGCGAAATCAGTTTTGTACTGATTCCAGAATTCGGGGGGCTGGTCAGCAATGTGCCAGTCATTTTTCCGATCCCTGGGCGAAAAATACCTTTCCTTAGACCTTGAACCTTCCTCATCAGATCTGACCCCGACAATCACTCCTGTAAAGGGAGCAGGATCCTTTTCCAGCTCATACTGACCAGTCTCATGATTCATTCGGTACCTCGGGCCTGTCCCATTTAGTGTGGCCTTCAATGCTTCGGTCTTCAGCAACCTGCAGCATTCTAGCCGGCTGCAGTTCCCATCGGGAAAAGTCATTTTGGCTTTCAGGGCTGCTGTATTTTCACCGTAAATCATGTCCAGCCTCCACTGCCTTGCAAAGTTGTCCCTGTACTCAATCATTTCGGGAATCTTATAATTGGTGTCAATATGGATCAGGGGAAACGGGACATGGCCTAAAACTGCCTTGCGGGCCAAGTGTATCAGCACGGTACTGTCTTTGCCTATTGACCAGAGCATGCACAGGTACTTAATATTAGCGTAGGCTTCGCGCAAAATACGCATAGACTTGTTTTCCAGTTCCGTCAGGAGGTCCACTATTGCTCACCCCTT
>JAENZJ010000035.1 GCA_016841325.1 Thermincola carboxydiphila
CGCGGCAATCAGAGTGGTAGTATTGGAATCAAAAAGGGTGGTAAAGGCTATGGAGAAGCCTGCCTCAATGGATCTGAGCAGAGAATTCACCTCCCTGAGTTCATCCTTTACCCGTTAAAAAATAATGATATTGGCATCAACTGCCATACCGATGGAAAGGAGAAAACCTGCTATTCCCGGCAGGGTAAGGGTGGCATTAAGGGCTGCCAGTATTCCCAGGACCAGGAACATATAAACAAACAGGGAAACGTTAGCCAGTATCCCCGGCAAACGATAAAATGCTATCATAAAAATCAGTATTGCAGCCACGCCAACTATCCCGGCCCTGGTTGATTTCTCCAGGGAATCGACGCCAAGGGTCGGTCCCACACTCTGTACGGCCACCTTTTCCAGCTTAACCGGCAACGCTCCGGAGCGCAGCAGGATAGCAACCTGATTGGCCTCCTCAAGGGACTCAAATCCTCCGGAAATCTCGGCATCACCGGTGGTAATTGGTTCCTTTACGTAAGGACTGGTGAGCACATCTTCATCAAGGACGATGGATATAACCCTGTTAGGGTCATCGGGGTTAGGATATTTGCGGACCAGTTCAGTGGTAATTTGAGAAAACTTTTTGCGTCCCTCTTCATTGAAACTTAGGGCCACATAAGGCTCATTAATGTTAGGCCTGAGGAGTGCCTGGGCATCCTGCAGGTCCTCACCTTTGAGAACAACCCTGCCATCAGCGGTAACAAAAGTAAGCTGTGCAGTCTTTCCGATCATGTCAATGGCCTCCTGGGTATTTTTGACCCCAGGCAGTTCCACTATCAGCCTGCGTGTACCTTCTTTTTGGATAATGGGTTCCTTTAACCCGGTCTGGTTAACCCGGTTTTCAATGACAGCTTTGACCCTGTCAATAGAGTCAGGCTGGACAGGAGCTTCGGGGGTATCTACCGCTTCCAGAACAACATGTACACCACCCTGGAGGTCAAGCCCCAGGTTTAAATTTTTCTGAATTACCTGGTACCTGACAAGCAGATAACCGCCTACTCCCACAACAAGTAAAATAGCCAATAGTATTGCCAGACTTCTGCCCTTCATTATGAATGTGTCCTCCTTAGTTCAATTGTCGGAACCAGCTCCGGAAAAACCTCCACGGTTTATTATATACCTGCCCAAAATGCTTGTCAATGAATGCGATCTTCCCGCAAAAAAGGCGCTACAGCAGTTTAGCGCCATTAATCTCGAGGGCAAATTGGCTGTTCAGGAAATCGGCAGCCCGGCGGCACAGCACCATCCGGCTGAGAAATATTTCAAAATACTCCATTACCGGACAAATTTCAATATCAATAGTCAGTTCCATGGTAATTGCCCTGGTCTCACCATTGACCCTGAGGAACGAGTGCTCCACGGCATAGTTGACCCGGTCATGGATATCAAATGTGGCAAAATCCTGGTTCCTTACCCTGGACCGGTGCACATCTGATTTATCAGCAAGTATCAGGGCTGCGGCCACGCTATTAACCGGGTGCCCGTATTCCTCCTCATGGTTTCCGATTGCTGAGATAACCATGGAAATTTCTTCAGGAGGCATGCCCATTTTGGACAGGACATGAAAAGCCAGGGTGGCTCCTGACTGGCCATGGTCATAACGGCTGATGACATTACCGATATCATGCATATATCCGGCAATTGCCGCCAGCTCTACTTCTCTCCGGGGATAATTGAGCCGTTCCAGGATATTCCGTGAAATCCGTGAAATAAGGTTAATATGCCTGTACCCGTGTTCGGTAAATCCCATAACACCAAGGTATTCATTACCCTTTCGGATACATGTGTCAACTATTGGATCCTTTTTTATGTCATCAAGAGTTATCATGTTGCCCTCCTTGCGTAAATCAGCCAAAAAAATAAAGCCAATTGCTTTTATCTAGAATTATTTATTTCTATTTTAATCGATAAAATACCTTTTGGGTACTGTTTACTTTCAAATGTTTCCCTGAAAAATAGGAGGGCAGGTCTGTTCCTGCCCTCCGGTCACCTTTCTTATTCTCCTTCACCTATGTAAGCAACAGATGTTTTCAGCATTTCTATATTTACATTATCTGCAACTTTCAGGATGATGGTTTTTTCCTTAACCTTTACAACTGTGCCAATGATGCCTCCGATGGTAGTAACCCTCACATTCGGTTCAAGGCTTTCGATAGTATTCTGGTGTTGTTTCCTCCTCTGCTGCTGAGGACGGATCAGCATAAAATAGAATATGCCCACCAGGACTGCGAAATATAATATGGTTGTACCGTACTGTTCCATAGTTGTTTCCCCCCTTTACTGTATCTTATAGAACTCATTTTCCTTCCTAATATTTATTCAGCATCTGCCTGCAGATAACCGTATTTGGCGAAAAACATGTCCCGGTACTCCGGAAGAGAATCGTCAGCAATTGCCGCACGGATTTCTTTCATCAGGTTAAGCAGAAAATGCAGGTTATGAATAGTGGTCAGCCGCAGACCGAGAATCTCATCTGCCTTAAACAGGTGCCTGATGTAAGCCCTGGTGTAATTGCGGCAGGCATAACACGAACATTCCTCATCAAGGGGCCGGAAATCCCTGGCATTATCTGCATTGCGCACCACAAGCCTGCCGTGTGAGGTCATCACTGCCCCGTTCCTGGCTATCCTGGTGGGAAGGACACAGTCAAACATATCAACACCGCGGATGACACCTTCAATCAGGCAGTCAGGTGAACCGACTCCCATCAGGTAACGGGGCTTGTCTGCAGGAAGTAATGGTACTGTGCATTCCAGCATTTCATACATCAGCGGTTTAGGCTCACCAACACTTAATCCCCCAATTCCGTATCCTGGGAAATCCATAGCCGTGAGTTCCCTGGCACTCCGTTCCCGGAGTTCCCGGTACATGCCGCCCTGGATTATGGCAAACAGGGCCTGGTCTTTACGGTTATGGGCCTCGTGGCAGCGTGCCGCCCAGCGTGTGGTACGCTCCAGGGCTGCTTCAGTATATTCCCTGGTACTGGGATACGGGGCACACTCATCAAAGGCCATCACTATGTCTGAACCCAGGGCCATTTGCACCTGGGTGGCCCTCTCGGGGCTCATAAAATGAGTAGAACCGTCTATATGAGATTTAAAGGTCACTCCGTCCTCAGAAACCTTTCGCAGCGGCCCCAGGCTGAATACCTGAAATCCCCCGCTGTCGGTGAGTATCGGCCTGTCCCAGTTCATAAACCGGTGCAGCCCCCCGGCCTCCCGGATCAACTCTTCACCTGGCCTGAGATAAAGGTGATAGGTATTGCTGAGTATAATTTCAGCCTTAAGTCCCTTTAGTTCTTCCGGAGTCATTGCCTTCACGGTAGCCTGAGTCCCTACAGGCATAAACACCGGGGTTTCAATAACACCGTGAGGAGTATGCAGCCTTCCCAGCCGTGCTCCGGTCCGTTTACACTCTTTTAATAGTTCATAACTTACTGCCAAAGTATCCAGCCACCCGCCTGCTTTGTGTATTTGCTACCATTTCAGCCTCTATCTGTCCATTATAACAAAACTGTATAATAAAGGCAAACTAAACTATCAGCATGGCATCACCAAAGCTAAAGAAACGGTACCCCTGGGAGACAGCCTGGCGGTATGCCTCCAGGACCTTTTCCCGGCCTGCAAATGCAGAAACAAGCATCAGCAGTGTGGATTTGGGAAGGTGAAAATTGGTTATCAGGACATCTACAGCCTTAAACCTGTATCCGGGATATATGAAAATATCTGTCCATCCGCTGCCCGGTCTGACCATGCCGTCATCACCGGTAACGGTTTCCAGGGTCCGGGTAGTCGTTGTCCCTACCGATATAATACGGCCCCCTTCCTGTCTGGCCCTGTTAACTGCAGCAGCGGCCTGCGGACTTATTTCATAATATTCGGCATGCATTCTGTGCTCCAGGATATTCTCGGTCTTCACAGGCCTAAAGGTTCCCAAACCTACATGAAGTAGTAATTCAGCTGTATGAATACCTGAATTCCTGATTCTTTCCAGGAGTTCAGGTGTAAAATGAAGTCCTGCAGTGGGAGCGGCCGCAGACCCGGGAAACCTGGCATAAACCGTCTGGTACCTTTCCCTGTCATGAAGCTCTTTCCTGATGTAGGGGGGGAGAGGCATCTGCCCCAGCCGGTCCAGGATGTCTTCAAAAACACCGTCATAACTAAAACTCAGTACCCGGCCCCCGGCCTCAGTTGTACCAACTGCCTCAGCTGCCAGCATGCCCTCACCGAAAATAATCCTGGTCCCCGGTCTGACCCTTTTCCCCGGCTTTACCAGGGCCTCCCATGTATTTAAAGCAGCCCTTTTTAGCAGGACAACTTCTATTCTGGCCCCGGTCCCTTCCTTGACACCGATCAGCCTCGCGGGAATAACACGGGTATTATTCAGGACCAACACATCTCCCGGGCTGAAATAATTAACACAGTCGCTAAAGCGCCTGTGCTCTGTCTGACCGGTATCCCGGTGCAGGACCAGGAGCCTGGAACGGTCCCTGAAGGCAGCAGGTTCCTGGGCAATCAATTCCTCAGGAAGGTAATAATCAAAATCAGAAAGCTTCATTATTTAATCCTCCATTTGACTCCGGGAATGACACTGGCATAAAGGTTAGATTTTTCCGGCGGCAGTGCGGAAAATCAGTACAATGCCTTACCATTGGCCTATGTCATTCCCGAGACCTGCAATTTTAATGCCGGTTCCCGGCTGACCCCCGGAAACCGGCACCTCTTTGCAGACTAATGAACAAATTCTGTAGCAGGCTGAAAATCAGCCGCCATAATAGTCAGTTATTTCAACTCCAGTATAATAAAAGGTCAAAATGTCCCGGTAATCTTTGCCCTGTTTGGCCATTTCATATGCCCCCCACTGGGACATCCCTACTCCATGGCCCCAGCCGTGGCCTTCAAATACAACCATTCCGGCGGCCGACTTACTGTAGGCTGAAGTGCCGTTGGCATCAGTGGCATAAAACTCGGCACCGGTCCCGTTAAGTACAGCAGCATTGCCCTCATCAGTCAGACCATATAGTTTGGTCCCGTCAACCGGCACCTTTTGTCCTGAACCGTTCTGGACATAGTAGCTTGGTTTGGTAACCTGGTCTGTCCTGACATCAAAAAACCGGCTCATAAAATTGGTATTGCTCAGGTAGGTATAAAAACCAGGGTTAAACATCTGGCCAAAAGCAGTCCCTGTCATGGTAATAGTATTGCCGCTTATATCAGTTATCATAACAAATTTCACACGCCCGGAAGGAAACTTGTCCAGTTTAAAGGAACTTATCGGGCCTACCGTGTGCCCTGCCTGAATGACTCTGTTCCTGATATCATCCATCGTAGTGGTATATGTCCAGTTAGCATAACCGTGACTGGTACTGTACGGGTCGGGTTTACCCCTCAGGTAAGGGACCGGGTCAGTTCCCCACACATTATCATTATCCTCAGTGTGCCCGCCGCTGGTAGAATGATAAACAGCGCTAATGGGCCTTCCGTCATAAACGATAATTTCTCCTGAAGTCTCGTCGACTGCCCGGGTAGCATTGGCTCCTTCACTGTTAAAACCTCCATAAGCCTGGTCATACTGGGTATCCAGGAGGTTAAACCCTTCTACAATACGCTTGTTATAATTGGCCACAGCATAGGTGCGGGCCGCAATGGCCTGTGCCTTTAACGCTTCTAAAGGCCAGCTGTTGCTCATCTCCCTGGGGACAACACCATAAAGGTATTCATCCATAGGCAGGTCATTGATTGCGGTAAGGGCGCTGCCTGAGTTGCGGAATTCCATGTTACCCCGGTACCATTTGCCAATATTCGTGCTGGTACCTTCGAGGTTTGTATAACCTGCAAGATACAGCCTGTTATCAGAACTGTGGGTAACTTCCCTGACCATGACCGGTCCTGTGGTTATCTCCTGTACATTACCGTTTTGATAAACCTGGACACCGCTGGGGAGGTAATAGACCTGCCATTGCTCACCATCGGCCGGGGTCCCGATTACTTCACCCCCTGGAATGGCGCCAAGGTCAACAACCTGATAACTACCTTTAACTGAAAAGGTTATTGAAGCCGCATTGCGGTAGGCCGATGCTGAATTTGATGTAATTATTCCCACCCTGACCTTTTCCGGTATCTTTGCCAGGGCAGGCACAGACAGTATTAAGACCATAAGTACGGTAGCAGTTAATAATATAGGTATTTTCCCGGTTAATTTCTTTAAACCCTCCAAAATTCAGGCTCCCTCCCATTGCAGTATTACTAACTGGTTTCGACAATATCAGCCCAGTTTCCTGCCAGGGGGGTACTAAAAAAGGCTGTCTCCGTTAAAAATTCAGGAGACAGCCTTGCTTTATCTGATTAGAATTTGGGGCGCAGGAGATACATCGGCTCATTTGCGCCGCTCACGTCACCGGGATCTTCAGGCCCCATATAATTATCCCGGGTATTTTCATAAACATTATCACCAACACTTACAGGCTCATCAGCCGGGCTGCCGGCTGCCGGGGTATCAGTACCGTTCTGTGTTGTACCCGGGGTCTGGGAAACGGGAGCTGCCGTGATTGCGGCAGCAGGTTTCTGACTGCCTGCCGCTGCCCCGTTATTATTAATGCTCTCTTCAGGCCCGCCATCCCTCCTGATAGGTTCAATATACCTTCTCTTGCCATCGGTTTTTTCGGTCTCAGATGAGGTGCCGGTGTTACTATTCCCAGGTTTCATATCACTACCGCCTGTATCGGTGTCTTCCTTTTCTTCACGGGCATTGGCCAGGGCAATGTATTTTCGTTCTTTGACTTCAAACTGTTCCTCGGTCTGGGCCATTCCGATAATTACTTCCGTTTGGCCGCCCGCCTTTGAGATAACTTCATCAATGCTCTTTTCCTTCATCTCTTCTTCGGTAACTGTCAGGCCTTCATTAACTGCTTCGATAAGGACGGCATACTTGCCTGTCGACATTCCTTTGTCCCTGGCATTTTCCCTGATATCTGAGGGAACACTGATAGTTTTGACTTTACTGTTAATCTTACTGTCCTCCAGGACATCATTTGCAGATGCCAGAACTGTCCTGGTGATGGCATCTTTTTCTATTCCGTTATCAGTTAAGGGAACAACACTTATCAGGACCGAATTCCCGTCGGAATTTCGGATATATCCCAGCTCCACAGCCTCTCTTGTAATTGAGGTTACTGCTTCATCAATTTTCATACCCTTCAGGCTAAGTCTTTCAAGAATCTCCTCACCTTCGGAATTATAGGCATGTGCTTCCAGAACATTCTCCCGGTTGCTTCTGGTCAGTTCTATACTGGGGCCAACATCGATAGATACATAAGCTGTGGCAAATTCCGGCGGCTGATTCATCACAGTAAGCAGGGGACTGGCTGTCAATAACATAATGATAGCAGCGGCAACAGCTGCCCAGCTGACTCTGGGCAAATTAAAGAACCTTTTCCGGGCTACCGGGATATGGACTTCCTCACCGATCCCGGGAATTTGTCCGGTAATCCTGACACGTTTGAATTCGCCCTTTGGGGTAAGTAAAACCACATGGCTTCCTCTGATCTCCATCACAATACCTGTTACCCGTTCCATATTGTCCCCTCCTTTCTTTCAGATTCCGCACTTTAGCTTATGTAATCCTAAAAAGCCTTGGCAATATACTCTCTCAGGTGTTCGAAGTCATGTATCAGAATCAGTGTAATGGCAATAATATATTTCCTTTGTCTTTCCAATGTTTTGCGGCTGGTATCCACTGCCTTTTCCAGCTGTTTGAGAGGAAGTTCCCTTTTGTTTAGCAGGTGAGCAGTCATGTCAGGGTCTCTCGCAATAATGGCAGCCGCTTCCATGGCCCTGATACGGGCATCCTCATGTTTGGGTGAAACCTGGATCAACTCCTGAAAACTGATTCCGAACTCTGCAAGTTTTTTGGTAAAGATAACAATTTCTTCTTTGCGGTCGGCAGCGGTACTTTGGGCCTGGTACTCCTCTACCGATTGCCTGGATTCCAGGTAATAATAGGTGCCCTCATTATTTTCATCATCTTCCTGTTGGAAGCTGGACATCGGTATCGTCCTTTTATTGACGGCCGATTCCTTTCTGAAGTAATCTATTAGCCTTCGTTTAATAACGGTTTCAGCAAAACTGATAAATGAAATATTTTTGGTTGTATCAAAACAGTCCATGGCTTCATTGAAGGCCATCAGACCGACACTCACCTCATCGTCTTCTCCCATACGGACATAGCGCCCGCTTACCTTTGATACGGTCTTCAGAATAAAAGGGGTGTAACTCCTTATCAGCCGTTCCCGCGCCATGCTGTTTCCCTGTTGTACCTCCAGGACCAGAGCTCCGCAGTCTTCAGCTTCCCCTTCTGAAGTTTTTTTCTGGAAGAGAAACCCCATGGCGGTGTTACACCTCCTCCATTAATAATATTGTTCGGAAACAGTTATCATTTTCTAAGGGTCATTAAATTATTTTCTGGCGAAAAAATTTAATAAAATCGTTAGTACTATGCTTAAGATTATACTGGTAACCACAGGAAAGTAAAAGGAAAAATTACCTTTCCGGATAAAGATATCGCCGGGCAGCCTTCCCAAAGGCAGTACCTTGCTCCCAAATGTGATGAAAAAACCTATTACCAGCAGTACAGCCCCAAAAAACATGATAATTTTTCCCAAGGAACCAAAGTCTCCCATAAGACATCTCCTTTGCTATTTCCACAGGTTCTGCTGTTCCGGTCTGTCACCTGGAGAAATCCCCATATGCTCATAAGCCAGTGAGGTCACCACCCTGCCCCTGGGTGTACGGTTTATAAACCCAAGCTGCAGCAGGTATGGTTCATAAACGTCCTCAATTGTATCTGACTCTTCACCTGTTGCCGCACTGAGGGTATCCAACCCCACCGGCCCGCCGCCGAATTTTCGGATCATGGTTGTCAGGAGCCTGCGGTCAGTATTATCAAGCCCGAGCCGGTCAACCTCCAGCATGGTCAGGGCCTGCCGGGCTACTTCAAGGGTAATCCGGCCCTCGGCCCTAACCTGGGCATAGTCGCGGACCCGCTTCAGCAGCCGGTTGGCCACCCTGGGAGTGCCCCGGGAACGGGTGGCCACTTCCACCGCACCGTCAGCGTCAATTTCCACTCCAAGTATTTTCGCCGCCCTGACCACAATTTCTGTAAGTTCAGCGGTATTGTAAAACTCCAACCGGCTGATGACACCAAAGCGGTCCCTCAATGGTGATGTCAAAAGTCCGGCACGGGTGGTGGCCCCAATCAGGGTAAACCTGGGCAGGTCTATCCTGAGGGACCTGGCGCTGGGACCCTTCCCTATTATTATATCCAGGGCATAGTCTTCCATAGCCGGATAAAGTACTTCCTCCACACTGCGGTTCAGGCGGTGAATTTCGTCAATAAACAAAACATCCCCATTAGACAGGTTTGTAAGAATGGCAGCCAGGTCACCGGGCCTCTCTATCGCCGGGCCTGAGGTTATCCTTACATTGACCCCCATCTCATTGGCAATAATATGGGCCAGGGTTGTTTTCCCCAGGCCGGGCGGGCCAAACAAAAGTACATGGTCCAGGGCATCTCCCCGTCCCTGGGCAGCTTCTATAAATATTGAAAGGTTTTCCTTTATTTTTGACTGTCCTATGTATTCTGACAACCGCCGTGGTCTCAGGCTGTATTCAATTTCCATGTCCTCTTCCCTGACACCTGATGATACTATACGTTCTTCCATCTAAACCTCCATACCAAAATTGGCTTCCGCATCAAAATTAGCCGGCTGTACCTTCTGCCTCCTGACTTCTGCCTCCTGACTTCTGCCTCCTGACTTCTGACTCCTGACTACTGTCTCCTGTTCCTGACTCACCGCCCCAGTTCCTTCAGGGCCAGCTTGACGGTCTCTTCCAGGACCAGCCCCTTATTGCCTGCGGTTACCTTAGCCAGCGCCTTTTTAGCTTCAGCTGGGTTATATCCAAGGGCTGCCAGGGCCTGCAGGGCATCTCCTGCCGTATCATCCGGGCCGGAAACCGTTTCAGCAGTTATCCCCGCACTGTCACCAACATCAATCTTGGCGAACTTATCCTTCAGTTCAACTATGACCCGCTGGGCCATCTTTTTGCCAACCCCGGGAATCTGTGTCAGCACATTGACCTGCTCATTGATAACCGCCTGGACCAGTGAAGGCACAGTTGCTGCCGACAAAACGGCCAAAGCCACTTTAGGGCCTATCCCCGAGACCTGAAGCAGGAGCTCAAAGACTCCCCGGTCACTTTCTTCCAGGAAACCAAATAACTGCATAGCATCTTCCCGTACATGAAGATATGTATAAAGAGTGATATCCTGCTGCGGGTCGCCAACTTTACTAATAACTGTAGCAGGAACAAAGACCTTGTACCCGATTCCACCAACATCTATCACCACATGGTCTGTCCCCGAATTTACCGCTTTTCCTCTCAGGAATGCTATCATCTGCTACCTCCGGTAATTTTTGCTGCCTTATAGTAATGGGTATGACAAATGGCTACAGCCAAAGCATCGGCAACATCGTCCGGCTTAGGTTTGTCCGGCAGATTCAGAATGGTCTTCACCATATACTGAACCTGGGCCTTTTCGGCCCTGCCGAAACCGACCACCGCCTGCTTCACCTGAAGGGGAGTATATTCATAAACCGGAAGTCCACCGTCGGCTCCGGCAAGCATGATCACACCCCTGGCCTGGCCCACCGTAAGGGCAGTACGGACATTCTTATTGAAAAAAAGCTCCTCAACAGCAAAATGTCCGGGTCTATAACTGTCTATTAATTGTCTTACTCCATTATATATCTTTTGCAGTCTTAATTCTGCAGACAGATCAGGAGAAGTTCGGATACAACCGTAATCCACAGCTTCCAACCTGTTTCCCGTCTGTTTCACTATTCCGTAACCGGTTATGGCTGAACCGGGGTCTATTCCCAGAACAAGCATTGAGACCTCAGCCCCTTTCCACTCCGAATATTTCGACACTGACACGTACTTATCCTGCCTGTGGCTGCCCAACTAATATATGTAAAAAAAAAGACGGTTAATGGTCAGTCTGTTAACCATTAACCGTCCGGCGCAGGCCCTATTGTTTGAATTCGTCGAAATTCTCCAGAGCCATGTTGAGCTTTTCTTCATTTTCAAATTCATATAATGACTTTAGCAATCCCTGGGTATCCTGGGTCTGGTTTTCATAATCAGTGGCCATTGCCAGTTCATTCTGTAACTCCGGAGGCAGGTTTTCCACCTGGACATTTTCCCTCAGCAGTACCTTGTGATTGCAGCCCAGCGGCCCTTCATATACCGCCAGATATCCGTCACTGATACCAAGGTGCCGGTAATCCCTGTGGTAGAGACAGACCCTGTCTTCAACCCGGGCCAGGATAAGGGTATTTTCCCTGGTGTCATCAATACTCCATCCTTCCTCAGGGGGATATTCCCTGACAAGTGCGGCAAACTCCATCCCTATCAGGTCTGAAGTAGTCGGAATTTTGGTGGTGGCTCTGTCCCCGCACGCATACCTGATTTCCTCATAAATCAGGGTATCTTTTCCGATTGCCGGCCTGATCTCTTTGGCATTTCCGGCAGCAGTTGTGCCCGGTTTATATATCGGACCGTTTTTGCTGTATAGGCCGTATGCAGAAGCAAAACACACCAGGAAAATTACAACTATACCAAGATAAATGGCTTTACGCCCACCCGGAGGCCGGCTCCCGCCGTAATACCTGCTTCCCCGGCTAAACCAGTTATTTTTCCTATGAAACATATAGTTAACCCTCCTTTCAATGGGTTTAATTAATTAGTAGTTATTTCCATTTAAAGGAGGGTTTATACATATATATGATTTTTTTTTACTTAAACCATAATTTCATCATCAATATCAAAATTGGAATACACGTTTTGGACATCATCATGGTCCTCAAGGGCATCCATAAGCTTCAGCATCTTTTCGGCATCTTTACCTTCAAGGGCCACGCTCGTCTGTGGAACCATAGTTATCTCAGCCACAGTGACGGGAAAACCGGCTTCACGCAATGCAGCTTCCACAGTCTCAAATTCTTCCGGCCCACAAGTGACCTCAATACTCTCATCTTCCTCTTTCATATCCTCAGCCCCGGCTTCCAGAGCTGTCATCATCACATCATCAGGATCTGAGTCCAGGCCTTCCTTATCAATTATAATAAGTCCTTTTTTATCAAACATCCAGGCCACACAGCCAGATTCGCCCAGATTGCCGCCATACTTGGAAAACAGGTGCCTTACTTCACCGGCAGTCCGGTTACGGTTGTCAGTCATTATATCAAGCATGACTGCAGCGCCGCCGGGACCGTAGCCCTCATAGGCGAATTCCTCATAATTAACCCCTTCCAGTTCTCCGGAGGCCTTCTGAATTGTTCTGTTTATATTATCCATAGGCATGTTGTTGGCCCTGGCTTTCTGGATGACAGCCTTCAGGCGTGCATTTATCTCCGGGTCATTTCCACCCTGTTTGACAGCTATAATAATTTCTTTGCCAATCTTGGTATATATCTTGGCCTTTTTGGCATCCTGCCTGCCTTTTCTGTGTTTTATATTGGCCCACTTGGAATGGCCTGACATAGTGATATTCCTCCCCTCGAATGTAACGTTAATATTTTAGCACCGTCAATCTGATGTTGTCAACCAAGTAAACTCCGGGCAGCAATCAGCCATTAACCGGGCATATGCGGGAAATAATTGTTTTGTACCATACCGGGTAAAATAATACTGCCTTCTTGTAGAAGGAAATTAATCAGGAAAGAGAGGTAAATGTAATTGATAATCCGTAATAACCACACCAATGGAAAAAAAAATAACCGCAGCCTGATTTACAGGTCTGAGGCACCCAGGTACTTTCACTTTGACCTTAGCAAAAAAAATGAGGAGGTTATACTTCCTATTGAAGAAGAAACTGCCTGGGAACAACTGCATGAAATCACCTGGGATCCTGCCCGTGGGGATTAAGGGGGACAATATCAACATCGCCCCAGACTGCCAGCTTGTCATCCTTAATAGCCAGCGCGCCCAGGACTCCGGGTATTTTACGGGCGACTTCAATTCCCTTTTTGACTTCCTTCTTGTCCTTGACTGCATTTCCCGCCGCCGAAGCAGCAGCATCTGCCAGCGGGGCTGATTCCGAAATAATGATAACAGCATCTGCATTACCCATACTAAGGGATGGGCCGACAGTCCCTGATGAAGTACAGACTCCCAGAGGGGTCTTCTCAGGCGCCACCTCTATGGCCAGGCGGCCGGTAAAAGGCGATTCCCCGGCAAAAACGGCTACCAGTCTTCTTCGAGTAACTGCCATAAAAATGTCACCGCCATTTTCCACAATGACCTCATGGCAGGATTTTAACAGTTCCCTGCCCACGGCCTCGGCAAAGGCTCCGGCTACGGCAGCCATTGGGCCGACCCCCGCCGCCCGGGCTGCATCTGCCATGATCCTGGCAAGCAAAGGAGCTCCGGGCGCGGGGATGTACGGACTAAGAGTTGTCTTAAATACCGGATCTGTAGAAATATATTCTTCCAGGTCGTATCTTAAGGCAAGGACAGTCTTTTCTGCCTTCTTTTCCAGTTGAGCCGCAAAACTTGGCAGGTCCACACTGATATACAGGTCTGTTTCCTTAACCGTAACCCGGAAGCTTTTCAGGTCTTTATTTGTCAGGGTATTCCTGTAATCCCTGTTCACATACATATGACCGGCCAACTACTTTCCATTCCCGCCGTTCACACTGGGTTCCAGTGCCTTAACCGGGCAGGTTTTCAGACAAACCCCACAGATAACACACTTATCATCTTCAAATATTACTTCCATGGAAGGCCTGGAAATATACAGGGCTCCCGAAGGGCAGATGCTGGTGCAGGCCCCGCAGTGGGTACACTTATTGATATTTCTGACAATACCCTCACTGAGGTAATCTACAATGACACCCTGGCGGCGCAGGAAATCAAGACCCTGGTCATAATTGGGGGAATCCCCGCTGAGTTCCAAAACCATGGAGCCTTCTTTACTGGGATTAACATTTGCTTTAAGAATATTTATCATCAGGTCATAATCCTTGACCAGGTGGTATATCAGGGGTTTTTCCACTATTCCTGACGGGAATTTAAGTACAATTTTCTTGGGAGACATATGATTACTCCTTTCAGATTCAAATTTGATGCCGACCTAGTTAACTGCCTTTGCTCCGCATCGGTTAGGGGGCCGACCTTTCAACAAGGCCTTTGGGAGTAATCCCCGAATCTGCCGAAGGCAGCGTCTGGACCGGTTCGCCCAGCAGGAACTCCCCTTTAAAAATCCATTGTTTCAGGGTTTCCGCAATTTCCCTGGCTTTTACATAGCTTGACAGGGGGGCTGTTGGCACATCTTTACCGTTTACCTCGATAACCCCTGATTTCAGCTGGGCATAAGACACCGAAGCCAGGGTCTTTCCGGTTCCGTTGGGATAGTCATAACTATAGTCAACTACAGGAGCAAATATGTCTTCATCTTTAACGGAAACAAATTTTACCATTTCCTCATCAAGAATCGGGATGGGAACTCCAATCCCCACAGTCATTGTGGTGCCATAACCCCGGAAACTGGTGCCCCGGAGCCACTCAGGCTTCATCTGTTTCAGGTCCCCCACAACGGCCATAGTCCCAGCGCCTCCCAGGGGAACCCCATTGGCGCCCCTGGCAGCACACGGGTTATGCTGGGTGCCGTTCCAGGCCACATATCCGACACCGCCTCCCAGAAATATCCTGGTTCCAATACCTATTGTCCTGTAATATGGGTCATTAAGCAAAGGACTCAGCTGGCCCGCACTGCAGTAATGGGCATTACCCATCCTGGGCTTCAGGGTTCCCAGGTATGTGTAAATTGTTTTATCTGATACATTTGTGGCAACATTATAATTCTGATAGGCATTGCGCGGATTAAACAGAAATGCCTCATTAATGTCATCAAGAGTAAGATATGTCTCTATCTTGCGGCGCGGATAACAATCGGTGCCGTATCCGGTGGCTTCAAATTTGATGGTTTTACCGGCCAGTAAGTCCTCAATAACATGCCCTCCGCCATACCTGAACTCACCGGGGTAATTAGTATTCAGGGGGTCATGTTCCGGAAGTTCATTTACACCAAGATAGGCATCAACAGCTGCGATACCCGTATAAGCCGGAATACCGTTCATCCAGACCCGGTGCATTTTGATCCTTGGTTTGGGATGACCAAAATTGAAAAACGCACCTGATGAGCACATCGGTCCAAAGGTACCGGTTGTAACAACATCAACTTCCCTGGCAACGGTTTCCACCCCTTTTTCGGCAACCATCCCGATAATTTCTTCTGCCGTTACCACAACAACTTTTCCTGATTTAATTTTTTCGTTAATCTCTGCATAGGTTTTCTTTACACCCATGTGTTCATCCTCCCCACTCATGCCTGGCGTCTTCTGCCGGCAGCAAAATAAAAAACCTCTTCCGGCATAGAGGTTTTTACGCAATAAAGCATATTTCCCCTCTTATCTGCCAGAAGAAAACTCTTCTGCAGGAATTGGCACCTTTCTCACAATAGTGTGAAATGGTTGCCGGGTTTCATTGGGCCAGTCCCTCCACCTCTCTGGATAAGAGTACATTGTATGTAATTGTTAATAATATAACTAGGTCTATCGTAACAACTTTTGGTCTTGTTGTCAATCCATTTTTATTTTATTATATTTAATTTGAATTAACGGCTTTCAACATCTGTCCGGTTAGTATAGAATTATGCATAAAGGAGAACCAATATGTTTAGTTTTACTGCACAGCACATCCTGGTGATGCGCCTGATAACACAATTTGAAATAAGTTCCCTGACGGTTCTGCATAATTTTCTCTTCCTGGCCTCTGCCGAATCCCTGGATTACATTGATATCGGGTTTTATGATTTTGTCAGGAGCAAAAACGGGGCTTACAGCCCGGTCCTGCAGTCAATTGCCGAGGAATTACTTATGGGGAAAATGCTTACAAAGGACCCCCTTAAACTTACCACTCTGGGCATGGATACCTACTGTGCCCTGGCAAGCTCACTGAGGCCCTTTGAGGAGTATGTGGACCGCTGTTTTACAGTTTATCTGAAGCATAAAGACAATCTGGAAGCCGTAAATCAGGCCATACACAATCATCTGATTTTCCGCCGGGCAAAACCGGGTCATAAACTCTTTAACCATAAATAATAAGCGCCGACAGCACCGGCGCTTATTATTTATCACAACCTGAACCTGGCTACCATTTCCCTGAGTTCCTCTGCCATCCCGGCAAGGCTGTCTGAAGCTGCAGAAATTTCTTCAATCGAAGCTGTCAGCTGCTGTGTTGAAGCTGAGACCTCTTCAACTGCCGCCGATGTCTCCTCAGTAACAGAGGCTACACCTTCCATGGACCTGTTGACCTGTGTACTGGAAGCAGTCAATTCCTGAGTAGCTGCAGTATTTTCCTCAGTAATGGCACTGACATTGTCTATTGCTTTTACAACCTCCTGACTACTTGCCGAAATCTGTTCCGCAGCCGCGGAAATACTTTGGACCTGAGTATATGTCTCAGACACGGTTTCCAGTATTTCTTTCAGGGCATTGCCGGCATCAAAAGCCAACCCGGCTCCCTGTTCAACCTCACCAGTACCCTCTTCCATTGATATCACGGCAGCTTCTGTCAGGTGCTGGATATTTGTGATCAGTTCTGCTATTTCCTTGGTAGCCTTACCACTCCGCTCGGCGAGTTTCCTAACCTCATCTGCCACCACCGCAAACCCTTTACCGTGTTCCCCGGCCCGGGCTGCTTCAATAGCTGCATTCAGGGCAAGCAGATTGGTCTGTTCAGCAATATCATCAATGACCTGAATTATTTCTCCGATGTGCTGTGAGTGTTCCCCCAGTTCCTTTATTTTATTGGCAGAATCAAAAACCTTGTGCTTAATCCCTTCCATACCCTGAATGGTTGACTTGACAGCCCTTTCGCCCTTATCGGCAGCTACCTTCGTTTTGGCTGCAGATTCGGTTACTCCCTGGGCGTTGGACGAAACCTCTCCTATGGATGCTGCCATTTGAGTTACCATTTCTGCAGTTGTGGTAATGTGGTTTGTCTGCTCCTGAGCCCCTGAGGCTATCTGTTCAATAGCCTGACTTACCTGACCTATTGTCCCCATGGAATCGGAGACAAGGTTTGACTGCTCAGAGGCTCCCCTGGCAACTTCCTGAATGGCAGCAGCCACCTGCTGTGTCGCTTTGGAAGCCTCACCGGAGTTTACCGATAGTTCTTCACTGGTAGCGGCAACACTCTGGGCCGACATTGACGTCTTTGATATGATTTCCCGCAGGTTATCCACCATTGTCTTAAAGGCGTCCGCCAGTCTTTCTATTTCATCACCCGTTTTGACGCGGGGCAGGTTTACACTCAAGTCACCTTCAGCCAACCGGGATGCAGCTGCAGTAAGGCCGGTAACGGGCCGCGAAATCCCCCGGCTGAGGATAATTCCTATAGTTAAACCCAGGACAGCGGCAGCAGCCATAATTATGTAATTGACCAGCATTGCCGAGTGGCTGCCCTCTTCGGCCTCCTGAACGTGTTCGGCAACTTCCTGGTCATTGAAAGTATCCCACTCATGTATTTTCTGGTCAATCTGATCTATGTCAGTTTCAACCTGTTTCATTGCTGCATAGGCCCCGTCGGTGTTTCCACTGTCAACTAATTTAAAAACTTCAACAATTTTATTGCAAAATTCTTCATCAAGGGCAGCAATTTCTGAAATAACCTGTCTCTCATCTTCATCTAAGTCCATGCTCTCTAACTGCTCTAAAATACCCTCAGTTGCTTCTTCGAGCTCATAAAACTCATCCTGAGCTGATTTCTGTCTGTTGGCTACGTATAGCAGCGCATGGGCAAACTGCCCGTTATAATTATTAGACAGCTCCCATACATGAGTCCCCAATGACCTGTGGCGGTCAACCTCAATGTACTGTCCTTCTATGGCATTCATGCCTTTGATGCCAAAAAAGCCAACAACTACCAGAAAAATAATGATTAAAACATACCCTGAGGTAATTTTCTGCACCAGTTTTAATCTCATTCTCCCAACTCCCCCTTAGGGTGCTCCAAGGCACTCAACGCTTGAACTGTTTTTGAGACTTTAGTGTTTCTTGATTGATACCTCCTTTATCGCTTTCTCCTGTCTGGAACTACAGCATTTTTAATATTTTTTTCGACATTTATCTTTTTATTTCGATATTAATAATTATTTTCCTTTATTTTGCTTTTAATTTTCCTGCTAATAGTAAATTCTTTTCCCCAGGGCGGAGGTCACCAGCTCAACCGCCAGCCTGGCAGTCCTGTTCCCACCGCTGTCCATAATGGGATTAACTTCACATATTTCCAGGGATCTGAGCATCCTGGTCTCTGCAATCAGCTCCAGGGCCAGGTGAGCCTCCCGGTAGTTGAGGCCTCCTGTTACCGGAGTACCGACCCCCGAAGCAACCGCAGGCTCGACCACATCAAGGTCAAAGCTCACATGAATACCGTCACCACCTCGCCCTGCTATCAACAGTGCTTCCCTGACCACATCTGCCATACCCATTTCGTCCACTCTTTTCATGCTGAAAACAGTAATCTGTGATTCTTTAAGCTGCTTTTTTTCATTATTATCGAGGTCCCTGATCCCTATCAGCACTGTTTTTTCTTCTCTCACCTTTGGTGCAATACCGCCTATATTCACCAGTCTGGGATTACCGTGCCCGGTCACTGCAGCCAGAGACATGCCATGGATATTGCCTGTTTCGCTGGTTTCAACAGTATTAAAATCAGCATGGGCATCAAACCAGATCAATCCCGGGTCCCTCACTTCCTTACTGACTCCTCCCAGGGTTCCCATGGCAATACTGTGGTCTCCTCCTAGGACCAGCGGAAAATTACCCCGGCCAATTATTTTCCCCACTGAATCGGCAAGCTTTTCACAGACTTCTGCTATTTCATCAATAAACATAAATTCCGGATTAGCTATTTTAATACTTTCAGGTACAGGGACATCAATATTTCCGTTATCAATAACCTCCAGGCCCATAGCCCGCAGCGCCCCGCTGAGTCCTGCATAGCGGACAGCGCTGGGTCCCATATCGGTGCCTCTTCTATTAGCCCCCAGATCAACGGGAACCCCGATAATTTCAACAGCCATTATCTTTTCTTCCCCTTTAACAGTTTTTACACATATACTTTGTTGACGTACGGTGAAGTCATTGATGCAAGCAGTCCGGGGTAGTCCAGATTAAACCTGATCTCACTGCCAACACCGTAAGTCCTGGCATCTTCGCCGAAATCCAGTACCATATGGTCACTGGTTGCTCCAATCACATCAATATGAACCTTCTTCCCCTGACTGGCCGGAAAAACCGAATCAGGCGGCACATCCTGTCTGCCAAGGGCAGCTATGCCGCGATAGTGAATCTGGAGTTCTTTGGCGGTGACGGATTCTCCAAAGACATTTTTACCGGTTTCACCGACCGGCAGTGACGGTTTTTCCTTCATTTCGATAAGCTCAGCAGTCAGGGTAACTGCATCCTGATGTGCTCCCGGGATTGGCTCACCATTTGAGATGTATCTTCCCAGCAAAATGCTTTCCCCTATCCGCAGCTGGTTTATACCATTAGGAATTGCGCCGGAACCAATCACTTCCAGGCTGCTGCTGTTACCCCCGGAAATAACTTTTAATCTATAACCCAGAATGCCTTCAAGTTCGAGTGCGGTCTGCAGCAGGAGGTTCATATTTTCATTGGTAGGCCGCACACCGCTGTAACAGGCCAGGTTAGTCCCTGCACCGATAATCCGGATCCCCTTCAGGTTTTTTATCTGTTCACCAACCTTAAATATGTCTGCCGGAAGAATACCTTCGCGGATTTCTCCAACATCGATCATTATAATTACCTTATGCCTGATACCATGTTCTGAGGCGCATTCAGAGAGCCTGGACAGGACCTCAGGCTCAGAATTCAGACTCATGCTGCTATATTTAACTACATCTTCTATCTCAGAAATCATCGGACTCCTGAGCAGCATCAAATTTTCCCTGACCCCTTCCCGGCGCAGCCGTTTAATGTTCTTAATCCTGGCATCAGCCAAAGCAACTGCTCCGCCCTCTAGCATTGCCCTGCCAACACCGGGGTCACCGCATACTGACTTAGTCACCGCGACTACATTAATATTGTGAAGGGCGCACTTTTGTACAATTACCCGCGTGTTTTCGGTAATTTTTTGTAAATCAATCAATAGTGAGGGATTCCCCGTCATAAAACACACTCCATTATCAGCCGGTCCTCGCCGGGGCCGTATTCGCCGGCTGCAGCCCTGACTGTTTTAAAACCATACCTGTCTCGGTAAAGGTGAACCGCCCTCTGATTTTGGGGACTGACACTCAAAACCACCCTCCTGAACCCGTCATTTTTGAGAGCGCCCATAATTTCATTTAAAAAGGCAGTCCCCAGCCCTTTTCCCCTGTACTCAGGCAGCAGTGAAATGCCATAAAAATAAACGGTATCCTGCCCTGTCCAGGTTCTCATAAACTGGGCGCTACCTATCAGACGCCCTTCCAGTTCAGCCGCAAATACCCGGCCATACCTAATCATAGGAACCAATAACCATTCATTATGGAGCCCACCCTCTCCAAAAGCCTTTTTTTCGATTTCAGTAAGCTCTGTGGCGATATTACCGGTCAAATCATCCACCACTTTAACCGACAGGTCACATTTACCGGCGACAGGCATTTTCTTCACATCCCCCTGGAAAAAATTAATTCCTGAAAAATCTATTCTCTTGAAACAGTATATTGTTAATTACAGTTTCATTACTATTCTGCATTTAATAGCGGCTTTTTATGAAATAAAAAAACTCCTTCACACAAGGTAAAGGAGTTGGTTCCGGGGAATGCGTTTATACTATACTATAACTTAAATTTTTCCACAGATTTTCTCAGGTTCTCAGCCATCCCGGCCAGCCTCTCGGAAGCTGTGGATATTTGTTGAATGGAACATGTCATTTCATCAGTTGACGCGGAAACCTCCTCAGCGGCAGCGGAAGTTTCCTGGGTAACAGCGGCGATAGCATCCATGGCCTCAGAAACCTGACCACTGGCCGAATTCAGTTGTTCTGTTGCCGCCATATTCTCTTCCGCGATAGAACTTACATTATCGATGGCAGCGACTACTTGCCGGCTGTTGTCAGATATCTGTTCCGCAGCTTCTGAAATATGATATATCTGGCGATATGTTTCCTCAACAGTACCCAGTATTTCTTTCAGTGCATTACCGGCATCGAATGTGAGGGCAACACCCTGCTCCACTTCACCGGTACCCTGCTCCATGGCTGAAACCGCATCTGCTGTCACCTGCTGAATATTTTTAATCAGTTCGGCGATTTCCTTGGTAGCTTTTCCGCTGCGCTCGGCAAGCCGCCTTATTTCATCTGCAACCACGGCAAATCCTTTTCCATGCTGACCTGCACGTGCAGCTTCGATAGCAGCATTTAACGCAAGCAAATTGGTTTGTTCAGCTATATCATCAATGAGTTGTACAATCTCACCTATTTGCTGGGAATACTCTCCCAGTTCCCTAATCTTGTTGGCAGTCTCAAAAACCCTGTTCTTAATTCCTTCCATCCCCTGTACAGTCAGGCCAACAGCCTTCTCACCCTTATCGGCGGCATGCCTGGTTTTTTCGGCCGAACGGGCTACTGTCTGGGCACCGGCCGCAACTTCCTGGATGGAGTCAGCCATTTGATTAATCATATCAGCGGTAGCAGCCGTGCTTTTAGACTGTTCCCTGGCCCCTGATGATATCTGGTAAATGGCACTGTTAAACTGTCCCACAGTGTTCACAGTGTTATTAACAAAGCCGGCCTGTTCCGAAGCCCCTTTAGCTACCTCCTGGATAGCACCTGATACCTGTTCGGTGACCTTAGAAACCTGACTTGAATTCGAAAACAGCTCCTTACTGGTTTCGGAAACATCTTTTGAAGCCTCATTAAGCTCCAAAACAAGTGTTGTCAAATTATTAATCATATTATTAAAAGCCTCCACCAGTATTCCAACTTCTCCGCCGGCCCCTGTCATCACCTTTTGGGTCAGGTCACCATTGGAAATCCTGTCTGCCACACCGGTTAACTCTGTTAACGGCCTGATCACGGTTTTCCTGATAACTCCGGAAACGGTAATTCCAATGCCACCTGTAATAACAGTCCCCATTATAATAACTATCATTACCAGTCTCTGTTTTTCCTCTGATTTGTTGATTACCTCTGCTTCTCTCTGCCTAATAATCCTATGCAGGTTCTCAATATCTTCGGAAAGACCGTCGGCTGCGCCATCCATTTTTTCCATTAACTCTGCGCCAACAGGATTGCCTACAGGATTTTGAAGTGCAAGAATCCGGGTTTCAATTTCTCTTAATCCCTCATACTTTTCGGCAATTTTTTCAATCAATTGTCTCTCATCATCAGTCACAGCATTTTGTTTGATATGTGTTATCTGTTTGTTCACCTTACTGTCCAGGTCAGCAAAAACCTTTTTCTCCTCGAAACTTCCGGTAATTAGGTAATCATTGCCGGGCATAATAACCTGGGAGAAATATAAATGTAATTTTGTGGCAGACTCCTTTTGTGCTGAATGTTCCAGTATGTCTCCCATGCTTTTCCCCATATTGGTTACCACCCAAAATACTACTAAGCCGCTAACTATAATGGCAATTACAATGACATACAGTATTCTAAGGACAACCTTCAGACTCATGGCCTCACCTCTTAACCTGATAATTAGATATTCTTAAAGCACCGTTAAATTTTGACTTTTTTCGACAATACACATCCTCTTTCCTTCTTTTACTAGTACAA
Source organism: Thermincola carboxydiphila (assembly GCA_016841325.1). Taxonomy (GTDB): domain Bacteria; phylum Bacillota; class Thermincolia; order Thermincolales; family UBA2595; genus Phosphitispora. The sequence goes on from JAENZJ010000035.1 coordinate 22,935, forward strand.
TCAGTGAAAATTTTTTCGGTAAACGAAAAAAGAAGGACCACTTGCTTTCACAAGTGATCCTTCATATTAAATCCGGCAACGACCTACTCTCCC
>JAENZJ010000006.1 GCA_016841325.1 Thermincola carboxydiphila
GAATGCAGTTGTATTTGATAAAACTGGTACCCTGACCAGGGGTGAGCCTTCAGTGACTGATGTGATACCCATTGGCACGGTATCAGAGGATGAACTGCTAAGCTTTGCAGCCGGGGCTGAAAAGAATTCCGAGCATCCCCTGGGGGAAGCGATAGTAAAGGGAGCTGAGCAAAAAGGACTGACTGTCGGAACTGCAGACAGTTTCAATGCAATTCCGGGGCACGGCATAGAAGCGGTTTTCGGTGGCAAGAGGATTCTCCTGGGTAACAGGAGGCTTATGAAACAGCAAAATATTATTTTTGATGCCTATGCTGGCAGGGTTGCAGAACTTGAGGGATCCGGAAAGACAGTAATGTATATGGGTATTAATGGAGAGCCCGGGGGCCTGATTGCAGTGGCAGATACCCTTAAGGAAAGCTCTGTGACGGCCGTCAGGCACTTGCGGGAGATGGGTATAAAAGTTGCCATGATTACGGGTGACAACAGGCGAACTGCCGAAGCTGTGGCCAAGCAGGCGGGAATTGACCACGTGCTGGCTGAAGTACTGCCTGAAGATAAGGCTAACGAAGTGGCCAGGCTCCAAAAAGAAGGTATCAGGGTTGCCATGGTGGGTGATGGGATCAATGATGCTCCTGCCCTGGCAAAGGCCGATGTCGGGATTGCTATCGGGAGCGGGACAGATGTGGCCAAGGAAACGGGAGATATAATCCTTATAAGGGGTGACCTGCGGGATGTGGTATCGGCAATTGAAATAAGCAGGGCTACCATGAACAAGGTAAAACAAAACCTCTTCTGGGCTTTTGGGTATAATTCGCTGGGTATTCCCATTGCTGCAGGATTGCTTTATCCCTTTACAGGGTGGATTGTCAGCCCGCAGCTGGCAGCCCTATTTATGGCGTTAAGCTCATTTTCAGTGACTGTAAATACCTTAATGCTTAAGCGTTTTGTACCATCATCAAAGAAGGGGCGGGCGGCCCTAAAGGAAGCTTAGAAAGGAAGGGGTGGTAGCTGTGAGTAATGTAACAGAAAAAAAACTGGCGTTTATCAGCGCTTTTTGGTATACCGGGTTGTCATCAGCCCTGGCGCTGGGATTTTTCCTGGCAACAGGCGGGGGGAGGTATGATATGATTGCCAGATTTGGCGGAGCCATATGGGTATTTATCCTGACTATGATTATCACTATGCCGGCAATCATTCCCTTGGTCAAAAAGAAATACCAATGATAAAAAATAAAAGGGGGGTAAATAATGGCTGAGTTTCTGGGGGGCTACGGTCCTTGGCTTCTGTTTGGATTGTTTATTTTTCTGATGATGAGGCGTGGCGGGTGCTGCGGCAGTCATGGCAGCCACAGACATGATGGGCATGACAGCGCGCGTAATCACGGAGGTCATGGCTGCTGTGGCGGTCAGGAGTCACATATGGACAAAGTTAATGATAAGTCTGAGCAAGGAGGTGATAACATGTCCCACGATTGTGAAACAAATGAACAAAAGGCTTTATTTACCGTTGAGGGGATGACCTGTGGACACTGCAAGGCAGCAGTAGAGAAAGCTGTTGCATCAGTTGACGGTGTGTCCAGAGTGGAAGTTGACCTGGGCAGAAAAGAAGCAGCTGTCACATTTAACCCGGATAAGACCGGGGAAGAAGAGCTGAAAAAAGTAATCAGAGACCAGGGTTACCAGGTTGCCTGAGAGTTACCAAAACCGGCCGCTTTTGTAATTGCGGCCGGTTTGCCGATTGGAACAGTTTTTCATACTTTCATATATTATATACCAGGAAAATAAAAAGTCAGCTGGTGTAAAATTGCAGTCTGAACGGAATAAAAACGGGGTGCAAAATTATGAAAGTATGGGAGGACAGGATAAAAGCGCCTGATATAAAAACTGCCGATTACAGGTATGTCGGCGGTACCAGGAAATTTCACCTTATTGTTGAGGAAATCAGGCATAATATTTTATCAGAGGTGGCAATCAGGGGGCTGGGATATAACGGTTCTACTCCGGGACCGCTGGTCCTTGGGAAACAAGGCGAATGGATAGAAATTACGGTGGAAAACCGTTCAGACAAGCCGACCGCCCTGCATGTGCATGGTTATGCCAAGCCTAACCAAGAGGACGGGGTGCCCGATATTGAGCCTACCCCTTTAATTGAACCCGGCACATCATATTCCTACAGATTTTTTCTCTGGCAGAGTGGTACGTTCTTTTATCATTCTGCCCAGGAATTTCAGGCACATAAGGGTTTAATGGGACCCTTTGTGGTGCTGCCGGAGGATGGGCCGGCGGGGTGGCAGTCAGTCCATGACCGGGATTATGTATTTGTCCTGCAGGAATGGGAAATACCCCAGCCTGGACTGGGGAAGGTATCCCCGGGGACGTTTAAGCCTGATAAATTTGCCAGAAATCCAAACTTTTTTACCATAAACGGCAAAGCATTTCCTGATACCTCAAACGTTTATGTGAGCTATGGCCAGCGAGTGAGACTGAGGTTCATTAATAAATCAAATGATTCCCACTCCATGCATCTTCACGGACATGACTTCAGGGTAGTGGCGGTTGATGGCTTTCCGGCTTCCGGACAGATGCAGGATACCATCAATGTTCCCTCAGGAGTCAGAGTTGATGTGGAATTTACCGCCAATAACCCCGGCATTTGGCCGATGAACGGGACCAAGACCTTCCATGAATCAAACAATGGAGAGAGGCCAGGGGGAATGATTGCCAGGTTTAAGTATCTTTAAATATCAGGACCGTCCACACAAATAAGGACGGTCCTTTGGATATACTACTGTAAAGTTCATAAAAGTTTCACAATTTCATTACAGTTGCGTCACATTTGACTGGTAATATAAAAAAATCGGTTATATCTTTAATATCAGGGACTGGATATTACCGTAACAACGGAGGAAGAATATGACCAGAGCTGAAGTAATCAGGAAACGGTACAACAGGACTGCTGCTTTTTATGATTATATGGATACCATGATTAAAGAATCGACAAGGAAAAAAGTGATTGAAAATGCTTATGGAAAGGTTCTGGAAGCGGGAGTGGGAACAGGCAAAAACCTTAGGTATTATTCCCCTGACTGTGATGTTACCGGAATTGATTTTAGCCCAGGGATGTTAAAAAAAGCAGAGAAACGGGCAGCAGGGCTGAAAAACGTTTCACTACGGGAGATGGATGTTCAGGACCTTGATTTTCCGGATAACTACTTTGACACTGTGGTTGCTACCTGTGTATTCTGTTCGGTTCCTGATCCGGTAAAAGGGCTTCGGGAACTAAGGAGGGTCTGCAAACCTGATGGGAAGCTGATTTTTCTTGAGCATATCAGAAGCAGCAGAAAACTTGCGGGACTTGTGATGGACATGTGTAATCCACTGGTAGTCAGGTTAATTGGGGCCAACATAAACAGGAGAACCCTTGAGAACATGGAGACTGCAGGGCTGAATTTACGCCGGGTTGACACGGTTGGGATGGAGATACTGAAACTGGTGATAGCTGAGCCGGGCAAGTAGTTAAGCACAATGAAAAAACAATGAGGGGTGAGCCTGATGATGGGTCAATGGTTTTACGGGCCTTATGGCGGCAGCTGGCTGATGATGGGAATAGGAATGATAGTCCACATCCTTTTCTGGGTGCTGATAATCTATGTAATTGCCAGATTATTGCGCGGGGTAAGCCTGGGGGGAAGAGGAGCACGTGATGGTGACTTTACAGTATATAAACAAGACCGTGACAGCGCTAAAGATATCTTAAAACAGCGCTAAGCAAAGGGAGAAATAACCAGAGCACAGTACCACGAAATGCTGCAGGACATCGAAGAATAGTACGTAAAAACAAATACTGCCTTGTTAAAAAAGGCAGCTTTATTATACCTTATGCTACTAGCGTTTGTAGTAGAAATGCCTGTTTTGAATCTAACTTACCTAAGAAGGAGGTGTTATCATGGTTAGAAAGAGATGGATGCTGCGTGCTGTGGCACACTGCAAAGGTGGACACTGACCGGGGTCCCGGGCATGACCTTAAACTGCCCGTTTCCCTTAGCCAAAAATTAAAAGGTGGGATACAGGTGAGACCTATTCTTTCTCTCATTTTGCAGCCAGTCCTGATAGGTACAGGCGCTTCCCTGGGACTGCTGGGGTCATATTATTTATTGGTTGGGCTGGTACAGTCCTGGTCCCATGCAGTGGAGGTGATTACCGGTGACCCCCTGTATGTGGCTGCAATAACTGCCGGGTTTGGCATCCAGATTGGTCTTTATATCTATATTAAAAAAGTAAATAAATTAATCCGCAGTGGAAAGATGGCAGCACTGACAGCTTCCGGGACAGGGGCATCCTCTATATCCATGCTGGCATGCTGCCTGCACCACCTGGGTGATATACTGCCACTTATCGGCCTCTCAGGGGCAGCTCTGTTCTTTGAGAATTACAGATATCCTCTGATGATCGGAGGAATTATGATGAATATTTTGAGCATCACTCTGATGCTGCGTTTAATCAATATGAACAGCCTCTGGCCCAGGTACATTTTTGCAAAATAAACTGTTCAACTTTTGGAGGAGATATCATATGAAAAACAAGTATACCATATTTGCAGCCCTGGTCATTATGTTAGGGCTGGTTTTTACGGGGTGTTCTCCGGCTACCGGTGATAGTGGGGAGGGCACAGGTGCAGCAGGCGGGGATAAAACAGTCCAGGGAGATGTTGGAGCAAGTGAGGACACAGGAAGCACCGGAGCTACAGGAAGCGCCGGTGGTACTCGGTCAGGGGACGGGCGGGATGTACGTACTGACCGGGGCGAAGGAGGAGTACAGGTAACCGCTGCATTGTTGTCACCGGAGTACCTGCGCGAAGCAGACACCGGTAATTATGACCCGGAAAAAAATATTGTAATTGAAATTAGCATGGGCACACATATGGGGGACCTTAGGGAATACCCTATCATGCAGAATGCCGAGCTAACTGTAAATGCTGCATCAATTAAACCGATAAAGTGGGAAGTTATAAATGATGACAGCCATCACCTGAGCGGTTGGCTTGTTTTTGAGGTAAACGACGAAAAAACTGCCAATAGCGGAGAATTACATTTAAATCTGAAAGACTTGCGGGGAGTGCCTGAAAGGGGCTTTTCCTGGGAAGATATTAATTATTAGCAGAGGAAGTCCTGGTTATAATTAACAGTCATTACTATTATATTCCTTCTTGCGCAAATGATACTACTTATGGTAGTATTAGCGCAGAGGTGATGAACGCTGAAGCCGGTGACACTAAAAGTTAAACGAATTCTTATGGTATTAGTTCTGGCCCTGGTGACCCTCTTTATTTCCTCATGCAGTCAGGACAGGTCGTCAAATGCAGTATATATAACCCAGATATCTAACCCGGAGACACTTTTGACGAAATTTAAGAACAGAGAAATTGACGGTTTCCTTTTGTGGGAGCCTTACCCCCAGGAGGCTGTGCTGGGTAAGTACGGCACGATGCTAAAGACATCTTCTGAGATATGGCCCAACCATCCTGACTGTGTTGTGGCAGTTTCTAATAAACGAACGGACGAGAAACTGCTCCGGGCAGTTATGTGGGCCCATATCAAGTCCACCAGGTTTATTACTGACCCTGTAAATAAGGATAAGGTGCTGGAATATGCTGCAGACTTTGCACAAAAGAATCCCGAGATAATTAAGGCATCCCTCACTAACATCAAATTTGAGGAATTTCCTGATGAAGCGGAGTTCAGAAACTACTATACTGAACTTACCAAAAGCCCTATTCTTACAAGGAACATAACTGATCTGGGCTATGATTCTGATGAGGAGTTTTTTGCCGACTTCCTAGACCGCAAAATTTACGAATATGTGCGGGATAAACTGCAGGAAGACCCGGAATGGAGACCTGACCCGGTGCCCGGAGACAGAAAGGTCAGATTTGCGCGTATTGTACCGGGGATATTTAACCTGGCCAGCTATATTGCTGAAAAAGAAGGCATTTATGAGGAAGCAGGCCTGATACCGGGCAAAAACCTTGAAATCCAGGAATATTTTCATGGTATTGCAATAATGCAGAAATTCAAGACCAATGAGCTGGATATAGCCTATGTGGGAGTAGCCCCGGCCACTCTCAAGAGAATAAATGATGATATCGATATCAGGGTCATTGGTGGGGTTGAAGGCCAGGATTCAGGTCTGGTGGTCAGGAATGACACGGACATCAACAAGGTGTCTGACCTGGCAGGCAAAACCATTGCTGTTCCGGCAATAGGAAATGTGCAGTACGTACTTCTGGAAAAGGCACTCCGTGAGGGAGGGCTTGAACCTGTTGTGCAGTAAAACAATATTCACAGAATCAGGGGGAAATTAGGAATGAACCTGTTAAAACTTAAAGCAGAACTCTTATGTAAGGGAATAAGGCTCTCCGATGATATGAAGCCAAGCGGTTACAGAGCCAGTAAAAGGGCTTCACTGTCGGAAGGCCGCTGTTTCAACCTGTTTTATAACGGCCGTAAAATACCTGTTAATGCTGCCGTTCATGAGGATTTTGTGAAAAACTCTCCATTTGAATATGACCATGAGCAAAAGCAGCTTCTAAGGGATGGGAATCCGGTAATTGAGGCACATATAATTGAGGACCCTGAATGGCTACTGGATGAACTGCCTGATGGGACAAAAATGTCTGATTTGTTTCAGCTCCATGCCTCCAACGCTATTGCCACCTCCCTGGTGAACTACTGCCATTTTAAAGACGGAGGCAATGGCTGTAAATATTGTGCCCTGGATTCAGCGGAAGGTGTGGTCAGAAAAGAACCTGCCCAGATTGCTGCCGCAGTTAAACACCTTGAGGATAAAGGCCTTAACTTTATGGAACTGAACCTTAATGCCGGAACCCTGCCCGGACTTGACAGGAGCGCCAATCTGTACCTGGAGGTAATCAGGGAGGTGCGCAGGGTCAGCAGTATTCCCATTGCAGCCCAGATCTGTCCTCCCCAGGAATTTAAGTACATAGATATGCTGAAGGATGCAGGACTGACAACCATAAGTTTTAATCTGGAGATATTTGACGAGGAAAGCAGACAAAAAATATGTCCCGGCAAGTCAAAAGTGACTGTCAGCCACTATCTTGGGGCCTTAAAGTACGCCACCGGTGTCTTTGGCAGAGGTCAGGTTTCATCATGGCTGATTGCCGGCCTGGAACCAAAAGAACGTACCATAGCCGGCGTAAGGGCAGTTGCCGAAACGGGGGCCATTCCCTTTGTAACTGTTTTCCGGCCGCTGATTGGTACAGAACTTGCCGGTATGCTTCCTCCTGCGGTTGATGATGTAATAGAAATATTTGAGGCAGTTGGACAGGCGGTGAGCGAAAACAGAGTGAATCCACAGGAATCACGATGTGGCTGTGTTAACTGCAACTGCTGTTCTGCCCTCTTTGAATCAATTGAATAAAAGGAGTATGGCTATGCACTTGGTATTAATAAACCCGTCATTATTTTCACCTGAGGAGTATAAGGCGAGGTTTGACAAATTTCTGGACTGGGTCAAAAAAGGCAATATGTATGTATATCCATTTGAACCGCCCCTGGGCCTGGCTTCACTCAAGGCAGCCCTGGAGACCGGGGGGTTTAAAGTTGAACTAATCGACCAGCAGGGCCATACCATGGAGCGAAGTATATTGCTGGAAAAGCTGAGGATGTACAGGCCAGGAATTGTGGGTCTAACCTGTATGACTTCAACTTTCCCTGTTGTCAGGGAACTGGCAGCGGCTATAAAAAAGGAGCTTCCGGAAACCCTGGTTATCGCCGGAGGTGTCCACCCGACTGTCTGCCCCGGGGAGACCCTGATGAATTCTGCAATAGACGTGGTTTTCCGGGGAGAAGCGGAAATCACCTTAAAGAAGTTTTTAGCCACATTCCCCGGCGGGCCGTGGCAGGAGACCCCCGGAATAGGATACATGGAAAATGGCAACCTGGTTCTGACAGATATGCCTGAGCCGGTCAAAGACATTAATGAGCTTCCGATGCCTGATTATCACTCTTTTCCCGCTGCCAATTATATGGAATATAACAGCCACTTAAGAGGTATAAAAGGGATTTCCATGCTTGTTTCCAGAGGCTGTCCTTATGAGTGTGCCTTCTGTGCGGTGAAGGCCACCATGGGGCGCGGCTGGCGGGCCAGGTCTCCGGAAACAGTTGTTGCTGAAATAAAAAAACTGCACCGGCAATTTGGGATCGAGGGAGTTTGGTTTAAAGACAGCATTTTCAATATGAATAAAGGCTGGTTTCAGGAATTCTGTGAGAGGCTGCTGGCAGAGAAGCTTCCGGTTACCTGGCAGTTCAATACCAGGGTAGACCTGCTTGATGAAGGGTCTTTGTCCCTGGCTAAAGAAGCCGGGCTTAACCAGATAGACCTTGGCATAGAGTCAGGATCTCCCCGGACTCTTGAGAGGCTGAAGAAGAAGACCACAGTGGAACAGATTGTGTCCGGAATTAAATTGGCTAAAAAGTATGTCAGGGTATCAGGCTTTTTTATGATAGGGTGTCCGGGAGAAACCATGGAAGACATTGATATGACCTTCAATCTTGCCAGAACCCTGGAACTCGACTGCTGCAGCTGGAGTATCTACAACCCGCTGCCTGGTTCAGAGCTTTTTGACCGGCTGGCAGCCGAAGGGAAGCTGTCCAGAGGGAAGGTTGCTGAAGAAGTCCATTTCACCAGGGTGCCGGTGAGTTTTTGTGAGGTGCCTGTCCGGGAATTAAATGACAAGTATGAGGAAATCAACGGATATTTCGCAGGTTGAGCCCTTTCTTTCCATACTTAACATATTGGAAGGATACAAAATCCGTGTTATAATATACTACAAAAGGTAGTAGCACAAAGCGAAACTGCATGCCTAAATGGAGGTAGTGAATTATTCTGGGAATGGAGTGATGGTTTTGTATCCGATCTTATTTCATATAGGCAGTATAGAAGTACGGGCCTGGGGTGTTATGGTTGCTTTGGGAATAATCCTGGGTACATTTATTGCGTTCAGGCTGGCCCGGAAAGAGGGGCTGGATGGCAATCTTGTGTTTGATTATGTACTGTATGCAGTTATCTCCGGTTTTCTGGGCGCCCGTTTATGGGAAGTTGTATTCTCCTGGGAAAACTTTGCCGGAGCGCCCCTGAACGCGTTAAAATTCTGGAGCGGCGGCCTGTCAATACAGGGCGCTGTTGCCGGTGGGCTACTGTTTACACTGTGGTTCATCAGGAAGCATAACCTTAATTTCTGGCAATTTGCCGATATCCTGGCTCCCGGGCTGATAGCAGGACAGGCGGTTGGCAGGATCGGGTGTTTTTTAAATGGTGATGCATACGGCATACCTGCACAGTCAGGGTGGGGTGTGGTTTACCGCCCCGGTACTCCGGCATACAGCGTTTACGGTGATACTCCACTGGTTCCGGCAGAATTGCTGGAGGGTGCGGGAGACCTGGCAATTCTCCTGGTGCTGCTGTTGTTATTTGGCCGCAGACCATTTAACGGTTTTATTGCCCTGATGTACTTTGTTCTTTATTCTGTCCTCAGGTTCACCCTTGAATTCTGGAGAGGTGACAGCCTGCTGATGACTGAAGGGCTAAAGGCCGCTCAGGTATCAAGCATTATAATAGCTGTTGCTGCAATTGGTGTCATCATATTTAAAATGAGACAAAAAGTCTGAAAAATTTTTATTGATTTTATGGCATAGAGACCTTATAATAAAGATACTACAAAAAGTAGTACTACGAAGATGGTGTAAAGACAGGAGGAGGAGATTCTATGCCGGAAATTAATGGAATTAATCTTGAGGTTGGCCAGAAGATTATTGAAACTGTCAGGGAAAATCCCGAATTTGGCAAAACCATGTGGCGGGCCAGGACAGTTTGGAAGGGTGGTACCAAATCAGAATCGGAAATCCGCGGTTTTAAGGTTCTGATTGACGAACCTGTTGACCTTGGGGGCACTGATGAGGCGCCTAATCCTGTTGAAATGATTCTGGCTGCCCTGGGAAGCTGCCTGGTGGTGGGTTACTCGTTGAATGCAGCCATGATGGGTATTGAAATGCAGAAGATAGAAGTTGAAATGGAAGGAGACATCGACCTGCCGGGATTTTTCGGGCTGCCGTCAGATGTACTTCCCGGATATACCAATGTGAGGGCAAAGGTGTTCCTGAAAAGTTCAGTTGGCCTGGATAAACTCGAGGAACTTCATAAGAGGGTTACTTCAACTTCACCTGTAGGCCTGACTCTCAGTAAGAATGTTAACCTGAATGTAGAACTTGTGAAACGGAGAACAGCTTAATTAACCTCCTCTAAAGTTTCTGCGTTTCATTTGTGAAAGCCGGTACGGTTATCGGGTTTGCTGCCTGATAACCGTACCGGCTTTTTGTTCTACTACAAGTATATCTGTGTCACCTTTATGAGGAAGCCTGCCCGCAGCAGGCCTGTCCGCAGCAGGCCTGACAGTCACAGGTATGATTATGACCCTTGTTTTCTGCCTTCTTCCTATAAAAAATCAGCATGGCTGCTGCTCCAATATCCAGGGCGGTCGAAAAAGCAAACATCATATGGTAACCGTGGGCATAATCAGCAATGAAACCTCCCACATATGAACCGGCTGCCGCCCCCAGCTGATGCATCAAAAACAGGGCCCCCAGAACCGTGCCGGTATTTACCGGACCGAAATACTCGGTGCCCAGGTTTGTTATCAGGGGCACTGTTGAGGTCCAGGTTAACCCGATGATTATGGCAAATACAAGTATTACTGTATCTGAGAGGGTTCCGAGCATTAACCACATGGCTCCCCCCCGAATTAGGAACAGCAGGGCTGCCAGTACCCGTTTGGGAAAATAATTGGCCAGATACCCCGCTGCCATGGTTCCGATGATACTGATTCCTCCTATCAGAGCCAGAGTGCCTGAGGCCTGGTTGAAGCTAAACCCCATATCTGTGGCAAATGGGATCAAATGTGTGGCCACAAAGGAAAAGCCAAATCCGCAGATCATGAAGGAGATGCCGTAAACCCAAAAAGACCGGGCAGCAATAATCTGCCGCAGACCCTTGTACCGGTTGGGGCAGATCCCGGTTTTTACAACGGGGGCAGGTTTGCAGCTGCCTTTGTTCCAAAAAAGTACCAGGACAAGAGCCAGGGTAAATAGTGAAGAAACAGCAAGGAACCTATACCCGTCATACGGCCCCTGGGTAGAAATAAAATAGGAAACTGCAGGTATCATGACGAGCTGGCCGATAGATACAGAAGCCGTTACAGCACTGGCAGCCAGTGTACTTTTTGATGTAAACCATCCCTTAATCAGGGAAATACCGGTCACCAGTGATGTGCTTCCTGCTCCAAAGGCTATCAGGAAACCATACACCAGGTAGAGCACCCAAACAGTCTTAACACTGCTGAGAATTATGAAGGAGACCCCCAATACTGCCAGCCCTGCTGTAATTACCCGTTTCGCCCCCAGGATATCTGTCAGCCTTCCCATAAACAACTGGAAAAAACCAAATCCCAGTTCAAAGGACGACTGGGCCAGAGAAAGGCTGCTCCTGGTGGCCTGCAGAATATCCTGCAGGGATTTGAAAAATACGCCATAGGAAAGGCGTGCTCCTGCATTTACTATTATCATTATACAGCAGACTAAAAGCACGAGCCACTTCATGTTTGATTCTTTGGCTTCAATAGCTGGGATGGTGACCACCTCCAATAAAAAAGGGAGCTGTTTTAAGCTCCCTTTAAGATGATGAGTTAGATAGCCTGTCCGGTGGGAGCAGTGCCATAGCCGCCCATCATGCCGCCATAACCGGCACCCGTATCGTAACCACCCATCATCCCGCCGTAACCGGCACCCATGCCATAACCACCCATCATGCCATATCCGCCGCAACCTAGTCCGGGGCCTGCATTACCACTGTTTTCTTCCTGATATTCAGTGGCACGGTCGATGTTCTCTTTCAGCGCAGTTCCCTGCTCCTTGGTGATTTCACCTGCATCAACGTATTTCTGTACAATTTCCTTTCTCAGTTCTCCAATCTTGCTGTACAGGTCACTGATCTCCTTTTTCTGGGTATCGGAGATCCCTGCAAATGCGGGTACTGCCAGAGCTGCTACCAAAGCTGCGGTAACCATTCCTGTAAATAGTTTTTTCATAATAAAGCCCTCCTTAAAATATGTTTTTTCTTTATGTTCACATTATATAAAGTAAATTTGACCGGACAGTGATAAGAATGTGAAAAAATTGTGAAACTTTACTACGGGGTATAGTAATGAATTATCTTTTATAATCCTGGGAAATAATAATTCTGCATGACCTATAATTTTCACTTTGGCCAAAGGAGGTGAAGAATTTGCCTGATATCAAGTGTTCAGTTACCGAGTGTGAGTATAACAGTGATGTCAAGTGTGGTGCCCCGATGATTCAGGTGGACCACAACAATGTTCCCAAGTCAAACAATTCAGATCAAACCAAGTGTGATACCTTTAGGGCCAAAGGCTAAGCAGAAAACCTCCCATATTAAAACTGGGAGGTTTTCAATTCTTTTTCTGAACGGTTCCTTACTTGGTTTCAATACTATATGACGGTTAGTGTTCCTGAGGACATCTTCATCTGGCAGGTAAATTCAAAAGTGCCTGTCTTATCAGGAACAAAGGTAAAGGAATCCTGTCCCACATCCAAAGCCTTGTTAATGCCAAAGTCAGGGATCATAAGTCCCCTGACACAGCCGGCATCTGCTGTGGCATTTGTCCTTACCTCCACCGGAAGACCCTTTTTCACAGTGATGTTATTGGGGCTGTAGCCAGCTGTACTCAGGTCCAGAGAGACGACCTGGACCCCGTTCCGCTGTTCTGCAAGAGGAGCGGGCTCCGGTGGGGCAGAGCTGACCACTGCAGAGGCAATCCAGAGCGCCAGTACAACCAGCACTATACCCATAACTATCAGAGGGATTTGCGAATTCTTTTTATTATAGTGACGGGTTTTTTTATGATTGGGCTTATTTCTGCTCATGAATATTTATTACTCCTTCTCATGACATTTCATCTGTGAAATAACGGGGTTTCCAGTTTTTCAGTGTGGCTTCATCGATAACAATTTTATCACCCTCGACGGTATATTTAATCTCTTCGGGGGGGTAATTAACACATCCTCCTGCAATCCCCATCAGGTCGTCAAGGCGCCAGCGGGTTCCACAGGCCACACAAACCAGGTCTGTGTTCTCAATAAAAAACCTGTCCCCGTAACAGGGCTCACAGATACTGGTTGCCAGCACAACTCTTCCGGCAGGAGTAATAAAGGCATTTAGCGGAAGATAGTCAAAAGAGCCGTAGTATTTTTTCTTCTCGCCCCTGTATTCGGTATAGAGAATTTTATCCTCTTTCAGTTTGTCCAGGGAGATTACTGCCGTATTGTTTTCCATTTTGAGGGACACATCAGTCATTTCGATTTTCCTGCCCTCGTAGTTCTGAGTCTGGCCGATATTAAAGTTTCCGCCTTTGGGACTCTCATAAGGCCGGTTCAGGTAACTGAAAAGGGCTATTCCAAGGGCTGATACAATTATTCCTGTAAAAAGAATTTTACGGTTCCGCCTTTTTCTGGCCAAAGCCTGGTCTTCCAGGAATTTGGCCCTCTTTTCCGCTCTGGTCTCATCCATGTTCCAACCTCCCTTTACTTCAGAGAAAACTTATCAATTGCCTCTTCCAGGATTTGCACAGGGTCCGGACCTGGCACAGCAATCCAGAATACCAGAGAACCGATCCGGTAATAATAGTTTTCCATCCCCATTCCCTTTACGGCAACCACATCTATCCCGTCCCGGGTCATTGTCCGCCTGTCGGTAAAGGGCGGGCCGCCTGATGCGCTCCCTCCGGCTGAGTTTGCCTCAATAATCTTCCGGTCCATAATATCAAAAAGTTCTTCTGCCTCTTCCGGAGTATTGGATTCTGAAACCCAAATCATGATTTTACCCTGACTTCCTGCATAGGAGGTAATATAGCCCTGCCTGATGCTTATACCGGTACCGTGCAGCTGGCTGATCATTTCAATGGCCTGTGGCCCGGAAACAGTCTGTTCAAGACTCATCCCTCCAAGCTGTTCCGGGAAATCTATTTCCTCTGAAGCTGTTTTCTCACCTTCGGCTGGGGGATAGCCATTATCAGAAGTCCGGTCAGTATTGAGGAATAATGCGGCTGTCAGTGCAAGAACCAGTACCAGGGCGATGCCCGCGAGTTTCACGTATTTTCCTGACATAGTTTTCTCCTTCCTGTAATGTACTGCCTGTAATCTGTCCTTAGGACTTTTTATCATTATTGCTGAGGTATTTCTTCAGGACAAAGATGTCTTCCTGCAGTTGTTTTTCCCTTTTTCCCAGGGTGAGGACATAACCAAAAATCAGTACCCAGATGATCATATATGCAGCAAAAAGGTATTCCATGGAAGAGCCTCCTTTCTACCGGCCAGTGCCAAGTTCCTGTTTTAACAGTTCAAATTCGGAACGCATTTTCTGGATCAGGATACCCTTGCGGAGCAGGTAAAAATAAAGCAGGGTAAAGGCACCCAGGCTTACCAGAAGTGTTTGCACCATAGACGGGTCCATGGCGAAACCACCCGAAGAAACAATGTTTGGATGAATGGTACGCCACCATCTTATGGACATCCATACAATAGGGACATCAATGAAGCCTATAATCCCGAATACTGCAGAAAACCTTGCTTTTTTCTCTTCTTCATTAAAGGATGACCTTATCATCAGGTAGGCGATATAGATAAACCATAATATCAGGGTAGTTGTCAGCCTGTGGTCCCAGGTCCACCAGGCATTCCATGAGGCTCTGCCCCATATCGGGCCGGTTACCAGGACAATTGTGGTAAACAGGACCCCTATTTCAGCAGAGGCATATGAGATTATATCCCACTTAAGGTCCTTTGTTTTCAGGTAGATTATACTGCAAACCATGACAACGAAAAAAGCAAAAAAGGCCAGCCAGGCAGATGCAATGTGAAAGTATATTATCTTGGAAACAGGCCCCTGGATTTTCTCATTGGGGACCCACATGAAAACCAGGTACAGTGCCACTGTAACTGCCAGGAAGGTCCCCCAGCCAAGTACACGGTCTGTCAGTGACGGGGTATTCACCGGTTCCTTCATTTATTTCATCCTCCAGTCTGCTAATTTCCGTTTGGACGCATATTACATGTCGAGGACATATTCAAACAGGACAAAGGGTACCACCAGGAATACGGCATCAAAGGCACCGAGAATCTTCACCCATGACACCCACTCTGCGGTCAGGGCCCCTGACAAAATTGCCGCAGTTGCCTGGACGGCACCAAGGACAACAGGTACCGTTACCGGAAACAGTATCACCGGCAGGAGGACTTCACTGCTCCTGGCATTAGAGGAGAGGGCAGCCAGAAAGGTTCCCACCGCAGTAAAGCCCAGGGTACCCAGGAAAATCACCAGCACCAGAGCCGGGACTGCCTGTAGTGGTATTTTGTAATTAAAGAGGACAGCGAACAGGGGGAGGGTAACTATTTCCACGATGGTAACATATATAAAGTTTGCCGTCAATTTTCCAAAATAAATCACACTGCGGTCCACCGGGCAGAGAATAAGGCCTGTGATACAGTCATTGGTCTTTTCCGAGACAAATGAACGGTTCAGGCCGAGTACTGCTGCGAAAATAAAGCATACCCATACCATACCCGGGAAGACCTGCCTGATAACAGCTTTGGTGGGGTCAAAGGCAAAGACAAAAACGATGATGGTCAGTACCGCAAAGACCAGCATGGAACTCAGGAGTTCCCTGGTACGAAACTCAGCGGCAAGGTCCTTTTGCACAATAGCCCTGATTCCGGTCAGCATATGCATAATCTAAGCCGCCCCTTTCACTTTATCAAGGTACAGGCTCCTGAGGTCATTTTTCTCCAGGGCATCTCTGCCGCCGTCGTAAACGATTTTTCCCCTGACCACAAACAGAACCCGGTCACTCATCATGATTCCTTCCTCGAAGTTATGGGTAATCAGGAAAACAGTTCTTTTCTGCAGGTTAAGCTGGCTGAGGACATCATTTAGTATCTGGATGGCATGCGGGTCCAGCCCGGTATAGGGTTCATCCAGATAGAGCACAGCCGGATCATGCAGGATAGCCCTGGCAATGGCCAGCCGCTGCTGCATTCCCCGTGAAAATGTCCGCACCGGATCATTTATGGAGAAATCGAGCCCAACCTGGCTGACTACGTCAAATATCCTGTTTTTCAGGTCCTTAACCCGGTACATACGACCGTAGAACTCCAGGTTTTCCCTGGCTGTCAGGTTTTCATAAAGGAAGGTGTTATGTGAGATAACACCAATTTTTTGCCGTAAACTGTCGGTATTTTTTCTGGTATCCATGCTGTCAATAAAAATTTCACCTTTTGTCGGGCGTGAAATAAGGGCAAGGGTCTTCAGCAGGGTGCTTTTTCCGGCTCCATTGGGACCGAAAACAGTTACAAACTGTCCCGAAGGGATATCAATATCAATACCCCGCAGAATCTCCTTACGGCCTATGGTTTTGGTGAGTCCCACAGCTCTTATCAATGCTACCACTCCTGTCCGGGGCCGGCTGTTATATCAGCCAGCCTATTCCAGGGCTTCAAGTTCCCTGATTTTCAGTTTAATCTTTAAAAGCTTTTTCATATATTGTTCCCTGAGCCCCACAATTTCCCCGGAATCTGCTTCACCTGTTTCGGCCTTGTGGTCCAGGGCGGCTATTTTATCAAGCAGGCGTTTTTGTCTGATTACCAGATTATCCAGCATTTTAGCCAGTTGTTCTTCTCTTTCCAGCTCCTTCTGTCTAAGATGCTTTTTCTTAAGGTATAACCCGGCGGCAGCCACACCTGCAAAGAAAAGGATTGCCAGTGCAGCCACCCATAAATGGGGGTCTGTTCCGGAGAGGGGAGAGCTGGCCCACCGCTGCAGGTGGGAGGTACTGTGGAACCCTGACTTTGCTCCGCTGTATCCCTGTCCGACCCTGTCAGCTGAAACTGTTAGGCCGAATTTTTGTTCAGCCATTGCTTTTTCGAGCAGCAGCACATGGTAAGACCTGCCTTCAAATTCCTGGAGGCCATAGTCCTGGATGCTGCCATCACTTTTTAGTTTTAACTGTCCTTTGGGAGACATTACATAAAGAATATCTGTCGGGTAATTTACCTTTTTCTCAAAATTAAGGCTATTTTCAGTGTCAAAAGGGATTTTATAGAAAAGGCTGATGTCTGTTGTCCCCTTGACCAGCGGGGAAGTGGTAATAATGCCGTCAGGGTTGGCGACAACCGAATCCCGATTGAGGCCTTCCACCTGCAGGTCAGTATACCCTGGAGGCAGGGATATCCTCAGTACAGCCTTTTTATTGTTGTCAATATTTTCTGTACCGGTAAAGGTTTCATTAAGGGAATTTTTTACCTTCAGGACCTCTTTTACCTGGATCGAACCGCTTTCCCGTCCTTCCAGCAGAACATGATGAATTTCCATACTGATTCCCTGTCCGACTGCCTCTTCAGGGACAGCGACCTGTTGTTTTTCCGTTTCGGATGCTGATATTTGGTTTTCTTCCGGTGCGGCCGTTTCAGCCGCACCGGAAGCCGCTGCTGTTACTGTCAGCAGGGCAAATGAAAGCAGCAGTGCTATTAAATATCTACCTGGCCTTCTCATTTAAATCACCCCGGTATTTGTTTGGCGCTGCCTGCGCAGTGCTTCCAGTTCACGTTCAATTTCTTCTGTCAATTCCAGCTCGGTGTCCTCATACATAAAGTCCAATTCATCTTCGTCATGATTAAGTTCGAGTTCCAGTTCATCTTCCTCATTAAGGATTTCCAGAGCCTTTTGTTTATATTGTTGTTTCAGATTCCGGTAGTCGTCGTCAGACAGTTTTTTCATTTTATAATCGAACTCAATTTCATTAATAGTGGTAAATACGGCTTCCTTGGTTCTCTCCAGTGATTCTTCATCCGAATCAGGGGAGGTGCAACTGTCAGCAGTATATTCCCTGCGGACCAGCGGCAGGATAACCAGGTATCCGGTTATGGCGAGGATAAGGAACAGTGCAATTCCCGTAAACATCTGTCAGCCCTCCTGTTATTAAGCAGCCTATGTTTTCAACAGGCCCCTGCTATTTTCTATCAATTAAAGGTACTTCTTAAGCTCAGCATCAAGTTTATCTTCATATTCGGAAAGGTCCGCCATTTGTTTCGGGTCTGCCTCATCATTGTCCATACGCTCCAGTTTGGCATAAAAGACCCACTTGTCCAGAACGAAATATACTGCCAGGCCGCCGCCCAGTATGGCCACAAAAGGGGTTACCCATGCGGTGATATTAAACCCCTCTGCCGGAGGGGCGGCCAGGACCTTATCACCGTAAATGCTCACAAAATAACCCATTATCTCATCTTTGGACTGACCTTTTGCCAGACGGTCAACAATTATTTTTCGCATATATTCTGCAGTCTGGTTTTCACAGGCGGAGAGAATCATGCCACATCCATCTTGACATATAAGGTTTTCTTCAATCTCTCTCTGCAGGTTCTGGTCCACCTCGGCTGCAAGAGCCGGTTCCGCAGGGGCGGAAGGCAGAAATCCGGGGCCGGCGGCAAGAACAGCCATAAGGACGCTGATCAGTGCGGCTTTCTGCAGTATCTTAATCACTTTAATCAACTCCCTCTGACGTATTTAGGCCCGACTTCCGCGCCCCTCCCGGGCCAGAGGGCAAATATTGTCCCAAACACCATCACATAGCCGCCGATCCACATCCAGGCAATTAAGGGGTTCACCAGGATTTTAAGTGTGGCCCGGCCGTCTTTTTCCCAACCGGCCAGAATTACATAAAGGTCTTCTGAAAGGCTTCCCCTGATGGCCACCTCAGTTGAAGGGTTGGGGTGGGTTGGATAGAATACCTTTTCCGGTTTGAGGGTATCCAGGAATTTACCATTCTTTTCGGCATCCAGCACAGCATATATAACATCATTTTCACCATCACTTCTCTGGGACAGATAGCGGTAGGTGACAGTGTAATCCTCGACACGGACAGACTCATCAGGACTTACAGTTTTCTCGACAAACCTGTCAAAGGCCTGGGAACCGATTATTCCGATAATCAGCATAATAATCCCCAGGTGGATTATATAGCCTCCATATCTCCTGCGGTTTCTCACCATTAGTCGGGCAAGGGCTACAAACGGGTTTTCACCGGTCATTTTCATTCTTACTGCTGTACCCTTTACAAATTCCATCAGGGTTGAGATGATCACAAAGGCCACTGTGGTGAATGCAGCCAGGGCATATATCTGCCTCAGGCCCAGGGCAAAGGCGGCCACGGCAAAGATTACGGAACCTGCCACCGGGACAAGGAAATTGTCACGAAGGCTCTTCCCTGATGATTTTCTCCAGGCAATCAGGGGACAGATACCCATCAGGAGAATCATCAACATCCCAAGAGGGGCATTGACTGTATTAAAGTAAGGAATTGAAACTGTTGGCCTGGTGCCTGTGAAGGCTTCACCGATCAGTGGATAAATGGTTCCGAAAAAGGTGGTAAAGGCTATTCCCACAAGAATAAGGTTGTTTAAGAGGAAACTGCTTTCTTTGGAGATGTATGATTCAAATTCACGGGCTTCCCGGAGCATATTCAGCCTGTCAAATATCAGCCAGAAGGACCCTACAAAGACAACCCCGGTGAAAACCAGGAAAAATGTTCCCAGACTGGAGTTTCCGAAGGCATGCACTGAGGTAAGGATACCGCTTCTGACCAGGAATGTGCCGAACAGGGTCAGCAGATATGTGATGGTAATCAGGGACACATTCCATATTTTCAGCATGTTTTTACGCTCCTGAATCATCACTGAATGCAGGAAGGCGCTTCCTGTCAGCCATGGAATAAAGGAGGCGTTTTCTACCGGGTCCCAGGCCCAGTACCCCCCCCAGCCAAGCTCGACATAAGCCCACTGGGCCCCGTAAAGGTTGCCCAGTGTCAGGAACATCCAGGCGAGAATGGTCCACTTACGGGTAAGCTTTATCCAGCGGTCATCGGATTTTTTAATAATCAGTGCCGCCATCGCAAAAGCAAAGGGGACAGCAAAGCCGACATAACCAAGATAGGTGGTCACCGGGTGGACGACCATGCCAAAGTTCTGCAGCATTGGGTTCATACCTGCCCCTTCTGCAGAAGAGAGGGGCAGCTTTTCGAAGGGGTTGGAGACAAATGCCAGGATAAACAGGAAGAATACGGTATTCCCCATCAGTATTGAAGAAACATAGGTGGTCATTTCTTTTATTTTATCTGCATAGGTGACTATGGCGGCATATACTGTCAGTACCCAGAGCCATAACAGCAGGGAACCGCCGTTTCCGGCCCAGAGTGCCGCAAATTTGTAAAACAGGGGAAGGTCAGTGCTGGTATAATCATATACGTATTTAACTGAAAAGTCGCTTGTAACAAGCAGGTATACCAGAGCCAGAGAGGTGATGGTGGACAGGATGGCAGTTCCCAGGACTGCACCCCTGGCGCTTTTGACCAGGTTCCTGTTATTAAGCCTCTGGCCTGCCAACTGCCCGGCTATGGCGTATATTGACAGGATAAAACTTATGACCAGTGATATATATCCGATATCAGCCATTTATTTATACCCCCTATTATTAAGTCTCCTGAAATAGAAATGTCATTCATTCAAGGTTTTTTTTGGCCTATGGTGAGGTGTTGTATGGAATTTTTCTTGCACTGCCGCCGTTATGAGTCTTGCTGCAGTGGGGTGGCAGCTTAGACTCATAGGCAGCAGTGCGGAAAATCGGTATAACACCTCACCTTATTCTGCTTCGTACTTGGAGGGGCATTTAACCTTTACAGCCTCTGCTTTGAACTTTGAATCGGCATCAAATTTTCCTTCTACAATAATCGGGTACCCGGAATCGAAGTTATCAGGTTTAACGCCATTGTAGGTGATTTCTATATCCTTTTGTTCATCTGTCAGGGTAAATTGGAGGGTTACAGTATCGGCATCCCAGACTGTACTGCCTTCCTTAAGGTATCCTTCCATCTGGATATACCTCCCGGCAGATGTCTGCTGTATTGCCAGGGCTTCTTTGATTGTCAGGTAGGAGCCTGTATTGTCCTTGAGGCCGCTTCCGATAAGAACAGTCATGGCTCCTGCAATGACAACAAGTGCGATCCCGGTTTTCAGTTTCTTATTCATTAATTAACTCCTTTCTTCCCGGAGGTGCTACTCCAATTCATCAATCAGTTCCCGGTAAGTCTCTTCACTGATTTTACCGTCCAGAAGCATCTGACGGATACGTTTCTTCTCTTTTGCCGCTTGAGACGTTGCCTCCCTGCGGGTTCCGGAGACATTGCCATTCTTACCGCCGTATTTTTTGTGGATACGATTAACTCTGTCCATTGGAGGTGCACTCTTTGAGCGGTTAACGGAATAGAAAATGAACAATGCCAATACGATTACAAAAAGGATGACCGGGACGATGACTTCAGGTTTCTTCCATGCAGATGTCCCCAGGGGTTCGGAAGCCTCACCCTGTTGGCCGGTGTTGGGGTCCAGTGGTTCCACTGAGGGTTCTTTTTCAGATCTGGTATAGCTGATATTCAGTTTGACCGGTTTATCCGGACCGATATTGGCAAAGGTAAAGATATCATTGGCAAAGCCCTCGCCGTCCTTGCCCGTTGAAGCCGGGGCCGGGTCTGTTTTGAAGTTGGTCGACTTGAGGGGTTCTTTTATAGTCAGTTTCAGGGCCCCGGTTTTATAAAAAGGAACATAATCCAGGTTCATGGTTTTGTCAGGATACCCCTGAAGGGGATTCCAGTAGTACTCCAGCCATATGGGATAATCTTCACCCGGAGCTATAGGCTTGGTAGTTTTCCAACTGAGCACCTGGTAGTCGCCCCGGTCTTCGAGTTCATAAGGCTGGCAGGAATGCTGACCCCCATTAACCAGTTCACAGGCCATGCGGACTTCAATTTCCTTGGGTACGTTAAAATACACCTTCCCGTTAAATTCCTTTCCGGAAGTATTGGTAAGTGTGCCGGTGTATATTGCCAGAACCCGCGGGTCATCATATTCGGGCCAAATCTGCAGGTCCATTTCCCGTACTTCCAGGCTGCTGCTGTCTTCGCCGGGAGCAGCTGCAGCCGGCTGAGGAATCAACACACCTGCAGCTAACAGCACTGCCAGTGCCAAAACAAGGGGACCCATCCTGGAAACCCTGAAAAAAGTTTTCATCTGAAAAAACCTCCCATTTTTAAGTGAAATGTGTATGTGATGTACTGCTATACCGCATAATAAAGGTGGACAAAAACACTACTATACAGTATAGTAGTTATAAGCGGGCATTACTACGGGGCATAGTAGCAACGGGCAAAAAAGAAAACTGTTGTTACAATAAGACGAAGGGGGGTTAACTTAATACTACGAAGTGTAGTAACGAATTCATTATACGGTTTAGTTATAAAATGAACAAGCCCCAAAATTAACTGTTGTAGGTGATGGCTGACTTATTACGCTGTTTTTCGCGTGAAAGCTATCATTTGCTATTAAATTATTTGCATAACAAATTAAGCAAAAGGCTAAGCTTCGCCGAAAGCAAACCTAGAGAAGAGTTACGATGCGGTGCTTATCCTTTAAAAATAACACACGGGGGGATAAAGATGGGAAACATTCATGAAAGCATAACCGAGCTGGTTGGGAGTACTCCACTGGTGAGGCTGCAAAAACTGAACAACACCGGGGCAGATATTCTGGTTAAGCTGGAATCCTTTAATCCCGGTGGAAGTGTCAAGGACCGCATCAGCCTTAACATGATTGCACAGGCGGAACGGGAAGGCAGAATTGGCAGTAATACTGTGATTATCGAACCAACCAGCGGGAATACCGGAATTGGGCTGGCTATCATTGCTGCTGCCAGGGGCTATAGGTTAATCCTGACTATGCCTGATACCATGAGTGTTGAGCGCAGGAACCTGCTTAAAGCATATGGTGCTGAGCTTGTTTTGACTCCCGGGGCGGAGGGTATGAAGGGTGCGGTCAGCAAGGCCCTCGAATTATCCGGAAAATACCCGGACTCCTTTGTGCCACAGCAGTTTGAAAACCCTGCCAATCCCGAAATTCACAGTAGTACAACTGCCAGGGAAATCTGGGAAGACACCGATGGGGAAATTGATATCTTTGTTGCCGGGGTAGGCACAGGGGGGACTGTTACCGGAGCCGGTCAGAAACTTAAGGAACTGAATCCCGATGTACAGGTGATTGCAGTGGAACCGGCCAGTTCCCCGGTTCTTTCGGGTGGCACTCCCGGACCACACAAAATCCAGGGCATTGGGGCCGGTTTTGTTCCCGGGGTGCTAAACAGGGATGTCATCGATGAAATCATCACTGTTACAGATGAAGATGCTATGGAATTGGCCAGAAGAGCGGCTTCCGCTGAAGGGATACTGGTGGGGATATCATCCGGTGCGGCCCTTTATGCCGGGCTTAAAGTGGGCAGCCGTCCGGAAAACAGGGGTAAAAGAATCATAGTGGTTCTGCCCGATACGGGGGAACGGTATCTTTCAACAGCGCTGTTTGCTGATATCTAACTTCATTAAAGTAAAATTATTTTTACTATTGACAAATGCTACTACGCATGCTAGTATTTATTAAACATAATAAAACAGACTCTTATCAAGAGCGGCGGAGGGACAGGCCCTATGATGCCCGGCAACAGCCGAATTCCCGGCAGGGAACTTCGGAAATGTGCCAATTCCTGCAGGAGTATCCTGAGAGATAAGAGAGGAATTATGGGATTGTCCCAAAGGCTGAATCCTCTCTGCTCTTGGGACGGTCCCAATTTTTGTTGGAAAAAGGGTAGTTTAGTGGATTTAACACCGGTTCCATGAGTCAAACTACTACCGTATGCGGTAAAGAACGGAGGGAATGTGATGGTGGGTAAAGGTTTGGATAATGATGTTACAGATGTTACCTCCCTCATTGGGAACACCCCGGTCTACAGGCTAAAAAAAACTATTCCCGGAGGGGCGGCTGAGGTAATGGCCAAAATGGAAATGTACAATCCCGGTGGCAGCATTAAGGACAGGGTGGCCCTGCAAATGGTGGAAGAGGCCGAAAAGAATGGGAGTATTGGGCCTGGCGGTGTTATCATTGAGGCCACCAGCGGCAATACAGGGATTGGCCTGGCCATTGTGGCTGCATCCAGGGGATACCGGCTGATCCTGGTAATGCCGGAATCAATTGGTAAAGAATATAAGACCTTGCTGCGCATGTATGGGGCAGAGATAATTTCCACACCCGAAAATGAGGGGATGACGGGTGCAGTTAACAAAGCCGAAGACATTCTCAGTGAGAATCCTCACTATTATATGCCGAGGCAGTTTCAGAACCCCTCCAATCCTGAGGTCCACAGGAGGACAACTGCCAGGGAAATCCTCGGCCAGACGGGCGGGAGGATTGATGCCTTTGTTGCCGGTATCGGGACCGGGGGAACCATAACCGGGATAGGTGAAGTCCTCAAAAAGGAGGTGCCCGGTATCAGGATAATCGGTGTTGAACCGGCTGAGTGTGCAGTCCTGTCGGGAGGGGAGCCGGGCAGTCACAGGATTCACGGGATTGGCGCCGGATTTGTCCCGGAGACACTGAATCTTGCGCTTCTGGATGAAATTATTACTGTTAGTGAATATGATGCTGTAATGACTTCAATGGCCCTTGCCAGGGAAGAAGGAGTCCTGGCGGGTTATTCTTCCGGAGCAGCCGTTTATGCTGCCGCCCGGGTGGCCAGACAGCTGGGATGTGGTAAACGTGTGGTAACTGTTTTACCTGACTCAGGAGAAAAATACCTAAGTATGGCCCCTTATTATCGCTTTGACCTGGCCAGAAAAGGAATGAATTAGCTGGCTCCCGGAAATGACCGGGAATGAAATTGGGAGGAATGCAATATGACAGCAAAGCATAGTTACAAGCCGGAAACCCTGGCGCTCCATGGAGGGCAGCAGCCCGACCCAACTACAGGTTCCCGGGCAGTCCCCATTTACCAGACCAGTTCCTTTGTTTTTGAAGATACTGACCATGCGGCACGGTTGTTTGACCTTGAGGAGCAGGGTAACATATATACCAGGATAATGAATCCTACCACAGACGTGCTGGAAAAGAGGATCGCCGCCCTGGAAGGAGGGGTAGGGGGTCTGGCCACGGCTTCGGGACAGGCAGCCATAACACTGGCACTTCTTGCCCTGGCCCATGCAGGTGATGAGGTGGTCTCTTCTGCCAGCCTTTATGGAGGGACTTACAACCTGTTTCACCATACCTTTAAAACATTGGGGATAAATGTTAAATTTGTGGATCCGGCTGATCCGGATAATTTCCGGAAAGCCATCACCACAAAGACTAAGGCTGTTTATGCTGAAACGATCGGGAATCCTAAACTGGACACCCTTGATATTGAGGCTGTGGCCGGGATTGCCCACGAACACGGGGTGCCGCTGGTAATCGACAATACTCTGCCTTCACCTTACCTGGTGAATCCCGCTGCACATGGGGCAGATATTATTATTCATTCTGCCACCAAGTTTATCGGGGGACATGGTACTTCCATAGGCGGTATTATTGTGGATTCAGGAAATTTTGACTGGAGTGGGGGGAACTATCCCCAGTTCAGTGAACCTGACCCCACTTATCACGGAATCAATTTTGCGGCAGCGGTAGGGAGGGCTGCATATATTACCAAGGTCCGGGTCCAGCTCTTAAGGGATATGGGGCCTGCCATGAGCCCGTTCAATGCATTCCTGCTGCTTCAGGGACTGGAGACCCTTCATCTGAGGATGGAGCGGCACAGTAAAAATGCCCTTGAGGTTGCCAGGTATCTTTCCGGACACCCCAAGGTTAGCTGGGTGAAATATCCGGGACTGGAGGGACATCCGGCCCATGACCTGGCCAGGAAATACCACAAAAAAGGGCTTTATGGCGCTATTGTAGGTTTTGGGGTCAGGGGCGGCCTGGAAGAGGGGAAAAGGTTCATCGAAAACCTGGAACTACTCTCACACCTGGCCAATGTCGGTGATGCCAAATCCCTGGTGATCCACCCGGCATCAACAACTCATCGCCAGCTTAGCCCTGAGGAACAACAGGCGACAGGGGTAACCCCTGATTTTATCAGGCTTTCGGTAGGCCTGGAGAATATTGAAGATATCATTGCAGACATTGACAGGGCCCTGGAGGTGGTCTGAAATGCCGATAAAAATTCCGGATAATCTCCCGGCGGCCCGGATTCTGGCCGGGGAAAACATTTTTGTGATGCCTGAGTCCAGGGCTTTTCACCAGGATATTCGTCCTTTGAGGATTCTGCTCCTGAACCTGATGCCTACCAAGATTATCACCGAGACACAGATTCTACGGCTGCTGGGGAATACCCCGCTGCAGGTTGAAGTGGAGTTCCTGCACCCGGGCACCTATACGTCCCGGAATACCCCCAGGGACCACCTGATTGCCTTTTACAAGACCTTTGATGAAATAAGGTATGCGAAATTTGATGGCATGATTATTACCGGAGCCCCTGTTGAACATCTCGAATTTTCTGAGGTAGCCTACTGGGAAGAACTGAAGAAAATCATGGACTGGTCAGTAAAAAACGTATTTGCCGTGCTTTACCTCTGCTGGGGAGCGCAGGCCGGTCTTTACCACCATTTCGGGGTCCCCAAGTACAGGCTTGAAAAAAAGATTTTCGGTGTCTTTCCCCACACGGTGAATCAAAAGGATCATAAACTTCTGAAGGGATTTGATGATATCTTTTATGCCCCTCACTCAAGGCATACGGAAAACCGCCGTGAAGACATAGTGAAGGTTTCCGGACTGGAAATCCTTGCCGAATCTGCCCAGGCAGGTATTTACCTGACTGCTTCACTGGATGGCAGGCACGTATTTGTTACCGGGCACTCAGAGTATGAACCGCTGACTCTTAAGGCTGAGTATGAGCGGGATCTCGGCAAGGGACTGGAGATTGACCTGCCGAGCAACTATTTTCCCGGGGATGACCCGGCAAACCGGCCTGTGGTTAACTGGAGGGGGCATGCCAATCTTTTATTTACCAATTGGCTAAATTATTTCGTCTATCAGGAAACTCCCTTTAATCTTAACGAAATCGGCTGAAAAGGGCATAAACCGGTGGAAACCCCCAAATTCTACTATTGACCATAGTATCGGAAAATAGTAAACTTAACTTAGTACTATTAGAAATAGTAAAAATTACTATTATAAGTCATAATGTCCGCAGCGTGAAAAAACACGTGTTTTGCCGTGTCTTATGAAGGGAGTGAACCCAGGATGTTTCTGTCAAAGTTTATTTCCGACTTCAAGCCCCATAAGCTGGGCCTGAAAAAGGTGCTTGGCGACCTGGAGGCTGAAGTTATGAAAATTATGTGGCAAAAGGAAAAGGCTACTGTGAGGGAAGTTCATGAACACCTGCTTCTAAACAGGGATCTGGCTTATACCACAGTAATGACCATCATGAGCCGCCTTGCCGATAAGAAGCTTTTAGCTAAAGAACCTAAAGGCAATGCCTTTGTTTACGCGCCCGCCGTGTCAGAGGCTGAGTTTGCCAATATGGTTGCCAGTGAAGTCCTTGACGGGCTGATGGAGGATTTTGCCGAACCGGCACTATCCCACATGGTAGACAGGCTAACTGAAGGGAATCCTGCCAAACTGGACGAGTTGGAGAAACGTATAAAGGAGCTCAGGAATAAGGGGGATGGTTGATATGTTTTATACTATGCTGGTCAAGAACTATGTACACCCCTTTATCCTCTATGTATTGTTCGGGACCCTGGCCGGTTACCTGCCGGTATTGCTCCTGGCACGGCTGCCCCAGTTCAGGGATACCAGGTCTCGGGCGTTGCTCTATGGTATTCCCCTGGTTGTTCCGGTTGCCGCCTATCTGCTCAGGGGGCCGCTTGGGCTTGACAGGTGTACCGTATACGGCCACAGTATCGGTCAAATTGACAGTTGGCTCTGTTTTGCAGGGAATATAGTGGCTGTTATCCTGACACCACTGTTTTTTACCGCAGTGATTTTCGCTGTTGCCAGAGTTATTCTCAGTATTTATGCATCCCGCAATTTTATTAATAAATACGGGTATGCGTCTGAAGCAGACCGTCCCAAATTGTTTGCCACCCTGAATATGCTTTGTCTTAAGGCAGAAATAAAGGTTCCGGGAGTTATTGTAACCCGGGATGTATTTGCCAGGGCTTTCACCATGGGGTTTAGGTCACCGGTACTTGTTGTTTCCGAAGGACTGCTTAACGGACTGGATGAAGACGAGTTGGAAACTGTCCTGGCTCACGAATTGGGCCATATAGCCAGAAGGGATTCCCTTTTAAACAGGATACTGCTTTTTCTTAAAGATATCATGTTTTTTGTTCCCCTGGCAAATGTGGTCTTTCGCAATTATGCGACAGAGAAGGAAAAGGCTTCTGATGACTTTGCCGTAAGGCTTACGGGTAAACCAATGGCATTCGCTCAGGCCCTGATAAAGGTCTGGAAAATGTCAAGACACAGTATTATTGACGAACTCCTGCCATATCCAAGCCTTGCCGATAATGGCGGGGGCCTGGAAAACAGGGTGGAGAGGCTCCTTAACGGAGAACACAGGGTCATCGGCAGCATTGGGTTTACAGCAGCCGCAGCAATGGCGGTAACAGGCTTATCAATATTTGTCCTTCAGTGGGTTTGCTGATAGGGTACGGTCTCCTGTAAGTGGTATGATTTACAGGAGGCCGTTTAGTTTGGAAAGAACTACTAATAATTGTAGTAATATATTTTCCTCAGAAAACCTATTGACCAAACAAAGCAGGGAATGTATGATAATATTATACTACTACACAGCATAGTAGCAAAACTAATGCGGTGCAATACTGATGCAGGACTATTCTTGAAAAATTATATTATTTTCGGAGGGGATGTAAATGTCAAGAGACTCTAAAAAGGACAAATTTGTAAACCAGAAAAAACCGCGTACCGGAACATATTTTCTGGTAGGAGTGGTGGCAGCAGCAATTATTGTGGTTGGAGCTTTTATGCTCTTTGGGAAATCGGGAAGTGAAGGGCTGACCAATGTCGGCGCTGTGGATTACGGCAGTGCTTCCGTTGATTTTACTGCAGTGGAAGCTGAAGATGCCAATGGGAAGATAGTCGTGGATTTAAATGAGATTAAGAATAATAAGACAGTAAAATTTGATGTCCAGGGAATTAATTTCACCCTGAATAACGGTACCCCTTTTGAATACCTGCCTCTTTTGGCATATGTATCTGACAAAGGAAATGTTGTAGTGGCCACCAGCCTTTGTGAACCCTGCAGCGGTGTTGCCTTCCACATTGAAGGTGACCAGCTGGTCTGCAATGCCTGCGGGACCCGCTGGTATCTGGATAATATGCAGGGTATTTCCGGTGGCTGCACCGAATATCCGCCGGAAATGGTCCAGTATACTGTTGAAGGGGATAAACTTATTATCGACAGGGCGCTGCTGGAAAACTGGCAGCCAAGGGCTGTGTAGGCAGGCTCATGGAAATGACCGGGAAAATATCGGGAAAATAAAGACAATTATATTTCCGAGAGACTTTAAGGAGTGTTAAGTATGGAAAAGAAGGACAGCGTGGGAAGGGAACCAGCTATAACCGAAAAAGAGGCCGCTGTAAATGAAACAGTGCTCGAAATTCAGCAGGAAACAGAAAGACTCCGCCGGCGGGACCGGCTTATCAGGGTCTTTGGCGGAGTGTTTGTGGCCCTGATGCTGGGACTGGGAATCGTGACATATGTATATGGTGAACCTGATCCAGGGACAGCATTTTTGGACGGCGGAGGCGGCTACAATAGCAGTGGGTATCCCGGGACAGTCCTGGCCGCTGCTTCGGGTTCCGGGGGCAGTTGTTGTGTAACCCCGGGGAGTGGAGGCGGGAGCTGTGGTATGGCCGGCGCTGCTATTGGGGATGCACCGGATAATGGAAGCGGGGCTGCCCTGAATGATGAGCTGAAGGAACTTGCCCTGGCCAAATATAAGGAGGAAACAGGTAAAGACGCCTCAGGGGCAAAGGTGACCAACTTTGGCTGTCATCTTCAGGTGGATATCCTGGATGATACCGGTGCCACGGTGCGTAGTTACGGTTACCAGGGCGGGCCCCTGTATGTAATCAGTTAAAGGCGGTGCATAGCGGTGAAGATGCATAATATCGCATTAAACAATATCAGGCGCAGGAAAGCTAAAATGGCCTTCCTAGTGGCCGGTATGGTGATAGGGATTGCAACAATTGTGGTCCTGTACACAGTGACTGGGGCTATGGAACAGGAAATAGCCGACAAATTCGACCAGATTGGGTCAAATATGACGATTGTGCCCCGGACAGAGGCTTTGAGCACGTCATATGAAGGGATCAGCGCCTCTGATGTTGCCGGCGGGGTCAGGCTTATGACCATGGATGATGTGGCCAGGATAGGCACAATTAAGAATAAGGAAAACATTGCTGTGGTATCTCCCAAACTTCTGGAAACCCTGCCGGTTGACGGTAAACAGATGCCGGTAATGGGTGTGCGGTTTGAGGATGAGTTGAAGATGAAAAGCTGGTGGAAGTTGGATGGCAGGGCGCCGGAAAATCCCGATGAGGTTCTGCTGGGTTTCCGGGCTGCAGAACGGTTAGGCAAAAAGCCGGGGGATGCTGTTGATATAAACGGAGCTGCCCACAGGGTCAGCGGGATAATCAGGGAAACGGGCAGCCAGGAGGATTCAGTTGTCCTGGCCGGCCTGAGCAGCCTGCAGAAGATTTCAGGGAAGGCGCAGGCTGTCAGTTTTATTGAGGTTGCGGCTCTTTGCTATACCTGCCCCATCGAGGAAATAACGGCACAGATTTCAGAAAAACTGCCCGGGACCAAAGTCAGTGCTATCAGGGAAGTTGTCCAGGCGCGTCAGGACTTTGTAGACCGTTTCTCCCAGCTTGGTATTTCGGTATCATTCATAGTCCTGGTAATAGGTTCCCTTGTTGTCCTGACCACTATGATGTCAGCAGTAAATGAACGGACCCGGGAGATCGGCATTTTCCGGGCCATAGGCTTCAGAAAGAGCCATGTAATCGGGATTATCCTTATGGAAGCAGGTTTTATCAGTATCATTGGCGGTCTGCTGGGATACCTGGCCGGAATGGCAGGGGCAAGAGTGGCGGCACCGGTTATTGCCAAAATGGAGGTTGCCGTTCCCTGGGATATCCAGACTGGGCTGATGGCTATGGGGGTAGCTGTCATCATGGGCCTGGCCGCAGGTCTGTTTCCTGCCTTCAGGGCAGCACAACAGGACCCTGTTGAAGCCCTGCGTTTCATTTAGGTATGTTATACAGAGGGGGAGTTCGGGATGGATTTGATTAATGTAGATAATGTGACCAAGGTTTTCAAAGGTGGAGAAGGGAGTGTGACTGCCCTCGGAGGAGTCAGTTTTAAAGTTCCGGAGGGAGATTTTGTCGCCCTGATGGGTCCGTCCGGTTCAGGTAAGAGTACACTCCTGACCATGCTGGGGGCAATGAACCCTCCAACTTCGGGCAGTGTCATTATAGATGGAATAGATGTCTACAGCCTGACAGCCGAGAAAAGAGCCGATTTCCGCAGTGAGTACCTGGGATTTGTGTTTCAGCAGTTTCAGCTGATTCCCTATCTTACTGCCATGGAAAATGTCATGCTGCCCCTGGCAATCACCGGGAAATCCAACAGGGAACAGGCCAGGATGGCTAAGGAAGTCCTGGAAAAGGTAGGGCTTGGAGGCAAGGAAGGCAGGCTGCCCAACCAGATGTCCGGTGGTGAACAGGAAAGAGTGGCTATTGCCAGGGCTATTGTCAATGAACCTCCCATCCTGTTTGCCGATGAGCCGACAGGCGCCCTTGATTCCAAGAACAGTGAAGAGATTATGAATTTATTTAAGTACCTCAACCGGGAGGGTCAGACCATCATAATGGTAACACACAATCAGGAATTCCTGGCCCATGTGAAACGGACTATATTTATCAGGGACGGGGTACTTGACCGGTCCAGGCATCCCGACAGCAGAATTGCAGTATAGGAGGCAGGCAGATGCAGTTAAGAGATATAGCCCTGAAAAACCTGCAGCGCCGCAAAACAAAGCTGTTATTTATGGTATTTGGGATATTTTTCGGTATTGCCACAATAGTGACCCTGTTTACCCTCACAGGCGCTATGGAACAGAGTGTAAACCGGAAGATCAGTGAAACAGGTATCAAAATTGCGGTGTCACCGGAAACCGAATCGGCCTCATTTTCAGTAGGCGGTATTCCGGTGGTGTCAGGAGTCTCATACAATGTAACAGACCTTCCTGCAGATACCCCGGATGTAATCCGTTCTGTAACTGGCGCCGATAAAATCAGGGTAGTTGCGCCAAAAGTGATGGGGATGGCTGCAATGGAGGGTTCTAAGGTTTTACTGGTTGGAGTGGATTTTGAGAGTGAGCTGAAGATAAAATCCTGGTGGGACATGGTCGGCAGCCTGCCCGCCGGGGAGGGACAGGCCCTGGTGGGGGCCAGGGTTGCCGACAAATACAGGCCTGCCCTGGGCAGTACCATAGAGGTCAATGGCCGGCAGCTGACTGTGACTGGGATTCTTAAGGAAACCGGAGAAGAGGAGGACGGGATAGTTTTTACCGGGATAGCCACGGCACGGAAGGCCCTGGAAAAGCCCGAGGGGTATAGTTTTGTTGAAATCACTGTCCCCAGGGATGAAGCCCTGGCGGCCAGGGTTTCCGCAGAACTCACCCAAAAGATTCCGGATACCAGGGTAAGGGTAGTCAAAGAGGCATCTGAAGCCAGGCAGGAGCTTGTGGAACGGTTCAGCAGTTTTTCCCTGGTAGTCTCCCTGGTGATGGCCCTGATAGGTGTCCTTATCATAGCTTCCACAATCACGGCTTCTGTGAATGAAAGGACCAGGGAAATCGGGATACTGCGCGCTATAGGCTTCAGGAAGGCGCATATTACCAGGATAATACTGCTGGAGGCAGGTATTGTCAGCGGTATCAGCGCTGTGGCCGGTTACTTTGCCGGTATGGGTGCGGCCCGGCTGACTGCCCCTCTGTTTGCAGATTTTCAATTGACTGTTTCCTGGAACCCGCTGCTGGGCGCCGCTGTCCTGACAGGTGCAGTGGCAGCCGGACTCCTAGCCAGCATCTACCCGGCATCAAAGGCAGCCAGGCTGGACCCGGCAGAGGCCCTGAGGTTTATTTAGAGTTTTATTCACAAGTGATTAATAAATGTTCAGATTGTGATATACCGCACTGCGAAATTATTCGGTGCGGTATATTCTTTTTATAATAACAAAAGGGTATGGGGAGGGATTTTATATGAGCCCGTTTGGAACAGACCTGATATATTATAAACCGTGGCT
This sequence comes from Thermincola carboxydiphila, assembly GCA_016841325.1. Taxonomy (GTDB): domain Bacteria; phylum Bacillota; class Thermincolia; order Thermincolales; family UBA2595; genus Phosphitispora. The sequence continues at coordinate 33,444 of JAENZJ010000006.1, forward strand.
GTACTTTGTCATTATACAAACCCTGGGATTGACAATCTTTATTATTGGCATGGCTGACAACCTGAACTTTTATTTCCGGGGCAGGGCCCGGTCGTTCAGAAACTCTCCGGGTTTTGCAGCAATGATAAAGATATTTTTGCATGAAGTCCTGCTGCAGAGACAGCTTTTCACCCGGGGGTTTTTCAGGTGGCTGAACCATATCCTGATATTCTGGGGGTTCCTGGGATTACTGAGTCTTTCGGCAATAGGTGTACTGCTCAAAATAGTCCCCGGTGACGCGGCATTTTACCAATTCTTTACGGCGGGATCAGGATACCTGTATTATAAATTTGTAGGTGACCTTGCCGGGCTGATGGTCCTTGCCGGGGCAGTGTCGGCCCTGATTGGACGTTTGCGGGCTGCGCCCGGCAGTAATATTGACACCCGGTTTAGCGATACTGCTGCCCTGGGTATCCTGGTGGTGCTGGTTTTGACCGGCTTCATGCTGGAGTCCCTGCGGCTTGCCGCAGCTCCGGGAGACCCGGCAGCTCAGTATTCTTTTGTGGCTAACTTCATGGCGGGCTTTATTGAAGGCGGTCAGGTACCCCGGTTCCTGATGACTGCATTCTGGACTTTTCACGCCACCCTTAATGCTGTCTTTGTGGCCTACCTGCCCTTTAGTAAACTGGCACACGTCTTTGCCGCACCTGCCGAAATAGTGATAAATGCCTCAGAAGAACAGTTAAGGGGGGATTTATATGGATACCTCCGCTAGACAGAAAATACCGTTAAACAGCCTGAGCCCCAGGCAGCTCATGGAACTGGATGCCTGTACCCGCTGTGGGGAGTGCATGAAATGGTGTCCTATTTATGCTGTTGACAGGTCAGCTGACCTTATTCCGGGAAACAGGATCGCCGCCCTCAGGAAGCTGCTGAAGAGCCAGCATGGCATCAGGGCCAGGCTGGCTGCCGGCAACCGGATCAGTAAAGAAGAGGTGGAACGGCTGATTGAGGTACTTTATGAATGTACTACCTGCGGCCAGTGTCACTTTGTCTGTCCCGCCAGGATTGATACTGTGGAACTCTGGGAGGACCTCAGGGAGGCAGTAGTGGAAGCAGGGCTGGGACCACTTCCCGACCAGGCTGAATATCTCCGGGTCCTGAAAAAATACGAGAATCCCTTTAAAGAGCCGCGGGAGAACCGGGGCATATGGGTGCAAAGAGGGCTCGAGCAGGGGACCCTGTACCGGGATCTGCCCCTGATTACCGAATCACCTCAACCGGTGCTTTTTTACCTGGGTTGTACAGCGAGCTATAATACGGAGATTAACCTGGTAGCCCAGTGGGTGGCTAACCTGATGCACTACGCCGGGGTCAGGTTTGGTGTCCTGGGGAATCAGGAAAACTGCTGCCGGGGTAAACTCCGGCGCATGGGTGACGGTGATTTTGCTGCCAAGGCGGCTGAGAATATAGACCTTTTAAACAGCCTGGGAATCGATACCCTGGTTACCAACTGTGCCGGCTGCTTTAAGACAATTTTTCAGGATTATCCCAGGATAAAAAAGATTAATTTTAAGGTTTATCATGCAATAGAGTATGTCGATATGCTGATCCGGGAACGGCGGCTGCAGCCGGTTAACCTAGTACCTATGAAGGTGACTTATCATGATCCCTGCCACCTGGGCCGCCATAACGGGATATATGATGCCCCTAGGCGGGTCCTGCAGGCTGTGCCGGGTGTGGAGTTTGTGGAGATGGAACGGATCAGGCAAAATTCCAGGTGCTGCGGCATGGGGGGCGGCCTGAAGATGGGGTTCCCCGAAATTCAGACCCTGGCTTCTGCAGAGCGGATCAGGGAAGCCGAAAGGACAGGAGCAGAGGCTGTAGTCACACCATGTCCCACCTGTTTTCTGGGCCTGCAGGCCGGAGCCGCCAGGGCTGAGTCTGATATCAGCGCCAGGCACCTGATGGAGTTGGTAAATATTTCAGTGTTTGGTCGGTGAAATACTTGTAAAACCCCGGATGTCTATAGACCTCCGGGGTTTTTAGTACATCCCCTCAAAAGTGCCCCTGCAGGGATGCAGCCTTTGCGATTGACCACATTTCCGGGTAGTGATAAGCTATTTAAGAGAACCACTGGTTTGCGCATTTGATCCGATATTCCATCAGGTCTTCAAAATAAATTTTTTCAACTGATGTCACAAAACCTGTTTCAGTACTGTTATCTATATGAAAGGTGAAGGGAGGTGCATCCTGATTTTAACAGATAAATCAACCCGGGAACGATTTATCAGAAATGACAACGATTTTCAGAACCTGTACAGGCGGTATTTTTCCCTGGTGTCCCGCCATGTAAACTACCTGCTGGGGGGCAACAGCCAAATTGCTGAGGAAATTGCCCAGGAAACCTTTGTCAGGCTCTATACATCCCCACCGGTCACCGGTGACAACCTGAGCGCCTGGCTGTTAAAGGTTGCCACCAACCTTACGTATAATTATCTTAAAAGCGACCGGCGCAGGATGGACCGGGAAACCAGGGTTTATACCTCTGGAGCCGGTAATGATCAGGAAGGGTGCCTGCCGGAAGAGGTGTTCCTGCGCAACCAGCAGGTGCTGGCTGTCAAAGAGGTGCTGGAACTCCTTCCTGAAAGGGACAGGATGTGCCTGCTGTTAAAATTCTCCGGATTCAGTTACTTGGAAATCACAGAGGTTACCGGAGTCCGGAAGAATTCGGTGGGAAAGGTCCTGGCAAGGGCCCAGGAACGGTTCCGCAGGGAATTTATGAAAAGAAACGGAGGGAACGGCTGATGTGTTATGATGAAGGTGCTCTCCAGGCATACCTGGACGGGGAAACCACAGCAGAAGAAAAACGCCTGGTCGAAGCTCACCTGGCAGCCTGTTCCTGCTGCCGGGACAATCTGAAGCGTTTAGAGGAAAACAACAACTTTGTCAGCCTCCAGATGACAACCTACAGGAAGCAGTTTGAGCGCATGGAACCCATTGTTGACAGTGGCAGCGTACTGCAGATATGTAAAGGAAATAAGGAAAACAGGGGAGTGTTAGCATTGCTGGAAAAATATAAAAAGGTGGCAGTTGCAGCTGCTGCAGTAGCCTGTATTGGGGCTATGTTCAGTCTGGCCCCGGTGAGGTCTGCTGCCGCAGATTTCCTGACCCTTTTCAGGGTCCAGAAGGTGGAGACAGCTTCAATCAGTGTTGAAGAGCTGAATCAGATTCAGCAGGTGTTTTATAATGCCAGCGCTAAAATGAATATTGATAAATTCGGGGCTGTGGAAAAGAAACAGACCGGGGAACAGAGGCAGGTTAAGTGGGAAGAGGCGGCCAGCTACCTTAGTTTTGAGCCGCGGCGGCCCTCCTATATGCCGGACGGCCTGGAATTTAACCCCAGCCTGTCTGTTGAACCGGCCAGCACAGTAGAATTTACCCTCAACGTAAAAAACGTCAATGCTGTAATTGAGCACCTTGGCGGACAGTATCCGCTGCCTGCCGACCTTGAAGGCAGGAGTTTCGGGCTTAACTTTCATGAAGCCCTCCTGGCATATGCAGATGCCGGAGAGGGTGATAACTACCGCAACCTGAGATTTATACAGACCCGCAGCCCGGAGGTCACCGTACCGGATAATGTTGATGTGACTGCAGTGAGGAAAGCCATCCTGGAGATGCCGATGATCCCATATGAAACCAAGCAAAAGCTTGCCTCTCTGGATGACTGGCAGAACACCCTTTATGTCCCCAGGCCGGAAAACGGTACCGCAGAGGAGGTTACCGTCAATGGCTCCGGTGGGGTGTTCATCGAAGAAGACTGGGGAAACAGCAGGAATCACAACCTCCTGATCTGGCAGGATGGCGGATTGTTCTATATTCTTGAGGCTGCTAATGTGGACAGCAGTGAAATGATAAAAGTGGCCGAGTCCCTAAAATAATATAATTACACTGAGATAATCATGTGGCTGAAATAAAGCATGAGGCTGAACCAAAGTAAGAGGCTGAACTAAATCAATTTAGGATGGTTGGGTTGCAATGGTAATAAAAATCGACAGGCTTACCAAGTGGTATGGTAACAAGCTGGGCTGCCAGGACATCTGTCTTTCGGTCCTCCCGGGGGAGGTCTTCGGATTCCTGGGCCATAACGGGGCCGGGAAAAGCACTCTGGTGAAGATGCTGGTCGGGCTGATATTTCCTACTTCCGGTCAGGCCGAAATACTGGGCAGGCCTCTGGGGGACACGGAGGTTAAGAAGAGGGTCGGTTTTCTGCCGGAGACCTTCCGGTTCCAGGACTGGCTGACAGGTTACCAGCTGCTCAATTTTCAGGCATCACTGTATAAGATGCCTGGCAGCACCCGCAGGAACAGGATTGAGGAAGTACTCAAACTGGTACGCCTGTCGGGACATGAACACTATAAAATAAGGACTTACAGTAAGGGTATGCAGCAGCGCCTCGGACTGGCGGCGGCGCTGCTTCCCGACCCTGACCTGCTTATCCTGGACGAGCCCACATCTGCAATGGACCCTCTGGGGAGGAAAGAGGTCAGGGACATTATTTTAAAATTAAAAGATGATGGTAAAACCATTTTTTTAAATAGCCACCTCCTGAGCGAGGTAGAGGTGGTCTGTGACCATGTTGCCCTGATTAAAAGAGGCCGGATAATTGCCAGTGGAAGTATTAATGAGTTAAAGGAAGGTAATATTGAAGTAGAAATGAAAATCGGCAATTTCAATAAGGTCGTGCAACAGGCCCTCAAAGATACCGGAATTCCTGTCTGGTGGGAGAAAGACCGGGTTCTGGCTACGGTCGGGGACCGGGAGCAGATACCCTTCCTGGCAGAGACGGTGATCAGGAACGGGGGCAGCCTGTACCAGCTGAACACTCTTGACAATTCACTGGAGAACCTGTTCCTGAGCCTCATGCAGGAAGGCGGTGAGCAGAATTGATTACTATTGCCGAGCTGGCCTTCAGGGAGGTACTCAGTAAAAAAATCTTTTACATTGTTTTGGTCCTGACGGTGTTGTTTCTGGTGGTGTACGGCATTGCCCTGCATTTTACGGTTACAGATATCAGTAAATGGGCGGACCCTGTAGGGTCCAGGCTGACAGGGTCAGTTATGTATTCCCAGCTGTTATCCCTGGCCCTTTATTTTTCCACTTTTATTGTTGCCCTGATGACGGTTTTTTCCGCTGTCGGGTCAGTATCAGGAGAAATTGAGTCCGGAACTATCCAGGCTGTGATTACCAGGCCCTTAAAACGGTGGGAGTATATATCGGGTAAACTGGCCGGTTCTGCCCTGATGATGTCGGTTTATGCGGCCGCTCTGTACCTTGCTGTAATCGGAATCACCAGGTATATTACAGGATACCGGCCTTCAGATATTTTACCCGGAATGGTCCTGTTTCTGATAATCCCCTTGCTGTTACTGGCACTGAGCCTTTGCGGCTCATCCCTGATGTCGACCATGGCTAACGGGATTACTGTTTTTATGCTGTACATCATCGGTATGGTCGGGGGTATGGTGGAACAGATCGGGATTGGCATTAACAATGGCGCCCTGGTCAATATAGGTATTCTGTCAAGTCTGGTCATGCCGACAGATGCGATATACAGAAAGATGGTCTTTGGCCTGCTGACAGGGCCCGATAACCCAATTAACACCCTTACCTTTAATCCTTTTTCCAGCAGCAGCCCGCCCAGTGATCTTATGATTATCTATACTATTATCTATGTAGTGGCAGTTATTCTGGCTGCTGTAGTTATTTTTAACCGGAGAGACATTTAGCACATTTTTTCCCCCTTTTCTTCCCATAATAAAAACAAACCGACCAGGGGACTTCCGGTGAGGGACCTCCCATGGTTTTGTGAAAAGGGGATGATACAATAGTGAAAAAGTTGCTGCAGTTGTTGAAGAAAATGCTTGCGGTGTTTTTTGTGGTTAGTGTTGTTATTGTACCTGCAGGTGGCTGTACACCTGCTAAAAAGCCGATTCAGCCCGACAACAAGCTGCTCCCCAAGACAATGCCTAAATTATCTACCGACCAGGCCCGGCAGCCTGCCCCAAATGGAATTCCGGTAACACCTGCTGAGCTGAACCGGACTGCTTCCGGCCTGGCTTCACTGGCTTCCGGGGTCCCGGGTGTGGACAGGGCCTATGTTGCCCTGGCAAATACAGCTGCCTATGTAGGGGTAGAAATGGTGGACGGGACCAAAGCAGCTCCGGGCACAGCCAGAAGGGAGATTGCTGACCGTATCAGGAGGGCTGACAGACGGCTGGCAAGGGTCTATGTAACTACAAATAAGGACACGGTGTCCAGGATAAAAGGCGTGGCCCAGGGTATTGCCGATGGGAGGCCGGTATCTGATTTCGCGTGGGAAATAGCAGAAATAGAACGCAGAATTGTTCAGGAAAACCGGTAACTCATGGCAGGCAGCCTCCGGTGTTTATCTATATATGTGAAGTGTGAGGGGACTGTCCCGGGAAGATTATTGGGGACAGGTCTATTATTTTTAATATTTGGTCCTCCGGGAGATAATAAGAAATAATCACACTAAGGAGGATGATGACATTGTTCTGGACCGGCTGGCCGTGGCAGAGGGTGATTATCCTGTTTACCGGGATGGCCTTCCTGCTGATAGGTTTACAGGTGACCCTTTTTCATTACAGGCAGAATTTCAGGAACTGGACCATGTGGGTGCCAGTGGCAGCTTCCCCTGTACTGGGTATTTTGCTGCTGGCAGCAGGCTTTTATAACCTGCCGGTAATGCGTACAATTCTGCTGGTGTTATTGGCCGCAGGGGCTCTGGCAGGGGTTGGTGGTTTTGTGCTCCACTTTGAAGGTGTCGGTGAACGGGTTGATGGGTACCGGCTTAACAATTTCCTGGTGGGTCCGCCGGTGACACTGCCATTGATGGTGACTGCCATGTCACTCCTGGGATTGATCGCCCTGTACTGGAGGTGGTGAGGTGACAGGTAAGAAAACAGATACTGCTGCCGGTCGCTATCCGGGGTATGATGTACTTGAGCGCATGGATGAATGGGATTCCCATACCAGGGAAATTGTCAGGGAGCGGCTGGGCCCTTTCCCTAACAGGCGGATCCTCACGGAAAGGGAATGGGCTTATCTCTCAATTATTGCAGGACACCTGGTTTATGATAACAGGGCTGACATTATTGAATGGATTGTGTCCCACTGTGACCGGAAGCTGGCAGATGAAACAGGTGAAGGGGAACGGAAAAAGGGTGTCCCGCCTGAAAAATTCCTCATCAGGGAGGGGCTTAAGGCCATGGACCATGCCGCACAATTAAGTTATGGCAGTGAATTCGGGGCCTTGGATATAAATCAGCAGTTTCAGATGCTGGCAGACCTGCAGATGGGAAAGGCGGCCCATATTCCCCAATGGTCAATGGTCCCCCAGAAAGCGCTGTTTAATAAACTGGTTTCCGAAATGGTCTCTGCTTACTATTCCCATCCCACTATATGGTCAGAGATAGGTTACGGAGGGCCGATGTACCCGCAAATCTATGTCAGGATAGAAGAAGGGCTGACTGAGCCATGGGAGGCCGGAGCAAATGGAAAATAGGGATTATGTAAAACACAACTGTGACCATTACAGTGGCCACAGATACGCACATATGAATAACAGAAAATATGGGTCCAAAGAAGTGGATGTCTGTATTGTGGGGGCAGGTGCGGCAGGAAGTGTGCTGGCCTGCGAACTGAGCAGAGCCGGTCTGGAGGTTGTGGTCATTGAGGCCGGACCCTTCTGGAACCCCCAGTCGGATTTTGCCAGTGATGAACTGGCAATGCAGAAGCTGGCATGGAATGATACCCGGGTAGTGGACGGCCGGGACCCCCTGAGTATGGGGCACAACAATTCTGGAAGAGGAGTCGGGGGAGGCACGGTACACTTTACCGGCGTCTTTTACCGTTTCCATGAAAGTGACTTCCGTACCAGGAGTATTGATGGCGTGGGAGAAGACTGGCCCATTTCATATCAGGATCTGGAGCCTTATTACCGCAAAATTGAATGGGATATCAGGGTTTCCGGTCCCCGGTACTTCCCCTGGGGGGCTTTTCACGGGCCTTACCCGTACCCGGAGCGTGTGCCCATTAGTGCTAATGCCCAGGTTTTCCGCAGGGGTTGTGCAGCATTGGGCATCAGGAGTACAGTTGCTCCCCTGGCTATTCTCTCTGCCCCTTTTGACGGGCGGCCCCCGTGTACCAACAGGGGCTTCTGTAACCAGGGTTGTATGCCCAACGCCAAGTACAGCGCCCTGATCCATCATATTCCCCGGGCCATCGGATATGGTGCGGAGATTCTGAGTGACAGTATGGTGACTAGAGTATTGACAGATAAGAGCGGGGAGCGGGTAACCGGTGTCGAATTCGTCCATGACGGGCAGACCTACCGCCAGGAAGCCAGGCTGATAATTATTTCTGCTTTTGCGGTGGAGACTCCACGGCTGCTGCTTAATTCAGCAACCTCCCGGCATCCCGGAGGGCTGGCCAACAGCAGCGGGCTGGTGGGGAAATATATCATGCCACATACCGGCCATGACATTTATGCCAGGTTTGATGATGAGATTCGTTTTTATAAAGGGACCCCTGTCCTGGCAGTAAGTCAGGAATTCTACGAGACCGATCCGCAGCGGGGATTTGCCAGGGGTTATACCTTTAACGCCCACGGCAGCCGCCCGGTATCTATGGCCAAAACCCTGGCATCCGGTGCCGGTATCTGGGGAAAACAGCTCCGGGAAATCATGATTGACTTTAATTTCTATGCCCGGGTCACTCTTGTGGGGGAAGTACTGCCAGCACCGGATAACATGGTGACCCTTAGTGAGGAAAAGGACGAGTATGGCCTGCCCAGGGCGCTGGTAAACTTCAGCTATGGGGAAAATGACAATAAAATGATAGGACACGGTGTGGCCATGGCCAATGAGATACTCCGGGCTGCGGGAGGCCGGCCGGCTTTTGTCGTCCCTGATACCGCACATCTTCATGGGGGATGCCGGATGGGCAGTGACCCGCAGAAATCTGTGGTTAACCGGTTCTGCCAAAGTCATGATATTCCCAATCTCTATATCTGTGATGCCAGCGTTTTTGTTACCTCCGGAGGGGCCAACCCCACCGAGACGGTAATGGCCATTGCCGCCAGGACTGCTGACCACCTTATTGATTCTATGAATAAGGGCAGGCCGCAGAGAGAGCCCGTCTCCACTGCCGGTTACAGTTCATAGATTTTTGGAATGATATACTCCTGTTCCTAAAAATTTATTATATTGGCAGGGATTTCAGTTTTGATGCATAAATATAGAAGGCAAGCAGGATTATTTAAACAGATAACTAAAGGAGCGGCTTCATGAAAGAGGTAACCATATATACCGACGGGGCCTGTTCCCACAACCCGGGTCCGGGAGGCTGGGGTGCAGTCCTGATTTTTGGTTCCCATGAAAAGGAGATTTCGGGTTTTGAGCCCCGGACAACAAATAACCGGATGGAGCTGACTGCTGCAGTCAAGGCCCTTGAGGCCCTGAAGGAACCCTGCAGGGTCAGTTTATACAGTGACAGCGCCTATCTGGTGAATACCTTCAAACAAAACTGGCTGGAAAAATGGCAGCGTAATGGCTGGAAAACCAGCAACAAGGGTCCAGTGGAAAACCAGGACCTTTGGCAACAGCTGCTGGAACTCACCCGAATGCATGCTGTAGAATGGATAAAGGTTAAAGGCCATGCAGATAATGAGTACAATAACAGGTGTGACCGGCTGGCCAGGGATGAAATCAAAAAGCGGGCCTGATTAACCCGCTCACTGCTAGTGAATAAGTTTATCAATCTTATTCCGGTCAAAACCGATAACGGTTTCTCCGTTGATGACCAGTGTCGGCACAGCCATACTGCCGGTTTTTTCGGACATTTCCTGCCTGGCCCTGGCATCTGTGGCCACATCAAAATCCCTGTAATCAACACCTTTACGTGAAAGATACTCTTTCACCTGATGACATGCAGGTCAGGTTTTAGTTGTGTACATGATTACTTCATTTGCCATCCGCAAAACCCCTTCCCTTTTAGTAATAATCTTTATATTTCCCGGATACTCCGGCAGCTATACGGCAGGACGTTTCCAAAATACCGAAATGTACGGAAGGTATGCATAAGTTTCAAGATTATGGTCAAATTATGAAAATAAAGGAAAAGTGAAAATTTCGACTTAATAGTTAGAAAATGGCGAAGGAATTTGAAATGTATTTGTAGAATATCTTATTTCACAATTAAATAAAGTATTTTTAGGGCAGCAGGGTTTTTTACACAGGCAGGCTGCGACAGGCCTGTCAAAGCTTTTGTTGGTACTATATAACTAATCGGGGGGCGTAGATATTGAAAAGCTATCAGACGAGTCAACTGAGAAACATCGGGATTTTTGCCCATGGTGGCGCAGGTAAGACTTCGCTGGTGGAATCGATGCTGTTCAACACTGGAGCCATAAACAGACTAGGCAGAGTAGAAGACGGTACAACAACTTCAGACTACCACCCGGAAGAAATCAAAAAACAGGTTACCATTCACACCTCACTCGTTCCCTGCGAGTGGAACAATGTCAAACTCAATTTGCTGGATTCACCGGGATTTTCCGACTTTATCGGTGACGTACAAGGTGTCCTCAGGGTAGTTGATAATGCCCTGTTTATGGTTTGTGCGGTTGCAGGAGTGGAGGTCCAGACGGAACTTATCTGGGATATGGCAAATGAGGCCGGGCTTCCCAAGGTGATTTTCATCAACAAGATGGACCGCGAAAATGCCAATTTTGAAAAGGTATTGGGAGAAATAGAACAACAGCTGCCAGGCAGCTTTGTACCGGTTCAGATTCCCATCGGGGCAGCGGAGACCTTTAGTGGATATGTTGATGTAATCGCCCAGAAGGCCTATTCTTACAAAGATAAGGGTGAGCTCAGCGAGATTCCTGTCCCTGACGATCTGGCAGATGCTCTGGAGGTTTACCGGGAAAAGCTGGTGGAAAGCTCTGCCGAGATGGATGACGAGGCCTTGGAGAAGTACCTTAACGGTGATGAACTAACTGAAGAAGAGATAATAAACGGTCTCAAGGCCGGAATCAGGGAAGGCAAAGTTGTACCGATACTCTGCGGTTCAGCTACCAAAAACCTTGGTGTAAAACAGTTAATGGATTTCATGGCCGAGTTTTACAGGGTTCCCGAGGACAAATCCGGTGAACCTCTCTCAGCCCTTGTGTTTAAAACTCTTGTGGACCCATTTGTGGGCAAGATGAATTTTGTCCGGGTATTTTCCGGCACCCTGAAGGCAGATACCCCATTATACAATGTAACCAAAGAAAAAGCGGAAAAAATAGGGCAGGTACTTTATGTCAGGGGCAAACACCAGGAAAATACCACTCAGGTTCCATGTGGTGACATTGCGGTTCTGGTCAAATTACAGGACACCAATACCAATGACAGCCTGGGTGTCAAGGAAAAACCGGTTAAACTGGATCCTGTAGTATTCCCTGTGCCGACATTTACAGTGGCTATTGAGCCCAAGTCAAAAGGCGATGAGGATAAGCTGGGAAATGCCATCAGCAGGACCCTTGAAGAAGACCCGGTCCTGAAGGTGGAGAAAAATGTGGAAACACACCAGACGCTGCTTACAGGTATGGGTGAGATGCACCTGGATATTACCCTGGACAAATTAAAGCGGAAGTTCGGTGTTGACATAATTACCAAGGATGTAAGGGTTCCTTACCGGGAGACCATCAGGGGCACGGTTAAGGTGGAAGGCAAACATAAGAAACAGACCGGCGGACATGGCCAGTACGGTCACTGTTGGTTAAGAATTGAGCCGCTGGCTGAGGGTGACTTTGAGTTCGGTGAAGAGATATTTGGCGGTTCAGTCCCCAGGCAGTATATACCGGCAGTTGAGAAGGGTGTCCGGGAAGCTATGGCCGACGGTGTTATTGCCGGGTATCCTGTCACTAATGTCAAAGTCGTGGTTTATGACGGGTCATACCATAATGTTGACTCATCAGAAATGGCCTTCAAGATTGCTGCCGCACAGGCATTTAAAAAGGGTGCCCAACAGGCCAAACCCACACTCCTGGAGCCAATTGCAGATGTTGAGGTAAAGGTCCCGGAAAACTATACCGGTGATATCATCAGTGACTTCAACACCAAGCGCGGTCGTATTCAGGGAATGGAGCCGGGTGAGAAACTGACAACAATTAAGGCCCAAGTTCCCATGTCCGAGATGTACCGTTATGCTATTGACCTGAAGTCAATGACCCAGGGCAGGGGTTCATTTATCATGGAATTCTCCCATTACGAGGAGGTTCCGGCTCAGCTGGCAGATAAGATTGTGGAAAAGGCCAGGGCAGAGAAAGAAGCGGCAGAAAAATAGAAAACTGACAGTCCTAAACGGACCGGGACTTCTGTGTACTATATTACACAGGCGTTCGGGTCCGTTAATTTTTGACAGGCTCAGGGCGTAACCGGCCAGCAATAAGGCGAAATCTACCGATGTTAAAGTCTTGAGCGAAAAAAGACGATTGATATGGTGAGAGGCTTATCTGAGGTTGAAAAAGGGGCTGATAGCCATGAAACAAAATAAGGAAGACATAATTATATTGATGGCTGTAATAGGAATCATCATCTCTATAATAGGTTTCACTTATCTGATCCGGGAATTTAGGCCCCCTTCAGGGTCAGGTTCCGACAGCCCGGACACAGCCCCGGAAACGTACTATGAAATTTCGCAGGGTCAGGATACGGAAGGACCGGAAAAGAGTGAAACAGCCCTTACCCCGGCAAAAGTAAGGCTCCTTATTGATGCCATAATGGCAGCAGGGCTGTTAGGCGGACTATCCCTCATTTTACGGGGAAAGGTTAATTATGTGTTTATCATTGTGGCTGTCGGGATTATTACGGTTTTAATTGACCTGTACCTGAGAAGACTTTTTGGATAACAGGTATACTTATTGAATTGTTTTTGTGCAATGAATTCTCATTTGAAGGAATTTTTTGCTGTGAGTAGAATATGTCTGTAATGCTGGACATTGTAAGATGCGTTTGGGGGCGCAGGCTTAAAAGACAAAATGTTCAGAATGTTTTGTTATCACGGGGGAGGGTAACAATTATGGAGGGAGTTATCAGTAGGATTCCTGGAGGTAAAAATCTCCGGGACTATGAGGAGGCCTGCAGGACGTTCAGTTTTCGGGAAGCAGCTGCAGAGCTGTATGGCAATCGCCCCGGTCCGGTCAACATTGCATATCTGGCCGTAGACCGCCAGGTCACGGAAAAGGGGCTCAGGGACAAAACAGCCCTGTTTTTTGAGTCTGGGGACAGGGAAGAGAAGTATACATTTGCCCAGATGGCGGCGTATTCCAACAAATTTGCTAATGTTTTGAAAAAACACGGTATCGGTAAGACAGACCGGGTAGGGATATTTATGCCCAGGTGTCCAGAATTGTACATAAGTTTCCTGGGTATTGTAAAGAGAGGGGCTTTAGCAGTTCCGCTATTTGAGGCTTTTATGGAAGATGCTGTTTTTGACAGGCTGAGAGACAGCGGAGCCAAAGCCATTATTACTACTCCGGAACTGAGGAAACGGATCCCGGCAAATAAATTGCCTGACCTGAAACATGTATTTGTTGTCGGTGGGTGTGGAACCCTAAAAAAAGGAGATATTCAGTGGCATAACGAGATGGCTGAAGCTTCCAGGGAATATGAAGTCACCCGGGCAGGCCCCGAAGACCCTTACCTGCTGCTTTATGCTTCGGGTGCGGAAGGCAGTCCCAAAGGGATACTACATGCCCACAGGGGTGCAGTTGGTATTTATATTACTGCCAAATGGGTCCACGACCTTTGCCAGGATGACATTTACTGGTGTACGGCAGACCCGGGCTGGATAACCGGAATTGCCTATGGCTTTCTGGGACCATGGATGCATGGGGTCTCTGTAGTGATAAGGGGCGGACGGTTTGATGCGGAAGACTGGTTTAAAACCCTCAGTAAATATAAAGTAACCGTATGGTATAGTGCTCCTACGGCTTTCAGGATGATGATCAGGGGCGGTCCCGGGCTGCATGCCAGGTATCCTCTTTACCTGAGGCACATCCTGAGTGTCGGTGAGCCGCTGACCGGAGAAGTACTTGAATGGAGCCTCAGGGAACTGGGACAGCCAATATACGATACCTGGTGGATGAGTGAAACAGGAATGAACCTCATCTGTAATTACCGCTGCCTGCCCTTGAAGGTCGGCTCAATCGGAAAGCCTTTTCCCGGAGTACGGGCAGCAGTCATCGATGATGAGGGGAATGAACTTCCGCCTAATCAGATCGGGAATCTTGCCATTGAAGCCGGATGGCCGGCAATGTTTACCGGGGTTTGGAACAATCACGAGGAGTATTATAATTACTTCAGACATTACCCGTGGTTCACCACAGGGGATGCCGCTTATTATGACAGAGACGGGTATTTCTTTTTCCAGGGCCGGGTTGATGGTGTTATTAATACTGCCGGTGAAAGAGTAGGCCCAAATGAAGTGGAAAACAGGCTCCTGCAGCACCCGGCCGTTACTGATGCCGGTGTTGTGGGGAAACCGGACTCCCTCAGGGGCGAAATAGTAAAGGCATACATAAGGCTTGATGAGTCTTATAACTGGACCAAGGAACTGGCTGATGATATCAGAAACTTTGTTAAGCAGGGGCTGGCAGCCCATGCTGCTCCAAGGGAAATTGAGCCCCGCGGGTTTATCCCCAAAGACAGGGAAGGACGGAATAACCGCAGGGTTCTAAGGGAGTGGGCTCTGGGACTTGACCATAAATGAAATCCGAGTACCAGACTACAAATGACTGCAGGGCTTGACCGCTAATAGGCTTTTGGTATATCATAGAAATATCTATAACAGAGAAAATTCAGAAAAATCGTAAATTATATCCGGAGGTGTAAGAGAATGGGTTCAAAAATGATTGCAGTTGCAGGAAAAGGCGGTACCGGTAAAACAACGTTCACTGCCTTAGTATTAAGGGAATTGGTAAATACAAAAAAGGCTGCTATCCTTGCTGTTGATGCTGACCCAAATGCCAACCTTAATGAGGCCCTGGGTCTGGAAGTTGATAATACAATTGCGGAGGCAGTAGATTCAGTCAAGGCCAATGATGTGCCTGCTGGCATGACCAAGGAAGCGTTTATCGAGTGGAAGCTCAGCCAGTCTATGGTCGAAACCAAACATGTTGACCTGCTGGTTCTGGGTGTTCCCACAGGCCAGGGGTGTTATTGCTATCCTAATGACCTGCTGCGCCGGCACCTGGATACCCTGAGAGGGAATTATGATTATGTTGTTACTGATAATGAGGCGGGACTGGAGCACCTGAGCCGACAGACAGTTCAGGATATCGACCACTTCTTTATTATCAGTGATGCTTCAGCGCGCAGTATCCGGTCAGCCGGCAGGGTAAAGCAGATTGTTGATACACTGCATACAAAGGTCCACAACATATATCTGGTTGTCACCAAGGTTATGGAAACCGGTATTGATGACCTTATGGGGGAAATTGAAGCTACAGGTCTGCAACTGATAGGGACCATTCCTTATGACCCCGAAGTTGCTGAATATGACTTAAAGGGTAAGGCGCTGTACGAACTGCCGGAGAATTCCAAGGCAGTTATGGCAGTCAAGGAAATTGTTGCCAAAGCGGGACTTTAAATCAGGCAGCCCCGGTCCGTATTGCCATCGGACCGGGGTTGTTTTTCGCAGCCACCCTTTGTTGACAGGCGGATTAATTGGTAGTAAAATATAATCAAAAGAAAAAATAAGAAAATTCTAACAATTATACAAAAACTTACGGTTCCTAGAAATATATTTTTTCAAATTGAATGTGAAAAAAGTAACAATCTCCTAATAGCTGTAGCAGTTCCCTAAACTGGGTATTTTGGAAAAGTAAGCATCTGCCCCAGTTGGTAGACAAATATTTTGTCTGTGACAAGCTAAAAAGAATTCTGACAGCCTCTGGGGCCATTTTATGGCATTCAGAGGTTTTGCCTTTTCCGGGGGTGGTAAAAAGTAGTGAAGCGGACAACCAAATAAAGAGGAGTGTTGCCTGTGTGGTCCACAGGGCGCGGGGCGCCCTGTGAAATGGGAGGAATAGGCAATGGGAAAACTTGATATTACCTCAGCAAAGGAGCAGCGCAGAATCGCCAAATGGAGTGCTGTCATTTCTGTGGCGGTTGGTATGGTTACATTCCTGCTGGGACAGAAAGATCTTACGGTGGGACTCTTTATAAGCTGCTTCCTAATGGTACTGAATTATAAGGCCCTGAGCCTCGTTCCTTGGATTTACCAGAGATTCAGTTCCCCTGTGAGGGCAAAAGTGGCTGCATTTGTTTATTATTACCTGAGATTTTGGATAATTATTATTGTTATGTTTGTTACCATACCCAGGGGAGGATATGCCTTTGCCCTGGGATGTCTAATAGGATTCCTGATTCCTAAAATAGCCCTGGGCGCCATTTTGCTTTACGGCGGCAGTCATGACTGGTGGCTGGAATGTACCGGCCCGGCAAGAGCACCGGAAAAAGAGCTGACCGCTTTGGAAAAAGAATTACAGCAGGGGAATCCCTTTGAATTTAATATGGTTGACTTTGAATGGAAATCCCATAACCAGAAGAAATAACGGGCATACTATTCCTGCACAGATGAAAATTTCAGCAATATTCTTAGGAGGCAGGATAATGGCAGATCAAAAGAAGGCCCAAAATGAAATCCAAAAACAAATAAAAGACTCAGCCGGTATGAAGCAGGGGCTAAGGGCAGAAAAGGAAGATGACTCCGACTATAAGGCCCAGGTCCCTCCGGAGTTTGTGCCCACTGAACTCGGCTCAGCGGTTTTTGCCAGTATTGAGGGCAGCCCTGCTGATGAAGAATTTCTAATCGAGGATAAAGACAGCAGTGATGATATTGAAGACGGAAGTAAATAAAGGAGCATTTCCGTTTATACCACGGAGGGCTTATTTTGAGAAAGAGGCCTTGGATTACCCGATGGGAAAAGATATCCACCGGGTGTTGGAAGAGATGGGAGTGGAAATAAAACTTGCCGGGTCCCACAACCGAATCACCGGGATACCCGGTAATACACCCCGGGAAGCATATCAGGAGGGTAAAAATACTATGGTTGTGGGTGTCAGGAGGACACTTGATTTTCAGACCTGCAAGCCCTCGGCGCATTTTCAGCTGCCCCTTGCAACCAGCTGTCCCGGGATGTGCCAATACTGTTACCTGAACACGACACTGGGCCGAAAACCTTATATCAGGGTTTATGTTAATGTAGATGAAATACTGGACAAAGCCGGGCAGTATATTGATTCCAGGCTGCCGGAAGTTACAGTCTTTGAGGGTGCGGCCACATCGGACCCGCTTCCCGTGGAACCTTACACCGGAGCCCTGGCGAAGGCAATAGAATTTTTCGGGGCCCGGGAAATGGGCAGGTTCAGGTTTGTCACAAAATTCACCAATGTTGACAACCTGCTGCAGCTCAAACATGGGGGTCATACCAGGTTCAGGTTCAGCATTAATACTGCCCCGGTGATTGACCGGTATGAGCGGAGGACCCCGAGGCTGTCTCAGCGCCTTGATGCTGCGCAAAAGGTGTTTCAGGCGGGTTATCCGACAGGGTTTATTGTGGCTCCGGTAATTGAGTATGAGGACTGGCAGGAGGATTACCGGGCAGTGTTTTTTGAGCTGGGCAAGCGTTTCGGCTCCGGAGAAAAGCTTACTCTCGAATTGATTACCCATCGCTTTACCAAAAGGGCTAAGAACAACATCCTGGATATTTTCCCTGAGACGACTCTGCCAATGGAGGAAGAGGACCGCAAATTCAAGTACGGTCAGTTCGGTTATGGAAAATACATTTATCCCCCTGAGAAAATGGAAGAAATGAAAACCCTTTTACATGATATGGTGGCAGAAAATATCCCCCTGGCCAAAGTAGAATACTTTGTTTAACTGTTGGCTGCGGAAGTAACTGTTGCATGTGGTAAGGTGTTGTACAAAGATTTTTTCTTGTACTGGCGCTGTCATAAGTCTTGCTGCAAATCAACGGCAATAAGGCAGTGAGTCCCCGAATGTCTGAAGATGGCGAAGACCGCCTCTCGTTTTGACTTGTCAAAACGAGAGGCGGTCTTCTTATGAAAAAGGCCCAATGATTTTCCACTCCTGCAAAGGAGTTTCTTAATTTTTGTCGAAATATGGGAAAATATAGGACTAATATTCAGGGGGGGCCTTAATTGAAAAAAGGGAAGAGTTTGTCTGCCAAAATGCTGCTCATTATCATGCTGTACAGTCTCGTCTTACCCGGACCTGCCGTTTTTGCGGCATCAAGACCCACGATAACGGTATCGACACCGGTGGATAACGCGGTAGTTAATACAAATTCCGTAGTCGTGTCAGGGTATGTGACCAATACAATTATCCTGAAAATAAACGGTGTTGGTGTCTCCTTTGGAAGCAGCGGCTTTTTTTCATATACTGTACGTAACTTATCAGAGGGAACCAATTCCGTCAGGATTTCTGCCACCAGTTCCTCGGGATATACCTCAAATACATATCTTTCTGTGAATTATGACCCCGAGGCTGTCAGGCCCATAATCGAGATTCAAAGCCATGATGACAATCAAAGGGTGTATACGGCAGACCAGACTGTTGGGGGGACCCTGGCTGATGCCGATTCCATGGAGGTGGCTGTAAATGGGGTTGGCGGGATAGTTCCCACCTTTGACGGGATGGGAGGTTTTACGGCTGATGTTACCCTTGTTCCGGGTGATAACGTTATTGTATTTACTGCCAGCAACTCCGGGCTTACGGTCACCGAGACCCTTCATCTCACCTATACCAGGTCGGCCCTCATTTCAGACCTTACTGTAAACGACATTGGTGTCAATGATTATATTACCGTTACTGCAGGTTCGGTTACCCTGGCAGGTTATGCACCTGATGCCGATTCTGTAGAGATTGTGTTTAACGATCATAACATTGCCCCGAACTTTGATGGAAATTCTTTTTCTGTTGCTTTAAGCCTGGTCAGCGGGGCTAACCGGGTAGCCATTACGGCAGAGAGCGCCGGGGTAAGTGAAACCCGGGACATCACTGTCTATTACGGTGAAGCTGGTCCTCAGGTTTATGATGTATCCCCTGAAAACAACAGTACTGTATATACGACATCAGTGACAGTAAAGGGGACAGTCCGTGATGCGGCTTCCCTTACTGTTAACGGATACAGCACTTCCATTGCCTCAGATGGGGCCTTTTCCCGCACTGTGACCCTCAGTCCAAAGGAATGGAATATCATTACCATAGCTGCAACCTCTTCGGGCGGAGTTGTCACCACACATACCTTTAACATATATTGTGAGACGGATCCGGTAATTTTTCTGGATGAACCTGATGACGGGGATATTCTCTATAACCCCGTCCTGACTGTATCGGGAAAAGTGGTCAACACCAAATACAATGGATTGACAGTTAACGGGACGGTTGTTTCCTTCAATTCGTCAGGGGATTTTTCCAAAACCATTACTATGAAACCGGGGTATAACACTATTGATGTAAAAGCACTAAACTCTGCAGGTGTAGAGGCTGTAGAAACCGTCACCGTGGAATACCGCGGGGGGCCCGGGATAGTCAACCTGACTCCGGAACCGGGCCTGACCCATACGGTAAACAGCGACTCTGTAACTGTCACCGGAAAAATTGTCAATATTCCCTCCGGAGGGCTGAAAATTAACGATTCTGTGGTAAGTTTTGACAGCAGCGGGAACTTTAAAAAGACTGTTAAGTTATCGGCAGGCCTTAATGAAATCAGGATTACTGCAACTGACGGTTATTCCACCGCTGTGGCCACTATAAATATAAGGTATGAATCAGGGCCGGTGATCATTATTACCTCTCCTGATAACGGGGATGTAGTTGTCAGGGACAGGGTGACAATTGAGGGACGGGTATTAAATACCGAAAGAAACGGGCTGAATGTCAATGATGAAACCGTTTCTTTCAGCAGCAGTGATGGCAGTTTTTCCACAGAGGTGGAGCTGGCAGGGGTTAGAAATGAAATAGTTGTCACTGCTTATGACGGGGAAAAGTCGGCCCAAAAAACCCTGTACATTTATTACAGCGGTATACCGGGCATCACTGTATCATCTCACAGTAACGGGGATACGGTGGATACTGCCGACATAATCATAGAGGGGACGGTTTTTCCTGAGGAGAATGGTGAATTAAATCAGTTCACCGTAAATGGTGTAAACACCCTGGACCGGGTCTCAGGCGGCAATTTCCGCTCCCGCCCGATTACACTGGAATCAGGCGATAACGAGATTGAGTTAAGCCTTACCACTGCCCCGGTTGTCATTTCAGAGGGTGAGGCCCAGGGTGATGTAATACCTTCCCGGACAGCTTCACGCAAAATCTCACTGACATATAATGACGGGCCTTCCATTACGGTCGATTCTCCCCTGGAAGGGTCAACGGTTTATTCAAATATGGTTACTATAAAGGGCAAATTGAAAAAAGCCGATTTCAATACCCTGACAATTGGAGGAGAAGAGACAGAGGTCAGGTCAGATGGAAGTTTTTCCCGCGGTGTAATCCTAAAAGGCGGGGAAAATAAAATTGAACTAAGTGCAAGTTTTGGAGAAGCCTCAACTACTAAGACGCTTACGGTGTACTATAATACAATAGCAAAGGAAGGCTCTGAGGTCAGGACAGAGGTTGCTGACGGTGATGAAATCAAGGCCTATGATGACTGGATAAAGATTAAGCTGGATACAGGTTCGGTAGGGTTTGACACGGAATCCCTGCTGACGGTGGAGGACCCGGGCGACCTGGAGGATGCCCCCGACCAGTCAGCTTTTGTGGGACCACTGTTCCGCCTGCGCTGGTCCGGTGATGAACCTGTAAAGCCTTACCAGGTGACTCTGAAATATGACGATGTAGTGGGTGAAAAACAATCCCATAAGGTAACTGTATTGTTCTATGATACCGAGGAGGATGAATGGCAGGTTCTTGGCGGAGTTGTAGACCCCAAGGCCAGGACTGTGAGGGTTGAGACTGACAGGGAAGGTTATTTTGCTGCTGCCGTCTATTTCAGGACCTTTGATGATGTAAATTACCACTGGGCCCAAAGGGATATTGAATTTTTGGTGGCCCGCGGTGCTGTCACCGGGAGGACCGGGGACAGGTTCATGCCTGATTCCAGTGTGACCAGGGCAGAGTTTGTGACTTTTCTGGTGCGGACACTGGGACTTCAGGAATACCGGCCGGAAGATGCGTCTTACCGTGATGTGGGCCGGAGGCACTGGGCGTTTCCGTATATTGAGGCTGCCTTACGGGCTGGGTTGGTTTCCGGTATCTCTCATGACAGGTTTGCCCCTGACCGGAACATAACCAGGGAAGAGGCTGCAGCACTCCTGGCCCGTGCAGGTAACCTGAAAACCCCTAAGGAGCAGGAAGTTACCAAGATTTTCAGTGATTTTAGCGATTCCGGCAGGATCAGCCTTTGGGCGAGAGAAGATGTGGCTTCTGCAGTAAAGGCAAAACTGATGAAGGGATTCGCTGACAGCACCTTTTCTCCGGGCCAGAACACTACCAGGGCCCAGGCAGCTGCCATGATAGCACGCCTTACAGAAGCCGTCAATAAGACCTCGCGCTGACAGCAAGGCAGTGATAACCAAAACAGTGATTAACCGTTATCCCCCGGAGGGTTGTCTGACCAGAAATCATATCCTATGTACCTGGGGTTGCGGTCCAGATTGCTGTAAGTATGGCATATACCGGCATTGACCTTCTTCAGGGTAGCCAGTTTCTCGTCAAAGGACATTTCAGCCGGAAGCAGGCAGAAATCACCTGCCTGGACGAGGGCTTTCATCGAGTCCATGGTGAGGTCAAAAAGGTGGGAACAACCCTGTTTCTTCCCGATTATTTCCTGAACAGACCTGCCGACTCCCTTTTGCAGGCGCAGACCTGCCAGTCCCTTCATCCTGGCACAGACTTCAAGGCAAAGGTCAAAAGGGACTGTAATCATTTCTGCCCTGGCATCGATAACTGTTTTAGAAGTATTGTCAAATTCGATGACTGTTTTTATTTCATGAAAATTGTCTTTCATGTGTGCCGTTACTTCGAGAATATTTCCTTCCAGTTGATTAACCTTAACTGCCTTATTACGTTCAAACAGTGGCAATGGGTACGCCTCCTTGGTATGAAAATTTTACCGGCCAATGGTTCTATTTTAGGTTAAACTCGCTCAAAAAGCAACTCACAGATAATTTCAGGATACATTTAACCGGAAGACCGGGTTGCACTTGGGAGGCTGAGAAGGTATAATTTTTATGTACTGTCAGTAAAATACTGTGATCTCCGGGAAACAAAAAATACAACAGGAGTGATAACACTGGTACGCAGAATCGGTTCCGGGCTGGTATTATTTTTCTTTTTAATAACATGCCTGATATCTCCCGCCAGTGCTGCTCAGCAGCAGGCAGCCGCACCGCCTCAGGTTTCCGGAAAAGCTGCCCTGCTTATGGACGGTAAAAGCGGCGAGATACTGTATACATATAACGCGGATGTTCCGCTGCCTCCGGCCAGTACTACCAAGATACTTACAGGTATTATTGCTATCGAAGAGACAGAGCTTACCGACATAGTGACCGGCGGTAAAAACCCGACTCTGGTGATACCTTCTGCCATCGGGCTTCATGAGGGCGAAACCATCACCATGGAGAACCTGCTCTATGCCCTTTTTCTGAAATCTGCCAATGACGCTGCGGTGGCCATTGCTGAGCATATAGCCGGTTCAGTGCCTGCTTTCAGTGAGCTTATGAATAAAAAAGCCAGGGAACTGGGCGCCGTTAACTCCAATTTTGTCAACCCACATGGTTTGCCGGACCCGGACCATTATTCAACAGCACATGACCTGGCGGTAATTGCCGGGTATGCCATGAAGAACCCGGTATTCAGGGAGTTTGTGAACACCAAGGTAAAGGTGATACCCAGGAAAGATGACTCTGATGTTAAATGGCTGCAAAATTCCAATAAACTTTTGTGGCGTTATGAGGCAGCAACCGGAATAAAGACGGGATATACTTCAGAAGCTAAGAATTGTCTGGTGGCTTCAGCGGCTAAAGGAGATCAGGAAATGATTGCAGTAGTCCTGGGGGAGCCGGGTTCTGTTGTCTGGACCGATGCCCAGAACCTGCTCGATTACGGGTTTGCCAGGTATAAGACCATAAAAGCCAAGGATGCCGGTATGTTCGTCCGGGAGATCAATGTCAGCGATGGAATCGGGAGTGTGGTCCTGAAAACCGAAGAGGAATTTTATTTTACTGTTCCCAGGGCAGAAAATGGTACTGTTAACGAAAAAGTGGTTCTTTCAGATGATATCAGGGCTCCTGTCAAAAAAGGCCAGGTCCTTGGTAAAATGAATTTTTATCTCTCCGGAAAAGAACTGGGCTCAGTAAACCTGATAGCCGGAAATGATGTTAAGGCCAAAGAGGCCCCCAAGCTAACGCCTGTTAATCCCCTTTTGGCGGGAGGACTGATGCTGGGGCTGTTCGTAGCATGGAATGTAAGCAAGCAGAGGAGAAGACGCCGCAGGTTCAGGAGAAGAAACCGGACGTGGCACAGAAGTCCAATCAGGTAACGGAGGAATTCAGTATGCCGGGAAGTATCAAAAATGCGGTCACGGCCGAAGCCAAGAAAATATCTACCGCCCTGCTGACATGGGGGTTGGGCGTTATTGCCATGGTTGCTTATTGTCTGTTGTTGTATTGGCTGAAAAACAGTTTTGGCATATATATAAGTATGGTTGGAGCCATGGTGTTCCTGGCTGTAGCCTTTTTTGTCATTGACCTCTGGTGGAGATTGTCACATAAAAAGTACGAATGATTGTTCCTCATGTGTAATTGCCTGGATTCGCGGGTATAATATTAACCGCGGAGGTGTTGGTTATGGGAGAAAAGGGTGAACCCATGCTAAAGGTCTTACCAGGGGGCAATCTGGAACTTGAGGCCCTTCATGATAGGGTCATAAATCTTCTGGACACAAATGAAAAACGCGGTATCAGACAGCTGCTGCAAAAAAATAATGAGACCTGCAAAAAATTGATTTTTCCCTATATTAAATCACGAGACAATCAGGCAGCAGTGATGACCGCCCTTGCCGGGATCCTGGAAGCCCATGCCAGGGAATGTTATACCATAGGGTATCTTGACTGTGTGCTCAACGGAAGCAGAGATTAAGCAGACATACCGTGACATATTGTGATACAAACCCGTAGTCCTGCGGGTTTTTTTGTTTTGTCTGCTTTTACCGGTACAAGCCAATAGTTATGCAGGATTTTCCGAATAGTTGTAGAAAAAAAGCTACTTAGCTGGGAGAAAACTATTTAGATGGCAGGCGGTGCAGGTTTCTATGAAGAATTTTGAGGTTACATACAGGGAGGCTAAACCGGTTGAGGCAAATGCGGAATATCTATTAACAGCGGCCCAGCTTTTGCCGGCCGCTGTTTCTGTTGCCCCGGACCCATCATGCAAAACAGTCATTCATAATCCTGTGGCAGCAGACTTCTTAAGGGTTGACATCTGGGAGGGTTTTTCATATTCAGCTCCTGGCAAACCGGGGGTCCGCCTTTTTCATATGGGGAAAGAAATGACCCCTGATGATATGCCCTTACAACGTTCAGCCAAACTGGGTGAAGGAGTTTCCAACTTTGAAATCACATTTATCTGGGACGACGGGGTTGAGAAAATATCAGTCTGGAATACCTGTCCCTTATGGGGGGCAGATGGCAATATCTCAGGAGCGGTGGGGACATTTATTGATGTTACGGCTCCGGCAAAACAGGCTTACAGGAAACATGAGGAAAGGGAGAGGGCAGTTAAGGAGCTGTCCAATGTAATCAATTCCTCCAATGACGGTATAATAAGCGGCAGGACAAATGGTATGATCCAGACATGGAATAAAGGGGCGGAAATGATTTTCGGATATTCAGAGAAAGAGGTTATTGGCAGAAATATTTCTGTATTGTTTCCATTTGAACATTACTGTAAGGCACAAACGATTTTAGATACTGTGGACATTGGGGACAAAGTAAATAATTTCGAGGTGGTCTGCTGCCACAAAAATGGCCGTGAGATTAACATTTCATTGTCTGCGGCTCCCATTATAGACAACACCGGCAGTACAACCGGTTTTACCATCATCACACGTGACATTACGGAAAAAAAACATGCTGAAGAACAGATACTGTTTCAGGCTGCATTGCTGCAGCAGGTTCGCAGTGCAGTAATTGCGGCAGACCTGGAAGACAGGATAACATATTGGAACAACTATGCCGAGAAATTGTTCGGCTGGAAAGCTGAAGAGGTTTTGGGCAAGGATATAAAAAAAGTACATTTCTGTCATCATGATGCAGGAAAAGTTTACCATATCAGGAGTAGTGTGTTTCAAGAAGGGCACTGGGAAGGTGAGCTTGAGATCAGGCATAAGGACGGCGGTACCGTACCTGTTTACAGGGTGGTTGCCGCAATCAAAAACACCCGGGGCAACACGGTTGGGTTTGTCAGTGTGAGTACTGATATCAGTGAAAAAAAGCAGGTTGAAAAACAAATGGCCTATTATGACAGGCTGAATCTGGTGGGTGAAATGGCGGCCGGGATTGCACATGAAGTAAGAAATCCAATGACTTCTGTCCGGGGATTTCTGCAGATTCTGGAAGGTAAAGAAGATAACGTCAATTATAGGGAACATTATCAAATCATGATTGAAGAACTGGACAGGGCCAATTCGATAATTACAGAATTTCTTTCACTGGCCAGGAATAAGAGCATAGAAGTCAGCAGGCGAAACCTGAACAATGTGATTCTTGGCCTTTTGCCTTTACTGCGTGCTGATGCCGCTCTGGATGACAAAAGTATCAACATTATCCTGGGAGATATCCCTGAATTGCTGCTGGACGAAAAGGAAATCAGACAATTAATCCTGAATTTAGCCAAAAACGGACTTGAAGCAATGGACAGAGGGGGCAGAATTACCCTAAAAACATATCAGGAAGGTAAGGCTGTAGTTTTTGAAGTAAAGGATACCGGTAGTGGGATTCCAGAGGAGATAATGGGCAAAATAGGGACCCCGTTTTTTACTACCAAGGAAAACGGTACCGGTCTGGGGCTGGCGGTGTGTTACAGTATTGTCGGCAGGCATAATGCGGAAATCGAGATTGATACTGAGAAGAATGGCACTTCTTTTATTGTCAGGTTTCAAACCTGAAACATGCGAAACTGCTGGTGGCATTTTAATAAAATGATTCTAAAAAGCAGGAAATTCCAGTAATTTGTCGAACCAAATCGATATTATGGTATTGCCTGTATAACCTGACATTAATGCATTGTTTTGGTTATAGATTCTGAATAACTCGACCTGGGAAGGGGATGTGCCTTTTGAGAATGGGTTTCGGTTTCAAACTTGTCATAGTATTTGTCCTGATGCTTTTCTGTATTTCCACAGGGATCGGGTTATATGCCCTTAATACAATGGACCAGTATGGAATTTCTATTTTAAAGGGAAGGCTTTCGGAGAACCTCAGCCTTACCGGGGAACTTCTCGAACGCACTTATCCCGGAGAGTGGTGGAGTGAGGGAAGCGTACTGTTTAAGGGTGAAACCGAAATCAATTCCGATTCAGCATTTATGGATGCTATAAGTGAATGCACCGGCAATGAATTCCTGGTATACCTGGGGACAGACTTGGTGGCTTCAAACATTAAAGGGATAGAAAATCGAGAGGATTACCGGGTAACACCTGAATTGCTGTCTGACATGCAGCAGAAAGGCCATGCCTTTGTTGATAAGGTTGAAATTGCCGGGATCAAGGAACTGACCGGTATAATGCCGATTACGGACCAGTCCGGTAAGGTTGCCGGATTTTTCGCTGTAAGGATTCCCCACCAGGAGTCGACCGGGCTTGTCAACAGTATCCGGTTACGGATGATGTTTGGAGCCTACCTGGCAATGATAGGAACGGGGATAATTTTTTATTTTCTTACCAGAGTTATCTCCAAACCTATTCCCAAGATAGTTGAGGGGATGACCAGGGCAGAAAGCGGTGATCTCACCGCACGCCTCAACATCAATACAAATGACGAATTTGCCTGCCTGGGAGATAATTTTAACAGCATGGTCTCCAATATTGCCGGATTGATCCAAAAAATCCACTCAGTAGCTGAACAGGTAGCCAGCTCTGCTGACCTGCTCAACAACGGAGCTGCCGAATCATCCAAGACTACGGAACAGATTGCCGCAACCATTCATATGGTGGCCACAGGGACCGAGGACCAGGCAAAGAGTGTTGAGCAGACATCACTGGTGATTGGGGAAATGTCCAAGGGGATCCAGGATGTCGCCGGACACGCACATGATGTGATGAATATTTCCAAGCAAGCCAGTACTACTGCTTGTAAAGGAGGCAGTTCCATACAGAATGCTGTTTCCCAGATGAAGAATATAAATACCAAGGTGAATTCCACTGCTGCCACCGTAAGAAATCTGGGCAAGAAATCCAAGTTAATCGGATACATTGTTGATGTTATTACAGGAATTGCCAAGCAGACCAACCTGTTGGCGCTTAATGCCGCCATTGAGGCTGCCAGGGCGGGTGAACAGGGACGCGGTTTTGCTGTCGTTGCTGAAGAGGTGCGCAAACTTGCCGAACAATCCGGCCAGGCGGCTAAGGAGATTTCCGACCTTGTTCTGGAGATTCAGGAGGAGACTGATAAGGCTGTAGAAGCAATGGAAGCCGGCATTATGGAGGTTGAAAGCGGGACCAGCATCGTAAATGAGGCCGGTGAAGCGTTCAACGATATCGTTAGTTCAATTAATAATGTGAACAAAAAAATCCTCGAAGTATCGGCAGCAGCCGAGGAAATGGCCGCAGGCGCCCAACAGGCTGTAGCTGCCATGCAAAACATTGCCAGCATCTCAGAGGAAACCGCTGCCAGCGCAGAACAGGTAGCTGCGGCGGCAGAGGAGCAGACGGCTTCAATTCAGGAGGTTGCCGCCTCGGCATCGGTTCTGGTGAACCTGTCTGAGGAGTTAAAAAGCATGGTGGAAAACTTTAAAGTTTAGGTTAAGTGGTTCTGTGACAAGTATTGGGCTGCCATTTGGCAGCCCTTACTGTTTGAGGAATTTTTTTCTTAAAATTTTGCTGCCATGGCTGCAGTAGAACTCTGCAGTCGGCCCCAGTTTTTCATGGGGTGAGTCAGGGATTTCCCCATCCGCCAGCAGGGTTACCAGGGCGTTAATGTATTCATAAATCATGATTCCACTTTTACCTTCCTGTACCCTGCATTTATGTTTTTCGCAGTTTTCCGGGGTAATAACCGCTGCCTCTGCTTCGCGGCCGTCGTAACTGAATACCATACGGTCCCCTTCAATATGGCTGTCCATATCCAGGCGGGCAGAAATCTTTTCAAAGTATGACGGGCTAAGCAGTACTTTTGGGTTCCTTCCGGCAATACCAAGGACTTTTTCCAAAGCTTCAAGATGCATATAAATTCTCCTTTCACTACTGTACTATATTAAATTAACCCAAAACCCGTCAATTTACAATGCATTTTAGTGACCTCACCGGAAAATTATCCGATAGCCGGCCGCAAATACCTATCCAGGGACTATTTTCCGGACCAGCATGGCAAAATACCTGGCAAAGGGGAGGACCAACAGTGAACTGAGTACATTAAAAATGGTGTGGGCATTGGCTATCTGCCGGGGCAGCGCCGCTGACGTGGTTTCAACCATTTCCGCAAATGGCAGGATGAACGGCATTACCGCCAGGACGCCGACCACGTTCAACAGGACGTGTGCTGCTGCAACCTGTTTTGCTGCCGGTGGAGTCCCGAGAGCAGCCAGGACACCGGTTATGCAGGTCCCGATATTACTGCCCAGGATAATGGCAATTGATGTTGGCAGGTCAACCAGGCCCTGGCGGGAAAGTGTAATCACGATTCCGGTGGTTGTTGCGCTGCTGTGGATCAGGGCTGTAAAGAGTGTTCCTGCAATTACACCAAAGAAGGCATTTGAACTTACCCGGGCGAGTAAATGCATAAAGAGCGGTGAATTTTTCAGAGGTTCCAGGGATTCAGACATGGTACCGATTCCGAGAAAGATTATGCCGAATCCTGTAATTGACTGGCCCACGTAGTGCAGGGACTTTTTGCGGGGAATGATTATCAGCAGCGCTCCGAGGCCGATAGCCGGCAGGGCAATATCCTCAATCCTGAAGGATATAATCTGAGTGGTTATACATGTCCCCACATTTGTACCCAGGACTATCCCCACAGCCTGGTAAAATGTCAGGATACCGGCATTAACAAATCCAATGGTTATAACCGTTACCGCTGTACTGCTCTGGACCAGAGCAGTGATAACAGTACCGGTGATAAAACCTACCAGGGGATTTTTGGTAAGTGTTTTCAGGGCTTCCTTCATTTTTTTGCGGGCCGCATTTTCCAGGCCGTCCCGCATAAAGCGCATTCCAAACAGAAGCAGGGCTATTCCGGCACAGAATTTCAGAAGTGACAGCATTGGTTTCCTCCTCAATTTCAGTATTATTAGAGACTGAAAAACTTTATGACTGATTTTGGCAGGGGTTACTGAGTGAGAGACAATAGATAAATTTCCTTAAAATTAATTGAAAATTTCCATAATTAACCCCCTGAAATTGGGGAAATACGTCGTATTAATAGACAAAATACAAATACAGGTGTATGATTAAATTAAGTAGGACGCCAGGTAGTTAATTGTTAAGGAGGTAATCAAGTGTTTCTCAAAAGACTGATTTCTGATTTTAAACCCCACAAAATAGGATACAAAAAAGTATTGGGAGACCTCGAGGCAGAGATTATGAAAATCGTCTGGAAGACGAATAGGGCTACGGTAAGGGATGTTTATGAACAACTGCGGCTGGAGCGTAGCCTGGCTTATACTACTGTAATGACTATTATGGGACGGCTGGCAGAGAAGGGACTCCTTGACAAGGAACCTGTAGGCAATGCCTATGTCTATACCCCGACTATCAGTGAGCCCGATTTTATTAGACGGGTGGTTTCAGAGGTGCTTGACGGACTGATGGAAGAGTTCTCCGAGCCGGCTATTTCACATATGGTTGAGAGACTGGGTTCTGAGGATGAAACCAATATCAACAAGCTTGAAGAAATCATTCAGGAGCGGAGGGCAAAGGGGGCCAAGTAACCCATGACATATGATGTTTTAATTCATAAGTTTGTCCATCCCTTTATTGTTTACGTCCTGATCGGTTCTCTGGTGAGTTATTTGCTTGCCCTCCTCATGGTGCAGTTTGCAGTTATCAGAAATGCAAGGTCAAAGGCATTATTATACATACTTCCCTTTATAATTCCACTGGCTGCCTATATAGCGTACAGGCCTTTTATCATTGACAGGTGTACGGTATACGGACACCCGCTGGGTATGTTTAATGACTGGATTTGTTATTCTGCTGAGGTACTGGCTACGATTCTTACCCCACTGTTTATGGTAGTGGTGTTTTTGGCAGTTCTGAAAGCATTTGCCAGTATTGTTGCCGGTAAACGAATAGTCAGGAGATATGGCTTTGCCCAGGCTGCAGAATACCCGGAACTGTTCAGGATTATGGAAAAACTGTGCCTTAAGGGTGGTATCACAAAGCCTGCAATAATTGTTACCCCGGATTCCTTTGCCCGGTCTTTTACCATGGGGCATAAGTTTCCGGTCATTGTAATTTCCAGGGGATTGTTGGACACCCTTGATGATGAGGAACTGGAAACAGTTGTGGCCCACGAATTAGGACATATCGCCCGGGCAGATTCAGTGACAACCTGGGCTATGGTGTTTTTAAGGGATCTCTTGTTTTTTACTCCGGTCATATTTTGGGTTTTCAAAGATTATATTACAGAAAAAGAGAAAGCTGCGGATGATATGGTGGTCAGGCTGACCGGCAGGCCGATGGCATTTGCCCAGGCCCTGATAAAGGTCTGGCGGCTGACACCCAGGAGATTTTTGGACAATGTGATTTTTGACAACTTCATGCCTCATCCTAACCTGCTGGGACAGACGGGGGTTGTCGAATTCCGGGTTAGGCGGATGCTTGATCAGGACCCCGGCAGCTTAAAGGATTACCTGCCGGGGTATATTGCCGCTATTCTTATTTTCATGTTGACTATGTTTGCCTTGTTTTATGTCTGCTGACAGGCAGCGGGTGTTTTAAGTATGCAGAGTATCAGTGAAATACCGGCAGAGGCTCCTTGGGGGTCTCTGTTTTTGTATTGCAGGTTGTATTGCTGGAAAATAGTTTTGTGTGGTTATGTACGAACAAAAGTGTATGTAGTATAATAAATAAAATGTGCCGATATTACTACGGGGAGGTGTCATCATGCTGCTGGAGGAGATTTTGCTGGCCAATAAATTCTTTGTAAATGAATACCGTGATCTGCTCAGGAAATTTAGTCACCGGCCCAGAAAGCAAGTGGCCATATTTACCTGTATGGATACCAGACTTGTGGAATTTCTTGAGCCTGCCCTGGGTATCAAGAGGGGAGATGCCAAAATCATTAAAAATGCCGGAAACAGAATCCGGGAAGACTGTGATGATGTCATCAGGAGCCTGGCAGCGGCGATTTATCTCTTAGGGGTCAGGGAAATACTTGTTATCGGACACCTGGACTGCGGTATGTCAAAGCTGGATACAAAGGTATTGACAGAAAAGATGGCGGAATTCGGTATTCCGGAGGAAGAGATCGATAAGGATGACCTTGCCGCATGGTTGGGCGGGTTTTCGGATACCGAAGAAAACGTTGTTGATGCTGTTGCTAAGATAAAAGCTCATCACCTGATTCCACGGATAATCCCTGTCCATGGGCTGCTCTTCTGCCCTGATAACGGGGAGTTGCAGGTGGTGGTCAATGGTTATGGGCAGCCAGAGAAAGGGTAGAACGGAGGATACGGAAAATGCTGCTGAAACTGTTTTTAACATCCTGGATAGTTGGCTTTTCGGGAGCCATGATGCCGGGACCGTTGCTCACTGTAACGGTTACTGAAACAGCCAGGAGAGGAGCCAGGGCCGGCCCGCTCCTGATGGTTGGCCATGCACTCCTGGAACTGTTACTGATGGCAGCCCTGATTCTGGGGCTTAAGTCTTTCTTAAATAACCCGAATTTTATTATCACTGTAAGTATTGTCGGAGGCTTGTTCCTGATCTGGATGGGATACGGGATGCTCAGGGATGCCTGGAAGGGAAATATCTCACTGGAACTTAAAAGCAAAACGGAGAAGGCCCTGCTAGGCCCGGTATTAGCGGGAATTCTGGTTAGTATTTCCAACCCGTACTGGACTATATGGTGGGCAACTATAGGTCTCGGCTATATCACAAGTGCCTGGGAATATGGCATGGCGGGTCTTTTTTTCTTTTTTACGGGTCACATCCTGGCAGACTTCACCTGGTACGGGGCCGTTGCTATAGCTATTGCCAGGGGAAAAAGGATTATGAGTGACAGGCTGTATCGCGGTATTATTGTTGTATGCGGGGTGTTTCTTATCGGGCTGGCCCTGACATTTATCCGGGATGGTATCGGCAGGATGGGTGGTTTATAGCCGCGGTGAAAAAAGGAAAAATAAGAAAAAGGTCGAAGTAATTCCATGGGGTGGTACTCATGGAATGGTGGGCAGCCATAATTATTTTGCCACTGGCAGTGGTTTTGACCGCATTATTTGCTGCGGTGCTGCCATGGAGCGCCCTGATTACGGTATCGTCATCAGGGGAAGCCGGACTCTGCCTGAAACTCCTAAAACGGGTCCCGGTCCTTTTTGTCCGGACAATTTTGGCCGGACATACAGAGGTATGTCTGGCGGGTCTCAGTTTCAGGATTGGGAACAAAAAGCCAACCAAAGGAGACGGCAAGAAACACGGCGATACACCTGAACAGAATACCGGTCCGGCATTGTCGCTGCCCCGAAGGCTGCGTGCTGCAGCTGTGGCCCTGACACCTGATACCATTATTGTATTGATGCAGTATTTTCGGGGTATGATAGGTGATACCGACTCACAGCTGGAAATATCAGGAGAGATTGGATTAGGTGATCCTGCGGCCACGGGCATTGTATGCGGTATGGCTTACGGCTTATGGGGCGCCCGGGGGGTGACCAGGGTCGATATCAGGCCAAATTTTTTTGAACCTGTGTTGGCCGGTGAACTTAAGCTGGCTGTTACAGCAATTCCTATGATGATCCTGCTGCGCACAGTGAAGACCGCATTACATCCCGACATAAGGCGGGTATGGATTGCTTTTGCTGCCCCGCAGAGAGGCATAAATGCCAGGGGCTTCAGTATCAAAGGAGGTGTTTGATTTGGACCTGAAACAGAACATGGACACTATTTTTTCACATCTGGAGAACATGTTCAAGGCAAAAACCGTGATTGGTGACCCTATTGTAATCGGAGAAGTGACCCTGGTGCCGGTGGTTAATGTAACCTTTGGAATCGGGACCGGAGGGGGCGAAGGAAAAGACGCCAAAGATCAGGGGGGAGGGGGTGTCGGGGCCGGAACCGGAGCAAGGCTTACCCCTGCTGCAGTAATAGTTATTAAAGGGGATTCCGTGAGCATGCTGCCTATTTCCGGAAGGGGCAGCCTGGAGAATGTGGTTGCTATGGTTCCCGAAGTGCTTGATAAGTTGAAAAAGACTGTGCAAAAGGAAGATAGTGAAAAGGAAGTAACCAAAAGGGTTGAGTAATCTTAATTTTTGTCGAAATTATTCTCATGCTTCATTGGAGCTGATAAAGGGCTTAAAAGTAAAGTTGTAGTATTATCTAGTGACAGATTAATAAAATGAAGCATGCTGTAAAAATTATACATAATTAGTCGTTTGGAGGAGAAAAGTAATTATTTCCCGCGATGTTTTTCGCGGGAAATTTTATTTTTTTCAAGTTAATATATAGGCAGCAACAGTATTGCTTTAACCTGTTTCGAAAGGAGGTGAAATGATTGCTAAGAAAACTGAATAAACTGCGGCTTTTCAGTACGCTGCTGGTACTGATTTTTACTGTTTCCACCGGGCTTGTTACTGCGCCGGCTGCATTTGCAATGCCGGATGAGGGAATACATAGTTTTGGTGAACAGCTAGCTCCGGAAGCGGACCTTATTCCTCAAGAGACAGTTAGCTCACAGGAAAACTCCAGCCCAACAGAAGTAGATGTTAATAATGAGACCACTATAGAGCCCTTCTGTGGAGATACCGCTGAGGGGGATGAAGCCGAACATTCCTGTGGTGGGGATGAGGGCACCGAAAATACCGGAGGTTGTGGTGGAAATTCAGGTGGCTGCGGAGGGGATGAAGGCACTGAACATGAAGGCGGCTGTGGCGGAGACGAAGGTACCGAGCATGAAGACGGCTGCGGAGGAGATGGAGGTACCGAGCATGAAGGCGGCTGCGGAGGGGATGAAGGTACCGAGCATGAAGACGGCTGCGGAGGAGATGGAGGTACCGAGCATGAAGGCGGCTGCGGAGGGGATGAAGGTACCGAGCATGAAGGTGGCTGTGGTGAAGATGACGGCACTGAACATGAAGGCGGCTGTGGTGGTTCAGGAGGTTCCGGAGGCCAGGGAGGGCCCGGGAATGAGGATGCTGTACCGCCTAACAAGGGCCCGTTAAAGCTCCGCAATTTTACCTTATCCGGTGAACGCATTGTGACATGGGGGCTGAGCCAGATGACAGACCCCGTAGAATCTACGGTCCTTAATATTGTCCAGGGAAGCGAGGGTACAGCAGTTTATAATGTTAAGGCCCAGAAGGAATGCCGGAAGGTATTCGCGGGTAACGTAACGGTTGAGGCCAAGCCTGGACCGGGCGTGACTGTGCAGCGTGTCCGGGTAAAACTGTTTAAAGGGGAAACGGTTATTGCCACAGTTTACCTGAGTGAATCCCCAATTCATTTTGAACAAGGGATCACCGATTACGAGATTAACTTTGAGCTTGGACCCGAGGAGGCCAACCAGCTGCCCGAGAATATTAATGCATCAATCTTCTTTGATGGCTTGGACAAAGGGCCTCAGCCCAGGAAAAAGTATATCAGCACAAGTGTCGGTGTCCCGGCGAACAGAGGGGACACTACCCTGACCGGAGAACTACGTCTTCCCGGTGATGGTCTGGAATTGCTGTGGCTTAAGGTTGACGGGCAGAATATAAGTACAGATACCTCTGCAAATGTTGATGGGTATGTATATGCTGCCACAGTGCACAAAGAAATCTATAAGAGTTCTGTTTTCACGGTGGAAACAGGATTCAGGGGGGTGCTAACGGGAGATTATTCTCTTAGCCATATGGCCAGGCTCGGTGAAAACAACCCTGAGAGTGCAGTGATAAACGTACACGTCTGCGGACCGGATCATATGCCTCCAAAAGCAGGGAATGATGCTTTTGCCATCCGCGGTCTTTCCACAAGGGTGTTAAATGTGCTGGCAAATGATACAGATTATTACGGAGAAGGGCTTACTGTCATTCAGGCAGCTTATGAAGAGGATACCACCGGTATCGTAGAGATAAGTGAAGATGGCAGGTCACTCAAATATACTCCTGGAGGATATGGTACTGATACCTTTACCTACACGGTCAGTGATGAAAACGGAGGTAGCGATACTGCACTGGTTACTGTAAATGTACTGAGGCGGTCATCGGGTTCTTCGGGGGACAGCGGCAGCGGTAATCCGGGTGATAACTCTGTTGGAGACGGAAATGATATCAATAGTGAACAAGGCTCAAATGAAGATGTTACCGGAGGTCAGGGTGAGGAAAATGGCACCGGTGGCGTGATAGTAGTGCCTGATACTGCCGGACCGGCACCGGAATTGGATTCTTCCCAGGAAGATGCATTTGGAGCAGGCAATATGGGAGTGAACGTTTCCCCAAGGCGGGTACCGGCAGGTGACCCGACAGTCAGTGTCAGTGTGGCGGGTGCTGAGCAGGTATATGCATTACTTCCGGATGGCAGGAAACTGGTACTAAAAGAAGTAAAGCCGGGTTTCTGGAAGAACTCATTTATGGTACCTTTCGGTACACCTGACGGTCCTTATGATATCAGGGTTATTGCCGTAAACGCGGCCGGAGTGGAGAGTGAAGCCAATTACAGCATCACTGTAGATAACAGCCTCCCGCTGATGCAGGTTGATCAGGAGGCCCGGGACAATGGGACCTACCTCCTGCAGGTCAGGCCGATGTTTAATGCCGGTAAAATCTACTTTGAATATGCCGGAGGTCAGCCTGTAGAGTTTATCAAAAAGGGAGGCCTCTGGGCTGCCGAAGTGCCTGATGTAAGCGGGCAGGTCGTCGGAGTAGATGAGTCAGGATATATTGTCAGATATGATGTGTCACTTGCTGAGCTTAAGGCGGATTTTGTTGAAACGGCACAGAGCGGTTCAGGCTGGACAGGGCCTGACCTGGTGTTCAGGATTGCTGCGGTGAATGGGGAGGTTGCTGCAGGCGGCAGCGGTACCAATAATACATTACCGGTCGCTGTACTGCTGGGTATGGTAGCTGCTGTACTTGGAGTGATATTCAGGAAATACAGATATAATTAAGTTAAGACCTAAAATGGATAAAGGGCCGAAAGGCCCGTTTTTTTCCTGTAACAGGGGAAAAATTTATTATGAGTGTCGAATATTTTTGCAAAAATGATGGAATAAATTGCAATTTTGCCACTCCTCTGTGGTTTGGGGAAAGTCGATGAACGCGGAGTAATAGCACCCTTCTTGTTTTTATGCAAATTTATTGTGAACAGGGTAACAAGTACAACATGAAATAATCCCTTTATCAAACATATAATGACATATATTAGCATGAATTAGCGTAGAATTACTCGACACATTTTTGAGGACATAGCCGGCTCAAATAGGTAAAATATAAAAGGACTATTTTTATTATTATTTTGCATCGAAAAAATGTCAATTGGGAGGGATGGTGTCTGCCTGTACAATTCGTGCCGACAAAGAATTACTAAATTGGCATGTACTTTGTATGAAGGAATGGAAGTGAAATTTCCGATGGTTCGAATTATTAGTGAATCTGTAATTTCCATCTGGACCAGGTTATTTAATCATTACCAACATTCTGATGCCATTAAACTCCTTTATTCCTACCGCTATGGTTCACTGCTGATTACTTCTGCATTTTATCTTATCCAAGGCCCGTTCTCTATTTTGCAGTATAAACTGGCTGCTGTTGTTTCCCTGTATGTTGCTGCAAGACTGATCACAGATATGTATGTCAGGTATCTCAGTTGTGCCGGTAAGCTCAGGATAATTATCCTGTTAGAGACTCTTGTCATTACTTTGCTGCTGGTTCCCACCGGAGGTCTGGACAGCCCGTTTATATGGTATGCATTAAATCCTGTACTTGTTGCTGCAGGGTATCTCTCACCCTGGTTCTGCTGGTTTAATCTCTTTTTTTACATGTTAACCGCCGCATGGGTTTCTGCCGGTTTGTTTAACAGGGGGCAGGCTGTTGATTTATTCTTGGAATATTCTGATCTGATGTTAGTATTTATTTTAATCACATTACTGGTCAGGCTTCTGGTGGAATTTCTCCAGCGCCTTGGTGCAGCAAACAGTAAGCAGCGGGAATCCCTGGAACATATCATGTCCTTATATCAAATCACAGAGACCTTTACCAATGAAGACAATCTAGAAACTTTTTTCCAGACATTTACTGATTATGCGGCGAAATTGTCAAAAGCACCCTTGTCTTTTTTTTGGGAGAATACCGACAGGTCTAGGCATGGCCAAATCTATGCGAACACCTGTGTTGATGAAGATGTAAGGAACTCTCTCAGCAGGGAATTAAGGGAAAGGGTTGAGGGAATTGGAGGCTGTGTCCCGGAATTAAATCTAAAGATTGCTGACCGCACATTTCATGCAATACCGGTAAGGTCCTCCAGTAGATTATACGGTGTACTGGGTGTAGAATCAGGGGGTCAAAGGAAAACCTCTGAATTAATTTTCGAAAGGCAGCTGGTTTTTCTTTCTGAATTAAGTGCCATCATTCTGGACCGTTTTTCTATGGAAGAGGCTAATGATAAATTGATGATTCTGGAGGAACGCAACCGGATTGCCAATGAGATTCACGACAGTGTATCCCAGCGCCTGTTCTCAATCAGCTATGCCCTGTACCAATTAAAAAACGGATGGGAGAACCTCGGTCAAAAAGAAATCCGCGAACAGCTCGACAGGTTGGGCGGGTCAGCAAATACTGCTATGCGTGAACTGCGTCAGTCAATCTATAGTATGAGTACCCAAAAAACCGGAGAGAGAATATTTTTCTCAGGCATAAAAACATATTTAAGTGACTTGGCTCACCTTAATGGTATCAGTATCAATGTGGATTTGGCAGGAGATGAAGAAATCCTGCCCGCCAGGCTAAAAAGGTGCCTATACAGAATCATCTGTGAAGCGACAGGGAATGCTGTAAAGCACGGAAAA
This sequence comes from Thermincola carboxydiphila, assembly GCA_016841325.1. Lineage (GTDB taxonomy): Bacteria > Bacillota > Thermincolia > Thermincolales > UBA2595 > Phosphitispora. Next base: position 71,992 of record JAENZJ010000006.1, read on the forward strand.
AGCAGTAATATTGCGGTCTTACTCCAGGTTGATGCCAAAGTGACGGTCCTTTTGATAGAAGACGACGGGGCAGGTTTTGATCCGAAGCAGATACGTTCTGAGAATGCCGGACTGGGGCTGATTAATATGAAAAATACGGTCCAGTCCTTTGGCGGTAAGTTTATGGTTGACAGCAAAAGCGGCCGGGGGACCATGGTTAAGGTTGAAATCCCCAATCTACAGTTTGTTTCACAAAATCAGGGAGGGATTGCATAATGAAATTAAAAATTTTCGTTGTTGACGATCACCCTCTGGTGCGACGGGGACTCATCTCAGCTTTGGGCTGTGAGCCTTCCTTTGAGGTTGTAGGGGAAGCTGAAACTGTGCGGCATTCTATTGAATCCCTGCAGCGGATCAGGCCGGATGTGGCGATCATTGACCTCAGGCTGGGTGACAGCTCAGGTTTGGAAGTAATCGAGGAAGCCAGGAAAAAACATATCAGCTGCAAATTCATCATTTTTACTTCTTCAGGCAGTGAAAGGGATTTTTTGTATGCCGAGCAACTGGGGGTGAGCGGATATATTCTCAAGGAAGCCTTGCCTGATGAAATAATTCATGCCGTCAGGATTATCGCTCAGGGCAGAAAGTATTATGACCCCAGAATACTGGAGATGAAGATGAAGGGCGAAACCGTGCTGAATGAGGAACTGACTCCCCGGGAACGGGAAGTCCTGGCTGCTCTGGGAAGGGGCTTAAGTAACCGTGATATTGCATCCCGGATATATGTCTCAGAAAACACAGTCAAAAAGCACGTGAGCCAGATTCTGGCCAAACTTAACCTGGAAGACCGTACCCAGGCCGCTTTATATGCCTATTCCAGGGGGTTAGTGCGGGATATTATGCTTTAGGCTGAATTATATAAAAACATTTGGTGGGGTGATGTATAACTGTGAGGAGGAGAAAAAGGAGAAGCACTGTACAGCCGTATATTATATTATTGGCCTTCATCATACCGTTGAATTTTATAGGAATCAGCTATGCATACTGGAATAATGGTCTGGATATCAAAAACTCGGTTTCTACCGGTTCAATCGAGCCTTTATTTTGTGATGATTATACACTGGATGTAATACGGGGTAACGGAGATTTAACTATAAGCATCGAAGATGAGACTACCATGATTGTCGAGGGAAGGGTTTACACTGATTATAAGGCATTTATAAACTACTGCCTCAAAAACGAGGGGAATGTTCCGGTGAAATTCTTCGGGCAGGAAAAGTCTTCCGATAGTACGGTAACTGATCTGACACTACCGTCCGGACTTATTGAACCTGAGGAGTGCATTCCCAGTGGGAATGGTAATCCAAAACTCTCTATACAGGCAGATCAGGAGGGTATATATAATTTTGAGATAGAGCTGCCGTTTCAGCAGTGGAATGATAAAAAGGAATTCTTTTTAGACGATTCGGTTAGTGATTAAAACAGGTCTGCTCGGGGGTATGAAGGTGAAAAAAATATGGATTATTCTGGCAAGTTTTTCGGTGGCATTTGTTCTGATGTCTACGGGTTATGGTTTTTGGGAGAAGACCTTGATTATCAGGGGTAACATTGAAGTTGCACAGCCTGGTTCATCTGATAGCTCTGTTCAAGGTGTTACAGGTTCAGAGTTGCAAGGTAACCCGCTAGTGGCTGAGCCGCAGGGAGCAACGGTGGTGGAAGAAGTATACTAAAGTTAAAACAAATCGGAAGTCAGGATGTTAAATGATTACAGTAATGACAAAATGGAGGCATGGTGAGCTAGATATGTTCGGGCACAAATATTTGCCGACAGGCAGGTCCCGTATAAGATGCGTCACATTGGCGGGAATGATTCTTGCCTGTTTTTTTCTGGACAATCCCTACGTGATGTCTCTTTTAGACAGTCCTTATTATAGCCGGATTGTTAAATTTTCGATGTGGATGGCAGTTGCTGTGACAGTTTGGCTGTTTCCCCGTATTCGCCCCCATGGGAAACACAGGCTGAAAGGTTTTGTCTGTTGGTGGGCTTTTAACTTTGCCGTTATTTTTATGGCTGTTTCAGTACTTTCGGGCCTTGTAGAAGCCTTTGGCAGAAGTCCCTATGACCATTCATTAAAAGGAATAGTCATTAATATGCTTGTTGTGGGTTCAGCATTAGCAGGCAGGGAACTGGTAAGAAGTTACCTGATAAACAGTTTATCAGATGGTGAGAATTATCTGGTTTTTATTTCGGTAGCCTTTTTTATGACCCTGACTGCCTTCACAGTTAACCAGCTGACCGGGCTGAATGATTATGAGAGCTTAGTTAAGTTCATTGCCCAATACCTTGCCCCTGAATTTGCAAAAAATTTGCTGGCTGTGTACCTGGTGTACCTTGGCGGGCCCCTGCCGGCAATTATCTACATGGGAGTGATCCAGGCTTTTCACTGGTTATCACCGTTACTCCCTGATCTAAAGTGGATTACATCAGCACTGGTTGGTATTCTGTGCCCGGTGTTTTCACTGATGGCTATGCAGAGTATGTATTTTAAAGAAATAAAATTATTTCAGAGGCAGGACAAAGGGGAAGAGGGGCCGGTCGGATGGATGATTACATGTATAATTTCCATTGCAGTTATCTGGTTTTCAGTCGGTGTATTTCCAATATACCCGTCGGTTATTGCTACAGGCAGTATGAAACCAATGACCAAACCGGGTGACGTTATCCTGGCCAGGAAGGTAACGGACGTAAATGGTTTGCATACCGGGGATATAATCCAGTTTAAAAGAGATGGGGTATCTATCTCACATCGGATTATCGAGATTGTTGAAGACCGGGAAAAAGGGGTTCCGGTCTTTAGGACTAAGGGTGATAATAATTCTGCTCCTGATGCGGACCTTGTTGAACCTGAACAGGTAAAAGGGAAAATAATTAAAGTCATTCCCAATGTCGGTTGGCCCTCACTTCTGATAAGGAGCAATAGGGAAATACCTCTGGATGAGATTGAGTTTTAGAATACTTTTACAAGTCCCACCCCTTGCGGGTGACATGTGTGCGCATCAGGCACTGAAAGATGCGCGTTTTTTTTGGGGGCAAATATATGTGCACATGGTACCAAAGTAGCATTACATGACCTTATAGTACCAATAGGAAATGGCCGTATAGTGCCATTTGAAATTACCCGGTCCGGTGCTTAAATCGGGGCAGAAAGCAAATATAATAGAATACAGCAAGACAGATGAAGATTGAAGCCGGCTGAAGATTTTCATCTGAAGTACCTTGAAATTTAAAAATAAAAGGAGAGAAGATAATGAAAAAATCCAGATTTTTGGTTCTGGCCCTGGTTGTGGCCGTAATGATGATGGGCGCGGGATATGCAGCGTGGACCGAGCAGGTTACTATTACCAACAATGTATGTACCGGTGAGTTGGATGTTGACTTACAAGATGGTGGTTTCGTGAACACTTTTAGCGCTGCTGGAGTACCTGATGATACATATGCTACCGGGGACTACACTGTAGATGCAACTGATGCCAATAAGGCTACAGTAAGTATTGAAGGTTTATATCCGGGAGCTATAGTAGAAGTTTCTATTCCGGTTAAGAATGTAGGTACTCTTAAAGCAATCGAGGATAATGTAGTTGCCCCCGACCTTTCAGCTACACCTTGGTTGACCTGCACCAATGTAGAGGCTCCGGATGCATTGGACGTCAACGACGTTGGTAATATTACTTATACCCTTACCTGTGATTCTGCTGCTGATGAAACTGTAATGGCAGAGCTTATTGGTGAGACCGGAGGATCTCTGCCTGCTGTTGAGTTTGACGTTGTAGCTAATTACAAGCAATTTAACCAGTAATATCAAATAAGAACACATTAAATTAATAAAGCAGGGCTGAAGCCCTGCTTTATTAAAAGGAAAAGGCAAGATTGGCACCAGAGAAAAAAGGAGGGACATTCTTGAACAAGACTAAAATAATTGCATTCACCCTGGTTCTTAGCCTGATGCTGTTGGGGGCAGGATATGCCGCATGGAGTGAGACAGCAACAATTAACAACTCTGTGGGTACCGGTGATTTGAGGGTAGAGTTTGTGGATGACTGTGACCATCCCCGGGGAGGCGCAAGTCAGTATGTGGATTTTGAGTTGACACACGGGAATAAAGTTACTACTGTTACCATGGGAAAAATGTATCCAGGCGCTTTATCGATGTATGAACTTCATATTGAGAACCTGGGTTCGATACCGGCTCTGTTTAATAACGTTGATGTGGTTTTTGATGTCAGTTCAAGTGAATTGCTGAAGGACAACTTGAAGGTTTATGGCTGGGTAATGCACAAAAGACCCGGCCAGCTATTGCCAGTGGCTTTTGTGCCAGTTTGGAATGTGCCGTTAAGGAATTTGGAAGGCGCATTAGAAACTGCAATGAGTGGTTTTAATTTATTACCCGGTGACTATATCTGTTTTGACGTGCCTGATGATGCTGCAAAACAACAACTTGCAGAAGAAATTCCAGCCTATGATCCTGATGCAGATAATTGTTTGTTCTTCTATCTTCCGGAATGTGTCAATGACGATTTAGAGCTTCAATGTGCCCAGTTTGACATTATCATTGATTTCAAACAGTTCAACCAGTAATGATGTACTAACTAAACAAAGCAGGGATTCCCTGCTTTGTTTAGATTCCGGCTGGAAGTATCTGAAAAATGGAAGGAGAGGTAAAGGTGTCAATCAAAAAAATAAGCCGTATTTTTGTTTTGACTGTAATTTGTCTCCTGTTATTTGCTTCAGCCAGCTTTGCATCAGTTTATAATTATAACATTAATTATGCAGTACAGTCAGGTGACAATGAGGTTACTGTCCAAATGCAGTGTGAATACTGCAGTGGATGTAACCCAAATTATGAGAATGATCCGGACGGCCGTTATGCCACTGTGTGGATAAAAAATTCGGCCGGGGTGGAACTCGCTCGTGAGAAAAAGGTTCTAAATCCGTCTAACTGGCCTCTCAGTGTTGTTCATGCCGAAAACTGGGTGTTCTCCGGTGTTAATCTGACTGCCGGAGAGACCATTATAATTGAAGGAGACACCTATTGCAGTTGGTGTGGACATTGGTATCCGCCCTCGATTACCATGACGGTACGCAGCTCCAATACAGAGACTGTTTACACCGGAGACCTGCAGGGTTCTGCCGGTGCAAGTGCAGCAGTCAGTGCAACTCTTAAAGATAATAGTGGCAACCCTTTGGCAGGCCGAACAGTCACTTTCACTCTTGAAGGCCTGCAGGCCCAGGGTGTGACTGATGCCAACGGAGTTGCTGCTGCTACTATTGCACTTCCGGATACGATGGCACCCGGAACATATGAGCTGACCGCCCGCTTTTCCGGGGAGCAGTCTTATGAACCTTCTTCTGATACCGTTAATTTTCAGGTTATAACACCACAGGATAATGCCTCAGCTTTTGGCGTCGGATTTATTGATTCCCCAACTGGGGCTTTTGCAGCTGATCCCGACCTGACAGGTACGGCCGGGTTCATGTTTGATATCAGTTACCAGTCGTGTGGGAGTACACCTGTGGGAACACTTAATTTCAACTTGGGCACAATAAACTTTCTTAGCACCGGTTATAATCAGTTGACAATTAACGGTGATATGGCCCAGTTCACTGGAACCGGATTATTGAATGGCAGCGGAAATTATGAGTTTCTGGTCACTGTCGTTGACGCCCAGTTCAATCATGGAGCTCCACCTGATTTATTCAGAATCAAAATATGGGATTCCGGTACCGGTGACGTTATCTATGACAGCCAGGCAGGAGATGCTGATACTGCACTCCCGGTAAGCCCGGTAAATGGCGGGGATATAACTCTGTTAGCTATTTAGAGCAGCTCGGGGAAAGAGGTAGAATGGTCAAAAGCAGAGTTTGCCAAACTCTGCTTTTGATTCGCTGTATTGTAGTGTCCCTAAAAATCCTAAAAAAGAAGTTTCACGAAAAGTGTTAACATTTAATTTATGTTAAGTCGGGAGGGCCGGTATGAAAAGAGTTAAGTTGACCGCTGTTTCATTACTTATAGCACTCGCCTTAATGGGGACCGGCTATGCGGCATGGAGTGAAACTGCTATCATTACCAATACAGCTCAAACCGGGGAAATGCGGGTTGAGTTTGTTCAGGAACAGACTGTCGGGAACAATTACCAGTTGTATAACATATATCCTAATATTGACGGTAACGATATGAATAATGATACATCAGATGATGCCTTTACAACAGCATTTAACCATGGCCCGACACTTACAACTTTTTACATGTGCAACATGTATCCCGGTACTACGATCTGGTATGAGGCCAAAATCAAGAATCTTGGCACCATACCTGCGGTACTGGACAATATCAGTGTGGAATTTCAGGAAGGAGCAAGCGAGGTCCTTAAAGATGCAATTAAAGTTCGGGGACAGATGCAGCACTGGAGGAAAGACAGAAAGTTGGCCACCTATTCGTTACCCCTTTCCAATAATACCGTATATGGTGACAAATATGTAATTCTGGGAATTACAAATGATGATGGAACCGGGTCCAGGACAGGTAACGGCAATGCCAACGGGAATAGTCTGGTAACACTGCGCGAACTGGAGGATTACGTTAATGGGCTGATACACGACAACAAGCGGACCCTGGAGCCCGGTGATTATTTCACCTTTGACATTGATGAGGAGTATAAAGAGGCCCTATTGAGGGAGCCTGATCTTGAAGGGTTAACTTTTGATGCTGAGGCACCTAACTGTTTGTGGTTCACATTACCCAGGGATGCAGGTACTGATACCGAAAACCAGAGGGCGGTATTTAATATTCATTTCAACTTTAAACAGTTTAATGGGTAATGGCGAATTTATGGTTAGCAAGCAGAGTTTTCAGAGCTCTGCTTTTCCTTCGTCATGTTCTATTATATAAACCTACAAATCGACAGAAGAAGTCCGTTAACAGGAAATGTATTAAATAGTATAATATATTAAATTCTTAAATAATGGCGTAAGGAGTAGTGGGATGAAACTAAAGCTTAACAAGTATTTGAAAACGGGCTTAATCTGTTTTATTGCCATTGCAGTTGTAACTACCGGTTTTTTTCTGTTTAGGGAAATAAGATATCCTCGTGTTGAGGAAAAAAAATCTGTTTTATACAGCTACAGCCAGAAAGCTGATGTTGACTACAAAGTTTTCTTCAGCCCTAATATTTTATACAACAGCGATAATCTTGATGAGGGCAATATCTACATATCGGAATTTGTAAACCTGGTTAGTACCCATTTCAATTACGAATTCACAGGTGATGCCGCGGCTGACATAAAGGGCAGCTATGAAGTTTTAGCTGTTATGGAGGGATATTTCAGTGATGAGGAAAAGAACATCACTGTGTGGAAAAAGCAATTCACCCTTTTACCGAGGAGCAGTTTTGCGGCTGTTGACAATAAGATATCCATAGTAAAAGATATCCCGGTAAATCTCAGGCACTATAACGATTTTGCCAACAATGTCATCAAAGCTTCAAAGGTAAATTCCCAGGTGAGGCTATCGGTTTTAATGAATATAAATCTGGATGCAGCAACAGATAAAGGAACCATAAAGGAGACACTGTCTCCGGGAATTGTAATCCCGCTTAATACCAAGTATTTTGAAATACAGGAAAGCCAAACAGGGGAAAAGCCGGGAACAATTGAAGAAATCCGGGAAGTAAAACTCCCTGTTGACCGTATGGCAGTGATTGTTTCCAGCGTATTTCTGGGCATTCTGCTGCTGGCCCTGATTTACCTGGCTTTTTTCACCATAACTGTGGAAAAATCACCACTGGTTAAGGCCCTTGACCGTATATTTAAAAAACACGGCAGTCGTCTGGTCGCTTTAAACAGCGAGATCACAACCGCAACCCAAAGCTTGTTCAGGGTGAAATCCATTGATGACCTGGTTCGGGTAGCTGATGAAATAGGAAAACCCATAATCTACAGGTTTAGTAATAATGTCAGGGATATTAACCGGTTTTGTGTTATTGATGATTCTGTGACTTTCATTTTTGATTTAAAAGACGCATTATATCAGCCGGCAGAAGTGAAATCTGACCGGTCTGTAAAGGTACCTGACATATCATATTCAAATCCGGATCAGCAGTGGGGAACTGCGTCACCTGATAAAAAGGAATAGGAGAACCCAAAATCCGTGCTGATTTAAGAGGTGAGTAACATGGAAAAGATAGATGGAGCATTAGTCCGTAAAATAATACGGATTATCGTTTCTGTTATTGTATTAGGTTACATTTTTTACGGAGCGGAACAAATTACCTATGCCTTTATGCAAAGTAACACTCCTAATGTTCAAATTACAATCAATAAAGATGGTGGAATTACATGTAATGGTAATCTGTTTGGAAAAGAACTGTGGTATCCTGGCCGGGAGGAGAGCGGTATAATCAGAATAAGAAATGAATTTAAGGAAGTGGACCTAAGCAGTTTTGGCCTTAGTGTTCATCTTAGCGACTTTAAGCAGGACTATGACAGGGATTCTGTTTACAAAGCTCTGCTGGAGAACATGAAATTGACTATAGTAAAGGGAAAATTGTTCGTATTTGATGAAAATCTGATTGATAATAAAAGTTTTTCAGAGTTGCTTTGGGATCAGGAAGATGACGGCACCACCGGATTTTCACTGAATGAATCCAGTCACGTCATTCTTCTCCCAAATGATTCCCTGGACCTGAAATACACCTTGTATATGGATGAACAGTCCGGTGAGGAGCTTGAAAGTATAACTGCAGATGTGGATTTTTTGATAAATATAGGGGAACGGTTGGAGTAGACTTTTTTGATTAAATGTCGGTGGCAACTACACAGGGCGCTAAAAGCCCTGTGTTTTTTATTTACACCCGGTCAAATTTTTCTCTCATAAAAAACGCTAATAACTGAAATAAAAATCATTAATAAATATGGTTGTCGAATATTACTGATTTAAATTATACAAAAGGATTTCTAATAAGAAGCAGGGAGCATAGTGTCTTTCTCTTTGCTCTTAATGACATGGAAATACAAAAGGCTGCATCATTCCGTAATGGAAATTAGTAGGTATATATGAAAATATATGTAAAATTGTCGAAATAGTACGACACTTATTTATAGACATATTTATGCCTATTTAGTATGATTAGTAATTGAAGGGATAAAGTACAAGTAAATACAAAATTTATATTAAATTACAGAATGAGGGGATGAATATGCGTGTTATCCAAAGGTTCACGGTAGTTATATTATTACTCATTTTTCTGACAGTCTCAGCAGTACCGGCTTTTGCCATAACCCCGGATTATACTCCCGTTTCCAATGAGCTGACCGCTGATTTCCGGGTAATCCGAAATACCGGCGGAGGCGGCGGGGGAGGAGGTGGCTCAGTAAATGTTCCGCCTGTGGCAGGTCCACCGGAATGTCCTTTTACCGACATAACCGGACATTGGGCTGAGAATGAGATTGCTGAAGCTTATATAGAGGGGTTTGCAAAGGGAATCAGCCCAACTGCTTTTGCTCCAGACAGGACCATAACCAGGGCTGAATTCACGGCTTTACTGGTTCGGGCCTTAGGCCTGGAAAATGGAAGTTATGATTCGGGATACCAAGACGTGGAGCCGGGTAAATGGTATTTCGAAGCAATAAGCAGTGCAGCTAACGCCGGAATAGTACAGGGTTATAATTCAAGCAGATTTGGCCCCGATGATTTTATAACCAGAGAGCAAATGGCAGTAATGGTGGTACGGGCCTTACACTACAAGGGCAAAGGTTCGCCCCCAACAGCGGAACAGGTAACAGAATTGTTGGCCGCCTTTAAAGACCGGGATGAGATTTCAATTTGGGCCGGAGCGTCTATTTCCGAAGCCTTAGAAACAGGTCTAATTAAAGGACAGCCTGATGGTTTCTTTGCTCCGGGTGCTTTGGCTACCAGGGCAGAAGCTGCAGTGATCATCTGGCGGCTAAATAATCTTCTGCAACTCGGTTAAGGTAGGTTCTAATGATATTAATGCAATATAATTTTTCTAAACTGGGAGGTGATATCCAGATAAAAGTAGTTGAAGTTCAACAAACAGTTAATTAATTATGCTAAGGAGGTCTATTATGAAGGGGAGAAAATTTTCGTTTGTAATTCTGTTGTCACTTTTAATGGTTATTGTTTTTGCAGGAACAGCGTCTGCGGTAACGGCGCCTATTTCCAACACACTGACCGGAACTTTTAATGTTGAAGAACCCAAAGTTGCGCCCACAATCAGTGTTAATGGGGATCTGGCTGACGGGTCTGCCACAGGAATGTTTGATATTTTTACGGTTAGTACCACTGCAGGAAGTTATTCCGGAGAGCTTGTACGGGGAGAGGTAGAGTGTACTGCAGGGGAGCCTGACACTGACTTTACTGTCCAATATCAGGAGCAGGACCCTTCCAATGCTAATTTTGGACAATATCTCGACCTCAACTTTACGGAAAACACTGCAGTATTCGGTCCGGCATCAGGTTTCCCACTTACAAATATTACTGACAGCAGGTTTAAGGTAACTTGGTTAGAGCCGGGTGAATATACTTTTGTTTTAAAAATACTAAGTGTCGGGGACGACACGGTCCTTGCAGAATACGAACAGACTGTAACAGTGGTTGAGGGACCTGCTCTGAATCTCACCTGGACGATAAATGATGCTGCAGTGCCTAATACCGCAATTCCGTTCGAGACCGGTGAAGAATTTAAAACAGAGGTTACCGCAGATTTGAACGAAGGTGTTGCTTCGGTTGACAATACTCTCTTTATTATTGAAGTCACCAAAGGTGAGGAAGCTGCAGCAGCAGATGATTTTGAAATTACCAAGGTAGGGAGTTCAGAAGATACGGAAGGCATTAATGATACATTCGAGGTCGTAGACGGTGTCCTTCGCGGCTACTGGGGCCCGGCTGCAGGGTTCGAGTTTAACGGAGAAACAACTACTGCTTTTACCGCCATGTTCAACACAACAGGCAACTATACTGTAAATATCTATGCTGTACAGGTACCGCCTGTGGTTAACGCCCAATAACCGAAGGAAATACTTAGGGGAGTGTCTCAGATAAAGGCACTTCCCCTTTTTATTTTGAAATTGTTTTCCAAAAGAAAAAAAGCTTCCAAATATATTGCTTCAGAAACTTAACAGGAATTTTCTTTCCTCTTCTAGAAATATAAATTAGTCAAAATTAGACGAGTTTGCCTCATAATACAAAAATTTTTACATGGAGGACCAAAATGAACATTAATCCTGCTATCTTCCGCGAATATGACATCCGGGGTATTGCTGAAACTGAACTGACCCCGCCGGTGGTACATAAAATAGGACAGGCCTATGGAGCCTTTGTCCTGGGCAAGGGAGTTAATAAGGTACTGATTGGCGGTGATGTCCGCCTCTCCACACCGGTCATCCGGGAAGGCCTTATCAGGGGCCTGACTTCGGCAGGCCTGGACATAGTTGATATCGGCACAGTGACCTCCCCGATGTTTTACTTTGGACTGCACCATCTGGACCTGGACGGGGGTATTATGATTACCGGAAGCCATAATCCCGGCGAGTATAATGGAATGAAAATGGCCTGTGGTAAGTCAACCATTTATGGTGCGGACATTCAGCAGATTAAGAAAATTATTCAAGAGGACAATATCCCTGAATCCCGGCGTGAAGGCACGGTTGGCAGGACTGACATAGCTGAAGCTTATCTTGATATGCTCTCTTCCAAAATAAGGCTCGGACCCCGCAGGCTGAAGGTGGTAGCTGATGCGGGTAATGGTGCTGCCAGCCTGTACATCGAAAAATTTCTGAAATTCCTGGGCTGTGAAGTGATACCTCTCTTTTGTGAACCTGACGGGAAATTCCCCAACCACCACCCTGACCCGGTCAAAAGGGAAAACCTGACCTTCCTGGTGGAGGAAGTAAAAAAACAGCAGGCTGATGTAGGAGTGGCTTATGATGGTGATGCTGACAGGATTGGTGTGGTTGACGACACCGGGGAGGTTATTTGGGGTGATAAGCTGATGGTGCTTTATTGGAGGGAGATTCTTCAGAAAAACCCCGGGCAGCAGGCCATTATTGAGGTTAAATGTTCCCAGGCCCTGGTGGACGAAATAGAGCGGCTGGGTGGCACGCCGTATTTTTATAAAACAGGACATTCACTGATCAAGGCAAAAATGAAAGAGCTCAATGCCCTGTTTACAGGTGAGATGTCTGGACACATGTTTTTTGCAGATGAATATTACGGTTTTGATGACGCCTTTTATGCCACGGGGCGGCTTTTGCGAATCCTGTCCCTTTCTGATGCAAAACTGTCCGGGCTGTTAAGTGATCTGCCGCAGTACCACAGCACCGCTGAGACCCGGATTGACTGCCCTGACGCGGTGAAGTTTGGCATTATAGATAAAATAAGGGAGCAGGCCCTTAAAGATTATGATGCTGTCACTATTGATGGAGTCAGGATAATTTACCCCGATGGCTGGGGCCTGGTGAGGGCATCAAATACACAGCCGGTCCTGGTGGCCAGGTGTGAGGCCAGGACACCGGAGGGCTTGTCCTTTATAACAGCTGACTTAAAGAAAAGGATTCTCCGGGTAGGGCTTCAGGACTTCAATTGGGAATATTAGGACAGGTAACTTACCGGTGGCTGACTGCGCTGAGACTTGGAACAAGGTTAAAGAGTGGTAACCGGGAAAACTAATATAAAACGAGCAGGAAAACCAAAGTTATTATGGAATAATCAGGAAATTGGTATGTGCAACGGGGGATTTGCATATAAATGAAAGGCTAAAATATAATATACGTTTTTGGGGGGATTTGTTTTGAAGAGGATTCGTAAGGCTATTATTCCGGCAGCCGGACTGGGGACCCGTTTTCTGCCGGCAACCAAAGCCCAGCCCAAGGAAATGCTGCCAATAGTTGATAAGCCCACAATTCAGTACATAGTGGAAGAAGCAGTGGACTCCGGAATTGAGGATATCCTGATCATCACCGGACGCAGCAAGCGCGCCATAGAGGACCACTTTGACCACACCCTGGAGGTTGAGCTTCTGCTGGAACAGAAAGGAAATACCAGGCTGCTTAATCTGGTCCAGGATATTTCTGAGATGGTTGATATTCATTATGTCCGCCAGAAGACTCCGCGCGGTTTGGGGCATGCGGTGTATTGTGCCCGCAAGTTTATCGGAGACGAACCGTTTGCGGTCCTGCTGGGTGATGATGTAATTGTGAGTGAAAAGCCTTGTCTGAAACAGTTGATGGATGTTTATGAAGAAAAGGGTGGCAGTGTTCTCGGCGTACAAAGGGTAGCCCGAGAAGAAGTGAGCAAATACGGTATTGTCGACCCGGAAGGGGATGACACTTTACGGACAGTAAAGGTCCACAGCCTGGTAGAGAAACCTGCTGTAGAGACCTCTCCGTCTAATATTGCGGTCCTGGGCCGGTACATAATTGAGCCGGAGATATTTGACCTCCTGGAAAACACTGCTCCCGGAGCAGGTGGTGAGATTCAGCTTACAGATGCACTGAAGGTCATGGCAGGGCAAAAGCCGGTGTATGCCCATGTCTTTGCAGGCAGGCGTTACGATGTGGGTGATAAAATGGGTTTTCTGAAAGCGACTGTTGAATTTGCCCTGGCCCGGCCTGACCTGGGAGCGCCATTTGCGGCATACCTGAAAGAGCTTGTAGAGGGTAATGAATTTATGCAGGAGATTGCTGCCGGCAGTGGGAAGTAAGCCGGGAGTTCTATAAAATTTGACAAAAACCTGACAAAATTAAACAAAAACCCTTGCATCATTTATGATACAGGTGTATAATGAAAATGAAAAAATTTAACAACTCATTCTGATAAAGGCAAACTCATCGAGAGGTGGGGACGCAAAGCCACGGGTCTGGATGTATTCCAGATAGCCGGGTTACCGGGGAGTTTTATTAGGCAGTTATTTGATTTACGGCCTGTTTCCGGAACCCGGAAACAGGCTTTAATTATTGGTCAAGTTAATATTAACCAAAACTATCATTGGGAAATGAAGAGTTTTTCCGTTTAAGGAAATGCCGTCACTCCCGATAAAGGCAAACCCATCGAGAGGTGGGGACGCAAAGCCACGGGTCTGGATCTATTCCAGACAGCCGGGTTACCGAAGGAGGTTTTGGCCGTGAAAGATTTCAGGCTGTTTAGAAGGATTCTGATAATCTTAACTGCTATTTTTCTGATTACTGTGATTGCTCCGGCTGCATATGCCGGTCAGGCAGATATCAGGTGGTTTACCCCATACACTGAAGGGAATTCAGTAACATTGTCTGAAGGTAACAGCTTTGATACATGGTTCAGTTTTCAGGGAACCGTTACCGAGAAGTATACCGGAATAATAGTCAGGGCTGTTCTTGGAAATGACGAGGCATATTATTATTATCCTGCAGTAGGCAATACGGTGGCAGGAGCTGTGTATCTGAGGTTTGGTGAAGGCAGCTACAGGGTGGACTTCAATCTGGTGAAACCCAATAACGGAAATCCCGGTGTAATTGCTTATGACTCGCTGGCCAGAGTTCAGGTTGAAAATACCGATAATGCTGACATGAGATATTTGCTTCCCTCATGGGGGATAGAAAGCAACAACCGTACTATAACTCAAAAAGCACGGCAGATAGTAGGACAGGCCTCAGATGATTATAGCAAAGCCAAAGCTATCTTTGACTGGGTCAGCAAAAATTTGGTTTATGACATGGACAAGTTCCGCCGTGGTGAGTTTTATGATAATGACGGCGCAGTAACGGCCCTGCAGACTAAAAAGGGGCTGTGCCGGGACTATGCCAATCTGGTTACCGCAATGTGCCGGGCTGAAGGGATAGAGGCCCGGACCGTCCTCGGAGAGGCCGGGACCGGGGGAACCTGGTACGGACATGCCTGGAACGAGGTCCGGATTGGTGACAGGTGGGTCAGCATGGATGCTGTCTGGAAGGTATTTGACCAGGATACAGGAATTTTTGAAACTACCCATAAAAAAACCCAGGAAGTCTATTAAACATTCCTCAGACCTCCTTTTTTCTCAGGGACCGCACATGATGTGGTCTTTTTTTTTTGCAGGCATAGTGCTCATGATAAAAACCGACAGAATACCCTAAAAATTGTCGAAAAATTTAGATAAATACTTATAGACATGTCCATATTTCTACAATAAAATAGTATTAATAACAACTACCGGCATAAAGTGGCAGCTCATTTGGTAAGAAAAGTAACAGGGAGGTGTTTTAATTAATTTAGTGCAGGTAACTGTTAAATTTTTGCTGGGAGGAAGTAATAATGAAGGTCAGGACTAAGAGGAGTCTGGCGGTTCTGGTGGGAATTGTGCTGCTGCTGACACAGATTGTTGGGATTATGCCTGCTCAGCCTGTCTATGCAGAGGAGACTGCAGGAAATATCCTCAACGTAGGCATCGAAGAGGACTATGGGACAATTCAGGATGCGGTCTACGCAGCACAGCCAGGTGACACAATTCTGGTTAGTGATGGTGATTATGAAGAGGCGGTTGATGTATACACCGAAGACCTCGTTATAAGGTCTGTAAACGGTGCTGTCTACACAGGTGTATTTGGCGGTAGCGGCCACAGTTTTACTGTTTCCGCACCAGGGGTAGTTATCGAAGGCTTTACAATTACCTCAGACGGAGGAGCCGGGATATATGCAACTACTGAAAGCGGTGGGCAGCTTGCGGTAGTCAATAATACAATCTGTGATAACTATGAAGAAGGTATTTATATTGAAGAGGCAAATGAAGCAGATATTGCGATATATGGTAATAATATTTCTGGCAGTGACTCTGCAGCGATTAATATTGAAAGTGCCGGGAACAGTTCGATAGAAATCAGGGACAATATAGTTACCGGAAATTACGGAGAAGCTGTGTATTTTGACTACTGTTATGACAGCACAGTTACAATAGCCAACAATAGTTTAAGTGAAAATGATTACTACGGTATTTATTTTTACGATGTAAGCGCCACTGTACTGGACATAACAGACAATAATATTACTAACAACGATGATGATGGTATTTGTATCGAATATATCAATGATGACGATGATGAAACTCATTCCGGCGGAAGTACCGTGACAATCGAAGGCAACACTGTTGCATATAATGACTGTGAAGGCATATATATCGATGAGATGAATGATACCGGCCTAAGTATAAATGATAACACCATTTATGGCAATTCCTGTGAAGGCATCTATCTGGATTACTTATATAATGGCAATATTGTGAACATCGAAGGTAATACCATTTATGGCCATGAGTGGGATGAAGGAATCTATGTTTATGAACTCGGATATGAGGCCGGGGACAGCAATGAACTAAATATATTAAACAACTATGTCGGAGTACCTCAGGGAGGCGATCCGGAGAGTGATGCCAACGAAGACGGGATATATGTATCTGATGTTGATTATGATGCAGAGGTTATTATTGAGGGCAATACCGTCACCGGAAACACAGGGGATGGGATGATTTTGGAATACATGGGGACTGATGGTTATGAAATCTGGGATGATGCAACCAATACCATTGACCCTGAGTATGTGGCCCCAAGTGTTGTTGTCAGAAATAATATAATCACAGGTAACGATTCTGATGGTTTATACCAATATGATGACTGGATGTATGGAGCCAGTGTTGTTATTGAGGATAATGTTATTTCGGATAATACAGAGTGTGGTATTTACCATGGTTATGATGACATCAGCCATGGTGCCGTGGTGATCGAGCGCAACAATGAAATAACCGGCAACGGATATGGCGGCATCTTCTGGGGTTCATGGAACTACATTTCTGATTATGCTGAATATACCATCACCGGGAACAACATTACCGGAAACAGTGATTACGGCATACTTATCAACGGGACTGATGAAGCATCTGTAGTTGAAATAGGACCAAACAATACGGTCTCAAATAATGAGGGCTTTGGAATTTGCCTTGAGGACGAGGTCACCGGAGTCAGGGTCTGGGGCAATATCATTGAAGGGAATTACGAAGGCCTGGGTGTTGCCGGGTACAGCAATGAAATAACAGGCAACGAAATCCTGAGCAACCTTTATGACGAATCCGGCATTCACCTGGATCCAGAAGCTGCCGGCAATACAATTAATCATAATGACATTGCAGGTAACGGTTCAGGGATTTCATCCGGCTCACTGGATGACATTATCGATGTCCCTGACCTTGAGGCGAGAAGTATTTTGCCCGAGGAAAAAGCAGAGACAACCTGTTCTCATAAGGAAGATACTGCCAAGAAAACTAAAGACACGGGTGACAGCCTGATTTCTATCAGGGATGTAAGCTCAAGGACTGATAGCGAGGAAGAACCCAATAACGCCACCCTTAACTGGTGGGGCAATTCGTCAGGCCCTACGGTAGAATCCAATGTTTATGGCAGTGGTGACAGTATTGTTGAAGGCATACCCTATAGCCCGTGGGCAGCGGCAGCATACTTCCAGGAAGAGACAGTCGAGCTCAATCCTGGTGATTCTGTTGAACTGACATTATTTGCAAATACTATGGGAACTGCCGGTGAGACAGGGACGGTTGCTGTTCCTCCATATACAGTCCGCTACACCAGCAGTGATACCGGCGTTGCCACTGTTGCATCTGACGGAACCGTGAATGCAGTGGGGACAGGTTCGGCAGAGATTACGGCCCATTTTGCAGGCGCTCCGACAATTGGCGTAATTGTTAATTCCCCTCCCGAAATAGTATCCACCACTCCTGAGGACGGTGCCTCCGGAGTAGCGGTAAATGGTCCTGTTGTATTTAACTTCAGTGAAAGTATTTTTGAGGGGCCCGGGATTGGGAGCATCTCAATCACCGCAGGTGAAACTGTTCTTAGCTATACCTATTTAATAGAAGACAATTCGCTTCAACTGATTCCGGAATCGAGACTGGCTTACAGGACACAGTACACTGTAGCCCTACCGGTTGACTCCATAACTGACAGTAAGGGTCTTGGGCTGGATGAGGAATATTCCCTGACCTTTACCACCAGGTCAAGGCCTAGGAGCGGCAGCAGTTCCCGGGATACTGAAGACACTATCGTGATTCCACCTATTGCCGGTCCGGTGAGCCCGTTTAGGGATGTCCCGGATGATCACTGGGCAGTTAATGAAGTGGTTTACCTCTATGAGAATCAAATCATCAACGGTTTTAGTGGCAATATATTCATGCCTGACAGGTCAATAACCAGGGCCGAACTGGCTGCCATGCTGGCAAAAGCCCTCCGGTTAGACAGTGGTTCTGCATCTGCTGAGCAGCAGTTCTCAGATGTTTCCCGGGATCACTGGGCGTTCAGTGCAGTTGCTGCAGCTACCGAAGCCGGTTTAATGATTGGGTACAGCAGTGGAGAATTCCGCCCTGATGCCCCGATTGTCAGGGAAGAACTGGCACTTGTTATGATGAGGGCTTTATCCTATCCACAGGAAATTGCTGCCGGGACGACAGAGAATCTTGATCGTTTCAATGATAAGTCACAGATCCCGGGGTGGTCCGCAGCAGCAATTTCGCAAGCCATTGAAACAGGACTGATCCAGGGCATTAGTGAAAACAGCTTCGGTGCCGGTATGTATGCAACAAGAGCCCAGGTAGCTGTAATGACCTACCGGATGCTCGGACAAAGGGCAGGAAACAGGTAAGCTGAACCAAAACAAACCAAAATTTCTTTTAGATTACGGCCTGTGATAGATTCACAGGCCGTAATTATTTGCATACCTAGAAAAATAAAACAATTTAACTTGAAAAATTTTCTAGGAAAGTATATAATTAATAAAAGAAACCGAACTACTTATTCAGACTAAGTAAATAGCATTATTCAGATAAGGGCAAACCCATCGAGAGGTGGGGGCGCAAAACCACGGGTCTGGGATAATACCCCTGACAGCCGGGTTACCGGAGAATAGCAGCGTGGTGGATTTTGGACGGCATTGTGAGCCTGTTCCCGTTAACCTGGGGACAGGCTTCTGTAATTTTGGTATTTTACAGGCATTTTTTTCGGGCATTTTCCCCGGGTTTTTTCCCCGGGTATTTTTAGCGGAAGCCGCAAAATCAAGCCTGCCAAAGCGTACATAGCTGCCGTTTTCTTAGTCCTATTCTAAGTTTGTGAAATTTCTGACACGTGCAGTTCTTTTTAAAGAAGGGCCGCATATAATGACCGTGTATTTATTTTGGGGGAGGAGAGGCTGAAATGAGTATTACCGTGCCCGAATACGGGTTCCCGGCCAGTTACAACGAAAATTCTATCATGCTCCTGGTAAGAGACCCGCACTGTATTTTTGCCTACTGGGAAATCTGTAATGAACAGATGGACTTGGTAGCCGGGGAATTTGGACGACCCTGGGGGGAAATACCGCTTACGCTGAGGATTTACGACTTAACCGGACTTGGTCAGGACCGGGACAAAGCCCATGGCAGTTACGACCTTACCGTACATTCCCTGGCAAACAACTACTACATCCCTGATGTTATGGCAAACCATTCCTATTGTGTTGACCTGGGTGTAATATCTCCTGAAGGCAGGTTTATCTGCCTGCTGAGGTCTGATGTTATCCAGACACCGCGGGACAGCCTGGCCGATGGCTCGGGACTGGTTATGGCAGACCTGCTGGACCGGTTATCCGGAAACAAAGCCGCAGATATAGCGGCAGACCGGAAAACCTTCAGCAGTGACGGTGTTTATATTAACTCGGCCAATATTGAGGGGGAGGATGATTAAATTGCTAAAAGGCTATCTTGCGCTTGTTTTGCATGCCCACCTGCCGTACATAAGGCATCCTGAAAAAGAGAATTACCTTGAAGAAAAATGGTTCTTTGAGGCCCTTACGGAGACCTATATACCGCTGATCAGGGTTTTTGACAGTTTACTGGATGATGGCGTGGATTTCAGGGTTACAGTATCCTTATCCCCGCCATTAATTTCGATGATGGCAGATGATTTACTGCGGAAACGCTACCTTATGCATGTGGACCGCCTCATTGAGCTGGCCGGCAAAGAAACCCGGCGGACTGAAGGGACAGAATTTGCGCCTGCGGCTCACATGTATCTGAAGAGGTTCCAAGAAATCCGGGATATTTTCGTGAACAGGTACGGTACCAATCTGCTTCAGGCCTTCAAAAAATTCCGGGACAGGGGTTGTGTTGAACTTATCACAAGCTGTGCCACCCACGGCTTTCTCCCCCTGATGAAGCGCAAAGAGAGCATCAGGGCACAGGTTGCTGTGGCTGTGGACCTGTTTACCAGGCACTTCGGCAGCCCGCCCCGGGGAATCTGGCTGCCCGAGTGCGGGTATACCCCCGGGATAGATGAAATCCTGAAGGCTTATGGATTGCAGTTCTTTTTCACCGATACCCATGGTATTATGTTTGCCACTCCGTGCCCGGTACACGGTATATATGCACCACTGTATACCCCCGGGGGAGTGGCTGCCTTTGGGCGTGACCCGGAAACCTCCAGACAGGTCTGGGACATGAACCAGGGTTATCCCGGTGACTATTGGTACCGCGAGTTTTATCGGGATATTGGTTATGACCTGGACATAGACTATATCGGGCCATATGTGGGTGAAAATCACCTGCGTATAGATACCGGCATCAAGTACTACCGTATTACCGGGAAGACGGACCGTAAGGAGGTCTATGACCCTGCAGTGGCGGCAGAAAGGGCTGCAGAGCATGCCGGCAACTTTATGTTTAACAGGGAAAAACAGGTGGAAAACCTGGTATCCCGGATGGACCGGCTGCCGATTATCGTTTCCACATATGATGCCGAGTTATTTGGCCACTGGTGGTATGAAGGGCCTGAGTGGATTAATTTCCTGCTGCGGAAGTTACATTATGACCAGGATACGGTAAAGACAATTACCCCGTGGGAATACCTCAACCTTTACCCCACAAACCAGGTGGCTTCACTGCCGATGGCAAGCTGGGGGCATAAAGGGTACAATGAGGTCTGGCTTTCCCCTCCCAATGACTGGATATACAGGCACCTGCACAAAGCAGAGACCCGCATGACTGAGATGGCCCAGGCTAACCCTGATGCAGAAGGACTCAGAAAACGGGCCCTGAATCAGATGGCCAGGGAATTGCTCCTGGCCCAGAGTTCGGACTGGGCCTTTATAATGAAAATGAAAACAGCAGTGGGATATGCCGAGAAGAGGACCAAGGACCACATAGCCAGGTTTAGTCGTCTCTACTGGGCTGTTACCAATAACGACCTCAATGAAGAAGAAATCTCTGTCCTGGAGTATGTTGACAACATATTTCCCGATATCGATTACCGGATTTATCAGCCTGCTGTGCCTACAGTGGTCTCACTTAGCAGGCGCGGTCAGGGGACTCCGCGTAAGGGCAAAAAAGTCCTGATGCTCTCCTGGGAATTCCCGCCAAAAACAGTTGGCGGCCTGGCCAGACATGTTTACGACCTGTCCCGGGCGCTGGCAGCCCAGGGCGAAGAAATCCATGTGATTACCTGTTATGTTCCCGGCTCTCCGGATTATGAGAGGGTTGACGGAGTGCATGTCTACAGGGTGGAGCCGCGGCAGTGTGACACCGGAAACTTCCTTAAGTGGGTTGAGTGCCTGAACACGGCTATGGTAGAACGGGCTCACGGGCTGGTCAGGGAACACGGCTTTGACCTCATTCATGCCCATGACTGGCTGGTAGCCCAGGCGGCAAAAGAACTGAAAGGCAGATACCGGATACCCCTTGTTTCCACAATTCATGCTACCGAATATGGACGGAACAGGGGTATCCATAATGACATCCAGAGGCATATAAATCAGGTGGAGTGGGAGCTTACCTATGAGTCATGGGAGGTCATTTGCTGCAGTAAATATATGGCCAGCGAACTGGCCCAGGTGTTCCAGCTTCCGGCTGAAAAAATCAGGATTATTGCCAATGGAGTTGAAATCAGGAATGTGCAGCCTAGGGCTGTTGACCCCGGATTCCGCAACAGATATGCAGCCCCTTATGAAAAAATGGTGTACTTTATCGGTCGGCTGGTTGCTGAAAAAGGGGTACAGGTATTAATTAAGGCAGTTCCCAAAATACTACAGAATTTTCCCGATACCAAGTTTGTTATTTCAGGGAAGGGGCCCTATCAGGACCACCTTGAAAAACTGGCTGCAAGGCTGGGAGTTAGTGAAAAGGTTTATTTTACCGGTTTTGCCGATGATGAAACACGGAACCTGTTGTTCGCCGGGTCAGATATAGCTGTTTTTCCCAGTCTGTATGAACCATTTGGAATAGTTGCCCTGGAGGCAATGGCTACAAGGGTGCCGGTAATTGTCAGCGAAACCGGCGGACTGGCAGAGGTCATTGAACACGGAGTTGACGGTCTGAAGGTATTCCCGGGTGATACGGACGGCCTGGCCGGTGCGGTTATCAGTCTTCTGGAGGACCCCGCCCTGGCACACAGGATAAGCCAGGCGGCCTGGGATAAAGTTAATGCCATTTACAACTGGGGTGTGATAGCTGCTGAAACTGTGAATGTATACAATGAGATTGTCTCTGAGGCAAAAAAAGTGGGTTATGCTGCCGGTTAAGCGGACTGAAAAATCTGTTAGGGGAGGTTTGCCGGATGAAAGCTGTAATCATGGCCGGAGGTAAGGGGTCAAGGCTCAGGCCCTTAACATGTAATAAACCCAAGCCAATGGTACCGGTTTTAAACAAACCGGTCATGGAGTATGCTGTGGAACTTCTGCAAAAGCACCACATCACTGACATCGCTGTGACTTTACAGTACCTGCCCGGGGTAATCAAAGACTACTTTGGGGATGGGTCGGATTTTGGGGTTAACCTGAGGTATTTTGAGGAAACAATCCCCCTGGGGACAGCCGGAAGTGTAAAGAATGCCGAGGAATTTCTTGATGAGACCTTCCTTGTGATAAGTGGTGATGGGATTACTGATTATGACCTTACAGAAGCTGTTGAATTTCACCGGAAACAGGGCGGTATGGTCACCCTGGTGATGGCCAGGGTCAGGAACCCTCTGGAATACGGGGTGGTTATGTGTGATGATACCGGGCGCATTACACGTTTCCTGGAAAAGCCAAGCTGGGGAGAGGTTTTCAGTGACACTGTAAATACAGGTATTTACGTCATTGAACCGGAGATATTTAAATTTTTTGGAAAGGACTTATTTTTCGATTTTAGCAAAGACCTCTTTCCGCTCCTGCTATCCCGGGGAATACCTATGTTTGGTTATGTGGCAAAGGGTTACTGGTCTGATATCGGAAGTTTGGAGCAGTACCGGCAGACCCAGTATGACCTTATGGATGGCCTGCTTTGCGCAGCGATTACCGGTAGACAGGTGGATGAAGGCATCTGGGCCGGACAGGGTACGGTCCTGGAACCAGGTGTGAAATTTAGCGGAAGGCCTGTTTATATAGGCAAAAACTGTAGGATTGAAAACGGTGCGGAAATAGGCAGTTATACGGTGCTGGGCAACAATAACATTATCAGGGCCGGAGTATCCCTGAAACATACCGTGGCCTGGGACGGGAGCTTTATAGATACCGGTGTGGAACTGCGGGGGGCGACAATATGCAGTTGCAACAGGATAATGGCGGGGACAGCCATGTTTGAGGGGGTTGTCAGCGGGGATAACAACTATTACGGCAAAAGGGTAATGGTGAAACCCCGGGTTAAAATATGGCCTGATAAGGTAGTTGAGGATTATACGACCATGACCGACTCCCTTATCTGGGGGGAAGACCGCCGCAAGAGCTTTTTTTCAACCTATGGGGTGGCCGGACAGGTAAATGTCGAGGTATCCCCCGAAATGGCTGTCAGGCTGGCGGTTGCCCACGGTTCAACTATACTGCGGGGCAGTTATGTTGTCGTCAGCAGTGACTGCCACAGGCCTGCAGAAGTTATCAAGGAGGCGTTTACGCCAGGGCTTCAGGCAGCCGGTATAAATGTATATGATGTCGGTGTGGCCACGACCCCGATTACCCGCTATGCAGTCAAGAGCCTGGGCGCTAAGGCCGGTATACATATCAGGATGCTGTCCCCCGATGAAAGCGGCAGGATTATCATCGAATTTCTTGATGAAAACGGTATCAACATCAGTAAGGACTCAGAACGGAAAATTGAGAATACATATATTCAGGAGGACTTCCGGAGAGCGGATGTCAGGAGCATGGGTGAAGTCAAATACATGCCGCAAATGGCTGAGGCTTACAGGGAAGGACTGCTGCGCAGTATTGACAGGGATATGGCCAAGAGATGCCGGGCCCGCCTGCTGGTGGCATATGACTACAAAAATCTCGGCTGGTTTCTTCCCCCGCTGTTTGACCAGATCGGATGCCAGGTGACCGGACTGAATGCTCCGGATTACACGCAGGAGGACATTGCGGCCCTGGTCCGGGAGGGACACCTGGACATGGGGGTACTGCTCAGCAGCAATGGTGATGATGTTATCCTCTTTTCACCTTCAGGGGACATTATCAGTGATGACAGGCTGATGGTCCTTTGGGCATATGTCTCTATGGCCCGGTATGGAAATGAGCAAATCGGCGTTCCGGTTACAGCATCTTCGGCAATAGAAACCCTGGCTTCGGCCATGGGAAGAACGGTTATCAGGACAAAAGCACATCCCCGGGCATTGATGGAAATATCCAGAGAAAGCCTGTTCCAGCCCTTTTATGATGGGATATTTATTTTCCTGAAGGTCCTGGAATACCTCTTGGAACAAGATATTGATCTGGAACGGCTGTTACAGCTCCTGCCCAGAACCTGTATTTACAGGAAAGAGGTGGCTTGTCCCTGGTCAGAAAAAGGCATGGTTATGAGACGGCTGATCGAAGAAGCCGGAACCGGAAAGGTTGAATTGATTGACGGGATAAAAATTTACGCCGACGAGGGCTGGACACTTGTCCTCCCTGACTGTGAGGAACCTGTTTTCCGGGTTGTCAGTGAGGCGGCCACAATGGAGGCTGCCCAGAGGCTTACCGATTATTACAGCGGCAGAATAGAAAAATACAGATCGGCAGTTTAAAGGGGGATTTGTGTGCCCAGACAGTTGGTAATTGGAAACGGTGGTATGCTGGTTAATTTTGATTCCGGATACAACATGAGGGATTTATACTACCCGTATGTCGGACAGTGGAATCACATACAAGGAAATAAAAACAGTCTCGGGGTGTGGGTGGAAAACAGTTTTACCTGGTGTGACGAGACTTCATGGAAGAGACAGCTCAGGTACATTAAAGAAACCCTGGTGACCTGTATAAGGTTGATTAATGAAAATCAGGGCATATCCCTGGATATTAATGACACTGTTCACTACAGTGATAACATTTACCTGAGGAAGATGGTTGTAAAAAACCTGACTGACCGCCAGAGGGAGGCCCGCATCTTCTGCACCCATGATTTTTCCATAGATGAAACCGAGGTGGGGGATACTGCGGTATATGAGCCGGAGATGGGAGTAGTCTATCACTACAAAAAAGGGAAGTACTTCATGGCTAACGGCTTTTCCGGTTGTGGTGGAATATATCAGTATGCCACCGGGACCAAGAGGTTCAGGGGCGCTGAAGGGACATGGCGGGATGCCGAGGACGGACATCTCCAGGGGAACCCCATTGCCCAGGGGTCGGTAGACAGTACCGTTAGTTTTCGTGTTGACCTGGCTCCCGGGGGCAGTGATACCGTCTATTACTGGATTGCAGCCGGAAGAAATTATCAGGAGGTCCGCAGGCTTAATGAATATATAAGGCAGAGGGTCCCGGACACTATTATGGAATCGGTAGAGACTTACTGGAGACAGTGGGTTAACAAGGCAGACTATAGTGAAGTTTCACTCCCCGCAGACATAATGGGACTTTATAAAAGGAGCCTGCTGATAATACGCACCCAGGTTGACAGGCATGGCGCCATTACAGCAGCAAATGATTCGGATATTATGCATTACAACAGGGACCATTACAGCTATTGCTGGCCCAGGGACGGAGCCCTGGTATCTTTTTCCCTCATCAGGGCCGGTTATCCGGAGATGACTGAGGCTTTTTTCCGGTTTTGTGAGAATGCATTAACATCCGGCGGGTTCCTGTTACACAAGTATAATCCTGACGGCTCGGTCGGGTCAAGCTGGCATCCGTGGATTCATAACGGTAAATCCCAGCTACCCATTCAGGAAGATGAGACAGCCCTTGTCCTTTTTGCCCTTTGGGAATATTACAGACATACCAGGGATATCGAATTTGTCCAGCAGCTTTACAGGTCCCTGATCCGACCGGCAGGCAATTTTATGGTGAAGTTTATGCGGGAGGAATATAACCTCCCTTATGAAAGCTATGACTTGTGGGAGGAAAGACGCGGTATTTTTACATTTACCGCATCAGCGGTACATGCCGGATTAAAGGCTGCAGCAAACTTTGCCAGGCTCTTTGCTGACCACCAGATGGCTGAACTGTTTGCCGAAAAGTCTGAAAAGGTAAAACAGGGGATAATGAAACACCTTTATGACCAATCCCTGAACAGGTTTATCCGCGGAGTATACGTCAGGGACGACGGGACCCTGGAGAAAGACCTTACCCTTGAAAGCAGTACATACGGAATTGCCAAGTTTGGGGTCCTTCCTCCTGATGATAAACGGGTTGTTGCTACTATGAAGGCAATAGAAACGGGCCTTTGGGTGAAAACCGATATCGGGGGGATAGCGCGGTACACCAATGATTATTACTTTCAGAAGTCCAGTGATATTGCCAGAGTCCCGGGAAACCCCTGGTTTATCTGTACTCTCTGGCTGATTGAATGGTATGTTATGTGTGCCCGCTCAGTTGAGGAACTGAACAAACCATTAGAAATGCTGCAGTGGGTAATCCGGAATGCCATGCCCAGTGGAATTCTTTCGGAACAGATACATCCCTATACGGGAGAACCGCTGTCTGTGGCCCCCCTGACCTGGTCACATTCGGCATATGTGCTTACAGTAAGGAACCTAATGGAAAAGATGAAGGAACTTACCTGCCCGGCAGTCTGTCCGCTGCCGTAACAAAAGGGGCGCGTATCACTTAAAAGATGCGCGCTCCTTTTAATTGACAGCCTATCTGATAATATTCAACCGGTACAGCCCCAGCTTGACATATTCTGTGATTACCAGCCTGGCCATGCGCAGCTGATCGGTACCGGAGGCGTCGTAAAACTCACTGTCCGGTACAGGGGCAGAAATAACTGTGATTCCCTTGTCTGCAAACATGGTTCCGGCCCGCCTGGAATGGTAAGGAGAAGTGACTAGGACCACTGACTGTAGCTTTTTATCCAGAAGAATTCTCTTCACAAACAGGGTATTCTCCCAGGTGGTTTCCGAACTGTCTTCGATGATAATTTCCTTGTCGGAAAAGCCGTCGCTCATCGCCATTTCAGCCATTTCTTCAGCTTCAGAGGGGTTACCCCATAGGTTTCCGCCGGAAAAGATGAGGTACTTGCCATAACCCTGCTGAAACAGGTGTATACCGTACCGGTAACGTTCCAGGGTACTTTTACCCAGCCTGCCCCTGGCTTCCCACCCCCCGCCCAAAACTACGACAGCATCAGCCTTTTGCAGGGGGTCATTTATTATCAGCGGGCTGCCCAGTAACTGTACAAGGGGAGTATAGAAAAATGCAAGGACCAGTATGATTACACCGATACCGATTATTTTAAGTCTTTTCAATTGATCCACCCCCGGGGCAAACTTGGAACTGCAGGATGTTTTCTACATTGTGTAAAGGAACTCCTGCTATATGTGTCAGGGGCGGCAAGGGTTTTGACTTTAACTAAAAAAATGCTGTCCCGGTTGTATTTTTTTTGGGATAACTCAAACACTAGTGCCGAGGTGAAGCAACTATGGAATTTGGCTGCCCGCTCTGTAACGGATTAATAGACTTTTCCCAGCCATGTCCCTTTTGTGGCAATATTATGGAAGATTACGGCATGCTTGAGGATTATTACGGACCATACAGCCCTTACGGAAATATTGAGCTTTATGAGCCGGACCAGGACCTGGAACCGACCGGTGGGAATGCCTGTGTTCATCTGTTTGCCTGTCCGGCCTGTGGTTATGATAAACGGGTAAGTTTTCCGGAAGTCCTGATGTAACACAGTGTATTTCCACAGTATTGTACTTTTACTGCTGCTGTTTTATAATGAGAAAAGGAGTTGCGAAATGTGGCGAAAAAGGTGAGGTAAATGGGTTATCTGTTGGTTATTATCCCTGCAGTGGTTATATTGTTTGAATATATTGCGATAAATATGGCTCTGGCGTATGCGAGGTTTGCGGTGGAGCTGGACCGTCCTGTTGTGGAATTGTTAGGCGGGATTCTGAAAATCGGGGGGAACCTGGCGTATGATGCAGTACCCAATGCCGTGGTTGTCCTTCATCTCCTTGCCCTGCTACTGAGTCTGATCTACCTGGTTTACTTTTTCCTTTTCTGCCTGCCGCGAAAAGAACGTGAGATTAATACCTTCCCCCAGGAGGAATAGCCTCTCTGGGGGAGTTTTTTAGCAGACAGGAAACAATTAAATTTCACCTGTCTGGCTGTGACACCTTTGTTTGTTATAAAGTGCAGGTTTGGAGGGCAAGCAATGCTTAAAGGCCGATTTTTGGAGAGGGAAAACAGGTTTACCGCCCTGGTAGAGCTTGAAGGCACACAGGTCAAAGCCCATATCGCCAATTCGGGAAGACTCAGGGAACTTCTCAGACCGGGTCATGAGGTCTACCTGATAAAAAGGGGTGGGCCCCACAGGGTCACCAAATATGACCTGGCCCTGGTGCGGTATGGGGGACAGCTGGTATCAGTAGATGCCCGGATTCCCAATAAGGTAGTGGCTGAAGCCATTGCTGCCGGTCAATTGACTGATTTCAGGAACTATGCCGTTACTCGCAGGGAGGTCAGGTATGGGAACAGCAGGCTTGACCTGCTTCTGGAAGATACGGGAAATAACAGGTGTTTTGTTGAGGTCAAATCTGTAACCCTGGTTGAAAACGGTATGGCCATGTTCCCTGATGCACCCACACAGCGGGGGGCACGGCATCTGGAGGAGCTGGCTGCTGCGGTCCGGGAAGGCCATCATGCCGCTGTGATCTTTCTTATTCAGAGAGATGATGCTATGGTGTTTACTCCCAATGACCGGACTGACCCTGATTTTGGGCAGAAACTGAGGGCAGCCGCAGGGAGGGGTGTTGGAGTTTACGCTTACAGGTGCAGGATCACCCCTGAGCAGATAAGGATTACAGAAAAAGTACCGGTTCACCTAATTAACCCGCTTGGTGATTGAGTTTGGAAGGATTGGGGGGGATGGGATGGAGAGGAAAAAACTGCTGCTTAAGGGGCGGGTGGTTACACCCGGAGGAATTTCGCCGGGGAATTGCCTGCTGGAGACAGATGGAAGTATTATCAGCCATATTGGGGAGACGGGGACCGTTTTTCCGGGCAATGACCATGTTTTGTTTAATTTTGGGCCAGGGTACATCTGTCCGGGTTTTATTGATATTCATGTACATGGTTCCGGTGGAGCTGACGTTATGGATGGTTCCCCGGAATCAATGGAAACAATGGCCGAATGGTTAGCCCGGGGTGGAACAACCGGGTTTCTGGCGACCACCTTATCGGCGCCCAGGGAGAGGCTGGCCGGGGCCGTCAGAAATGCAGCCTCCTTAAGGATGAAGAGGATCAGGGGAGCAAAAGTCCTGGGAGTACACCTGGAGGGACCGTTTCTGAATCCGGAGAGGAAAGGGGCACAAAAGGGAGAATACTTACGGCTGCCCTCTGTTGGTGAACTGAAGGAATACATTGATGCCGGCAGCGGGGCCGTCAGGATGATAACCCTGGCTCCGGAACTTCCGGGGGCTGCAGAGGTTATCAGATATGCCCGGGCCCATGGGCTGGTGGTATCTCTGGGCCATTCCGGTGCATCTATTACACAGGTTGAGGAGGCCTGTGATGCGGGATTGAACCATGTTTCTCATGCATTTAATGCGATGACGGGGTTTCACCACCGGGAACCCGGGACAACAGGGGCCATTATGAGCATGAAACGGCTAACAGTTGACGTGATTGCAGACGGATACCATGTCCACCCCAGTATCATCAAGATACTGATCAAGGCTAAGGGAATCAAAAACACCATTGCCATAACCGATTGCATCAGCGCAGGGGGAATGGGTGACGGGATATACACATTGGGTGGACAAAGGGTGACTGTCAGGAATGGGAGGACACTTTTGGAAGACGGTACAATAGCGGGAAGTACCGTAACTATGGCAAATGCCGTAAAGGTGCTCGTTGAGCAGGTTGGGTTAGATATCGGGGAAGCGGTGCAGATGGTCTCTGCCAATGCGGCGCGTCTCCTGGGGCTTGACTCAAAAGGGGCGCTGGTAACCGGGAATGATGCTGATATTGTGGTGCTGGACCACGAGTTCCGGGTACTGATGACTGTGGTGGACGGAGAAGTCATTTACCGGCGTTAGTTCGGGCCTGTATGCTGCGGCTCTGTGTACCGGGCCCGCCTGCCAGACGTATATGCCGGTGCCTCCATGCTGCGGGCCCCTGTTATTAAGGATGACGGGTGAGCAGGTTGCTGAAAAGGATTACCAGGAAGGCAGTTACCGAGGTAATAACACAAAAGAAGACGGCACAGGCTGCCACATCTTTGGCGATTTTCACCTTGGGGTGATACTTTCCCTGGACCTGCAGGTCCAGGGCTACCTCGATGGCAGTATTGAGGACTTCGGCCACCAGGGTCACCATTACAGTGAAAAATACAAATACGGTTTGTAAGCTGCTGAAACCTATCAGGGGACAGATTATCAGGGCAAGTACTGCAATAATCAGCAGGAAGCGGGTATTCTTTTCTTCCCTGACAAGGTAAACCAGGCCGTCAAAGGCATAACTTCCGGCACGCAGCAGCCGCTTGATTTCATTCATTGCATTTCCCTCCAGACACAGGCTGCAATACCTGTTACCAGAATATGCGGTATAGTTCTGTGACCGCGATACTCTGATTAGATTACCCTGATAATAATTCTAATATTGCTTAATAAATTCCTTCATTTACAGGTTATTGATTTTTTTTCTTTTCAAGTATAACATAAGAATAACTCACTTCTGTCCGGACCGCTGCTGCTGTTGTCCGGACCGCTAAAGACGAGGAGGATTTAAGATGGACTTTAAACCGCAATGTATGGCCACAGGTATAGGGAGTGTCCCTCATACCGACCCTGACGAAGCCGTAAGATTCATTTTATCCTATTTTCCGGAAGCTCCCAACTGGCCCCAGGTCCCTTCAAGGGGGACACAGGAGGGTTTTATTAACCAGTTTACGGCGCCGTTGATCGAACTGGGAATTGTCCTTGAAAATAACGGTAAGCAGTATTTTGATACCCAGCAGGCACAGTGGGGTGAAAGGCTGGCCAGGTTTTACGAATTGTACATGGCTGCAATGGAAGGGGATACCGAAGCCCTGGAATTCTTTAAATTTCCTGAGGTATCGGCTTCGGGGTATTACGCCTTTATCAGGTACCTTGAAAAAAACGGGACCGGAAGTGCCAGGTATCTCAAGGGACAGATCAGCGGCCCGCTTACCCTGGGACTGGCTATGACTGACCAGGACAGGCGGGCAATTTACTATAACTCACAGGCCAGGGATGTCCTCATCAAGACCCTGGAACTGCAGGGACTGAACCAGGCAAAAACCCTGGGACAGTATGGGCTGCCGGTAATGCTCTTTGTGGATGACCCCGGGTTATACGCGTCAGGTCAGTCCACATTTATAACCCTGAAGAGAGAAGAGATTATTACTGAACTGGATAGTATTTATGAAACTATCAGGGGAACCGGCGCGCTGGCAGGCACTCATTCCTGCTCCGGAATGGACTGGTCCATACTGTTTGAATCAAATGTAGACATAGTCAGCTTTGATGCCTTTGAATACTTTTCCACTGTAGTCAGCTACATGGATGAAATGAAGGGATTCCTGAACAGGGGAGGGGTCCTGGCCTGGGGACTTGTGCCGACTTCTGCCGAGACCGTTTCGGCACAGACGGTGGATTCTCTGGAAAAACTTTGGGAGGAACGTATCCACTATCTAGTGGATAAAGGCATTGACAGGCAGAGTCTTTATGACCAGGCCCTAATTACCCCAACCTGTGGAACAGGTACGGTGGATATGGATACGGCAGTACGTGTACATAATCTTACCCGGGAACTGGCCGCAAGAATCAGTCTGTGAAAGTATGCACTTTTTTAGCAGACAAGAGAGGAAATTTACTTTTCTCTGCGAATAGGAATATTAAACGGTTTTATCTAATCTACACAAAGTCAAGGGTCAAAGCAGAACCCACGACAGATGTAATTGGTCCCAAGCCTGTGCTTTGACCCGCACAGGTTTTTTTGTTTTACACAACTGAAAATGAGCTTGGAATGCCGTGCGAAAGCAGTGTTCGTGGGCAGCCAACTCTAGTGACGAATAGCGGCAAACTTTTCACGAGGGGAGAGGTTTTCACAGGTCGTCATCAGGGTTGGTTTTTTTCTTCAGAAGAAAGGGTATGATTTCAGTGGAAAAAACTTCTTTTGATAAGTTAAGGCGAACTGATGTCAGGGAGTTTATCGGAGCTAGTTTTGGCAGATATATTAAGACACATTTTGGTAAAGGGCCTGATAAAGTCAAGGTAATCATCGATGACAGCAGAATCAAGGTTGAACTCCACGGGCTGTTGAACCGCGCCGAACGGGAGGTAGTCAGCCTGAATGAAATGGAGACAACCATAAAGAAACACCACAGTCTCATACTGGAAGCCCTGTGCCGAAAAATCGACCCTATCGGTGAATGGCTGGGAATCCCTGTGGAAGAGATCTTTTTTAATTTTGTACCTTGTGAAGATAAGTGCTACCTGGTCATGAAGGTCAAAATGAAGGCTGAACATAACGGTACAGCAGTCATCTGTAAAAGTGAAGGGAGTGATAAGTATGTCTGAAATGATGTCATTTGGAATTGTGATGGGGATCGGAGGAGCATTTTTGTTTACTGCGGCTGTAATATTTGCATTTGTCCTGATATTGAACTCAAAGCTGGGTAAAGGGTTGTTTTAGGTATAAGTCTTGCAGGTTTTGGAAACAGATGGTAAAATATACTGGTAGAGCTCAGGTCCTATTAACTGGGGATGAGCTTTTTTTTTACCTTCAGGGTATGTTTTTAGACTCAAAAAAAGGGTCTGGAGGAATAATAAGTCCTGAGCAATAATAAGAGGAATAATAAGGTGCAGGGCTGCAAGAGAGGTCCCGCAAAGGAGGGATGGTTCTGAAAAACCGCTGTCTGCGCATTATTTGCTGGTTGATAATGATTATTTTTGGTTTTTTGCTGCAGGCCGGGCTGGGTATGGCCGGCACAGCGGAGAGTGAACTTGTCTTTATTCCCGTTAAAGGACAGATAGAACCCGGACTGGCCGGTTTTATCGAACGCAGCATCACCAGGGCCGAAAACTCGGGTGCCGGAAAGATAGTCTTTGAAATCGACACACCCGGTGGAGTGATCGCATCAGCTCAGTCTATCAAGAATGCAGTATTTTCTGCCAAGGTACCCACTACAGTATTTATCAGCGGTCAGGCCAAGTCGGCAGGGGTATTGATATCCCTGGCCGGGGAAAAGATATACATGATGCCGGGGTCCAGTATCGGGGCAGCTGAACCGATACCCAACACACCCAAAATCCTGGGGTCATGGATTTCTGATCTGGAATCATCTGCCTCCGCGCGCGGACGTGATACCGTGATTGTGCGCGGTATGGCTGACCGTGAATTAGTAATCAAAGACCTGAAGCAGGCAGGTGAGATCCTGTCCCTATCAGCCGATAAAGCAGTTGAACTGGGGATTGCCGACAAGATAGTCAGGAACCGCAATGCTCTGGTGGCGGAACTGGAAGTAGAGGACGGGGTTAGTTACAGGCCTGTGGAATATGAACCGGGGTTTGGGGAAACCCTGGCGTGGTGGACGATAAATCCCTTCATAAGTCCTATTTTGCTGTTAATTGGTTTTGCCGGTTTGATCACTGAAGCCTTTGCACCCGGATTCGGGGTTCCCGGTGTGGTTGGCCTGGTGTCCCTGGGAATTTATTTTGCAGGACATATGATGGCAGGGGTGGCCGGGTGGCTTGCTGTTTTTGTGTTTGCTGTCGGGGTAACTGCCATTTTGCTGGAGATTTTCGTCATTCCGGGGTTTGGGGCAGCCGGTCTGCTGGGACTGGGAATGGTTGTCTGGAGCATCTTCCTGGCGGCAACAAGTCCGTTGCAGGCGGTGATCTCTCTCAGTGTGGCCCTGACCGGAAGCATAGTGATGCTGTATATTTTTATCAGAGTCCTGGGCCGCCGCGGGATGTGGGACCGGCTGGTCCTGGGGATGAAGCTGGAAACCTCCACAGGTTATGTCACCCCCAAAAAGGGAATGGAAAAATATCAGGATATGGAGGGGACTGCTGTTACTCCCCTGAGGCCGGCGGGGACCGCTGAGTTTGCCGGTGACAGGGTGGATGTTGTCAGTGAGGGTGGCTTTATCCCGGCAGGGACCCATGTCAGGGTAGTCCTGGTGGAGGGTGGCCGGGTAGTAGTAAGAGCTATAGAATAACACAGGGAGGTAAGAAAATGGATGTTGCTGCTTTGATACCATTGTTTCTCTTTGCTGTAGGCCTTATTGCCGCAGCTATCATTTTGAGTTTTATACCGGTAGGATTATGGATTTCAGCGCTGGCGGCCGGGGTCAAAATCGGCATAATCACACTTATAGGGATGCGCCTGAGGAGGGTCCCGCCGGCCCGCATTGTGAATCCCCTGATAAAGGCCGATAAAGCAGGTCTGGCAGTTTCGGTCAACCAGCTGGAGGCTCATTACCTTGCCGGTGGAAATGTTGACAGGGTAGTTGATGCCCTGATTGCGGCTGAAAGGGCCAATATTCCCCTTGCCTTTGAAAGGGCTGCAGCTATAGACCTTGCCGGGCGGAATGTCCTGGAAGCGGTCCAGATGAGTGTTAACCCCAAGGTGATTGAAACACCGCTGATATCGGCGGTAGCCAAGGACGGTATTGAAGTCAAGGCCATCGCCAGGGTTACTGTCAGGGCAAATATTGACCGCCTGGTGGGCGGCGCCGGGGAGGAAACCATTATTGCCCGTGTCGGTGAGGGGGTTGTCACCACGGTTGGTTCGGCTGACAACCATAAGGCAGTACTGGAGAACCCGGACATGATTTCACAGACTGTCCTTGGCAAAGGTCTTGATGCCGGGACTGCCTTTGAGATACTGTCTATCGATATTGCCGATGTTGATGTAGGCAGAAACATAGGGGCACAGCTCCAGACCGATCAGGCTGAAGCCGACAAACAGATTGCTCAGGCCAAAGCTGAAGAACGCAGGGCAATGGCAGTGGCCAAGGAACAGGAAATGAAGGCTGCTGTTCAGGAAATGAGGGCCAAGGTTGTGGAAGCTGAAGCCCAGGTACCTGAAGCCATGGCCGAGGCATTAAAAAGCGGCAGGATGGGGGTTATGGATTACTATAACATGCAAAACATTCTGGCAGATACCCAGATGAGAGATGCCATAAGCAAAACCGGTCCTAAGGCGGACGACCCCGATGGCGGACGTGGCAAACGCAGGGATAAATAAATGCCTGCTTTTGAAGAGGCTGCTTTTGGAGAGGCTGCTTTTGGTGATGTGGCACTACCGGCCGGAGAGGCCGTGTTACAGCGGAATCGGGAGGGGTTGTCTTGGATTTATTCTGGATTATCATATTTATCGGATATTTCCTGTTCAGGGCCCTGGGAAAAAAGCTGCCTGAGATGATGGAAGAATTCCCCGGTGAATGGAAGCTGCCGGGAAACCAACAGGAGACTGACGGGCAGGACATCGGACGGACCGGTACTGCCGGGACGGGGGTGCCGGGGGAAGCTCGGGAAACCAAGCGTCTCCGGCAGCCCCATAGACCTGCAGGCGCCGGTGAAAAGGAGGGGGGAGCCGATTCCCGGCGAAAGCAAAGGGAAGATGTGCCCCGGAGAACAGGAGAGCACATGGAAGTTTTGCCCCCGCTTACTGAGCCGGAAGACGGCCCGGCCGCCATTGATTACCGGGATGTGGTTAATGGGATTATTATGAGTGAGGTCCTGCAGCCCCCTCTGGCCAGGAGAAAAAAGAGATAGAATAAACTGTCCACCACCTCATATATATTACCGGAGGTGGTTTTTGTGAAGAAGGCACTGTTTATCCTGGGAAAAAGAAAACTTATCTGGACGGTGGTTATGGTTGTGGGGGTCATGTTTCCACTCCTGGCAGCCAGTTACTACATCCCGGCGGCTGGCGTTGCGGGGGATGCGGCCAAAATGCTGACTTACACTTCGGAGGGTGAAGGGTTTGCATTCAGTTATCCCCAGAACTGGACCCTCAGGACCGAAAAGGATTATTCGGGTGGGGAGGTACTTGAAAACGTAACCTTTGTGAGCCCGGACAAGAAAGCCCATGGCTCTGTACAGGTAATCAAGATTTCGGGCTCTGTCCCGGAGTATGTCCTGGAATTCCAGAAGAGCATGGCTCAGGGATATGATTCCCTGCATTTCCGGCAGGAAAAGACAGGGAGCAAACAGGGCTATGTCCTTACTTACAGCAGGGGCAGGGGAGAAGCACGGCAGAAAGCCATAGAATACTTCTTCCAAAACGGGGAAAAGGTATACCGGTTCAGTTTTGTTTATCCGGAAACCCGGCAGGAGCAGTATAGCAGGCTTGTTGGTGAAATGGCAGAAAGCCTGGCTTTTGAGGAGATGGGAGACAGGAGTCAGGAGACAGGAGACAGTAGTAGTGGTATAGACAACTAAAATATGGTTTTGGTGTTGAATTAAAGGGTTATATGATATAATATAATATATCCCGGTTTTAAAGGTCGGCCGTGGCGTCGGGTATTTCAAATGCCTGCCCCCGGCCTGTACTATACTTGAAAAGGAGCGGGCATGTTTTGCACAAGATTGCACAGATAAGGGACGAGCTGTCACAGACTATACTTGAAAGGACCTCGCTGGTTGACGGGCTGTTCATGGGTATGCTGACAGGTCAGCATGTATTGTTTATCGGACCTCCGGGGACTGCCAAGAGCATGCTGGTCAATGAATTTGGCAGGCGGCTTGATGGGGGAAGACAATTTTCCTACCTGATGACCAAATTCACCAAACCTGATGAAATTATCGGGTCCGTTTCCCTCAGAGGTCTGGAAAACGATGAGTACAAACGGGTACTCACCGGAAAAATAGCTGACTCCCATTTCGTTTTTCTCGATGAAATTTTTAATTCTAACAGCAGTTGTGCAAATACAATTCTTACCATCCTTAATGAAAGGCGGTACCATAACGGGACCGATATAGTTGAAGTGCCCCTGATAATGATGGTAGGGGCTACCAACCACCTTCCCTCTGAAACCGGTGACGAACTACAGGCTTTTTATGACAGGTTCCTGTTCCGGTATGAGCTTGAATATATCAGGGATATTGAGAACCTGCGCCGGCTTTTTGCCCTGACCGACACCGGCCGGTTTACGCGGTATACACTGGAGGAATTAAGGCAATGGCAGTCAGAGGTCAGGGATGTTGAGGTTCCTGATGATATTGTGAATAAGGTTATCAGCCTGGTGATTAAACTCAGGGAAGCCGGTGTGGTTATCTCAGACCGGCGGTTTCGCGAGAGCCGCAGGGTCCTGCAGGCCCATGCATGGTTGTACGGGCGCAGCAGAGTTGGTTTGGAGGACCTCGATGTCCTTGGCGATATATTCTGGCTTCAGCCTGAGGACAAAAGGGTGTTCCGGGAGGTCCTGTTTACGGTGAAAATGGCTGTTGAGTCCCAGGCTGCCGAACTGCTGAAAGAGGCCCGGCAGATCAGGGACAGGTTCAGGTCTCTGGATGACAGGGCCAGAAAGCAGGTCCTGGGCGGAGAGATGAATACCCGCCTGGCTGAAATTGCTGACCGTCTGCGGGAACTTAGGGAGCTGGCGGGTGTGCCCGGGTCAGTCCTGACCGATGCTGCTGCCGGAGTTGAGGAGGTACATGCAGAGATTATCAGGGAATGTCTGGACCTGGATACCGGGACGGTATAAATGATATGAAAAGAAATGCTGTTATTATAAATACATCTGTAAAAGAGGTTTATCAATGGCTGGGACGGCACTCCCGGGAAGTGGGAAGACTGCTGGCCCGCGGGGAACAGTCTGTCAGCCTGTTTCCTTTTGTTCTTGAGGATATCTTTTTTGCCCTTTATATGGATTTCCCAAAGCTGCATTCGATTAATGAAATTTCCACCGGAGCGAGGCTGAACCGCCTGGTATTGGAACAGCTTATGAAAAGCCGGGAGTTTAAGAATGCCAGGTCATATACCCGGGGAAACCTGCAGGGCTCAGGAATGGCTGCCATGTATTTTGCGGAACTGGTCCTTGCCGGCCTGCCCAGTGAGATTGCGGACACAGCCAACGAGATTTATCTAAACGAAGCGGATCTTAAAGAAGCTCTTTTAAACCGGGAGGTATCGTATAAAATAGCCCGGATTGCCAGGGGATTTTCCAGGGAAGAGGTTGGGCTGGCATATGAGAATACCGCGCGGAAGTGGCAGGCCAGGCTGGAAGAAAACCAAAAAAACCTCAGGAGTCTCGCGGCAAGGCTCAGTATGCTCTGGAACACTTCAGGCAGCAGGCGTACCGCCTTTTCCGGGGACAGTGACACCAAAGGTGAAAAGAGAGGGCGGTTTGAGACAGGAAATGAAGGGCTCGGAGATAATAAAGGGGTTTGGACCAGGGGGGACCTGGGTAATCACCTGAAACTGGTAGAGACCTATTATAATTCCCCCAAGCTCAAGAGGCTGGCCCAAAGGGTGGGCCGCCTCAGGGAAGTTAGGGAGCAGCGGCTGGGACGCTCAGGGTTGGAAGACGTGTCTGAGGTGAGGGGGATTGATTACGGCAATGACCTTTCCATGGTGGTCCCGGAGGAGTGGCTGGACTATTTTAACCCCCATAAAAAAGCCCTCTTCAGGAAAAAGTATGCCGATGAAACCCTCTGCCTTTATGACCTGAAGGCCAAAAATCCACGGGGGAGGGGCAGTATGATTATCTGCCTGGATAATTCGGGTTCCATGCAGGGGCCCAAGGAGGAAGCCAGTAAGGCTATTGCCATTGCCCTCATGGAAATTGCGGTTTCTCAGAAGAGGGATTTTGTTGTTATTATGTTTGGTGGGTCTGATGATGACCTCAGGGTTTTTGAAGTACCGGGGGGGCGCTGTACCCCGGAACAGCTTGTGGAAATAGGGGAACATTTCCTTTGTTCTGCAGGAACCGATTTTGAAAAACCACTGACCGAGGCACTCCGTTACCTGGAAAAGGACAAATATCCGGGAGCGGATATAGTGTTTATTACTGACGGGGTATGTAATGTCAGCCGGGAGTTCCTGACAGGGTTTACAGCTGCCAAAAGGGCCCGGCGGTTCAGGACGATTGTGGTTATGGTAAACTATGGGAATGTCTCCAGGGCGCCTGTGGAGACATTTTGTGATGAGCTGTTAGTCAGCAAAGACCTGAAGGGTATTGATATTGCCGGCGAGCTGTTTGGCCGGATGCAGGGAGGGTGAACTAATGCCAGTTGATTATCACATCCATACCAAAATGTGCGGCCATGCTTCCGGAGAAATGGAGGAGTATGTTGCGTCTGCCAGGCAAAAAGGGCTCAGGGAAATAGGTTTTGCCGACCATATCCCCATGTATTTTCTGCCTCCCGCAAAGAGGGATGATTCCATTGCCATGAAAGAAGAGGAACTGGATACCTATGTGGGACGGGTCCGGGAAATTCAGGAAAAGTATTATCCTTTCCCCATTAAGCTTGGTATGGAAGCTGATTTCGTGCCCGGTATGGAAAATGAGCTGAAGGCAGTCTTAAAAAGGCACGATCTTGATTATATATTGGGCTCGGTTCACTATCTTGATGGCTGGGGTTTCGACAATCCTGCGCAAAGGGATGGCTATGACAGGTGGGATCTGTATGAATTGTACCGGCGCTATTTTTCTACTGTACAGAAAGCAGCGGCCAGTGGTATTTTCGACAGTCTGGCCCATCCTGACCTGATAAAGAAATTTGGTATCCGGCCAGAAGGGGATATTACAGAAATCTATGAGGATACCGTACGGGAAATAGCTGCTGCCGGGGTTTGTATCGAAGTTAATACCTCCGGATTGCGAGTGCCTGCCGGCGAAATTTATCCCAATACCGGTTTTTTGCAGCTTTGCCATAAATACAGGGTACCCGTTACCCTTGGTTCTGATGCTCATCTGCCGCAGCAAGTGGGTGCCGGCTTTAAAGAGGCTGTTGATATTTTAAAAAGTGTCGGGTATACTAAAGTGGTTACTTTTACGGGGAAAAACAAAAATTACTATCAGATATGATTAGGTTTCATGATGCTAAAACTGCTTTAATATGATATACTATTAATTGGGTTTTCCGGTTATACTAATGCCGGCAGACCAAACCCGAGGGTTACGAAAGGGTGATAGTTTGTGGATTTGATTTCTCACGGATTAATGGGGACAGTAATGGCCGGGCTCGGGCTTAACAAGAAATTCGGCCTTGCCGGTACGGTGACAATGATTATCGCCAATATTGCCCCAGACCTTGATATTGTAGCAGGTCTCAAGGGACCTAAGGCATTTTATAAATATCACCGTGAAATAACGCATTCACTGCTTGGGGCGGCTGTACTGTGGGCCCTGATTTCAGGAGGGATTTACCTCTTTACCCCGCTGGACAGTTTTGCTGCCATTTTTATAATGGTTGGCGCGGGACTGGCGGGTCACCTGGTGATGGACTCGTTTACACCCTGGGGGCTGCCGCTTTTTTACCCGTTTTCGTCTAAAAAGTATGGTTTTGACCTGATTTGGTTTTTTGACCCGGTGATGATAACTTCCATGGTGGGCAGTGTTTACCTGGCATACCACTTCCCGGGGCACGAGATAATGTTTTATATTTTGGGTATTGGAATGATTGCATCTTACCTCCTGCTGCGGGTTTTCCAGAAACGTAAGGCCCGCCGGATGGCTGCAGGTGAAGTGGGCCCCAGGTTCAGGGATGCAGAGGTGTATGTACTGCCTTCAGCTATCAGCCCCTTTATGTGGGATGTTATTTATAAGGCCAGAAGCCAGTACCTTTATGTAAGTGTTGATACCAGGAAAAAAGAGATCCTGGCTGCCAGGGAGTTTGTTTCTGCCTCATATCACAGGTGTATTAAGCAGTCCTGTGATGCGGAACTGGTGGATATCTTTCTGAAAAGGGCACGTTTTCCCTTTTACAGTTTTGACAGAATTGACGGCGGGTACAGAGTGGAATGGTGTGATGCCCAGCTGCTTAACCTGGGCGGGGTGCACGGTGTTACTGTTTACCTAAGTGATTGTGGCGCCGTTACCGGTGAAAAACTGCAAGTGAAAAAGCCGGTGCGCCGCCGTAGGAGAAAAATTGAAGACTACCTTCAGGAGGAAGCGTCATAACTTTATTAGACAGCCTTAAAATTTAATATCAACACCAAGGAGTGGCAGATATGTTCCTGCACGACGGCAACAATTCAGCTTGTTACCGGCTCCCGCATTCGCGGCTCGCCGATAAGCTGACATCAGACTCGTCGTTCCGGAAAATATCTGCCACTTCTTTTATTTATGCCCAAATTATAGTGGCTGCCCCATTAGGTTATTGTACCACCGGGCAAGAATGAATCCGGATCAGGGCGTTAATCATCAACAAAAGTAAACAATTCATCGATGGTTGTATGTAACGTCCTGGCTATATCATGGGCCAGCTTTAATGAAGGATTGTACTTTCCCTTTTCCAGGTGAAGAAAAAAATACAAAAAAAGTATTCACACCTTCCTGAAGACAAAACACTACCAATAGAGGTTACTGTAAGCAAGGAATACAACATGTTGTGTATTAGTGAGCTTTTGTCAATAAAACCAAGAAAACCGGGGATAATCGGCGAAAATAATTTTACAAAAAACTCTAAAGTTTAGGAGGAGTTTTTTCGATTATGGAGAATAACAGTGGTATAAAGTGGGGATAAGTGGGGGAAAGTGTTCCGAAACCCCGCTTTGGTGGGGGCAGGTGAACAGGCCATGTTTGTGGGGGAGTATCAACATACTATAGATACAAAAGGAAGGCTGATTATTCCCCAGAAATTCAGGGATGGCCTGGGAGAAAAGTTTATTGCCACCAAAGGCCTGGATAACTGTCTGTTTGTTTACCCCATGGATGCCTGGCAGCAGATTGAACAGAAGTTTAAAACGATCCCATCAACCAGCAAGGATGCCAGGGCTTTTGCCAGACTGTTTTTTTCAGGTGCCACTGAATGTGAACTGGACAAACAGGGCAGGATATTACTCCCGGCAAACCTCAGGGAACACGCAGGCCTGGAAAAAGAAGTGGTGGTACTTGGAGTATCCACTAAGGTAGAGATTTGGAGCAGGGAAAATTGGGAAAAATACAGCAGTGAAGCTGAACCGACTTATGAGGAAATTGCCGAAAAAATTGTTGAGTTTGACCTCGGTATTTAATTCAGACAAAAAGAAAGATATTTAGAAAGGTGAAGGCGGGATGAAAAATTTCCACCATGTTCCTGTAATGTTGCACGAAGTTATGACGCACCTGAATCTGAAGCAGGGTGGAACATATGTAGACTGTACACTGGGTGGAGGCGGGCATACATTAGAGATAATAAAAAAAATCCAACCCGGTGGCCGGGTCATAGGCATTGACCAGGACCCTAATGCATTGGCAGCCGCACGGCAGAGGCTTGAAAGTTATGGCCAGAGCATTGTTTTTGTTCACAGCAACTATTACAGGCTAAAAGAGATTTCTGCAGAACTGGACCTGGATGGAGCAGACGGGGTCCTTTTTGACCTCGGGGTGTCCTCACACCAGCTTGACGAAGGAGAACGGGGTTTTAGCTATATGCAGGATGCATCCCTGGACATGCGGATGAATCCGGGAGACAGGGTAACAGCAGAACAAATTGTCAATGAAAAGACAGAGGATGAGCTGGCTGCGATAATCAGGGACTTTGGTGAAGAAAGATGGGCCAGAAGAATTGCCCGGTTTATAGTTGAGTACCGGGAGAAAAGTCCCATACATACAACGGGAGAGCTTGTGGAAATTATTAAAAAGGCTGTCCCGGCAGGTGCCAGAAGGGAAGGGCCGCATCCGGCAAAACGTACGTTCCAGGCCCTGAGGATTGCTGTTAATGACGAATTGAACAGGTTCAGGAATGCGCTGCATGATGCTGTGGATATCACCAGGCCCGGAGGGCGGATTTGTGTGATATCATTTCATTCCCTGGAGGACAGAATCGCTAAAGAGGTGTTCCGCGACCTGGCAAAATCCTGTATATGTCCCCCGGGGCTGCCTGTCTGTATGTGCAATAAAAAACAGCAGGTCCGGGTCCTTACCGGTAAGCCTGTACTGCCGACTCCGGAAGAGCTTCAAGTCAACCCGCGCGCCCGAAGCGCCAAACTCAGAGCAGCGGAAAAGTGCCGAGTTCTAAACAACGGGGAGGATGAATAAGTTTGTTAGTAGCTAAAGAAAGCTTTGACTACCGGAACCTTCCGCAGGAACAGCAGCATAACCGGACCGTGGTCAGGAAGGTCCGTAGAGTAAGGGCAAAAACAAAGTTTGTGTACTGTACTATTGCAGTGGTCACTCTTTGCCTTGCATTTTTGCTCGTTTCCCGGAACGCGGAGATTGCCTCGGCAGGCTACGATATCTTAGCTCTGAGAAAAGAGCTCCAGGAACTGGATACTCAAAACCAGATTCTGCAGCGAAAAATTGATGAAATGAAATCCCTTGAGAACATAGAGTATATGGCAACTGTCAGGCTTGGCATGGAAAAACCTGAGCTGGCAGAAGGAGTTGAATTTGTTCCTGTCGAATACTCTAAAGCCGGCTCAAAGGGTGCGATAGGGATAGCTTCTGCTGCAGAGGTTCCGGAGGAACCGGTCCGGGAGCAGCAGAAAAGAAATTCCCTGGTTCAGGCCCTCGCTAGTCTGATCAACGGATAACCGGGGTTAACCGGACGGAGTTGAAGCAACCAATAGAAAACAGAGGGGTTGACTTCAGGTGCAGGCCACAAGTATAGTAATTAGGAAACGGGTCACCAGACTTTTCATAATTGTTGGTGTTGTTCTTTGTCTATTAATCGGAAGACTGGCATGGATACAGTTCGTCCGTGGTGAGGAACTCAAGGAAAAAGCCAAGCTGAACCGGATGGACGACATACCGATACCGGCTGAGCGGGGCGCTATATATGACAGAAACGGTGAAGAGCTGGTGGTTAGCATCAGCTCCGATTCTGTTTGTGCCTTCCCGCCATTGGTAAAGGACGGTGATCCTGAGGAAACGGCCAGGGAAGTTGCCCGTATTCTGGGGATGGAATATGACGATGTCTATAAAAGGATTACCAAAAACACTAATTTTGAATATATTAAGAGAAGAGTTGACCCGGAAATAACTCAGGAACTTAAAAAACTGGACCTGCCCGGGATAGATATCGTTGAGGAAAGCAAACGGTCCTACAGCAAAGGAAAACTTGCTTCCCATATCCTGGGTTT
The DNA here is from genome assembly GCA_016841325.1 of Thermincola carboxydiphila. GTDB lineage: Bacteria > Bacillota > Thermincolia > Thermincolales > UBA2595 > Phosphitispora. Next base: position 116,676 of record JAENZJ010000006.1, read on the forward strand.
TGTGGGTTATGACAACAAGGGACTTGATGGACTGGAAGTCAAGATGGATGAGTACCTGTCAGGTACTCCCGGGCGTATTGTCATAGAGAAAGATGCCAGAGGCAGGCAGATTCCGCAGGCCCTGCATGAACGGATTCCTCCCGTACCCGGCAATAATGTCTGGCTCACACTGGATGAAACCATACAGTATTTTGTGGAACGGGAACTGGATAATATAATAGCCCAGTATGAACCTAAAAGTGCGGTTATAATTGTGATGGATCCCGAAACCGGCGCTGTCCTTGGTATGGGTTCGAGACCTGATTATGACCCGGCAGATTACGGCAGTTACCCTCCTGAAAACCGGCGCAATATGGCTGTTCAGCTCAATTATGAACCCGGTTCCACCTTTAAAATTATTACTTCTGCAGCTGCCCTTGAAGAGGGGACGGTAAAGCCTGATGACAGGTTTTATGACCCCGGGTATGCGACAGTGGGTGACCGCAGGATAAAGTGCTGGAAATATCCCCAGGCACATGGGGCGCAGTCTTTTGAAGAAGTGGTTATGAATTCCTGTAACCCCGGGTTCGTAGAAGTGGGGTTGGAAATGGGCAGGGAAAAGTTTTACCGGTACATTAATGCCTTTGGTTTCGGCCAGAAGACAGGTATTAACCTTAGCGGTGAAGGTAAAGGCATAGTCATTCCGGAAAAAGATGTTAAGCCCATCAATATTGCAACAATTGCAATCGGCCAGTCCATATCTGTAACTCCGCTTCAACTGATTACAGCAATGTCAGCTGTGGCTAATGACGGCATCCTGATGAAACCCAGAATAATAGAGAAAATTACTGACAGTGAGGGAAGGCTGGTTAAGGAGTTCAAACCTGAGCCTGTCAGGCAGGTGGTATCCCGGGAAACAGCCAGCCAGCTGTCACTGATTCTTGAGAAAGTAGTAAATTCAGGTACTGGTAAAAATGCTTATCTTGAAGGCTACCGTGTGGCCGGGAAGACCGGGACGGCGCAGAAGGCAGGCCCCGGAGGCTATGTCCAGGGCAAGTATGTGGCTTCTTTTGCCGGATTTGCTCCGGCCAATGATCCTAAAATAGCGCTCCTGGTAGTTATTGATGAACCAAAGCCCGGCCAGCATTATGGCGGGCAGTTGGCAGCTCCGGTATTCAAAAACATTGCCAAAGACACCCTGCGCTATCTCAATGTAACTCCTGAACTAAGTGAGGAAGAGATAGAAAACAGGGAAGAACAGGCTCAGGTACTTGTCCCTGATGTAGTTAACACAGCCCTGGAAGATGCCAGGGGTATCCTGCGGGAAGCAGGACTTCAGGCCAGGGTTGAGGGTGAGGGGTCCTGGGTCATTAATCAGCAGCCCAAAGCCGGTGCCAAGATCCCGGCAGGTTCTGAAGTAATCGTTTACCTTGGGCAGCGGGGAGGAAACATCCCGGAAGGGCAGGAGCGCACCGTGCCGGACCTGACCGGCATGACCATGAGGGAAGCCGGACAGCTGCTGGGAAGTCTGGGCCTAAAGTTAAACCCTGAGGGAACAGGGATTGCAGTGGAACAGAAACCTCCCCCGGGAACCAAGCTAAAATCAGGTGAAATGGTTAGTGTCGTGTTCTCTCCTCCTGTGTGGGAACCGTCTCCATAAGAGGTCGTTTCCCGCAAACTGCTGCACTTGGGAAAGGTCTGATTTTTCACGGGATTAGATGTTTTGGAAACATCCAATCCCGCTGCATATTTATGGATAAATTGGTGTTTTACTGCCAATAATAAGTATACATGATATTTGGTCGGAGGTTATCATGATAAATCTGCGTGAATTGATACGTGACCTGGATATTGTTGAAACCAGGGGAACCCTTGATACAGTCCTGGCCGGTCTGAGTTATGATTCCAGGAAGGTGGCCCCGGGCTATGGGTTCGTGTGTGTGGAAGGCTTTAAAACCGACGGGCACAGGTATGTACAGTCTGCCCTGGAGCAGGGTGCGGCAGCAGTTGTTGCACAGAGGCCGGTAGAGGTTCCGGAGGGGGTACCCCTTGTCATAGTGCGGGATACGCGAAAGGGCCTGGCATTAATGAGTGCCGCCATGACCGGTTACCCTTCCCGGAAACTTACTATGGTAGGGGTAACGGGAACAAACGGGAAGACTACGACGACATATCTTATTGAACGGATATTTGGCGAAGAAGGCTATAAGGTTGGCCTTATCGGGACAATTATGAACAAGATAGGTGAAAAGGCACTTCCTGTCACCAACACCACTCCCGAATCCCTGGACCTTCAGGTTCTGTTAAAAGAGATGGTGGACAGCGGGGTTACCCATGCCGTGATGGAGGTCTCCTCCCATGCGTTGGACCTCAACCGTACAGAGGCTGTTGAGTTTGATAATGCCGTTTTTACTAATATCACTCAGGATCACCTGGATTTCCACGGGAACATGGAGAACTATCTGGAGGCCAAGAAAAAACTGTTTGCAGGACTCGACAGGTATGTAGGAAAATCACTGCCCAAATATGGTATTATAAATAGTGATGACCCCAGCGCCCGGAGTATCATAGAAGCTACCAAAGGAAGAGTGCTGACCTATGGGGTGAAAAATGACTGTGATGTAAAGGCATATAATATCAGTTTAAGGTCAGACCGGGCAGCATTTGATGTCATAACCCCAAAGGGTGACCTGTACCTGGAAATTCATCTGCCCGGGATGTTCAATGTATATAACTCTCTGGCCGCCGTGGCGGTGGGGATTTCGCGGGATATCGGGCTTGATTCCGTCAAAAAAGCCCTGGAATCTGTAAAGGGTGTCCCGGGGCGTATGGAAAAGGTCTCTGAGGGTCAGGACTTTACCGTATTGGTTGATTATGCCCACACTCCTGACGGACTGGAAAACATTATCAGGGCAGCCCGTGAGTTTGCCAGGGGACGGGTGATCACGGTGTTCGGCTGCGGAGGTGACCGGGACCGGAGTAAACGCCCGATTATGGGAGAAATATCGGCCCGGCTCAGTGATTATTCTGTCCTGACTTCAGATAACCCCAGGACAGAAGACCCGCTTTTCATTATCTCCCAGATAGAAGAGGGAGTCAGGAAAGTGGTTGACAGGTCCGGATACTCTGTCATCCCTGACCGCAGGGAGGCCATTGCCACTGCGGTCCAAATGGCCGAAGCCGGTGATGTCATCCTTATCGCCGGAAAAGGTCATGAAACATACCAGATAATTAATGACAGGGTGAACCATTTTGATGACCGCGAAGTTGCCAGGGAGATGCTGCAAAAGTACCGTTAAGATACAACTGAAAATAGGGGTGTAATATGTTATGTATGAATTCACTGCGGGAGAAATTGCCGGGGCAGTAATGGGGGAAATAGTCCAGGGGGACCCGGGTACTGTTTTTAAGAATGTATCCACTGATACCAGGCAGATTGACGAGGGAGACCTGTTTATTGCTTTAATAGGCGAACGTTTTGATGCCCATGATTTTATTGACAGGGCTGCTGCTAAGAAAGCCGGGGGAGCCATAGTCAGCCGGAAGGTTGTTACCGGATCATGGCCGGGACCGGTTATCCTCGTCGGGGATACCCTTAAGGCACTGCAGGACCTGGCAGCATATAACAGGAATAAATTTGGCGGCCTGGTGGTTGGGGTAACCGGAAGTAACGGAAAAACCACCACAAAGGACCTGATAGCCGCTGTTCTGGAACAGAAGTATACTGTCCTGAAGACAGAGGGAAACCTGAATAACCATATTGGGCTCCCGCTGACGCTCCTTAAACTGGATGATGGTTTTGGTGCTGCTGTGTTAGAAATGGGCATGAGAGGACTCCGGGAAATTGACCTCCTGGCGGGAATTGCCAAACCTGATGGTGCTGTAATCACCAATATCGGTGAAACACACTTGGAAAGGCTGGGTACTGTTGCCAACATAGCCAGGGCCAAGGGTGAAATCCTTGACCATATTGAACCTGGAGGTTTCGCCATACTCAACGGGGATGACCGCATGGTACGCGGCCAGGCCGGAAGATGCCGGGGCCGCGTGGTGTTTTACGGCACAGGCGGAGAGATGCCGCTAAGAGCACGGAATATCAGGAGCCTGGGTGGCAGAAAGATAAGCTTTACCGCACTGACCCCTGGAGGTGAAATTGACCTTGACCTACCTATACCCGGCAGGCACAATGTCCTTAATGCCCTGGCTGCGGTTGGAGTGGGGCTGGAGGCAGGAGTTGCTCCCGGAGACATAAAGAAGGGGCTTCGGGATGCCAGGCTCACCTCAATGAGACTTTCTGTTATCGAGGGCAGCAGGGCTACTGTTATTGATGATACCTATAATGCCAATCCCGCCTCTGTTAAGGCTGCTCTGGAGATTCTTGCCGATGTGGGTAAGGAGAAAAGAAAAATAGCCATACTTGGGGACATGTATGAACTGGGGACAAGGGCCTTTGACGGGCACCGGGAAGTTGGTGAGGCGGCTGCGGACAGGCAGGTGGATGTCCTGGTCACGGTCGGCGGCCTGGCCAGGGAAATAGCGCTGGGGGCGACCCTGAGCGAAACTCCCCCTGCTGAGATTATAAGTTTTAATACCACCGGGGAAGCCATAGAAATTCTCGGAAAGGTGGTCCGCACCGGTGATGTGGTTCTTGTTAAAGGTTCGCGTGGAGTTAAGCTGGAGGGTATTGTGGAGTACCTCCTGCAGTTGACGTAAGCATCGGGGGGAGAATCTGTTGGAAGAGATAATTTACGGTTTTGGTTTGGCTTTGATAATCAGTCTTTTAACCGGGCCCCTGCTGATTCCTGTACTGTATCGGATGAAGTTTGGGCAGTATATAAGGGATGACGGCCCCAAAAGGCATCTGCAGAAGGCGGGTACCCCCACCATGGGTGGTGTGCTGTTTCTAACCGGCACTGTAGCGGGAACTTTGGTATTTGCCCCCAAAACAGGACCTGTGTTTCTGGTCCTGGGGACTACCCTGGCCTATGGAATAATTGGATTCATTGATGATTATATAAAGGTAGTCCTAAGGAGGTCACTGGGGCTGAGGGCCCGTGAAAAGCTGGCCGGTCAGCTGGGAGTGGCCTTAACGGTATCGGTGGCGGCCGTGTTTCTCCTTGGCAGGGGAACTGAGCTGGTTGTCCCCTTTTCGGGGTACCGGTTTGATATCGGCCCGGTCTTATACATACTGTTTACGTCACTGGTGGTGATTCCGGGTACAGTAAATGCCGTCAATATTACCGACGGCCTTGACGGCCTGGCCGCCGGTTCAGTGCTCATATCAACCCTGGCATTCGGCCTGGCTGCGATTATGGTGGACCTTCAGGGTATGGCTGTATTTGGGGCGGCACTGGTCGGCGGATGCCTGGGGTTTTTAAGATACAACATTCATCCGGCCCGTGTTTTCATGGGCGATACCGGGTCCCTGGCACTGGGAGGGGCCCTGGCCTCAATGGCTGTGGTAACCGGGACAGAGTTGTTTATTCCCCTTATCGGATTCCTGTACTTTGCTGAAATATTATCAGTGATCATACAGGTGATATCCTTTAAAATGACCGGTAAAAGGGTTTTCCTGATGAGTCCCCTGCACCATCATTTTGAACTGAAGGGATGGCCGGAGCAGAAGGTTGTCAGGGTGTTCTGGCTGGCGGCCCTTGCGGGGGCTGCCCTGGGGCTGCTGGGAATGCATAATATCGGGTAATAAAAAAACCGTCAGTGTTAAGAGTATGACATGAAATGAGAGTAGGGAGCATAATGGAGAATTCCAGGGAGACACAGATTGTGGGCAAGGGAATTCCTGATCTGGAGGATAAAAAGGTATTAATAGTGGGGATAGCCAGGAGCGGCGTGGCTGCTGCTGGCTTCCTGGCCGCAAAAGGTGCTCATGTGGTGCTGACCGATAAGAAGTCCAGGGAGGAATTGGGCAGTGTGTCTGATCAGGTACCGGAAACCGTGAGCATTGTTGCCGGCGCCTATCCTGAATTCAGTTCCGGTGATTATGACTTTCTGGTGGTCAGCCCGGGCGTGCCCCTGAACATACCTCCGATTGAACGTGCATTTCACCTGGGGATTCCGGTATACAGTGAACTGGAACTGGCTTACAGGTTTGCCGTCTCTCCCATTATTGCCATTACCGGGACTAATGGGAAGACAACCACTACATCACTTGCCGGTGAGATTTTCCGAAATGCCGGCAGGCGTGTCTGTGTGGGAGGCAATATCGGTCTGCCCCTGGTTTTGGAAGTGGGAAAATACGGTCCTGAAGATATTATTGTCGCTGAGGTATCCAGTTTTCAGCTGGAGTGTATTGATGAGTTCCGGCCCAGGGTGGCTGTTATCCTTAATTTCACTCCTGACCACCTGGACAGGCATGGGACAATGGAAAACTATATTGCTGCCAAGGCCAGGATATATGAGAACCAGGACAAAACTGATTTTACCGTACTCAATTATGATGACCCCGGAGTTGCCGCTTTAAGCGCCCTGACCCCGGGAAAAGTAATATTTTTCAGCCGGAAGCATAAGCTAGAAGAAGGAATATTTGTTGAGGACGGGCAAATAATGGCAGGGTTCGGCGAAAAAACAGAACCGGTCTGCTCCGTTGCGGAAGTTTTTATCAGGGGAGCCCATAACCTGGAAAATGCCCTGGCTGCAGCCGCAGCCGCATATGTGATGGGTATTCCGGCAGAGGTTATCGGCATGACCCTAAAAAGCTTCCGGGGAGTGGCACACCGGCTTGAGCCCATTGCCGAGTTTGCCGGAATCAGGTTTATCAATGATTCCAAGGGAACCAACCCGGATGCCTCAATAAAGGCCCTCGAAGCTTATGATGAACCTATTGTACTCCTGGCCGGCGGGAGGAATAAGGGCAGTGATTTTACCGAGTTTGCCCGGAAAGTGAAGGAAAAGGTGCGCAGCCTGATAATCCTTGGGGAGTGCAGGGATGAACTCCGTAAAGCCGTTTTGGAGACCGGTTTTACCCGGATCCTGGAGGCCGGGAGTTTTGATGAAGCTGTCAGGATGGCTGCCGCAGAGGCCAGACCCGGGGAAATAGTGCTTTTATCACCGGCCTGTGCCAGTTGGGATATGTTCAGGAACTTCGAGGAGCGGGGGGAACGGTTTAAGGAGATTGTACTCAGCCTAAGGAGGTAATTCTCTTTGTATCCTCGGAAAAAGTCGCCTGATATACTGCTGTTTGCGGCTGTTGTGCTGCTGCTGGGTATCGGTGTGGTTATGGTATACAGCGCCAGCCAGGTTACCGCTTATGAAAGACTTGATGATACCTTTTACTACCTGAAAAGACAGGTACTATGGGCTTTGATTGGGATTACCGCAATGATTTCGGTGATGAAAATAGATTACTGGAAGTATAAGAAATGGGCGGTCCCGCTTTTAATACTGGCCTTTGTCCTTCTTATTGCAGTAGTGCTTCCCGGGGTCGGGAAGAGTGTCAAGGGCGCACAACGCTGGCTGGGCGTCGGGTCTTTGAGAATTCAGCCTTCAGAGGTGATCAAGCTCTCACTGGTCATTTTTATGGCATACGGCCTGGCCAAAAATCGCAGCCGGCTTAAAGAGTTCACCACAGGAATGCTGCCATACCTGGCAATCCTGGCCCTGGCCTGCCTGTTGATACTGCTTCAGCCTGACCTGGGAACAGCAGTATCCCTTGCAGGCACTGTATATGTAATGCTGTTTGCTGCGGGTGCCAGGGGTAAACACTTGGTTTACCTGGCCATGGCAGGACTGGCGGCGGTAGGGATGGCCATTGTCCTCGAGCCATACCGGATGAGCCGTTTTCTGGCCTTTCTGGACCCCTGGGCAGACCCGCAGGGGACCGGGTTTCATATTATCCAGTCTCTGTATGCCCTTGGTTCGGGCGGATTGTTCGGCCTGGGCCTGGGACAGAGCCACCAGAAGTTTTTTTACCTTCCGGAACAGCATACAGATTTTATATTTGCGGTTCTGGGTGAAGAATTGGGGTTTTTTGGAGGGGCTTTTGTAATCTTATTATTCCTGGTTTTTGTCTGGCGGGGTTTCAAGGTGGCCCTGAGTACTCCTGATCCTTTTGCCAGTTTGCTGGCAGTAGGGATTACCTCAATGATTGCCCTTCAGGCCATAATAAATATAGGTGTAGTCACAGGGTCCCTGCCGATTACCGGGATACCGCTGCCATTGATCAGTTTCGGCGGGTCTTCCCTTGTTTTTACATTGACAGGTGTGGGAATTCTGCTGAATATTTCCCGTTATATTTCATCACGTTAGGTTTTACAGCCTGGCTTAAATTTTTGACAGAGATATTTTACGATTTCCGTAAAATGGGGAGGAGAGGCTGTGCGGATTATACTTACCGGCGGCGGTACAGGGGGGCATATATATCCCGCCCTGGCCATTGCCAGGGGTTTAAAAGAAAACAGACCGGACGCAGAAGTGTTATTTGTGGGGACTGCCAAAGGGTTGGAAGCAGATATTGTGCCGCGTGAGGGGTACCGTTTTGAAGTCATTACAGCCGAAGCTCTCAGACGGAAACTGTCATTACGGGTGTTTAAGACTTTCATTAGCGCTGTTAAGGGCTTTTTTGACGCTTACCGGATTTTGAAAAGATTTCGCCCAACCGTTGTAGTAGGGACCGGAGGGTATGTATGTGCTCCTGTTATTTCTGCCGCCGTACTGCTTAAAATACCGACCCTTATCCATGAACAGAATGCATATCCGGGGATAACCAATAAGTTTTTATCAGGAATGGTGACAAAAGTTGCGGCCACATTTCCCGAGTCAAGGAAGTATTTCAGTTCCAAGGCTGATATCACAGTTACCGGACTCCCCGTAAGGCCGGAGATCATTACCGCCCAAAGGGAGACCGGGATCAGGGCCCTGGGCCTTGAAAAGGACCGGTTTACTATCCTTGTCCTGGGAGGCAGCCGTGGGGCCCGCAGCATAAACAAAGCGGCCCCGGACGTGGCTTCCCGGATATGTGGTCAGCCAGACATTCAACTGGTTCTGGTAACCGGACAAACCGGATATGATGAGACTGTCAGTGAATTTAGGGACAGGGGAATAGACCCGGCCGCATGCGGGAATGTTACTGTCACCCCTTACCTATATAATATTGATGAAGCTCTTGCTGCCGCAGATCTGGTGGTGTGCCGGGCGGGGGCCACCTCAATAGCTGAAATTACGGTGAGGGGACTGCCTGCGGTCCTGATACCTTATCCCTATGCCTCAGGCAACCATCAGGAACATAATGCGGAGGCACTGGTCAGAAACGGGGCAGCAGTAATGATTCCCGACCGTAACCTTACCGGGAAACTTTTATGGGATACCATAAATAATTTGATTTCAGACAGGCAGGTACTGTCCGAAATGGCTGAAAAGTCCCACAGCCTGGGGAAGCCTGGTGCCCTGAAACATATCCTGCAGATTATCGGAGATATCAGCAACAGGTAATTGGCCTTTTTCTTTTGGGGTAGTGGTGGACAGGCTCGCCTGCCGGGTGGCACAATAAAAAATTTCGATGCATAATATGGAATAGGTATAACAGGGAGGAGTGACAGTTGTTGGAAGCCGGACACGGAAATGTTCATTTCATTGGAATAGGCGGTTCGGGAATGAGTGGAATTGCCACAATTTTATTGCAGCAGGGATACCATGTAAGCGGGTCGGACCTGAAACAGGGGGAACCCACTTCCCGGTTAATAAATATGGGTGCCCGGGTTTTCTTCGGACATGACAGTGCCAATATCGGACAGGATACTGACCTGGTGGTAATTTCTTCTGCCATCAGGGAAAACAACCCTGAACTGCAGGAGGCACAACAGCGGGGTATAGAGATTGTTAAAAGAGGGGAGATGCTTGCCCGGCTGATGTCCGGCAAAAAAGGGATTGCCGTTGCCGGAGCTCACGGGAAAACAACAACCAGTTCCATGATAGCCCTTGTGTTTGAAAGGAACGGCCTTGACCCGACAATTGTGGTAGGTGGGGATATTTCTGAGATTGGGGGTAATGCCAAACTTGGATCAGGAGAATATCTGGTTGCCGAAGCGGATGAAAGTGACGGTTCGTTTTTATTGTTGTCACCCTTTATTGAGGTGATTACCAATATTGAGGATGACCATATGGATTATTATGGGAGCAGGGAAGCCATCAAAGCGGCTTTTGAAGATTTTGTTAAGAAAGTCCCACATGACGGGCACCTTATTATATGTACCGATGACCCCGGTCTTGCGCAAATCGTGGCCCCGGATGACAAAAGACTGATAACGTACGGCATCGAAAAACCGGCTTTATATTGGGCCCAAGAAATACGGACCAGGGGTATAAACACTTATGGGGAAATATTTTGCGGGGACGACAGGCTGGGCATTCTGGAACTTAATGTACCCGGTCTGCATAATATAAATAATGCCATGGCGGCAATTGCAGCGGGCCGGACAGCCGGTCTTGAATTTGAAGCAATTGCAGGAGCGCTGAAAGACTTTAAGGGACCACACCGGAGATTTGAGTTACTGGGAGATGTTGACGGTATCAGGGTAGTTGATGATTATGCCCACCATCCGACGGAGGTGAAAGCAACTTTAAGGGCGGCTAGACAGACAGAACCCAAGCGGGTCATTGGTGTTTTTCAACCACACAGGTATTCCAGGACAGGGCTGCTTTACAGGGAATTTGGCGCAGCATTTCCTGATGCGGATATGATTATAATCAGTGAGATTTATGCTGCCGGAGAGACGCCTGTTCCGGGTGTTACCGCTGAACTGATTGTTAATGCGGTCAGGGAGCATGTGAACAGGCCGGTGGATTATATCCGTACACTGGAAGAAATAACTGATTTTTTATACCGGACAGTTGAACCCGGAGACCTTGTCCTGACTATGGGAGCAGGTAATATCCGGATTGTTGGAACAGATTTGGTGCAAATGCTGAAAGAGAGGTAGGGTATGGACCTTCGGGAAATTGGGCAGCGCCTTGGTCAGTCGGTAAAAGGGGAAATTATCGTTGGCGAAAGCATGAAGAAACACACTTCCTGGCGGGTCGGCGGTCCGGCAGATATCATGGTGCTGCCGGCCGGTATTGAAGACATCATGGTTTGCCGGCAGTTTGCCACTGCCCATGGTTTACCGCTGACGGTGATGGGGAACGGTTCCAACATGCTGGTTAAGGACAGGGGTATCCGGGGGATTGTACTCAAGATTTCCCGGGGATTTAACAGGATTGAGGTTAGGGATACAGTGATTACAGCTGAGGCAGGGGCGCTGTTGCCGAACGTGTCCAACAGGGCTGCCCGGGCAGGCCTGACCGGCTTGGAGTTCGCGGTCGGGATTCCGGCTTCCGTGGGCGGCGCTGTAGCCATGAATGCGGGGGCCCACGGAAGGTGTATGGCTGATGTTGTCGACCGGATGGCAGCGCTGACAGGTGATGGGAATACTGTCCTTTTAAAGAGGGAAGATATTGGCTTCACATACAGAAAAAGCGGTATCACAAACAAAGGACTGGTGGTACTGACAGCAGACTTTGGCCTGAAACCGGGAGAACCGGAAGAAATAATGGCTGCAAACAAAATTAATCTGGAAAAGAGAAGGCATTCACAGCCCCTGGAGTTTCCCAATGCGGGAAGCGTGTTCGCCAATCCCCCGGGACAGTGGGCCGGGTGGCTCATCGAAAATGCCGGGTGTAAGGGAATGAGAATAGGAGATGCCATGGTTTCAGAGAAACATGCTAATTTTATTGTCAATTTGGGCATGGCCAGGGCTGAAGACATACTGGAGCTGATAACCCGGATAAAGCACATTGTTATGAAAAAATACAATATTGAGCTTGAACTGGAGGTTCGGGTTGTAGGTGAATAACCTGAATCTGGAGGTGACCAAGTGGAGAAGTTTATTGTTATTGGAGGTAAGCGGCTTAAGGGGAATGTAAGGGTAAGCGGCGCCAAGAATGCCATCCTTCCTATCCTGGCAGCCAGTTTGCTTACCAGGGGTGTAAGCGTTATCCATGAAGTTCCGGCCCTCCTGGATGTCCAGGTGATGAAAGAGGTGCTGACATATCTTGGGGCCCGGATAAAGTGTGAGGGCAGCACTGTTACTGTTGATAGCAGCAAAGTGGAGAGCCTGGAGATATCAGAAGACCTGATGCGTAAGATGAGGGCCTCAAACCTGGTAATGGGTCCTCTCCTGGGGAGGTTTGGTAAAGTAAAGTCTGCATACCCCGGTGGGTGTGCCATCGGCTCCAGGCCTATGGACCTGCACCTTAAAGGGTTTGTAGCCATGGGGGCATCCATAACGGAGAAACATGGCTATATCATCGCGGAGACAGACCGGCTGAAAGGAACTGAGATACATCTGGATTTCCCCAGTGTCGGGGCTACCGAAAATCTGATGATGGCAGCGACACAGGCCCAGGGGCAGACTATTATTCGAAATGCCGCCAAAGAACCTGAACTGGTGGACCTGCAGAATTTCCTTAACAGCCTCGGTGCCAGGATCAGGGGCGCCGGTACTGATCTGATAAAAATTGAAGGACCCACTGAACTGGGTTCTGCCAGTCACACCGTTATCCCTGACCGTGTTGAAGCAGGTACTTACATGGTTGCGGCCGCAATTACCGGGGGGGATGTCTGTATCCTGAATTTGATTCCGGAGCATGTGGAAGCGGTGATAGCTAAACTTAGGGAGGCCGGAGTTAATGTGGAGGTGGGTGAGGACAGTGTCAGGGTAGTGGGACCCCCCAGGCTGAAAGCGGTTGACCTAAAAACCCTACCATATCCCGGTTTCCCAACCGATATGCAGGCTCAGATGATGGTGCTGATGACTGTAGCTGATGGTACGGGAGTAGTCTCTGAGGCTGTTTTTGAAAACAGGTACAAACATGTTGATGAACTGCGCCGGATGGGTGCAGACATTAAAATAGAGGGTCGGGTAGCCATAGTCAAAGGGATAACCCGGCTGAGCGGTTCCTTTGTTGAGGCTACAGACCTGAGGGCCGGTGCAGCCCTGGTCCTGGCAGGTTTAATTGCCGAAGATGCCACTGTAATAGAAAATGTCTGGCATATAGACAGGGGTTACGAAAATCTGGAACGCAAACTGAGTTCACTGGGAGCGCGGATCATGAGGGTCAACGGGATTTGACGGATGCAGCTGAGGCTGCTTTTTTTGGTTTATTGGGGGACAAGTTTTTTTGCCTGTCCTGATATATTTTTATTCTGTGTTTTGGTATAATAATAAAGTGAGGTGATAGGAATGCCAAGTCTTTATTCAACAAGTCAGTCTCATAAAAAAAGCGGACGGTGGCATGTTATCCAAAGCCTTTTTTTTATTTTCATCTGCTGTCTGGCGATCTTCTTCTTTCTCCAGTCTTCTTTCTTCCAAGTAAAGGAAATCAATGTCAGGGGCAATAAGGAGTTTAACACTAAAGAAGTGGTCTCCCTGAGCGGGTTATCTGTTGGGATCAATATCTTTAAGGCGGACCTGAGACAGGCTGAAAGCAAGGTTGCTGCCCATCCCATGGTCCGGACGGTACAGATAAACAGGGATTTTCCGGCGAGGATAATAATAGAGATTAAAGAACGCGAACCGGCGGCGGTGGCTTTCAGCGGGGGGAACCTGGTGGTAATCAGCAGGGACGGTTACTGCCTGTCCAGGGAAAGCAGCCCCGGGCAGGCAAATCTGCCCATCATTACAGGGGCAGAGCTGGATTCACCGGTCCCGGGAAAAGAGATCAAGGGAGAAAAAATGGCGGCGGCTTTGGCGTATCTGCAGGCAATGCCGGTTAACCTGAGAGCGGTTGTTTCAGAAATAAATGTCTCTGACCTGAATAACATCCGGATATATACTTTGGATAAAGCTGAAGTCAGGTTTGGGGACACTGAAAGGATTGCAGAGAAAATAACCCTGTACCAGGAGGTAATCAGGCAGAAATACGATAATAAGATTGAGTATATTGACATAAGTTATAAAGGTAATCCGGTGATTAAATTCTCCGGGAAGAAGGAGAACCGCTAACAGTTATAGAAAAATTATCCATTTGGAAAGGTAAGGGATGCAGCATTGAAAAGAGGACAGATATCAATAGCCATTGTGCTTCTTTTTCTGGGAATGATGATTGCCGTACAGGTGCGGGCGACCCGTCAGGCTGAGCAGAACGTGCCGACGGCACGGGTACAGGAACTTACTTCCAGGCTGAAGGAAGTCAAGGAGGAACGGGATTCCCTTATCATCGAGGTTGCAGACCTGAGGACAAAACTTAACCAGGTAAGCTCAGGGGGCAGTGCCGGGCAGGCAATCAGGGATGAACTGACAAAGGCCAGGATGGAGGCCGGAGTCCTGCCTGTAGAGGGTAAGGGCGTTGAGGTGACGCTGGATGACAGCCCCAAGGAACTTCAACCGGGTGAAGACCCGAACCTGTATATACTTCATGAAGAAGACCTTCTCAAGGTAGTAAACGAATTACGTGCCGGTGGAGCAGAGGCAATGTCCATAAACGGCCAGAGAATTCTGGCTACTTCTGAGATCAGGTGTGCCGGCAATACCATTTTGGTAAATACCGAAAAAATTGTACCTCCCGTCATTATTCTGGCAACCGGTAACCCGGAAAACCTGAAAAGCGGACTGGAAATCAAGGGCGGGATTTTTGAGCAGTTAAAATACTGGGGATTGGTGGCCAAGGTAGAGATCAGGGATGATATCACAATTCCGGGGTTTTCGGGGCCGGTAACCTTTAAATACACCAAACCGGCGGAAAATGATAACAGATAGGCGGGGGAACGCCTGAAAGAGGGTGGATTAACAAATGTGGTTACCTTTATTGGGTCTTATAATCGGGATTGTAATAGGCATTCAGGCGCCTTCTCTTCCCCAGGCGTATGCCCAGTACATGTCAGTGGCTGTACTTGCTGCTCTGGACTCCGTCTTTGGCGGGATCAGGGCCGGGATGGAAAAGAAGTTTGATGATACTATCTTTATCACCGGCTTTTTCAGCAATACCCTGCTGGCAGCCGGACTTGCCTATATTGGCGAAAGGATCGGGGTGGCTCTGTATACTGCAGCCATATTTGCCTTTGGGGTAAGGATATTCCAGAACCTTGCGATTATAAGGAGGCACATTTTAAAAAAGTAGAAAAAATTGAATTTCAAAAAGAGGGAATTTCGCTTCCATGTGGAATTTTACCATTTAAGGCTTTATAAGTAATACTAAGAGATGTTTTTATTTGGTTTGCATTGTTTTGAAACATGTCTGGGGTTCATATACTTTATTGGGGAGTAGAGCTTAAAAGGAGGTCAAAATTTTAATGCTGGAATTTGAAATTGATATGGACCAGTTTGCCAATATAAAAGTAATCGGCGTTGGCGGCGGTGGTGGAAATGCGGTCAACAGGATGATTACTGCAGGGCTGAAGGGTGTGGAGTTTATCACGGTAAATACTGACGCCCAGGCCTTATACATGTCAGAGGCTCCTCACAAGATTCAGATAGGCGCCAAACTGACAAAAGGACTTGGGGCCGGAGCCAATCCCGAGATCGGCCAGAAGGCTGCTGAGGAGAGCAGGGAAGAGTTAGCCAAGGCCCTCAACGGAGCTGACATGGTATTTGTTACTGCCGGTATGGGCGGCGGCACCGGGACCGGGGCTGCTCCAATAGTGGCTGAAGTAGCCAAGGAAATTGGCGCCCTAACCGTCGGAGTAGTCACCAAACCCTTCACCTTTGAAGGGAGAAAGCGCCTGACCCAGGCGGAAGGGGGTATTTCCAACCTAAAGAATAAGGTAGATACCCTGATTACCATTCCCAATGACAGGCTGCTCCAGGTTATCGATAAACATACTTCTATTGTAGAGGCATTCAGGATTGCCGATGATGTGCTCCGCCAGGGTGTCCAGGGCATATCTGACCTGATTGCGGTACCCGGCCTTATTAACCTCGATTTTGCCGATGTGAAGACAATCATGACTGAGACCGGGTCTGCCTTAATGGGAATCGGTGTGGCCACAGGTGAGAAACGGGCTTCAGAGGCTGCAGAGTCAGCTATCTCCAGTCCCCTTCTGGAAACTTCAATTGAAGGGGCTAGGGGTGTATTGTTGAATATTACCGGCGGTTCCAGCCTGGCACTCTTTGAGGTCAATGAGGCTGCTGAAATTATAGCCCAGGCTGCCGACCCTGAAGCAAACATTATATTTGGTGCAGTAATCGATGAGTCGATGGAAGACGAAGTCAGGGTAACCGTGATCGCTACAGGCTTTGACCAGAAGTTCAATCGCAAGGAAATTAATTCCGAACTCGAAATAAAACCTTTTGCAACCGATGACCTCGATATTCCGGCATTCCTGCGCCGGAAATAAGGGCACAGGGGGTAGGTTCCTTGAATTGTCATGAGTGTAGATACCTAATGTTTGACCTTATCGATGATAAGCTGTCAGAGGCCCTCAGGAAAGAGATGGAAAGCCACCTGGATGAATGTCCTTCATGTGCCCAGAGATTCGCTAAAATGAAGGACAGGGAAGCGGAAAGAGGGGAAAAGGGTACAGGCCTTTTCTGGTATATGTTGGCGCCTTCCGGGGGATTTAAGAGATTTTTCTTTGTTGGAGCTATCTTTACATTCATTTTGGTGATGGCACTAATTTCAGTTCAGCTTAAAAAACCGCTGTTCGATTTCTTCTAGAAAATAATGCTGCCGGCTTTTAATAAGCCGGCAGTTTTTTGCTTTCCGGATAAAGTTGCATTCAAACATCATATTACTAAAGTTACGGGCCCTTTTTTGTTTTGACTCTGTTATCAAACCAGCTCAAGGTATATCCCAGAGAAAGACCCCATAATATTGCACTTACACTGTTAGATAAAGCAGTTTTTAATGGAAGATTCGTAAGCTCGGGAACTTTAAATAATACAGTTATCGTATGCGCCAGGAACCATATGAAAAGACTGAAAATGACTCCTTTAAATAAATAATTCTTACTTGTAATTTTCGGAATTAGATAGGAAAACAGTATCCCTAATAAGCCCAAGAAAAAATATACATATACTGTAGCAAAATAGGTTTCAACAATAGTTACAGGTTTTTTTCCATAAACCAATGCCCCCATAAAGTCAGCCCATCGTAAAGTAGACAGGTGAAGATGGTAAGCGCTCCAATTAAAAATGTTAGGTAATATTCCCGCGATTACCCCGGATACAAAGCCGATTATGAACCTATCTTTCATTAAAACCCCTCCTTTAGTAGCAATGCTTAGTATATCCTCTTAAAAGGGCAGCTAAACCAAAATAGGGGCAGATATTGTATAAGATTTTCCTGGCACTGCCGCTGTCATGAGTTTGGCTGCAAATCACCGGCAACAAGGCAAGAAGTCCCCGCATGTCCGACGATGGCGAAAGGCCGCCGGGCCTTTAATTACGGGAGCGCTCACCATAATGCGAAAAATGTTCTCTCTTTGCCTCCACCTGCGGAAAAAGGCGAGATATTTTTTGGTGCCTGCCCCACCTATTGACAAATTTCTATATCCGGGCATTGTATAATGAATAAGAATGCTGCCATGTGAAAAACGGGCAGCAAGTAAAACTCGTCATATACTCCGGAGGACTGACATATAATTTTAGTATGAAATTACATAATATGGTGGTGGCGAAATGGGGGTCCAAAAGGTAGTGTATGTCTACCCGGACGTTGCCTTTGCTGTCAGTTTGCTGATGAATGGGCTTATATTGTGGGGGACAGCCAGGTTCAGTAAGCTCACCGCCCGATGGCCGAGAATAGCTGCCGGAGCCTTGACCGGGGCCCTGTATTCGGGTGCCGCGGCCTTCCCGCAAATGGAACTCCTGCATTCCCTGGGGTTGAAAACAGCATTCTCGGTATTCATGTTTGCCGTGGTTTTCGCACCTCTGAGCCTGAGGAGATTTCTTTCTGCCCTGACAGTATTCTATATTATCTCATTTTCCCTCGGGGGTTTGTTCCTGGGAGTCCTCTATTCTTTCAGAACAAGTCCGTATTATACACAGATTACCGACCTATCCCGCCAGGTGGCTGGTTATTTTTTGCCCGGATTAGCGGTAACCGTGGTCTTATATCTGATGCTGACCCGGTTTGCCGGAAAACTGATTCAGACCAGGATGGTCCGGGACCTGTTCCGTGTGTCTATGAAGGTGCTGTTTGATGATTCGGCGGTCACCGTCGATGCCCTCATAGATACCGGAAACCGGCTGCAGGACCCCTTAAGCAGGACCCCGGTTGTGGTTGTTGAGTACAATGCACTCAAAAACCTGTTTCCTGCCGAAGTCCGGATGGCCTTTGAAAACGACCGGGACCCTGATTTAATGATGGTCCTGAATTCTCTGTCCAACACCCCGTGGGTCACCAGGTTCAGGGTAATTCCATTCTGTTCCCTGGGGAAGGAACACGGTATGCTGATTGGATTCCGCCCGGACCGGGTGGAAGTTTGGGACGGGACAGAGCCGGTCTCTGTCCGTGATGTAATAGTTGGTGTCTATCATCGGCAGCTTAGTCCTGAAGGGTCCTACAGGGCGCTTCTGCATCCGGAAGTGCTTGAGAGACTTACAGCCTGAAAAAAAAGGAGGTTTGGAGGAAATTGAACAGGTTTATGCGGTTTAAATGGCTGGTAAGGTTAAAATTGCTCAGGTTGCTGTTAAAACTGGGTTTAAGGTCAGAGGTTCACTATGTCGGCAGTAGTGAGGCTCTGCCGCCTCCGTTGTCAATCGATGAGGAGTCTTTCCTGATTTCCAGGCTGGAATCGGGTGACAAGACAGTAAAGAGTGTCCTCATTGAACGAAATCTCAGGCTGGTGGTGTATATTGCCAGAAAGTTTGAGAATACGGGCGTCGGGATTGAGGACCTGGTGTCTATCGGTACAATAGGCCTTATAAAAGCTGTAAATACATTTGACCCTGAAAAGAAAATTAAATTGGCAACATATGCTTCCAGGTGTATTGAAAACGAAATCCTGATGTATCTCAGGAGAAACAGTAAAACGAGGTCTGAGGTTTCCTTTGACGAACCTTTGAATATTGACTGGGATGGGAATGAACTGTTGTTATCAGATGTGCTGGGCACTGAAAATGATATTATTTATAAATGCCTGGAAGAGGAAGTTGACAAAAAACTGCTGAATCTTGCCCTGCATAAGCTAAACGGCCGGGAACGCAGGATAATGGAGCTTCGCTTCGGACTGGCTGACGGTGTGGAAAAAACCCAGAAAGAGGTTGCCGATATGCTGGGAATTTCCCAGTCATACATATCACGACTGGAGAAAAGGATACTGAAGAGACTGCGTAAAGAAATACACCGGATGGAATAGCAGGAAAAAACAAATATGGTGTAGAAGAAAAGGATATTATGAAATAATGACAGAGGATGATGGAATGAGCAGATCCAGCTTTTTTGCAGGTGTAAAAAAATCTGTACCCATAATGGTTGGTTACATGCCCCTTGGCCTGGCATTTGGAGTAATTGCCAGGGAAAAGGGGCTTACTGTTATGCAGACTGCCTTAATGTCACTGACGTCTTTTACCGGTTCAGGCCAGTTTATTGCAGTGGGCCTGCTAAGCGCCGGTGTCGGTATCCCCGCAATACTGCTGACCAATTTTCTGGTTAACCTGAGATACTTGCTGTTTAGTGCCTCTATGGCACCGGTTGTGAGGAAAATGCCAAGTATAGTGCAGGCCGTCCTGGCCTTTGGGATCACTGATGAGACCTTTGCCGTCAACATGGCTGAATTTGACCGTAAAGAGGCAGACAGGGACTTTATGCTGGGTGTGAATATTTTTTCCCACCTGTCCTGGACCGTAAACTCCGCTATCGGCGCTGCAGTCGGCAACCTGATTCCTGATATTGACCGTTTTGGGGTAAATTTTGCCCTGCCGGCAATGTTTATTGCCCTGCTGATATGGCAGGTTAAGGACCGTAACACCCTTTGGGTTGCCGTGATTTCTGCCTTAATATCCACTGTTTTGGCCATGTTTACCAGGAACAGTGCCAATATTATTGCTGCAACGGTGATTGCAGCAACGATTGGGGTGATTCTGTGCCGGAACAAACAGAAATCTACCTTTTGATATTTGGGCTGTGGGTGGTGAATTACCTTCCCAGGATGTTTCCCATGGTCATTTTAAGCAAGCTCAGGATACCGGAGCCGGTGATCTGGTGGCTGGGTTTTGTCCCGGCAGCTGTCCTGGGGGCAATAATAGCGCCTGCGGTCTTAATGCCGGATAACGGCCTTTCAATAAGCTTTGCCAACAGTTATCTGGTAGCCGCCATCCCGGCCTTTGCCGTTGCCATCAAAACACGCAGCCTTGTGTGGACCCTGCTGGTGGGCATGGCTGTTATGGCCCTGATACAGGTGTAGTAAAAAGAGTCTTAGGCACTTAACCGTTTAGCAGGGCCGAGTGGTAATCAAGGATGAGTTTCATGCTGCTGCCGAGAATAATCAGCAGTCCGAAGTAGAGACCGGCAAAGACTGCCCTGGTGGTTAAAGGAGTATTATAGTATTCTTGATTGGGTGATTTCCACTGACGGTAAATCTGGGTTAACCCCAGGATAAGGAGCAGGAAAAGTATCGGGTTAAAAAACTTAAAGGCTGCCATTACGATAAGGGGAATCCCCACCAGCCACATTTTCGGTGAGATTGCTGACACTATTCGCCCCCCGTCAAGAGGGTGAAAGGGTATCAGGTTAAACAGGTTGATCATGAACCCTGAATATGCCAGGGCCAGCCAAAAATCCTGACCTGAGAGGGAGTACATGGCAGCACATAAAAAAGCCCCAAAACTACCCACAAGTGGTCCGCCCACTGCTACCTTAGCTTCGGTAACGGCATCAGCCGGATGGTCTTTCATGGTGATAAAGGCCCCCATAAAGGGGATAAAAATAGGGGCAGACACATTGAGGCCCACATATTTGGCGGTAAGAAAGTGTCCCATCTCGTGTACGAAGATTAGCAGTGCGAACCCGACGGCAAAAATCCAGCCATAGAAGTTTGCATAGACCCAGACCATAAGCAGCATAGACCCGAAAGTAGTCAGGAATTTTGCTAATTTCAGAAATACGAGGAGAAATTTTAACTTCCCCAGCATGAAGAATATAATAAATTTAAATTTGCTCAGGAGCAGCAGCAAAGCGCCAAGAAGGGCCCAGATACCCTTCCTGGTTTTTTGTTTATTATGAGGTTGTTCATTATTATCAGGGCCGGTGAACTCATTCTCCATTTTAAAACCTGCCTTTAAAAATAATTTTTGGGGTTCCGTAGTTTTAAATTTCTACATTACAGTCTGTGGAACCTCCTTTCTGTTAACGGGGTTTATGTGTATAAACCTATTTTTTTTGGGCAATAATCCTAATGAAATCTCAACCTGAAACCGGAAAGGGTGTCATGCTGATGATGATAAACAAAGTAGAAATATGTGGAGTTAACACTTCCAAACTACCAGTTTTGACCAGCAGTGAAATGCGGGAATTATTCGTGATAATGCAGGCCGGTGACAAAGAAGCACGTTCCAAGCTGATAAACGGTAATTTAAGGCTGGTCCTCAGCGTGATTCAGCGGTTCACCAACAGGGGTGAATATGTTGACGACCTTTTTCAGGTAGGGTGTATAGGGCTTATGAAGGCTATCGATAATTTTGACCTGAGCCAGAATGTGAAGTTTTCGACTTATGCTGTACCTATGATTATTGGTGAAATCAGGCGTTACCTAAGGGACAACAACCCGATACGGGTTTCCCGCTCTCTCAGGGATGTCGCCTACAAGGCATTGCAGGTCAGGGACAGCCTGGTTAACCGGTATTCCAGGGAACCTTCAATAAATGAAATTGCCGGTGAACTCAAAATGCCCAGGGAAGAAGTGGTTTTTGCCCTGGACGCCATTCAGGAACCTATCTCGTTATTTGAACCTATCTATCACGACGGGGGTGACCCCATTTTTGTGATGGACCAGATAAGTGATGAGAAAAATCAGGACGGAAACTGGCTTGAAGGCATTTCAGTACGGGAAGCCATGCGTAAACTCAGTGACCGGGAAAAACTGATTCTCTCACTCAGGTTTTTTGAAGGCAAGACCCAGATGGAAGTGGCTGAAGAAATTGGCATTTCTCAGGCCCAGGTCTCCCGCCTGGAAAAAGCTGCTCTGAAACATATGAGAAAACACATGTGAAAGACTAAAATCAGGGAATTTGTGAAAAGATATAAAAAAGACAATTCTTAATCTGGATATTGTAAAGAGAGATAGGAAGGAACAGGAGGAATAATTGATGCGGAGGAAAGTAATAAAAATTGCCACAGCTGTAGTAACGGCAATGGTAACCGTAATGGTTGCCGTGCTGCTGACTTTGGGTGCAAGTGATACCAAAATTGTGGCCTTGGCAGAAACGGGAGAAGAACCGGGACAATATGTCCAGGCATATAACCAGCACAACCTGATCAGGTTTCATGTCATTGCCAACAGTGACAGTGACCGGGACCAGGCATTGAAAAGGAAGGTCAGGGACCTGATAGTAAAGGAAATGACCCCTGAATTCAGTGAGGCCAAAAATCTTGACCAGGCCAGGGAAATTGCGGCCTCTCACCTTGAAGAAATCAGGTCAATTGCAGTGGAAGAAGTAAAGGACTGGGGAGAGGACTACCCTGTCAGTGTCCAGTTAGGTAATTTTGATTTTCCTGTGAAGAGTTACGGAGACCTGACCCTTCCGGCCGGGAATTATGAAGCTGTACGGGTTGTTATCGGTGACGGTCAGGGGGCTAACTGGTGGTGTGTCCTTTTCCCGCCCCTGTGCTTTGTAGACGTATCCAGGTCAATGGGGGCCCCGGAACCGGAGGCTGGTTTTGCCAACCCGGAAGCAGTCACAGCAGCGACAGTTTACAAACATGGTGTGGAACACGAAAATGAGTATACTGAACCTGTGAACCAAAAAGAAGAACATGACAATGTAAAAGTAAGGTATAAAATTATTGAACTGTTTAACGGAATATTCGGTTAGGTACCACAAGCCTCCTTACAGGGGGCTTTGTTGGTGTTTTCAGCCAGGACAGGCCGGTATAAAAAATGCTAATATGGCTGCACATTCTGACAACCTTCCTCATATAATAGGAGTGAGGAGGTGGAAGACTGAAATGGTCAAAATCTCGGATTTGAGAATGCGGGAAGTGATCAATGTTTTAAACGGTAAGAAGCTTGGCCTGATAAAAGACATTGAGATAGACCTTGAAGCAGGCCGGATCAGGTCAGTCGTATTACCCAGCGGCGGAAGGGTTTTTGGATTTCTGGGCCGGAATGATGATGTGGTGATACCCTGGCACAAAATCAAGAAACTTGGTTTGGATGTAATCCTTGTTGAGCTCTCCGACTATGGGGATACAAGTAATAATGCAATATACTAAAAGTAAAATGACTGCCTTATTCATATAAGGGAGCCATTTTTTTGCGACAAAATTTCTGTTATTTTTCGAAAATTTAAACTTCGTGTTTTGGGAGGAATTTCCTTGACTCACTAGATATAGTGCCCTATAATGGAAATGTGCCCAATATATTGAGGTTTTGTGGCAACACAGGGAGACCATTATTCTAAAGGCTTCAGGGTGATTATTATGAGATGTCCGTACTGCGGATTTATGGAAAGCAAGGTTTTGGATTCCCGGCCGGCAGATGACGGTAATGCCATCCGCAGGAGAAGGGAATGTTCTGACTGTGGCCGGAGGTTTACCACATATGAGAAGGTGGACGAGATTCCACTGGTTGTTGTGAAAAAAGATGGCAGAAGGGAAGTGTTTGACAGGTCCAAAATTCTTGGCGGAATCATTAAAGCGGCTGAAAAAAGGGCAATTACAATGCACCAGATGGAACAGACTGTTAATGATATAGAAAAAGAAATCAGGAACCGGATGGACAGTGAGGTGGGCTCCGAACAGATAGGGGAACTTGTGATGGACAAGCTGAGGAAACTGGATGAAGTCGCTTATGTCAGGTTTGCCTCAGTTTACCGGCAGTTTCAGGACATCAACAGCTTTATTGATGAATTGGAGAAATTATTAAAGAAGAAAGCCAAATAAATTACCAAAACAGCATAGGGGAGGATTAGTTAATGATTCTTGAAAAAGAGAGTTTGACAACAAACAATCTGGCGGAACTGCGCTCTATCCGGGCAGGCGGCTTTGTAGCCATCAGGAAAAGGGATGGAAGGCTGGCAGAATTTCATGAGAGCAAAATTACCGATGCCATCTTCAAAGCAGCACAGTCCGTAGGTGGAGAAGACCGGACCCTCGCTATGGAATTAACGCTTGAGGTGCTTAAACAGCTCAGGCAGCAGTTCAATGATAACATCTTTTCGGTTGAAGATGTTCAGGACTGTGTCGAAAAGGTCCTCATTGAGAGGGGCCATGCCAGGACAGCCAAGGCTTATATACTGTACCGGGCAAGCAGGACCAGGATCAGGGATGCCAAGTCCGAATTAATGGATGCGGTTGAAGAAATACTTGTGGAGACAAACAGGGAAAATGCCAATGTCAGCAACTCCCCGTCAGCTAAAATGCTCCAGATAGCAAGCGCTGCCAGCAAAAAGTATTACCTCTCCAGACTTATTCCCGAAGACCAGGCACATGCACATACAAATGGGGACTTTCATATTCACGACCTCGATTTTTACGGTAAAACTCTTACCTGTGTCCAGATCCCCCTGGGCCGTCTGCTTGCGGAGGGATTTGATAACGGGCACGGCTATATCCGGCCGCCTAAAAGGCCGGCATCAGCAACTGCCCTGGCAGCAATAATCCTCCAGAGTTCACAGAATGATATGCATGGTGGACAGGCATTCCCCTTTTTTGATACTGATATTGCCCATTTTGTCAGGGATGCAGATGAAAACGAAACTTATCAGGCCATGGAGGCATTTATATATAACCTCAACAGTATGCATTCAAGGGCTGGTGCACAGGTGCCATTTTCCAGCCTCAATATCGGTACAGATACTTCACCTGCAGCCCGTAAGGTAGTCAGGAATCTGCTCCTGGCTTATGAGAAAGGACTCGGCAGGGGTGAGAACCCCATATTCCCCAATATCATCTTCAGGGTTAAGGAAGGCATTAACCTTAATGAAGAAGATCCTAACTATGACCTGTTTAAACTGGCTATCCGGGTGGCCTCAAGGAGGCTTAACCCAACATTTAGCTTTATGGATTCCTCATTCAACAGGCAGTATGGCACAGAAGTCAGCTATATGGGGTGCCGTACCAGGGTTATTGGAAACATAAACGGTCCGGAGATTTCCGAAGGCCGCGGCAACCTTTCCTTTACCACACTTAACCTCCCCAGAATTGCCATTAAGGCAGGGACCAATATTGACAAGTTCTATAAAGAGCTTGACAAGATTCTTGACCTGTCCATAAAGCAGCTTTACCACAGGTTCACTGTCCAGGCACGGCTCAAGGTAAAGGACATGCCGTTCCTTATGGGGCAGGGGCTTTACATTAATTCCAAGGGACTGAAGCCCAATGATACTATTGAAGAAGTTATCAAACACGGGACTTTATCAGTAGGGTTTATCGGACTGGCCGAGACTCTGAAGGCTCTGGTCGGCAAACATCATGGTGAATCCGCCGATGCCAATGAGCTGGGCCTGCAGATTGTCGAATTTATGCGTAAAAAAATGGATGAGGCGACCCGGGAGTATAAGCTTAACTTTACCCTCCTGGCTACTCCGGCAGAAGGCCTGTCAGGCAGGTTTGTCCGGATTGACCGCAGGGAATACGGGGAGATTCCCGGTGTTACCGACGGTGAGTACTATACTAACTCCTTCCATATCCCTGTAGGCCATAAGATTAGCATTTTTGATAAGATTTCTATTGAAGGAGCATATCATAAGTACTGTAATGCCGGTCATATCACTTATGTGGAATTCCCGTCACCTCCGATACACAACCTTGAAGCTATTGAAACGGTTATCCGGCATATGAAAGATTCAGATATCGGTTATGCCGGGATCAATTTCCCTGTGGATTACTGTATGAGCTGTAGTTATACGGGTGTTATCAATAAAGATGAGTGTCCCATGTGTGGTTCCATTGATATTAAACGTGTCCGCCGGATTACAGGCTATTTAAGTACTGTCGAAAGATTCAATGATGCCAAACAGGCGGAACTCCGTGACCGGGTATGCCACAGCCTGCTGGAAAGGGAGTAATCACTGAACATGAAGTTAAGGAGGAGGTACTTTTCATGTCAAGGCCTTCGTGGCATCAATATTTTATGGAGATAGCCGAACTGGTTGCCACTAGGTCAACCTGTCTCAGGCGAAAAGTAGGCGCTGTTGCCGTGAAAAACAGGAAAATTATCTGTACCGGTTATAATGGTGCACCATCGGGCGTGACACATTGTGACAAGAGGGGCTGCCTGAGGGAGGAGTTAGACATACCTTCAGGTGAGAGGCATGAATTATGCTGGGCGGTTCATGCTGAGGCCAATGTGGTGGCGCAGGCAGCATTACATGGAGATATCCTCGAAGGGGCAACCGTATATGTTACCATTCAGCCGTGTGTCTCATGTGTCAAGCTGCTGATCAGCGCCGGAGTGGACAAGGTCATTTACAAGGGTGATTATCCTGACGAACTGGCACAAAGGGTTGCTGATGAAGCCCTGATTGACCTGGTCAGGTATAAGGAGTAGCTTATGAAATTGAGAGTCGCAGGTGTAATTACGGAATCAGTGGTGGACGGACCCGGAATCAGGACTGTTGTCTTTGCCCAGGGATGCCCAAGGGCCTGTAAAGGGTGTCATAACCCGGAAACCCTTGACCCGGCAGGCGGCCAGGTCATGGAAGAATCCGCTATTCTCAGCCTGATAGAAAAAACAAAACTGGTAAAAGGGGTCACCTTTTCGGGAGGAGAACCCTTTATGCAGGCAGCAGCCTTTGCCCGGTTGGGAAAAAAGATCCGGGAAAAGGGTCTGGACATAATGACATATACCGGGTATACATGGGAGGAACTTCTGGAAATTGGACAGGAGGATCCTGCTGTAAGGAAACTCCTTGAAATCACAGATTATCTGGTGGACGGGCCCTTTATTGAATCCCAAAAGGACTTAACCCTTGCATTTAGGGGCTCAGCGAACCAGAGGATTATTGATGTCAGGAAGTCTCTACAGAAAGGTGATATTATTATTGCCAACTTTGCATAGGTTTTTGCTATATGAATGTTAATGGGACCGTCTCATAAGTAAATTACTTATGGGGCATGGTCCCTAACTTTTTGTCAAATTCAAAGGAATGTTTTTTCTTTCCCCCGCCCCTCCCCAAAAGGAGCATATCACTTATGGGCCCCCTTTTGGTATTTAACATAAAATTAACATTGAATTAAAAGGAATAT
Source organism: Thermincola carboxydiphila (assembly GCA_016841325.1). Lineage (GTDB taxonomy): Bacteria > Bacillota > Thermincolia > Thermincolales > UBA2595 > Phosphitispora. Next base: position 143,991 of record JAENZJ010000006.1, read on the forward strand.
GGAGAACTCAGTCGAAACTCATATATTTGGGTCTTAACATTATCTTAACAAATATTAACGTAATTTTAATATTAACAAATATTAACATAATTTTAATACGAATATCTCATTGCCCTGGGTTGTCAGGGCACCCATTTGCCCAGAAATAACTAAGAAGGAGACGGAAACCATGTTTAGAAGATTTAAACCGGCTGATGACCAGTTCTTTGAACTCTTTGAAGAGGCAGCTAATATACTGCACCAGGGAGCGGTGCTGCTTCAGGACATGATGGCCAAACATGAGACAATGGAAGAAAGACTTAATGAGCTCATAGCACTGGAACAAAAGGGAGACAAGGTTACTGATGAGATTATTGACAAGCTCAATGAGACATTTATGACTCCCTTTGACCGGGAGGATATCTACAGCCTGGCACGGGAACTTGATGAGGTCCTGGATTCGGTGTGCAGCACCGTTGAAAAGATGGTAATATATGAAGCCGGGAAACCTGATAAGAAATTCCGGGAAATGGTTGATGTGTTTGTCCGGGCTACAGGGAAAGTGAAGGATGCCGTTTCTTACCTTAAGAAGATGAAGTCAAATACAGTACAGATCATGGATATCTGTTATGAGATCAAAAAATTTGAATCAGAGGGTGACAAGATATACCGTTATGGGGTTGCCGACTTGTTTAAGAATAGTAAGGAAGCCATTGTGGTGATAAAGTGGAAAGAGGTTTTTGAACAGTTGGAGACAGCTCTGGACAGATGTGAGAAGATTGCCAAACTGATTCGTGGAGTTGTGGTCAAATATGCCTGATTTTCTGCTTATAGCAATTGTCATCATCCTGGCGCTGGCATTTGATTTTATCAACGGATTCCATGATACAGCAAATGCTATTGCAACCTCTGTATCTACCCGGGTGCTCACACCGGCCAAGGCAATATTTATGGCTGCGGTCCTTAATTTTGTCGGGGCTTTGGTCAGCACAAAGGTTGCCCATACTATCGGAAGCGGTATTGTGAGTCCTCATCTGATTAATAATAAGGTTTTAATAGCAGGTTTGGCAGGAGCGATCATTTGGAACCTGTTTACCTGGTATTATGGCCTGCCCAGCAGTTCTTCCCATGCCCTGATAGGCGGGGTCGCCGGAGCCGTAGTGGCCAGCCAGGGCATTTCTGTGCTTAACGGCAGAGGACTGGTGGAACAAATTTTTATCCCTCTGATAGGGTCACCAATCATTGGCTTTATAATCGCTTTTATTGTGATGCGCCTGATATTTTTCCTGGTGGGTAATGTTGCCCCCCGTATTGTGAACAGGTATTTTTCCAAGCTGCAGATAGTTTCAGCAGCCTTTATGGCCTTCAGCCACGGCTCCAATGATGCCCAGAAGTCCATGGGCATAATTACGGCAGCCCTGGTATCTGCAGGAATTATTAAAGAGTTTCATGTGCCACTGTGGGTTGTTATAGCATGTGCCACTGCAATGGCCCTGGGCACGTCTGTTGGTGGCTGGCGGATTATCAAAACCATGGGGTCGAGGATTATCAAGCTGGAACCGGTTCACGGGTTCGCTGCGGAAACATCGGCGGCACTGGTTATCATAGGGGCCTCATTTTTTGGTAAGCCCGTAAGTACAACTCATGTCATCTCTTCTGCAATAATGGGTGTGGGTGCTACCAAGCGCATGTCTGCGGTCCGCTGGACTGTAGCCAGGAACATTGTGAACGCATGGGTGCTCACAGCTCCACTGTCAGCCGTGGTTGCCGGGGTCGTATTCTTCCTGATTGACTTACTTTGATGTCTTCGATTACAATGGATAGAAAAAATTGGTATTAGATTAAACGGCCGGGATACTCCCTGCCAGATTGGATAAGCCCCATACTCTGCAGTATGGGGCTTGTTGGTCAAATTGGATAATTTTTCACCCTTATCCCCGGAGATGTTATCCTTTATACTTGAGGTATCGGACTTGTCCGGATATAGGAAAGGGGGTATAGAGTGAAAAAAATGGTTTTGAGGAACACTATTATTGTAGTTGTTACCATGCTTATGATTGTCCTGATGGCTGGCCTCGCCGGTGCTGCTGATACATACACGGTTCAAAAGGGTGATTCCCTGTACCTTATTGCTAAGAGACACGGAATCACGGTGTCGGCGCTTAAATCAGCAAACGGGCTGACCGGTGACCTGATTTACCCGGGACAGAGGCTGGTTATTTCCGGGTCTGCTTCATTAGCTTCCGGGTCTGGGTATACTGTCGCCAGGGGAGACAGTCTTTACCTTATTGCCAAGCGTTTTGGTGTTTCTGTAGATGAGATAAAAAGGGCCAATGGCCTGTCAACCAATATAATTTATCCGGGACAGGTCCTGAGCATTCCGGGAACGTCTTCCCGGGTGACCACAACAGTATCCAGGAGTTATTCCAGAAGTGATCTCAACCTGCTTGCCCGTGCGGTCCATGCAGAGGCCAGGGGGGAGACCTATGAGGGGCAGGTTGCCGTTGCCGCGGTTGTCCTGAACAGGGTGAAGCACCCTGATTTCCCCAATACTATACCGGGAGTCATCTATCAACCCGGCGCTTTTACTGCAGTTGATGACGGGCAGATCAATCTGGCTGCTGATGAAACAGCATACAAGGCAGTTCAGGATGCCCTGAATGGATGGGATCCCTCCTACGGGGCGATCTATTATTGGAACCCGGCTACTGCCCAGAGCAAATGGGTATGGTCCCGGACAATCATAAGGCAGATTGGAAGCCACATTTTTGCAAAATAGAATTTAGCATAAACAGGTTGTCTCAGAACCGGTAATAAGCTCACGTAAAGGCTGAGCTGTTACCGGTTTTTTAATGTGCTGCAACCGGTTCTGTGTTATCTGATTCATACTTTACTATAAATAACAATTGTTTCAGGCCGATTAAGGAATGTTACAAAATTGTTAAGATTGATGGAAACAAAACAAAACCCTCCCACTGGCACCAGATTATACTTGGTGAAAACACTCACATGTTACGTTATAATGTACTTAGTCCAATGAAACCTTTCCCGGGTGTCTGAATTTTTAAGTCCCTGTGGAAAGGTTTCTTATGGTAAAACTAACACTGTACAGAAAGGAGGGTATTATGCGAAATAGAAGCTGGGCTATTCCCGGTTTCCTGGTGCTGATTATGCTCCTTTTCGTTGCTTTCCCCGGAATAGTGCTAGCCCAGGATGCCATGCCTGCGGAAACGGGCATCCATGCAGGACCTGACGTTATAGAACACTATGAACCATTAATGGACCAACCTGCAGAAGAACAGGTTCCTGCAGAGGAGCAGACTCCTATGGAAGAACAGTCCCCTGCAGAAGAGCAGACTCCTGCAGAGGAACAGGCCCCTGCAGAAGAGCAGACTCCTGCAGAGGAACAG
>JAENZJ010000007.1 GCA_016841325.1 Thermincola carboxydiphila
CGTATAATCGCTTAGCAGGCGACCGCCTTCGACCTACTCGGCCATCTCTCCGTATTCGCGTCGCGGCTGTTAATAAGCTTCGCCTAGCGGCGACAACAATTTTTCCCGAGACCTCAACGTACAGCCAGTACGCCTCGGCCTCGGCAAAAATTGTTTCCTTGCTATGCTCGCTTCTGAACAGCCTTTGCATTTTACTTTACTTAAGCTATTTTGTTTTGCCACCATTGTCAATTGCAGTTATCACATTGTTAACTGCCAACTGCCTACTAGTTAATGGCGGAGGAGGTGGGATTCGAACCCACGGAACCCGTAAGAGTTCAACGGTTTTCAAGACCGCCTCCTTAAACCGCTCGGACACCCCTCCGTCCGATACATTCTAGAGTATAACATAGAAAAAAATCGTTGTCAACAAAAGCATTTTGCTACTATTTGGCGATTTTATCAACACCCATATAGGGCCGCAATACCTCAGGTATGATCACACTTCCATCCTCCTGCTGGCAGTTCTCGAGGATGGCGGCTACTGTCCGGCCCACAGCCAGTCCGGAACCGTTTAAGGTGTGCACATATTCGGGTTTGGACTTGGGTTCCCTGCGGAACCTTATTTGCGCCCTTCTGGCCTGGTAATCCTCAAAATTACTGCAGGATGATATCTCCCGGTAGGTCCCGAAACTGGGCAGCCATACCTCAATATCATAAGTTTTGGCAGAACTGAACCCCAGGTCGCCGGTACACAGGCAGACCACACGGTAAGGAAGCCCGAGAAGCTGCAGTACTTTTTCTGCATTCGCGGTCAACTTCTCCAATTCATCATATGAATCTTCCGGCTTAGTAAACTTGACCAGTTCCACTTTGTTGAACTGGTGCTGCCTGATAAGCCCCCTGGTATCACGCCCGTGAGCTCCTGCCTCAGCCCGGAAACAGGCACTGTATGCACAGTGATATATAGGAAGCTTGTCTCCCTCCAGGATCTCATCCCTGTACAGGTTAGTAACCGGTACTTCTGCAGTGGGAATCAGAAAGTAATCGATATTATCAACTCTGAAGGCATCTTCTTCAAACTTAGGCAGTTGGCCTGTTCCGGTCATACTGTCCCTGTTTACCATAAAGGGAGGGAAAACCTCCACATAACCATGTTCCCGGGTATGTAAGTCAAGCATGAAGTTAATTACTGCCCGTTCCAGACGGGCTCCGAGGTCCTTATAAAAGGTAAACCGGGCTCCGGTAACCTTGGCGGCACGTTCAAAATCCAGTATCCCCAGGTTTTCACCAATATCCCAATGGGCCATGGGTTCAAAATCAAACTTTCTGGGTTCACCCCATTTTCTGACCTCACAGTTATCTTCTTCACAGGTCCCCACAGGCACATTTTCATTTGGTATATTAGGAATAGTGAGCAGGGTATAGCAAAGTTTCTCCTCTATTTCCCTCAACTTTTCATCCATTTCCTTTATTTGTTGGGAAACCTGTCTCATATTGAGAATCATGTCCTCAGCATCTTGTCCCTGTTTCTTGAGCCTTCCGATTTCTTCAGACACGGTGTTGCGCTGGTTCTTTAACTGTTCCACTTCAACAAGCTTCTTACGTCTCAGGTCTTCCAATTCCAGAAACTTGTCCAGTCCGACAACTTCACCGCGTTTTTCCAAGGCTTCTTTTACTTTATCAGGATTGCTCCGAACAAATTTTAAATCTAACACTATATGCGCCCCCTGAACATTGATAGGAAATAAAACCTCTCATCTCTGACAGAAATTCTATCAGGGATGAGAGGCACATCCCGCTGTCATAGGGAAAACTGCAGTTTCCCTTGTTTTTTAATTATACTATATAGATTGCTGTTTTTCAAACACCTGCACATAGTTTTACCAGTTTTCGGGAAACCTATTCGGACAATTCTTACAGTAAAACCATTTTAACGTCATAGACTCCGTTTATCTTTGCAATTTCAGCCAGAGTAGCATCAGGTACAGCTGCATCCACTTCCAGGATCATGATTGCCTTTCCACCTACGACCTTACGGCCCACCTGCATTCCGGCAATATTAATATCATGTTCACCTATGAGGTTGGCAACAGGTCCGATTATCTTCGGCTTATCCTGATGTGGTACCACCAGAATGTTCCCTGCCGGAACAACATTAATCCGGTAACCATCAATCATGACAATCCTTGGGTCGTCATCACCAAACAGGGTTCCTGAAACCTCCTTGACACAGTCGGCTTCAACCTTCACAGAAATAAATGCTGTATAGTCTCCGGCCTCCGCGGTCTTAACCTCTTCAACCACAATACCTCTTTCCTTGGCCATTATGGGTGCATTAACAAAATTGACCGAGCCTGCTTCCTCAGCGATGGGCTCAAGAAACCCTTTAAGGAAAGCAGTGGTAAGAGGAGTTACATCAACCTGTGCCAGCTCACCGCTATATGTAATTTTTATATTCTTTACTGAACCGTTGGCTAACTGTGACTGCATCTTGCCAATTTTCTCTGCAAGTGTCAGGTAGGGTTTAATGGCTGCTAAAACATCGGGTTTAATAGGAGCAAGGTTAACAGCATTCTTGGCCATTTCACCCTTAACCAGTACATTAACAAACTCTTCAGCAACATCCAGGGCCACATTAACCTGGGCTTCCTTGGTCGAAGCCCCGAGGTGTGGAGCGACAACCACATTATTAAGTTCAAATAGCGGGCTCTCTGTAGTGGGTTCAGCCGCAAAAACGTCCAGTGCGGCTCCGGCCAGTTTGCCGCTCTTTACTGCCTCATAGAGATCCTCTTCATTAACTACCCCGCCGCGGGCCACATTGATAATCCTGGCCCCGTCTTTCATCATGGCAATGGTATCTTTGTTAATCAGGTTGAGTGATTCTTTGGTTTTGGGAATATGCAGGGTCAGGAAATCAGCCTCTTTGAGGACATCCTCCAGGGACTTAAAAGTAATCCCATTAGCTGCGGCGGCCTCAGCAGAAACCATGGGGTCATAGCCGATGGTCTTCATTTCAAAGGCCTGTGCCCTCTTGGCAACAGCAGTCCCGATTCTTCCCAATCCGATAATTCCCAGGACCTTATTCCTTAATTCAACTCCCAGGTATTCCTTCCGCATCCATTTGCCTTCCTTCAGGTCCTTATGGGCCTGGGGAAGGTTACGGGCCAGACCAAGCATCAGGGCCAGAGTCTGCTCGGTTGCGGCTATAGTATTGCCATCAGGGGCGTTAACAACAATTACACCCGCATTAGTAGCTGCAGGAATATCAATATTATCAACTCCCACACCGGCACGGCCGATTATTTTAAGATTTTTTGCCGCTGCAACTACCGGTGCAGTTATTTTGGTGGCGCTTCTTACAATAACCCCGTCATATTCGCCGATGATCTCGCAAAGCTCTTCTTCTGTCATCTTATTATTATTAACAACTGCCTCAATCCCGCCTTCCGACAGGATTTTCACTGCTTTTTCGGAAACATTATCCAATACCAATACTTTCATTTTATGTCTGTCTCCCCTCGTAATATATTAACCGGTAATTCAGTTGTTTTTGCCAATCTAATAAGCCTTCTCAGCCAACCTGATTAAGCCTTTTTACTCCTGAAATCATTCATGAACTCAACCAGTTTTTCACAGCCGGCCACAGGCATAGCATTATAGATTGAGGCTCTGATACCGCCAACTTCACGGTGCCCCTTAAGACCTGCCAGACCTACTTTAGCTGCTTCGGCGATAAACTCTTTTTCCAGGTCCTCACTGGGAAGCCTGAAAGTGATGTTCATCAATGACCTGCTTGCCGGTTCTGCATGTCCCCTATAGAACCCGTTACTGTTATCAATGGCATCATACACCAGGGCGGCCTTTTGCTCATTACGTTTTTGGACAACTTCAAGACCTCCCTGGGATTTAACCCACTCCAGCATCAGCCTAATCATGTAAATTGTAAATGATGCCGGGGTGTTATATAAGGAATTGTTTTTGGCATAAGTATCATATTTCAACATTGTAGGCAGTGCCTGGTTTGACTTTTCTATCATATCTTCCCTGATGATTACAACTGCAGCTCCTGCAGGACCAAGGTTTTTCTGTGCCCCGGCGTAAATCAGCGCGAACTTGGAAACATCGGTCTTCTTTGAGAGGATATCACTTGACATATCAGCTATCAAAGGGACATCTCCGGTTTCGGGATAAGTCTTCCACTGGGTCCCGAAAATAGTGTTATTGGTGGTAATATGAAGGTAAGCAGGATCATCGCTCATCTTGATTTCATCAGGATTAGCCACCCGTGCAAAGTTAATTTCCTTGGTAGAAGCTGCAACATGAGTTTCGCCCACTTTAACAGCTTCTTTATATGCCTTATTGGCAAAGCTTCCGGTAATGACGTAGTTGCCTGCTTTACCATCAACTATGTAGTTCATGGGAATCATATCAAATTGTCCGGTTGCTCCCATACCTATAAAGAGAACCCGGTAATTATCAGGAATATCCATTAATTCCTTTAACAGCGTTTCGGCGCCAACAATTATTTCTTCAAACTGCTTGGAACGGTGGCTGATCTCCATAACTGACATTCCGGTTCCCTTATAGTTCAGCAGCTCTTTCTGAGCTTCTTCCAGTATTTCTGTCGGCAGCATGGCCGGGCCCGGGTTAAAATTAAATACTCTCTCTGTCATTTTAAAAACCTCTCCCTTCAAAATTATGTTTTAGTATCCTTTTGGTACCCATGATTTTTTAGTATTACTGGCTTCAAAAAAATATGTCCCTGCTCTTCATCCACCTCCTGAACCGAGTAGAAAAAACAATACCTCTCCTCCCAAGAAAGAGTTTACTTTCTCAGGGACGAGAGGTTATTTCCCGCGGTGCCACCCTGTTTGGCCGGTAAAGCCGGCCCTCCTTAAAAATGCTGTAACGGGCATCAACCGGTGAAGCTTGGAAGACTTCCCACTCCGGGGTGGATTCAACATCGGATTTTGCCGGTTTGCACCATCCACCGGCTCTCTTCAAAAATCCTCTATTTACTGTCCCCTTCATAATGTTTGCCATATATTTCGTTTTTTTAGGTTTTTTTGCCGAAAAGCCAATGATACAGAAAAGAGGTCCACCTCACGGTGACCTCTGGCGACAACAGAAGAATAAGCTTCTCCTACTATTGTAGGAAAAACCGCCCCTCCACTCTGTCCTTTTGCCTGAGAGATTCGCCGGAAAATCCGGTTTTGCTCCTTCGGCGCTTGCAAACAAGTCTCTCCAGAGGTCTGTCCTGTTACAGTAACATACACCCGGTATACCTGAGAGTTTTAATCCGGTTTGGGATTGCCGGACCTTGCCCCTTCGGCGGGTTTCCCCTTCTTCTGTAACATTCATTCAGCCAATATACTGTTTCAATTTTATATTATATTCTCCTTGTTATGGATTGTCAACGCAAATTGTGAAATGTTTTACAAAAATTTATAAACAACCGGTGAACCCTGGTATCATCAGTTAATTCAGGGTGAAAAGCAGCTGCCATAAAGTTCTTTTCCCTGGCAAAAACAATCTTGCCATCCACAGTTGCCAGCACTTCCACCCCATCCCCGACTTCTTCAATGTATGGAGCACGGATAAAAACGGCCCTAAAAGGCTCTGGGCCCAGTCCTTCTATCTGGAGATCTGTTTCAAAACTATCAACCTGCCTGCCAAAAGCATTGCGCCGTGCCGTAATATTCATCAGGCCAAGGCGTGGCTGGGTGCTGTTCACAATATCCCTTGCCAAAACAATCAGACCTGCACAGGTCCCAAAAACAGGCATACCCTGCTCAGCCAGCGCTTTTATGGGATCGGCAATATCAAAATCATTCATCAGTTTGCCTATTGTGGTACTTTCTCCCCCCGGGATAATTAATCCGTCTATATTTTCCAGCTGTTCTCTTTTTCTGACCTGGACTGTCTCACACCCCAGGCTTCTCAGGGATTTTTCGTGCTCAATAAATGCTCCCTGCAGAGCCAAAACTCCTATACGCATAATTATATTACCATCCTCTTTCCTGCATGCGATCCACATCTGCCAAAGTGGAAATATTGATTCCGACCATTGGCTCCCCAAGGTCTTTTGACACTTCAGCCAGCACCTGAGGGTCGTTATAGTGAGTAGTTGCCGCAACAATGGCCTTAGCCCTCTTTGCAGGATCTCCCGATTTAAAGATACCTGAACCCACAAAAATACCATCACACCCCAGTTGCATCATCAGCGCCGCATCAGCCGGAGTTGCTATCCCGCCGGCAGCGAAGTTTACTACCGGCAGCCTGCCCAGCTTGGCCACTTCAACTACCAGGTTGTACGGAGCACCCATTTCCTTGGCTGCAGTCATTAATTCTTCTTCAGGCAGATTTTGCAGTTTGCGTATTTCACTCATAACCATACGCATATGCCTGACCGCTTCTACAACATCACCGGTTCCCGGTTCTCCTTTGGTACGGATCATGGCTGCGCCCTCACCAATCCTTCTCAGTGCTTCCCCCAGGTTTCTGGCGCCACAGACAAATGGCACCTTAAAGGCGTTTTTATCGACGTGGAACTGTTCATCTGCGGGTGTCAGGACCTCACTCTCATCAATATAATCCACACCCAGAGACTCTAAAATCTGAGCCTCAACAAAGTGGCCGATCCTGCATTTAGCCATAACAGGAATAGTAACAGCATCAAGAATCCTTTTAATTATTGTGGGGTCAGCCATGCGGGCAACTCCCCCTGCAGCCCGTATATCTGCAGGAACCCTTTCAAGAGCCATAACGGCACATGCCCCGGCCTCTTCTGCAATTTTGGCCTGTTCCGGTGTGGTTACATCCATGATAACCCCACCTTTTAACATTTCTGCCAGGCCTTTTTTTACTTTCCATGTACCCTGTTCAGCCATATTATTCTTCCCTCCTGTTTATGTAAACATATTAGATATCTAAGTTAATAATACTTAAATATTTTACTACAGTTTTTTTCAACAAACAAGGGGCGGGAATAAACAAGCCTGAATATTATTTCCGGAAAAAGAAAAACCACGAAAATTTATTTCGTGGAAAAATTTTAGCTTTATGCTATTCATTAACGACAATTTTATCTTCAGCTTTGATGTTTTTATGGCACGCGTTACAGGCATCTGTTGCCATATCCCCGTTGTGGCAGCGCATACAAACCGGCATCAATATCTGGTTATCTTTTTTGATAATGCTTCTTGCCTGGGTATCTGTAAATACAGCCGGATTAAACTTCTTGTTCTTATCCACATATTCTGTTTTTATGTAATCAGATACGTGGAGGTGAGTTACATTGCTGTGGCAGTCCACACAGTCAATTTGTTTGATAACATGAAGCTCATGGGGAAATATAATATCTCCGGGAGGAGAAACGTTACGGGTATTGGTGTGACAAGATGTGCACACCTCATCCGGGATTATATCTGACTTCTCAACAGGTGTTGGAATGACGTTCCTCCAGTGCTTGTATGCAAATGTCCCAATTGTTATATCCTGGTGACATTGTAAGCATCCGAACTGATTATGGGATGTGACCAGCCAGGTATAATAATTTGGTTTCATCTCATGACAGTTGGCACAGAATCCCACTTCTTTCTTAAAACTCTTATCTGTAAAGGCCTGAAAATTGAACAGGAATGCTGCTGTTACTGCCACTGCAAACATTGCCACCATTAACTTTATAAATCTCATCTATCACCGGACCTCCTTTCCCAAAAAAGGCTGGATGGTAAAACTTTTTATCGGATTTTTTTAGTGAAATTTCCCAAATCCCATGGGAAGCATCCATGTTAAAAAACTGATTAATATGATACTATAGAAAATAAACTCAATCATAATGAGTGGTTTGCTTTTAGAAAAACGACCAGCCATCTTGTTATCCTCCTTTCATAACAGGAAGTCCAATTAACCGGATCCGGGAAAATTTCTGCCTGAAGAAATTATTGTTCCTCTGCCTGGCATTTCCTGTTGCTGTTCACTGATCATTTCCAGTTCCAGTCCATGCTCCAGCTTCATAGTTTCCAAATCTATTTTGCCATCCCACCAGACCCAGCTCATAGGGAAGAAATCAGGTTGGAAGTGTACATTGTAAAAGTGCCAGGTGAAAATAAATACTACTGCAAGTACAGCCTCATCACTGTGAGCCCACCTGTAGGCATCTACAAACCACTTGGGAAAATACTGGAAGGTAAATTCCGGGAACCACATCAAAAGCCCGGAGCCGCCAATCATGAACATCCCCCAGAAAACAGCCCAGTAGTCAAACATCTCTTTCCACTGATAACGCCCGAATTTAGGATGTTCATCACTCTTACCCAACTGGTAGGCAAAATATTGCTTCAATGCGGTCCAAGTCCCTTTTGACCATGGCAGCATCGGTATCGTCAGGTTATGGCGATACTTGACAGCGTAAAGAAGCGAATATCCTAAATGATAAATACATGTTAAAAATATCAACGTTCCCGCAAACAGGTGCCAAAACAGCAATCCGTCCCCTCCGCCAAAGAAGGAGGCAAGAGCTTGAGCCCAGGCTTTATGATGAAACTTAATGGGCAGCCCTGTGAGAGCACATACTATGAACGGAGCGTAAATTCCAAAGTGCACCAGGCGGTGGTGAATGTTCCAGCGCTGGTAAACTGTTTTATTTTGCGGAAAACCAGCATTAACATCAGCCATAGTTTTCACCTACTCCCCTTTTATTCTCCGGAAAAATTAACCGCTACAACTAACGTCAATTACTTCAATGACTGTCAGGCTTGTTGGCATCAGACCATTTACGACGCAGTTCAAGCAGGATACATACCAAAACAAAGGTAATACATCCTATCACCAGCCACGAGAAACAGATCAGAACCCAGAATGATACGGCGCCGTCACCGGTCGGTTCCAAGCTGTAATGCATCTTGCCTTTGGCCATGTTTTCCAGAGGAAAAAGGTGGCACTTAGCGCAAGTCTTCGGTGTATTTTCCGGGGATACCATGGATTCTTTTTCTCCGGGGCCAAGAATATTGTGGCTGCCGTGGCAGCTGACACAGCTGGCAGCTTCTTTGCCACCTAAGAGTACTGACTTTGCGTGGAAGTCGAGATCATACTGCTCAAAAACTTCTTCATGACAGTTGCCACAGGTATGTGGCACCTGATTATGATTGATAGTTGCTTCAGGTACTTCTTTTTTATAAATATTGTGAATACCGTGGCAGTCACTGCAATAAGCATTTTGCCTGCCTTCAGCACTGTTCACCTGACCATGTATGCTCTTATTGTAGTCAGCTACTATATCTTTATGACACCTGCGGCATTCGCCGTTAACCTGTGCCACAAGCTCTTTTCCCTTTAAGGCGCCTGTATGAGGATAGTCGGATATATTGGTATGACAGTATGTGCAGGGCATGGTACCATGCATGGAAACCTCATATTTGGCCTTATCTACATAAAGGGAGACGGTTTTTCCGTCAAAATTGGCATTTAACCCCTGGGCTGCGTGACAGCGTAAACATCCTTCATTAATTATTACAGCCTTTTGCAGCAGGTCTTCCGCAAATGCAGCCGGACCAAATGCAAGAAATGTTATTATAAATAGTATGGCAACTATAAAAGCTTTTCTGGTGCGGCCTTTGTTTGTGCCCATGAGCATCTCACCCCTTTCTTGTTCACAAAAACGCCAGCATCGGATGCTGGCCTCTGGACTGGTTTGCCTCAGGACTAAAGTCCGGGTATTCTTTTAAAAGGTTTTGTCACATTACCGGCGGCCAAATCAATGTTAAGGAAATGGTGAATGTTACAGTTGAGAAAACAACACCCAGTACCAGGAATACCACCAGTTTGCCAATAAAATTCTGGATAGAAAACTTATAATAGGTAAGATATGCACTAACACTGAAGCCAAAGAGAACGATTAACAATACACCAATTATAAACAGAGCTGACATTAGCCTTCCCCCCTTCCCTAATACAATTTTCTTACATCATTACAGGCGGCCATATAATTGTCAGGCAGAGTACAAAGGTAAATGCTGAAGCAGCCGCACCGATCATCATAAACACCACCATCTTTAATTTGGGATCCCTTAGTGGAAATTTAAAAAAGGATATGTATCCACTGATACAGAAGCTGAATAAGAGAATCAGAACCATAATAAGCAAAAACATCGTTTTCATACATTAGCCCCTCCTTTCAGGGAACCAGTTCACTACCTTCCGAAAAAATACCCGGTTACTCTTCCTTGTAATTTACGTCTAAATCAAAACAAACTAAAAACTGGCTTTACAGAAACAGCCAGCATAAATTTGCTGGCCTCTGGACTTTTTGTCTCCGGACTATCTTACTTATATTCAATTTTGGGTCTGTTTTGTTTTACAGCTGATTCACCGTCCTGACCTTCATGGTCGGCAAATTCAAGGATAACAAACCTTTTGCAGTGGCGGCACTTAACCAATACCACATTACCCTTCAGCTGGCAGACAATCTTGCCACATCTGCACCTGACATTTTCCATAAAAATTCACCTTCTTTGCTTATTGTTTTACCCCCTTTGCCGGTGGATGCCTGAAAACATACTTCCCGAACCATAAGATGTTTTTTTATGGGTCACCTCCCCGTCAAGATATACAAAAAGCCAGCATATTCGCTGGCCTCTGGACTTAACAGTCTCCGGACTTTCACTTTTTATTTTTTTGTTAAGTAATACTCTTTTATTTCCGGGGATGAAAAAAGGCCAGCATATTTGCTGGCCTCTGGACTTAACAGTCTCCGGACTTTTTTACATCGTCTTATGACAGTGACGATGATGATTATTGACCCTGTTAATCAAGTTTGGTGATATTGAGAGTTTATTATCTTCTGCTTTTATAAAAACAAACCTTTTACAATGGCGGCACTTGATTACCACAAACTGATGGTCTGACTGGCAAACTATTTTTCCACAATCACATCTTACGTCTAGCATTCTCTCATCCCTCCAGTATTCTCTTAAACTTCATATCATACTTTCAATAAATTCTTCACTCCCTATCTTTTGCCTGAATATTCTTGATTTTCCCCCCAAGATATTTACTCTTTGGCAGACCCTTAATTACTAATTTACTAGTATTAGGCCTTCTTAAAATTCTGTTTGCCAACCAATCCGGACACCTTATCAATGTCTAGATTTCTGTACACTTCTTCGCTTTTCTTAAAAATCCTTTTTTTTGGCGAAGTTAGTGCAGTTTTTCACAAATGCCGCGCAGCTTTGTGTTTTTATGTGATTATTATATTGTATTCCTACGCTAAGCTAAAACTCCTTGTTTTTTTGTTAAGAAAAATATTCCTTTTTCTGCTATATTTCGACAAAATGTGCTAATTTTGTGCCTGCATTGTCCACAAAGAAAGACCGGTTAACAAACCGGTCTCTGGACTCTTTGTCTCGGGACTCTTGCCTCGGGACTATTATTTTGGTCTTAATACTAAATTTCTCTTTCGGTTAATTGTATTCGCATTTAATTTTAAAATTCCTTCTCCAATTTACGTTTTTTCTGAAAAATTACTTAATTTTCGTCCTTTTCAATCTTCATCTTTGGTCGCTACTTTGGCCAGGGCTACCACAGAATCCTTTTGATCAAGCCGCATCAGGGTAACACCCTGAGTAGTCCTTCCCATTGAGGAAATATCTTTTACTGAGAGCCGGATAATAATACCCTCTGCCGTAATCATCATAATCTCCTCATCTTCATTTAGTACTTTTATTCCAATCAACGGCCCGTTCCGTTTGGTTGGTTTAATGGTCATCATACCTTTACCGCCGCGGCCCTGAGTACGATATTCCTCGAGCCTGGTCCTCTTGCCATAACCGTTTGCCGTAACCACCAGGAGGTGTGTACCTTTTTGCACAAGGTCCATCCCCACAACACGGTCCTTATGTGACAGGGTAATTCCCCTGACACCCCTCGCAGTTCTGCCCATACTCCTTACTTCTTTTTCAGGGAATCTTATTGACATCCCGTTAGTTGTACCGATAATAACCTCATCATTCCCTGAAGTAAGTTTAACATCTATCAATTCATCCCCTTCATCAAGGGTAAGGGCTATCAGGCCGTCTTTTCTTGAAGAGATGTAGTCACTCAGCGGGGTTTTTTTCACGATTCCCTTTCTGGTTGCAGTGAACAGGAATGACTCAGTTTCGAAAGTCTTTACCGGGATAACAGAAGTAATTGTGTCATCACCTGCTATCTGCAAGAGATTGACAATTGCCGTTCCTTTAGCCTGTCTCCCCGCCTCCGGAATCTCGTGCACCTTTAGTTTGTATACTCTTCCTTTTTTGGTAAAGAAAAGAATATAGTGATGTGTTGTTGTAATAAACATGTGTTCCACAAAATCATCTTCTTTTGTTCCCATAGCCGTAACACCACGGCCGCCGCGTTTCTGACTCCTGTATGTATCCAGTGAGATACGCTTGATATACCCATAATGAGTTACTGTAATTACCATGTCCTCTTCAGCAATCAGGTCCTCATCTTCAATCCTGGTATCATCATCTGATATTACTGTTCTTCTTTCATCATTGTATTTGTTCCTGATTTCCTGTAACTCTTCTTTGATAATATCCAGAACCATGTGCTCATTGGCCAGTACAGCCTTATAATATGTAATTCTTTCGACAAGATTTTTGTATTCCTCTTCAAGCTTGTCTCTTTCCAGACCGGTCAGCCTCTGGAGACGCATTTCCAGAATCGCCTGTGCCTGCTTTTCTGATAGGCCGAATCTTTCCATCAAAGCTGCTCTGGCAATATCCACCGTACGTGATTCCCTGATGGTCTTGATTACTGCATCCAGGTTATTCAGAGCAATGCGCAGGCCTTCTACGATATGTGCCCTTGCTTCAGCTTTATTGAGTTCATATCTTGTTCTCCGGGTAATAACATCCTTCTGGTGCTCAAGGTAATAAAACAGGACTTCTTTCAGGTTGAGGGTACGGGGCCGTCCGTCAACCAGAGCAATCATAATTACTCCAAAAGTCTCCTGCATCTGGGTGTGTTTATAAAGTTGGTTCAATATTACATTGGCATTGGCATCACGCCTGAGCTCAATAACAATCTGCATTCCGGTGCGGTCTGATTCATCGCGCAGGTCTGTAATACCATCTATCTTTTTCTCCCTGACCAGGTCAGCAATCTTTTCGATTAGTCTGGCCTTATTTACCTGATAGGGAATTTCGGTAACAAGTATCCTCATTTTACCATTGGCCATGCGCTCAATCCTAGCCTGAGCCCTTACCCGGATGACTCCCCGGCCGGTTGTATAAGCATCAACTATTCCCTCACGGCCCATAATAATGCCAGCGGTAGGAAAGTCCGGCCCCTTAATGGTCATCATCAACTCTTTGGGAGTAATGTCCGGCTTTTCGATTAATGCGATTACACCATCTATTACTTCCCCGATATTATGAGGCGGAATATTTGTTGCCATTCCTACTGCAATACCCGACGACCCGTTGATAAGCAGATTTGGTATCCTTGAAGGCAGCACTACAGGTTCTTTAAGGCTGTCATCAAAGTTGGGCATATATTCGACTGTATCTTTTTCAATGTCCCGCAAAAGTTCGGTTGCAATTTTGGACATCCGGGCTTCAGTATAACGCATCGCAGCTGCTGAATCACCGTCAATAGAACCAAAGTTTCCGTGGCCATCAATAAGTGGATACCTGGATGCAAAATTCTGGGCCAACCGGACCATTGCATCATAAACAGCAGAATCCCCGTGAGGGTGGTATTTACCCAGTACTTCACCGACGATTCTGGCTGACTTCTTATGAGGCTTATCCGGAGTCATCCCCAATTCATGCATTGCATATAAAATACGCCTGTGTACCGGCTTCAGGCCATCCCTGACATCAGGTAATGCCCTGCCCACAATAACACTCATGGCATAGTCTATATACGAATTCTTCATTTCCTCGTTAATGTCAATAGGCAGTACTTTTCCTGTACCGATTTCTGTCAAGTCTTTCACCTCTTGGTTGATTCAATTCTTTTATATATCCAAATTCCTTACATATTGGGCATTACTCTGAATGAATTCCCGCCGCGGTTCAACCTTGTCTCCCATAAGAATGGTAAAAATTTCGTCAGCCATCATGGCATCTTCTGCCGTAACCTGTAATACAGTTCTGCTCTCAGGATTCATAGTTGTCTCCCATAATTGTTCAGGGTTCATTTCACCAAGACCCTTGTACCTTTGAATAGATATACCGTCTCGTCCTATTTTTTCCAGCAGTTTATCAAGCTCATTATCACTGTACAAGTAGTAGTCCTGCTTATTTTTTTTGACCAGATATAATGGCGGCTGTGCTATATATACATAACCTGCCTCTATTAAAGGACGCATATACCGGTAGAAAAATGTCAGCAGAAGTGTCCTGATATGAGCACCGTCAACATCAGCATCAGTCATAATTATAAGTTTATGATATCTTGCTTTTTCTATATCAAAATCATTGGATATTCCTGTACCTAAAGCCGTGATCATAGCCCTGATCTCTTCATTATTCAGGATTTTATCCAGCCTCGCTTTTTCAACATTGATTATTTTACCCCTCAGTGGCAGAATGGCCTGAAATCTCCGGTCCCGGCCCTGTTTTGCTGAACCTCCTGCAGAATCTCCCTCAACTAGATATAGTTCACTCATTGCAGGGTCCTTAACTGAACAATCAGCCAGTTTTCCCGGCAGTGAAGTAGTTTCCAGAGCGCTTTTCCTGCGGGTCAATTCCCTTGCTTTTCTGGCAGCCTCCCTTGCCCTTGCTGCATGGACTGCCTTCTCAACAATTTTCTTGCCAACAGCCGGGTTTTCTTCCAGAAAAGTACCCATTCCCTCCACAACGATGGTATCGACTATTCCCCTTACTTCACTGTTCCCCAGTTTGGTTTTCGTCTGACCCTCAAATTGCGGTTCCCTGACTTTGACACTGATAACTGCTGTCATACCTTCCCTTATATCTTCACCGGAAAGGTTGTTATCATTCTCTTTGAGAATATTGTGTTTTCTGGCATAATCATTGATTACCCGGGTTACGGCAGTCTTAAAACCTGCTTCATGAGTTCCGCCTTCGTGTGTATTAATATTATTGGCAAAAGAAAAGATACTTTCGGCATAGCCATCATTGTATTGAATGGCAATTTCTACCATTACATCATCTTTTTCAGCTGAAAAATAAATCGGTTTAGGATGAATTACATCCTTATTTTTGTTCAGGTGGAGCACAAAATCTATAATCCCGCCATCATGCTGGAACACCTTTTCTGATTGAGCGGCTTCATCCCTGAGTACAATTTTTACACCCCTGTTCAGGTATGACAGCTCCCTCAGCCTTTGTGAAAGAATGTTGAATTCAAAAACTGTTTCCTCAAAGATTTCCGGGTCAGGTTTAAAAGTTATTTTTGTTCCCGTGGAATCAGACTTTCCGGTTTCATTAAGTTCAGTAACCGGTATACCCCTTTCATACCTCTGGTAATAGACTGACCCATTTCTCCTGACTTCCACTTCCAGCCATTCGGATAAAGCATTAACCACAGATACACCTACACCATGCAATCCTCCGGAAACCTTGTACCCTTCTCCGCCAAACTTTCCTCCGGCATGAAGGATTGTCAACACTACTTCAACAGCTGGTTTACCAGTCTTTGGGTGTATATCGACAGGTATACCCCTCCCATTATCAGTAACAGTAACCGTACCGTCTTTATTTATAGATATTTCAATAAGGTCACAGTAACCTCCCAGGGCTTCATCAATGCTATTATCAACCACTTCATAAACCAGGTGATGCAGCCCTTTTGAGCTCGTACTGCCAATATACATCCCTGGTCTCCTTCTTACTGCTTCAAGTCCTTCGAGTACCTGTATCTGATTAGCGCCGTATTCCTGATGGGTTACTTCTTCCATTAGTTGCCCTCCGTTCAAGAAATATCTCCAAATCAATATTTTACCACATTATTCCGTTAATCACAAGAATAACGCAAAAACCGTGGTTCTAATGCTTACCACGGTTTGTCTTTTTTCAATTTATCATTTTTCTCAATCTCCTCTTTTGACCTTTTCTTCAGTGTGGTCGGTGAAATAGGAGACAGAAAAATTTTCTTTGTTGTTATTATAAAAGACTTTGGGGTTGCATTATCTGTAATACTGGTAATAAAACCGTCATCTTCTGCGAGTTCCATAAACTCCCTATTAATATCTGATTTATTAACTAATTGTAAATTAAGAATAGCTATTACTTCTTCTTTGGGGACAACAGTGTCTCCTCCCAAATGAATAAACATGTTAACCCTCCTGTATTATATTTATGTTACCTGATTCTACTTCGAATATACGGCTGTTATCCATAACAGTATCAAAGACATCTTTGACCCCTGTAGAAGTAACAAATGTCTGCACTTTACCCTTTACTACCCTGAGAAGATATTTTCTTCTGTTAGTATCAAGTTCAGACATAACATCATCAAGGAGGAGTATCGGATACTCCCCTGTTTCATTTTTCATGAATTCTATTTCAGAGAGCTTCATACTGAGGGCCCCGGTTCTTTGCTGCCCCTGTGATCCAAATGACTTGACATTAATTTTACCTATCCTGATATCGATATCATCCCTGTGAGGTCCTGATATCGTTATTCCTTTTATTATTTCCATTTTCCTGTTTTCTTTCAGCTTTTTTAAAAAAATATCTTCACCTTTTACTTCTGCCTCTTCTATATCCAGATTTATTGAAGGCAAATATGTAAGATTAAGTTCTTCATTTCCCTCAGTAATATTTGCATGAATTTTTCTTGCAATAGGTGTCAGCTTCTGAATGACTTCTTTTCTTTTTTTTATAATATTTACCCCGTATTCTGCAAGCTGCATGTCCCATACACTAAGGAGGTCCTCACTTTCTTCCCCTTCCCTGACGGCCTTTAACAGGGAATTCCTCTGTGACAAGATCCTGTTATAATTAGACAGGCTGTGGCAGTAATAAGGACTTACCTGAGATATCTCTATATCCAGATATCTTCTCCTTACAGAAGGCCCCCCTTTAACCAGCATCATATCTTCCGGAGAAAAAAGCACGGCATTAATAACACCTATCAATTCACTAAGTTTCTTCCTAGGCTGTCCGTTAACCTTGAGAATCTTTTTTCCGTCCGCCCTTGTGGAAATCTCAATTTTTATTCTTCCGGAAAATTTTTCTCCAAACAGTGTTATCCTGAAGAAATTTTCTCCCCATAAAATAAGTTCTTTATCAAGACCGGTACGGTGTGATTTACCTGTAACTGTATAAAAAAGTGCTTCCAGAATATTGGTTTTTCCCTGTGCATTTCTGCCGGTAATAATATTCAACATTGGATGAAAATCTATCTGTATATCCCGATAATTTCTATAGTTACTCAGAGAAATGCCGTTAACCAGCAATTAAAAACATCTCCTCATCCAGAAACATCTTTAAACAACTCTGATGGGCAGAATCAGGTAAATATAACTTTCGTCATCAATGGGCTTTATTATTCCCGGGCTTAAGGGACCGGTTAACTCTACCATCATCTCTTCTGTATCAATTACTTTGATTACATCAATCAGGTACTTTGAATTAAATGCTATCTGGGTCTTCTCTCCCTCCATCACAATAGGAACCTGTTCCTCTATCTTTCCTATATCAGGACTGTTTGATGAAATCATCATGTATTCTTCCTCGATATTAAATTTTATTACATTGGAACCGTCTTTTGCCAGTAATGAGGCTCTTTCGGCTGATTCCAGCAGGTCTTTGGTTTTAACCTTTATTTTTGTTTTGCAGCCCTGTGGAATTACCTGTCGATAGTTTGGAAACTGTCCTTCTATCAGTCTGGAAACAAATCTGATTCCAGGCATTTCGAATACCACCTGGTTATCTCCAAAAGCAATCTTGAGGTCTTCACCTTCCCCGGTCATTATTTTATTAAGTTCATTAAGTGTCTTCCCTGGAATAATAACGGATTTTTCCATAGATTCCTGAGCTTTATCAATCTGTCCTATCCGGTAAGCCAGCCTGTGTGTGTCGGTAGCTACAAGTTTCATATTCCCCTGTTCTATTTCCATAAGAATTCCGGTAAAAATAGGCCTGTTATCATCAGTTGAAGTTGCAAAGCCAACCTGTCTTATCATAGTCTTAAATTGCTCCTGCTTGACAGACAGTACTGAGTCACTGTCCACAGTAGGCAGACTGGGAAAATCTTCTTCAGGCATTCCCAGCAGATTAAATTCTGACTGTCCATATCTGATTATGGTATTATTTTTTTCTTTACTGCTTTCAAAATTTATGGTCACATCAGGCAGCCGCCTTACTATTTCCGAAAAATACTTTGCCGGAAGGACAACTCCTCCTTGTTCCTCTACGGTGGCCGGAGTAACACATTCTATACCAAGTTCCAGATCAGTGGCGCTAAAAGTAAGGTGTCCTTCGGAAGCCTTAACCAATATTCCTGTTAATACCGGGAGAGGGTTTTTTGCCGAGACCGCTCTTTGAACTATCTGTACTCCATGCGAAAGATTATCTTTTGAAGCAATAACTTTCATAAAAAAGACCTCCTTTATCCACAAGGGGAGTTTTTGTAAATTAAATTTTTCTTTTTTATTATATTTAAATAAAATAAAGAGTAATAGTAGTAATACATGTGAATATGTGGATATATGTTTTCAAAGCTTGTCCCCCTAATCCAAGAGGGTGTTGAAAACTTGTTTATATTAACTGCTGTTTATTAACAAAAAAAACAAACCGGAAAAAACCTTATAAATTATTCACATCTATTAACAACAAATACCGCTGATATCCAGATATTTATCCCCAATTCAATTTGATTGCATAATAATGTTTTTTAACTCCTTTAGTGTTGACTGGAGCACAGTATCTTCCTGGAGGTCTGAAGATATTTTTTCGTGTGCATGCATTACTGTTGTATGGTCCCTGCCGCCAAATTCCTCACCTATTTTAGGAAGTGAATTATCGGTCAGTTCCCGGCAAAGATACATGGCTATCTGTCGCGGAAAAGCAACTGATCGGGTTCTTCTTTTTGATTTAAAATCATCCAGCCTGAGGTTAAAGTACTCAGAAACAGCTTTTTGAATCAGTGATATCGTAATAACTTTGGGCTTTCTGGCCGGCAGAATATCTTTTAGTGCTTCATTTGCCAGTTCAGGGGTGATAGGTGCGTTTTTAATTGATGAAAATGCCATAACTCTTATTAATGCACCTTCAAGTTCCCTGATATTAGAATGAATTTGATCAGCTATATAGGAAATCACATCATCAGAAACCTTGAGATTTTCCAATTTGGCTTTTTTTCTGAGTATAGCTATTCTGGTTTCCAAATCAGGCGGCTGAATATCTGTAATAAGTCCCCATTCAAAACGTGAGCGTAAACGGTCTTCTAAAGTAGGTATTTCTTTTGGAGGTCTGTCACTGGAAATTATTATCTGTTTATTTGCCTCATGCAAGGCATTAAATGTATGGAAAAACTCTTCCTGAGTTCTCTCTTTCCCTGCCAGGAACTGAATGTCATCAACAAGGAGAATATCCATAGTCCGGTATTTATTCCGAAAGTCAACAGTTTTATCATCCCGTATGGCATTTATAAGTTCATTGGTGAATTTTTCCGAAGATACATAAAAGACCTTGGTAGAAGGTGAATGGGTCAGGATATGGTGTCCTATCGCCTGCATCAGGTGAGTTTTTCCCAAACCGACTCCGCCGTATATGAAAAGTGGATTATAGGATTTGGCCGGAGATTCAGCAACTGCAAGGGAAGCTGCATGTGCAAAACGGTTGCTGTTACCGACAACGAATGTATCAAAGGTGTATTTTGGATTAAGGTAGGAATAAGACAGTTCCGCAAAATTATTTTTCTCAACATAGGTGTTTTTTGATGGTTCATTGTTATAAGTGTCAGGTTTTTCAAAGGAATCAGACTCAAAAATATCATCATAAAAATTAGCCTCACCTGAACTCGGCAGAACAAAAGAAAGCCCTACTTCCCTGTTAAGGAGTTTTTCCAGTGAATTTTTAATGAGGTGATAATAACGGCTTTCCAGCCAGTCTTTGGCAAAGTCATTGGGGACCTCAATGACCATTGTATGATCACGATACTGGACCGGTCTGGTGAATTTGACCCACATCTCGAAAGAGGGTTTACTTACCTGTTTTTTAAGTATAGATAAGATCTGTTGCCATATTTCATCGATTTCCGGTAACAGCATAATTAAAAACCTCCTAGAAAAAACAAACGATTATTTATTATTAAGAATAATTACTAAAAGTTATCCACAATTTAGTTCAACTTAAAAAAAATACGTATTTTTAGAGCGTTATCTTAACCATATCAGAGACAATGTAAGTGGAGACCTACAGTTATAAGAGATTAAGGGCACTTAAAAAAAATTTTGTAAAATATTAGAATGTATCGTAAAATCCGATAAAACGTAAAACCAGACAACTTATACACAGGTTATACACAAAAAAATTATACTGTGGATTTTATTAATCAGCCAAGAAAAAGCCAAGCATTAAACAGTAAATTATAATAACGCCAAAAGAGAAACAAAAATACCATTCTGGAAAATGGTATTAAAGTTTAGGAAATATCATTTATTCACATTCTATCCCCAGACTGTAATATTAATTAATGTAATACACAGTAATTAAGTTCATAATGTATGTACCTGAAATGGAATAAAAAACAGGCTTGTCTTAATTTTGGTAAGTTAATGATACCAAATTTCAGATATGTTATCAACAATTAATTTAAAAGTTATACACAATTGAAAACGGTTATTTTAACCGGAAAACCAGGTGATCAGGTTATTGCCCTTGACGTTACAGGATGATTAATATATAATTTTGTGTGTATGTCTCTGGATTGAGGACAAACTAACATCTGGCAATGAATTTTCTGGCTGTATAATGAATATTAAAAAGGAGGTGCTATACTTTGAAGCGGACTTATCAGCCGAAGAACCGCAAGCATAAAAGGGTTCATGGCTTTTTAAAAAGAATGAGTACAAAAGCAGGTCGGAGATTATTAAAAAGACGACGTCTTAAAGGAAGAGCAAAACTGTCAGCATAAGGCCGCTTTTAGTGGCCTTTTGGTTTATATCCTGTAAAAGAGGTTAATAGTTATGAAAAAGTTCTGATAAGGGTATAGTATATATAATAAGGCTTTTTTAGCCTTTAAGGGTACATTTTACCTGTGGAGTAAATATGGGGATACTTGTCGGCTTATCAAAAACCAGAGAGTTTAATAGAGTCTATAAGGGCGGGAAATCTGTTGTTGATAAATATCTGGTAATGTATTACCTGTCCAATGACCAGTCTTTGACCAGATTTGGTTTTTCAGTCGGAAAAAAAATCGGAAAAGCAGTTATCAGAAACAGGATTAAAAGAATTATGAGAGAAATATGTAGGAAAAATATTGATTTAATCAAAGATGGTTTTGATTGTGTTATTATAGTGAGACCAAGAATTATCGAAGATCCTACATATAAAAATCTGGAGAAAAGCTTTTTGAAGCTGGCTGCAAGGGCTGGGCTTATTAGAAAGAGTTGAAAAAATGAAAAGACTGGTTATTTTGTTATTAAAATTTTATCAGAAGGTATTATCTCCTATGAAACCCAACAGCTGTCGTTTTTATCCAACCTGCTCCGAATATGCGCTGCAGGCTGTTGTCAGGTATGGTGTTGTTAAGGGTTTTTTCAAAGCAGCAGGTAGAATAATGAGGTGTCATCCTTTCAATCCGGGAGGATATGACCCTGTAAAATAAAGAACTTATTTAAAGGGGGGTTAACTTTTGAGCCTGTTTGTAGACGGGATGACACAGGTACTGAATTTTTTTTACAATATCACCAAACAGATAGGTTTACCCAGTTATGGTTTGGCAATAATATTCCTGACTGTTGCCATAAAAATGCTGCTTTATCCTCTTAGTGTAAAACAGATGAGGTCTCTTAAAATTACTCAGCATTTACAGCCAAAAATAAAAGAAGTCCAGGAGAAATATAAAAAGGATCCTCAGAAAGCACAGACGGCGGTAATGGAGATTTATAAACAATATGGTGCCAACCCTCTGTCCGGGTGCCTGCCGCTGCTGATTCAGATGCCTATATTAATTGCACTGTATCAAACACTTTATAAGTTTGAATTTCCGGAAAAGGCGCATGCAGCTTTTCTCTGGATTCAGAATCTAAAGGAACCTGATCACTTCTACGTAATGCCCATATTAGCTGCAGTGACTACTTTTGGGTTACAGAAAATGACAACAAACATGAAAGACCCTACTCAAAGGACGATGCTGTTTGGGATGCCGCTGTTTATTGGTTTTATTACATATAAGTTCCCTGCAGGTCTGGGTTTATACTGGGTAATGACGAATATAGTTGGCGCTGTTCAGCAGTATTTTATTAACAGACAGCCTTTGCCGGATGTTATAAAGGAGGAAGTTGCCAAAGATGAAGGAGATAACCAAAACCGCAAAGACAGTGGAGGAAGCAGTAGAGGAAGCGTTAAAAGAACTAAAGCTGGAAAAAGATGAAGTTGAAATTGAAGTATTAGAAGAAGCAAGTAAGGGTCTATTTGGTATTTTGGGGACAAAAGATGCCAAAGTTAAAGTAACTGAAAAAATTGTGCCTGAAAAAAAAGCGGTTAGAATTTTAAAGCAGATTTTTAGTTTCATGGACCTTGAAGTTGATATCAGCATCAGTAAACATGAAGATTATACCAGGATTGACCTTTCCGGGCCTGACCTGGGCATTCTTATCGGACGCAGGGGTGACACACTGGATTCTTTGCAGTATTACATTAATCTGGCGGCAAACAAAAAAGCTGAAAAAAGAGTTAAATTTATCATCGATGTAGAGGGATACCGCCAAAGACGGCAGGAAACCCTAAACCGGCTTGCCCTGAAACTGGCTGACAAAGCGAAGAGAAAGGGCAGGAATGTTGTTCTTGAACCAATGAATCCACATGAAAGAAGAGTAATACATACCGCACTGCAAAATCATAAAGAGGTTTTTACTTACAGTGAAGGTGAAGAACCATACAGAAAAATTATAATTTCTCCCAAAAAATAATGGGTAAGAAAAAATGTTAATAAAATCGTTAAAACCCAGTAATAATTAATATTACTGGGTTTTTGCAAAGAATACCGTTTTCATTTAACTTAATTCTGTTAGTGGAGGTAGCTTTGGTGATAGATGATACTATAGCGGCAATATCGACCCCAATAGGTGCTGCCGGAATAGGAATAATAAGGCTGAGTGGAGCAAAGGCCGTTACGATAGCAGAAAAAATTTTCCGGGGTAAAAAAAAGAAACTGGCCGAAACACCTACCTTCAGTATGAGTTATGGGCACATAATTAACGGCAACGGAGAAATAGTTGATGAAGTATTGGTTTCTGTTATGAGGGCTCCAAATAGTTATACCACAGAAGATGTCGTGGAAATTAACTGTCATGGAGGAGTTGTTGCCGTCAGAAAAGTCATGGGACTGGTCTTAAAACACGGAGCCAGGACGGCTGAACCCGGAGAGTTCAGTAAAAGGGCTTTTTTAAACGGAAGGATTGACCTGGCCCAGGCAGAGTCGGTGATTGACTTAATTAATGCCAAAACCGAAAAGAGCTTTGAGGTGGCAGTCAATCAACTGACAGGTGTTCTGTCGGAAAAGATCAAAAACCTGCGCAGATTGCTGCTGGAATTAATTGCACACATAGAGGCAGGAATTGATTTTCCTGATGAGGATATTGAAGATATAAACGTCTCTGTAATCATAACAACGGTCCGGGAAATATCAGGTGAAGTTAGCAGACTTATAGAGACATCGGAAACAGGTAAAGTTCTGCGTGAAGGTATAAAAACAGTAATTATCGGTAAGCCCAATGTGGGAAAATCTTCGCTGCTGAACGCACTTCTCAGGGAAAAAAGAGCTATTGTGACAGATGTGCCCGGTACCACCAGGGATATAATTGAAGAGATCGTAAACATCAGGGGTATCCCCCTGAAGCTTGTGGATACAGCAGGAATCAGGGAGACTGAAGACTTTGTTGAAAAAATCGGTGTGGAAAGGTCCAAAGAGGTGTTTGCCGGAGCAGACCTGGTACTTTTGATGATAGATGCTTCCACAGGATTAACAGATGAAGACATGGGTATTATTAAGTTAATGAAAAACAAAAATTACCTGGTAATCATAAATAAGACTGATTTAAAAATGGAGACAGATTTTTCTGAAATAAAAAATCTGGTTGGGGAAAAGGATATAGTGGAGATGTCTCTCCTTACCGGTGAGGGGCTGGAACTTCTAAAAGATAAAATTGAAAAAATGGTCTATGCCGGAAAGGTTTTTGCACAAAATGAGGTGATGATCACTAACATCAGACATAAACATTCACTGGAAAGGGTCATGCAAAGCCTGGAAGAAGCAATGAAAACAATTCAGCACGGGATGCCTGTTGATTGTGTGGCTATAGACCTGAAGGCAGCGTGGGAAATATTAGGTGAAATAACCGGTGAAACGGTAAATGAAGACTTGGTAGACCAGATTTTCAGTCAGTTTTGTATTGGGAAATAGGAGGATATCATGGAATATCATGCTGGGGACTATGATGTCATTGTTGTAGGTACCGGACATGCAGGTTGTGAGGCTGCACTGGCAGCAGCAAGGATGGGTTGCCGGACTCTGGCACTGACACTTAATCTGGAGAATGTTGCTTTTATGCCCTGCAATCCGGCTGTAGGAGGACCGGCCAAAAGTCATCTGGTGAGAGAAATAGATGCCCTGGGAGGAGAAATGGGTGTCAATATTGACCAGACAAACATCCAGGTAAAAATGCTGAATACGGGAAAAGGGCCGGCAGTACATGCCCTTAGAGCTCAGGCAGATAAAAATATGTATCAGGCCCGGATGAAAGCAGTACTGGAAAATCAGGAACGGCTTGACCTGAAACAGGCCATGGTGGAAAAAATTATAGTCAGGGACGACAGGATACGGGGCATTATTACCAGAAATGGAGCCGTATTTAATTCAAAAGCTGTGGTCATTACTGCAGGTACATTTCTTAAGGGTAAAATTATAATTGGTGATACATCATACAGCGGAGGCCCTAACGGACAGGAACCATCCATTAAACTTACCGACAGTCTAAGGGAATTCGGAATTGAACTGGCCAGGTTTAAAACAGGTACTCCTCCAAGAATACACCGTGATTCTGTTGATTTTTCCAAAATGATAATTCAGCCGGGCGATGAAAATCCGCAGTGTTTTTCCTTTGTAGGGCAAAGAGTCGCCCGGGAACAGGTGCCCTGCTGGCTTACATATACAAGTGAAGAAACCCATAAGGTTATCAAAGAGAATTTGCATCGCTCCCCACTGTTTAGTGGTAAAATTGAAGGGGTTGGCCCGCGATACTGTCCTTCGATTGAAGACAAAGTGGTGAGATTTGCCGATAAACCAAAACACCAGATATTTTTGGAGCCGGAAGGTCTGGATACCAAGGAAATGTATGTCCAGGGGTTTTCCACCAGTCTGCCTGAGGATGTCCAGATTAAAATGCTGCGTACAATTCCGGGACTGGAAAAAGCTGAAATAATGAGAGCAGGATATGCTATTGAATATGATTTCCTCCCCCCAAACCAGCTTAAGCTTACTCTGGAAACTAAACTTATCAATGGCCTGTTTACGGCGGGGCAAATTAATGGAACCTCAGGATATGAGGAGGCAGCTGCCCAGGGTATAATTGCCGGTATCAATGCAGCCTGCTATGTAATGGGTAAAGAGCCCCTTATCCTGAAAAGGTCTGATGCATATATAGGCGTCCTTATTGATGATCTGGTCACAAAAGGGACCAATGAACCCTACCGTCTTATGACATCCAGAGCCGAATACAGGCTTCTGCTGAGACAGGATAATGCAGACCTCAGGCTAACTGAAATCGGATACAGGATCGGACTGATTAATGAAGACAGGTATCAGCTGTTTAGTGAAAAAAAGAAATTGATTGAAAGAGAAAGAGAAAGGTTAAGTAAAACTACGGTTCCGGCAGATAGTAAGGTCCAGGAATTACTTGTTAAAAAAGGGAGTACTGAAATCCGCCAAAACACCAGTGTTATAGACTTGCTGAAAAGGCCTGAGATCGATTATACGGACCTGCAGCAAATACTGGACGGGTTCCCTGCCCTTCCTGAAGAAATTGTTGAACAGGTTGAAATTCAGGTAAAGTACGAGGGTTATATAAAGAGGCAGATGGAACAGGTAGAAAGGTTTGCCAAAATGGAAAACAAAAAAATTCCTAAAGGGATAGACTATGAGAAGATTATGGGTTTGTCAAATGAAGCAAAACAAAAACTTTCCGCTTTAAAACCTGATTCGGTTGGACAGGCTTCCCGGATTTCAGGGGTTTCACCTGCAGATATTTCTGTCCTCCTGGTACATATTGAACAGAAAAAGCGGAACCGGGCAACGGAGGCCTGATGATATGCAAAAGACACTGGAAGAAATAATGAGTGAAGGGTTAACTGCTCTGGGAATTAGCCTGCAAAAAGATAAAGTGGAACTTTATTTCAGGTATCTTGAAATTCTACTGGAGTGGAACAAAAAATTTAACCTTACAGCAATAGTTAAACCTGAAGAAATAATTGAAAAACATTTTTTGGACAGTATTGCCCCCCTTCCCTATATCATGAAAATTAAACATGACACTCTGATTGATGTAGGTACAGGAGCCGGATTTCCCGGAGTACCGTTGAAAATTGCTTTCTCAGGTACCGAAGACTCGGTTGATACAAATATAGTTTTACTGGATTCTCTCAAAAAAAGAATACAATTTTTGGAACACCTGATAACAGAATTGAAACTGGTCAAAATTCAACCGGTCCATGGAAGGGCTGAAGACTACGGTAAGCAGCAGGAGTACCGGGAAAAATTTGATATTGCTGTTTCCCGTGCTGTTTCCGGATTGGCGGTATTGTCTGAATATTGTCTCCCCTTTGTAAAGGTAGGAGGAATTTTTATAGTTTACAAGGGGCCAAATGTAAATGATGAGCTTATGGAAGGCGAGAAAGCAGTCAGGATTCTGGGTGGTACAATAGCAGAAATAAGGGAGTTTACACTTCCGGGTTTAGAGCAAAGCCGGAATCTCATAATTATCCTGAAAACAGGGCCTACTCCGGATAAGTTTCCCCGAAAGGCAGGAGTGCCTGAAAAAAGACCATTATCTTGAAACAATAACATAATATGGTTAGGTTTTGCAGTGGTGTATTCCAAAGAGTAAACCGGATACACCACTTTTGTTATGAAGAAAAAAGATGTGTTGTATCGAACTGGTGTTCCCGTATTAAATTGCTATATAAGGCGTTATTAAGGCGGGGTTAAGGGTAAGACCTTTATCAGTAGAGTTTTCTTCTTAAAAAGCAAAAAAACCACTATTGCAAATAATGTTAATAAATGGTATTAAGCGCCGGTCCATAGCACTGCATGGATTTGTAGAAATTTGCTGAAACGTGACAAACAGGGGATGTAATGAAATTAAAGAGTGAATTATGAAGGAAATTAAAAATAGCGTGTGGAATTAAGAGTAAAAACAGGGTTAAGATTGGATGGTGCGAAAGATGGGAAGGGTCATTGCGATTGCTAACCAAAAGGGCGGTGTGGCCAAAACGACAACAGCCGTAAATCTTGCTGCATGTATTGCTGCCCAGGGAAAAAAGGTACTGTTAATAGACATTGACCCCCAGGGAAATGCTTCCAGTGGATTAGGTTTGGATAAAAACAACCTGACTTACTGCATCTATGATGTGCTTATTAACAGTTTGCCTGTAGAAAGTGTTACATGTAAGGTGGAAATTGAAGGACTTGAAGTCGTTCCGGCAACAATCCAGTTAGCAGGCGCTGAAATTGAACTGGTGACCGCGATTTCGAGAGAGGTAAAACTAAAAAAGGCAATCCAGGGTGTTAAAGATAAATATGATTATATCTTTATTGACTGCCCTCCTTCTCTTGGATTATTGACAATAAATGCCCTGTCAGCAGCAGACTCTATATTAATTCCGATTCAATGTGAGTATTATGCTTTGGAGGGATTAGGGCAATTGATGAACACCATAGAACTTATCAAAAAACACCTCAATAACAAGTTGGAAATCGAAGGTGTATTGTTGACAATGTTTGATGCCAGGACTAATCTTTCCATTCAGGTAGTTGAGGAAGTGAAGGCATATTTTAAAAACAGAGTCTATAGTACCATTATTCCGCGCAATGTCAGGTTAAGTGAGGCACCGAGTCATGGGAAACCGATTATAATATATGACCCCAGGTCAAGAGGAGCAGAAGTTTATCAGGAACTGGCGAAGGAAGTGACAGGAATTGAATAAAAAAGGGCTTGGCAAAGGGCTGCAGGCTTTATTACCTGCTTCCAGGGATGATTCTGATGAAGTAGGTAAAGTAATTGAGATACCGGTTGCAGATATAAAGGTTAATAAGAAGCAGCCGCGGACTGTCTTTGATGAAGACAAGCTAAATGAGCTGGCTTCCTCAATAAAGGAGCATGGGGTTGTCCAGCCGATTCTGGTAAGGAAGACAGAAGAGGGTTCTTACGAAATTGTGGCCGGGGAGAGACGGTGGAGAGCCTGCAAAAAATTAGGGATTAAAAACATTCCTGCAATTGTCAAAGAGCTGGATGAAAAAGAGACCACTGAAATTGCCCTCATTGAGAATATTCAGAGAGAAGACCTGAATCCTATAGAAGAGGCTTCCGCATATAGAACACTTATAGACAAATTTGGTCTTACTCAGGAACAACTTTCAAACAGAATAGGCAAAAGCAGGCCGTTTATAGCCAACACACTCAGGTTACTGGCGCTTCCAAAAGGTCTCAGGGACCTGGTTTCACAGGGGAAAATATCGGCTGGTCATGCAAGGGCTTTGCTGAGCATACAGAAAGAGAAACAACAGGAAGAGTTAGCTGAGAAAATAGTTAAGTACGGGTTATCGGTGAGACAGACTGAAAACACTGTTAAAGAAATGTTACAGGACAAAAAAAAGAAACCGACATCATCAGTTGCTGAAGATCCAATTATTAGAGAGATCGAAAACCGCTTAAAAACCAGGTTTAGTACAAAGGTTGTGGTTAAAGACAAAAACAAGAGAGGCTCAATCGAAATAGAGTATTATGGTGAAGAGGAATTGCAGAGAATTATTGATTTGTTATTGGGGGAAATCGAACTTTAAAAATGTTTCACATGAAACATAACAAACAACAGTCACCCGATGTTTCACGTGAAACACTGGATAAAATAACCACCCTTCCGGGTGGTTATACTAATTAAACACTTCTACTTGCTGTTTGGAGGATTAAAATGATATATTTGGATAATGCGGCTACAACCTGGCCAAAACCTGAATCAATGGTGAAAGCCGTCGGAGACTGTATCAGAAATACAGGCGCCAACCCCGGCAGAGGCGGGCACCAGATGTCGCTTGCGGCAGGGAGGTTAATATATGATGCCCGTGAATTATTGGCAAAATTATTTAATATTGATAACCCGTCACGAGTTGTCTTTACGGGAAACGCAACAGAATCCCTGAATTTAGTCTTAAAGGGCATTCTGAAACCCGGAAGTCATGTTGTTACCAGCTCCATGGAACATAATGCCGTGGCCCGGCCATTGCATTTTCTGAGACAACAGGGAGTTGAAGTGAGTATAGTAGAGTGTTCGCCGTCAGGTGTTTTAGACCCTGCAGATGTGGAGAAGGTTGTCAGGAAAAATACGAAGGCACTGGTGGTCCTCCATGCATCAAATGTGACAGGGACCATAATGCCTGTGGAGCAGCTGGGCCAAATAGCTGCCAATCATGGCATCAGCTTCATCCTGGATGCAGCCCAGACAGCCGGTTATCTGGATATAGATGTCGAGAAACTGCATATTGATGCCCTGGCATTTACCGGGCATAAAGGTTTATACGGCCCGCAAGGCACTGGTGGGCTATTTGTCAGGGAAGGCCTGGAAGTCATACCTTTATTGCAAGGGGGTACCGGAAGTAAGTCAGAGTCCCTGGAACAGCCTGTTGACCTGCCTGACCGCTTTGAAAGCGGAACTCCTAATACTCCGGGAATTGCAGGTCTGGCAGAAGGAGTAAGGGTTATTACCCAAAAAGGACTCGGAGAAATCAGAAGACATGAAAACCTTCTTTTGCAGCGGTTTATTGACGGACTTGAACAACTCAGACAGGTGCAGATATATGGACCTAGTGATCCGGCACAGCGGGTCCCGGTAGTATCTTTGAACATCAAAGATCAGGACTCCTCAGAAATTGCTTTCATCCTGGACAGGGTATATGGTATAGCCTGTCGCAGCGGCCTGCATTGTTCTCCACAGGCACATAAAACAATCGGTACCCTCAAAAAGGGTACCGTAAGGTTCAGTTTTTCTATGTATAATACAATTGAAGAAATTGACAGAACACTTCATGCTCTTGAGGAGATTATAACAGAGGTATCTTAATTCCTTTCAGCCAGACGTACAATTGAGATGGCCATGGCAGCAGCCCCGAAGCCATTATCTATATTAACCACCGCAATTCCGGAAGCACAGGAATTAAGCATAGCCAGAAGTGCGGCCAGGCCGCCAAAACTGGCTCCATATCCTATGCTGGTGGGGACAGCAATTACGGGTACATCTACCAGGCCTGCAACCACGCTGGCCAAAGCGCCTTCCATTCCGGCGACCACTATAATTACAGCGGCCTTTCGGATCAGTTCATGGTGACTGAAAAGACGGTGAATCCCGGCAACCCCGACATCATAAAGCCTGGTGACGGTTCCCCCCATTATTTCCGCTGTGACGGCTGCTTCTTCTGCCGCCGGAAGGTCGGCTGTACCTGCGCTGATTACGAGGATCGGGCTTTTGTACTTATGAATAGTATCATTCTCTATTGTAATACAGCGGGCAAGCTGGTGATACTGGGCCCGGGGACACTCCTGTTTTACCGTATCATAAACATCTATTCCCGCTCTGGTTGCCAGGACATTAGTATTGCACTTAGCAAGTCTGGAAACGATTTCAGCAACCTGGGAACATGTCTTACCTTCACAGAAGACGACTTCAGGGAACCCATTTCTCAGGTTCCGGTGGTGGTCAAGTTTGGCATAACCCATATCTTCAAAAGGAAGGTTTTTCAGTTTCTCCAGGACCGTATCTATATCCATCTGACCGTTTATCAGGCGACCAAGCAGGTTGCGTAAATAATTACTGTCCATATCGGGTCTCCTCCGGAAGAATTTCATTAAAACTGCCGCTCCGAAATCCCTTCAAATCAATACTTACATAAATGAAACCAAGGGTTTCAAAGTGGCGGACAATATCTGTCCTAAAATTGTCTGAAAGAAATCTTTTAAAAGTATCCACAGGGACTTCGATTCTGGCCAGATTACCATGATGTCTTACCCTCAGGTCTTTAATACCCAGGGACCTTAAAAATGTTTCTGCTTCCTCTATCTGCCTTAATTTTCTGCTTGTAATCCTCTGCCCATAGGGAATCCGCGAAGAGAGACAAGGCATGGCCGGTTTGTCCCAGTTGGGCAGCCCAAGCTGGCGGCACGCTTGTCTGATTTCAGACTTTGACAACCCTGCTTCCTGAAGAGGACTCCTGACACCGAGTTCCCGGGCGGCCCTGATCCCCGGGCGGTAGTCACCGGTATCATCAGCATTGGAACCGTCAACAACCCACTTCAGCCCCTGTTCATCAGCAATGGCCTTTAATTTTCGAAAAAGCCCTGTTTTGCAGTGGTAGCAGCGTTGCGGAGAATTTTCAACAAATAATTCATTCTTCATCTCTATTGTTTCTATGATAATGTGCCTAGCACCGATTAATTTTGCAATTTTACAGGCATTGTCAATTTCAGCCGCAGGGTATACTTCAGAAGTGGCAGTAACGGCAAGTACATTCCTCCTGCCCAGTATTTTCACAGCTGCTTTAAGCAGCAGTGTACTGTCTACTCCACCCGAAAAGGCAACCAGCACGGTTCCCATGTCCAGCAAGTTTTCCTGTAATTTGCGGGAAAAAATTTCTGCCATATTCAGTATTCCCTCCAAGAGTTCTGATAGGTTATATGAGAAACGAAATCAGGCATATGTCGGTAATGTGCTTACATTTTAATACAGGGGTAACAGGTTGTCAAATAAACATAATAATATCAGCAGAAAATAACAACAGGCAAGAGGATTTTGTCGTCAAATGTTGAAATTAATAGAGCTATCAATTTTGGGGAGGCGGGGTTAAATTAATGGAACAAGCTCTTGAATTTATCCAGGCCAATAATGATATTCTTACCCTTATCTCTTTATGTGTTGCGGCTTTGTCATTATTATTACTCCTTATAAATTTTTTGCGGACAGGACGGTTGATGAGGAAGTACCGGACAATGATGAGAGGCGCACAGGGACAAGACCTGGAGCAAATGTTAAACTCGTATATGGCCAAAGTGGATGCTTCCCTGGCAAAGACAGAAGAAGTAAGGAAGGCATACACGGAGATTCTGGAAATGGCAAAAAATTCCATACAAAACGTGGGTGTTATCAGGTACAATGCCTTTGATGATACCGGGAGTGACCTTAGTTTTGCCGTGGCGCTTCTTGACCACAGGGGTGACGGTCTGGTTATCAGCAGTCTGTTTGGGAGGAATGAGACCCGTACCTATGCAAAGCCCGTAAGGAACGGGGTATCAGATTATCTCTTATCCAGTGAAGAGGAGCTGGCTATCCAAAAGGCGATGGGCAGACGGTAATCCTGTTCTGAATAAATGGCATGCTTCCTGAGAAAAATAAAGAAAATTATTGTCAGGAGGCACCAAAATGCCATTAACTGTTGCCATTCAAAGTGGATTAGAGGATTTAGCTGCTGCACTGAGGGAGAGGGGATATGATGTTGTCAGCATGGAAGACGAGACGGGGCCTGTCGATGTCATTGTATACTCAGGGGTATCCAATGACCTGACAGTATTTGATACTGTTGATTATTATGGTGACGGGACCACCATGGGTGTCAGCAACCCTTCCGGAGTGATGCTGGTAAATGCCCACAGTCATTCCCCTGAACAGGTGATTTCTCTTATTAACCACCGGTTTGGCTGGTTGGAGGGATAATAGTTGCTTTTTGAAGACCGCAGAGATGCCGGAAAAAAACTTGCCTCACTATTAACAAAATATAAAAATAAAGATACGGTAGTCCTGGGCATTCCACGGGGTGGTATTGTAGTGGCTGCCGAGGCTTCCCGGGTTCTTGAAGCGCCTATGGATGTAATTATTCCACGGAAGATTGGCGCCCCTCACAATCCTGAAGTGGCTATTGGGGCCGTAGCACCTGATGGTACCGTTATTACAGATGAACACATGCTAAGGCTTTTGGAAATTCCCGGGGAAGTGGTGGAAAAACTGGCTGATTCAGTATCGGCAGAAATCCGGCGCCGGGAAAATGTTTACAGAAAGGGCAGGTCTGCACCTAATCTACGGGGAAAAACGGTAATTGTAACTGATGACGGGATTGCAACCGGATTTACCGTAAAGGCTGCCCTCAAATCACTCAGAAAAGCAGGACCCTCCCATCTTGTACTGGCTGTTCCGGTTATGCCTGCTGATACGGCAGTTGTATTAGAAGAAATGGTTGATGACCTGGTTTGTCTGCACAAAGCAGAGAATTTCAGCGCAGTAGGGCAATTTTATCGTGATTTTGAACAGACCACAGACACGGAGGTTATTCAGTTATTGGAGCAAAATAAAGGTACAATAAAAACGGGGTCATCGTGAGCCCCGTTTTATTGTGTGTCGGTAAAATCCGCCGGCTTGCCGGTCCTGGTTTTGTTTTCCTCATCCAGGATTACCAGGGCTTCATCCATGCTTTCCGTATAGTCAGAAAAGAATGCATTTACCTGAGTTTCTGAGAACACCGGAAGCTCCCGGGCTGTATTTATTTTGGAACCGGTCCGTGAAGAGCTGCGGGCTGGGCGGCTTATTTTTTCCATGATCCCCCTCCTTTAAAAATATGCGCCTTTTTCTTTCAATATTGAACTTGCCCTGTCAATTTCCTCTTCATTAGTGACCAGGGTCACCAGAAAAGCCTTTCCGCCTGCATCATCATAACCTGGCGGAACATACCCTTCAACAGATGGGTCAGCCCCAAGGAGAATACGGGTATCATTCTCTGAAAGATTTCCGGTGTTGGCGGAAAACAGTGTCAGGCCGGTAAGTGTTTCTGCCCTGCCGGCAATAGGATTGTTGTATGAGGCATCATTGGAAACTCCATATCTGCTTATCCTGTCAAGCTGGACCTGGGAAAAGCCGGATTCCTTAAGCGCTTTTACAGCTTCCTGGGCGCTGGTGCTGCTGGGGAAATATGCCAGTATAGAGTGTTCTCCCGGGGATAGCTGCATACTGTATTGCCTCCTTTGCGAAAAATTTGTTTTTATTGATATTGTGTGCAGAAACCAAAAAAAAATAAGCCGGTAGGCTAAACCGTCCACTCCTGTTCCCTGTCAAACATCATACTGCTTTCGTGAATGCCCCGGCTGATTATTTTTGCCATTTTCATTACAATGCTGAGGCGGGTATTTTGAAGCACAAAATACTCCATAAATCCGCCTACATTCACTATTCCGGTGATGTGGAGATGGCCAACCGGGGGCAGGTGTTTGTTTACCCCGGCACCTGGTTTGAGGGCTCCTTCTCCAATATTTATATAACCGACACTGTCAACACTGCCAAGGCAGGCATCAATGGCTACCACAAAAGGGTTCTCCAGCTGATTGACAACACTCAGGTAAGTTGACAGGTTTGTTGCGTGAACAGGGGTTTCAAGTGTTCCCATGACCTTAAAAAATTTATGCTCAGTTTCAAGAAGGCTGCTTCCAACAAGTGGTCCCAGGCTGTCCCCTGTTGACCTGTCTGTGCCGATACATATAATTACCCGTGGTCTGTCCGGGGAAAAGTTTTTTCTGATTTGCTGCGAAAATGCCAGGGCAAATTTATCTAATGCGTCTTTATCTTCAACATGAATCTTAACATGTGTCGGACTGTTTCTTTGTACAGATGGGAAAAGGTGCATACTGACCTCCAGGAAGTAGTTATCCGGAATATTTAAAAGTAGTTATCCGAGATATTTATATGTACATTAAAATCAAATTATACTTAAATGGGTAAAAAAGGAGTTTCTGCTTCATTTGTCGAAAAAAGTACCTTAAAATCCGATTGTACATGGGCGGAGGTTGCACATGAAACATCTTAGCCGCAGACAATTTATCAAACTCTGTACAGCATCAGCTGCAGCCCTTGGGATTTCCCAGGTATGGGTTCCGGCAATCGGTAAAGCGTATCAAAACGCAGCCCAGGGCAGCCCTCCGGTGTTGTGGATTCAGGGGTCTGCCTGTAACGGGTGTTCATCATCCCTGTTAAATTCAGTTCATCCCAATATGAAAGAAGTGCTTCATGAGATCATCAATCTTTCGTATCACCCGGGAATATCAACAGTAACAGTCAGGCACCTTCCTGATTACCTTCTTGATAGGGCACAACAAAACAGGGGCAGGTTTATCCTTGTTGTGGAAGGGGCCATTCCAACGGCCGGTCAGGGAAATTTCCATATTATCGGGCAGGATTCCCAGGGGAAGAAGATTACTCTGATAGAGCTGCTGAAGAAACTGGGAGAACTTACCGAGACAATAGTTGCTGTGGGTTCGTGTGCCTCATTTGGTGGTATTTCCGCTGCCGAGCCTAATGATGCAGAGTGTGTGGGACTGGAAAGGCTGATTGAGGTCAGTAAGGTGATTAATATTCCAGGCTGCCCGCCTCATCCGGACTGGATAGTGGGAACCCTTGCCCATCTGCTGCTTTTTGGGAGGCCGGAACTTGACGACTATGGGAGACCCAGGGTATTTTTCCAGGGCCTGATACATAATAATTGTCCCAGGAGACAGTACTTTGACAACAGTATTTTTGCCAGGAAATTTGGTGAGGAGGGGTGTTTGCTGCAGGTCGGCTGTAAAGGCCCGCTTGCCCATGGTGACTGTCCCACCAGGCTATGGAACGGGGCATCTTCCTGGTGTGTCAATGCCAATGCTCCCTGTATCGGATGTACAGACCCCAGTTTTCCTGACCTGACCATGCCTTTCTATAAAAGGATGCCGGAAATACAGGGACCGGGAATTACTTCTACTGCAGATGCCATTGGCATCGGTGTAGGGGCAGCTACAGCAGCAGGACTAGCAGTTCACCTGGCCGGAAATTATTTTTCCGGTCGAATTGGAAAAAAGAACAGCCGGGAGGATGAGGCATAGTGGCAGAATTACTGGTTATTCATCCTCTGAACAGGGGTATCCGGCCAATAAGACTGGAAGTGGAAACAGAGTCCCGCAAAATAACTTCTGCAAAAGCAGGGACCACATTTTACTGGGATTTTGAAAAGACTCTGCAGGGCAAAGACCCCCTTGATGCCATCCAACTGACCCAACGTTGCAGCGGAATAGACTTTATTTCTCATGCTGTTGCTGCCGTCCGGGCCTTGGAGGGTATAGCCGGGGTTTCTGTGCCGCCAAATGCGCGGTTGATCAGAAATATTTTGTTGGCCCTGGATATGATTTACGGAAATCTGGCGCACTTTTATCAAAACGCAGTGCCTGATTATATACCTTTAAAGACGGGTCCTGCAGTGCACGGACAGGATGGGGACTTCCGGGTCCCGCCTACTGTGGCTGAAAGGATTGCGGCTAATGCGTGGCAGGCGCTGGAAATGCGCAGCCTGATCCATAGCATGACTGGTGTTGTGGCAGGAAAAGCACCTCATATCTGTAATGTTGTATTTAGCGGCATTACCCGGAATTTAAATATAGCCGACATACTTAAGTTAAAATCAAATCTCGGCGAGGTTGGCAGGTTTGTATTCAATGGGTATACAAGGGACCTGGAAGACCTGGAAAAAGCGTATCCTGATTATTTTGACCTTGGTAAGGGAGATGGACGCCTGCTAACTGTAAACGAATTTCCCGCAAACAAGCCGGGTGAATTTATGATTCCCGGTTCAGTCAAAACAGGCACCGGGAACCTGGTGCTGGATACAGGTCTGATAACCGTAGCTTGTGCAGGGTCCTGGTTTGAGGCAGCGGACTCAGGGAATACTACCCTGGCAGGACCTTTTAAGACCTCACCTGATAAGCCTGGAGGATATTCCTGGGTGAAAGGCGCTTTGTATGACAAAAAGACTTTTGAGGTAGGGGCTCTGGCACGAATGTTGTTGTCAGGCAATTCTGTTACCACCGGCATGGGGGCACGGGCCTTTTCCGTCATGGGCCGTTTTCGGGCCCGCCTTGAGGAAACTAAAGCCTTGTTGGAAAAAATTTCTGCCTGGATAGAAGAATATGAACCCGATGGACAGCTAACGGCAGAATCAGAGGTCCCGGAAGAAGGGTTGGCAATCGGTGCTGCCGAAGCGTCCCAGGGGTCGGTTATTCATTATGTCTCTTTGAGTGACGGCAGGATTGAATTATATAATGCCCTGGATTCATTCTCGTGGAACCTCTGTCCACAGACGGCAGACAATAACAGGGGGCCAATGGAACAATCACTTATCGGACTTACTGTTGCTAACCCGGAAAGCCCTGTAGAGGTGCTCAGGGCAGCCCGGTCATTTTAAACCGGAACATGAGAGGTGGCCGGTCTTGGCTAAGGAAATTTATTGCCATACAATACCTGCCCGGATTTTACA
The DNA here is from genome assembly GCA_016841325.1 of Thermincola carboxydiphila. Taxonomy (GTDB): domain Bacteria; phylum Bacillota; class Thermincolia; order Thermincolales; family UBA2595; genus Phosphitispora. The sequence continues at coordinate 37,750 of JAENZJ010000007.1, forward strand.
CTGGATAAATGCAGCCAATATTGGTCTTTTGACCACATCGGGCATGTATATCAGGGATCCGGAGGTTTTTGCCCTGTTTGCCAACATGGATATTGCCAGGAAAACACATTTTATCGCCATGTACCTGATTATTTACGGCATCCTGATAAGGATATACTATTCATGGGTAAGCAGGGATTACCGTGAATTAATGTTCCGGCCGCGGGATTTCAGAGAGTTTCCGGCTCTGTTCAGGTATTATCTGTTTATACGGAAAGAACCGCCCGAGTCCGGAAAATATAACGCAGGCCAGAAGCTGCTCTACAATGCTTGGGCAGTGCTGGTATTCCTTCAGGCCGTCACCGGGTTCGGACTCTATTTTCCTGATGGGTTGGCAGCTTTTGTGAGGATGTTTGGGGGACCGGTGGTTATCAGGCAGCTTCATTTTGCCATAACCTGGGTTTTTATTGTTTCTGTGGCCCTTCATGTTTATCTCTCCTTTATAGGTGGATGGATGGTTATAAAATCCATGATTACAGGATATCTGCCGGAAGGAGTATATATGCAGCCGGTGGCTGATGAAACTGAAAGGGGAAATATAGGGGATTTTTAAGAGACCACGCGGTTTTCGGATGGTTTTCGGATGTGGAGGGAATTGACTTGCACGAAATGGCATTAATGGCAGGTGTTTTTGATATTATCAGGCAGTACACCACAGACCTGTCTGATAAAAATGTCACCAGGGTTACCCTGGTTGTCGGGGAAATGACCAATGCAGTACCCGAGGCCCTGGAAGCAGCCTTTGAGGTACATGCAAAAGGAACTCCGGTTGAGGGAGCAAAACTGGTGATAAAGGATATCCCGCTGGTGGCAAGGTGCCGCAGCTGTGGCTGGGAAGGTAAAACGGAAAAACATGTTTTTATGTGTCCCGGGTGTTCATCCTTTGGCATGGAACTGATTTCCGGCCGGGAATTATATGTGGAAAGCCTGGAGGTGGAATAACGTGGAGATTAAAGTAAATACCGGCATCCTCAGTGCAAATGAGCAAAAAGCAGTGGAGAACAGGAAACTCTTTAAGGAAAACGGGGTTTTTGCCATCAACCTTATGGGTTCTCCCGGAGCCGGCAAGACTACTGTTTTGGAAAAAACCATTGATTACCTGAGCGGGAAAGTCAGGCTGGCAGTAATTGAAGGAGATATATATACCAGCAAAGATGCCAGGAGAATTGAAAAATACGGAGTTCCTGTTGAGCAGATTAATACCGGCGGGGCCTGTCATCTTGATGCCAAAATGGTGTCAGGGGCTCTTAGTAAGTTTGACCTGACCGGACTTGACCTGATGGTTATTGAAAATGTGGGCAATCTGGTCTGCCCTGTTGAATTTGACCTTGGTGAAGACCAGAAAATTGCAGTCCTTAGCATTACTGAGGGAGATGATAAGCCGATGAAATATCCCCTGCTTTTCCGGGAGTCAGGGGCAGTTATTCTGAATAAAATGGATATCCTTGACTTTACTGATGTGGACCTTGAAGGCTTACGCAAGGATATTCACATAATTAATCCTGATATTAAAATTTTTGAAGTATCGGCCCGGACCGGACAGGGTATTGATCAATGGGCAGAGTGGTTAACAGACAGGGTTAAAGACACTGTGAAATAAAAACACTGTGAAATAAATACACAGGGGTGGTTTGATGAATATTTTGGATATCATTTTTGTTGTTATACTGGCATATGGTGCATACAGGGGTTATCAAAAAGGATTGTTTGCCACTGTTTCCCGGGTGGCAGGTTATCTGGCAGCACTAGTTGGGGCAGTATTGCTGTACCAGCCGCTGGCCCTTTTTCTGGGAAACGAAATGCGTTTCAGGGAAGCACTTTCTCCCTGGATAGCAGAAACCATGGCTATCCCGGCAGCTTCATTTCAAACCGAAATTAATGATGTAGCCTTTGACAAGGCCAAAGCCATTCTGGAGGGCTACCGGATGCCAGAGGTATTTAACAGCCTTATGGAGGAAATCATCAGTAAGATTTCTGAAGTGCCGTCAGCAGGGATTAATTCTCTCGGAGAGGGCATTACTTATACAGTAAGCGGATATATCCTTAATGCCGTTAGCTTTGTATTGATATATATACTGCTCTCAGTTTTGTTCAGAATCATTATCCCGAAGGTATTCACAAGTGTTAATCCAAAACCTGTAACATTTCTTGATAAAATATGCGGCTCTGTCCTTGGTATGGGCGGAGGCATGCTTACAGTCAGTGCAATCATTATCTTACTTACCCCCCTGGCTTCAATGGGAGCCATGAAAGGAAATGACAGCCCCCTGGCAAATATGATGGCCGGTTCAATCACAGTGGATAAAGTAATGGGTATTTTAAGCGGATTTTTCTAATATTTCAGGAAATTATGCCCTGAGGTAAAAGTATGGGAGAAACTTTTGTTTACCCTGGGTTTATTTCGGGGGTTTATACATAAAATAGTACAAGTGTATACTATAATCTTTGGAGGGTCCCATGGAAAAACAAGGTAAGGAATTAAAAGAGCGTTGGAAGGAGCTCCGGGATGACCTGAGCTTCAGGCAGAGGCATGTCTGGGACATCTTATCCCCACAGGAGCGGGAGGAAACCCAGAAGTTTGCTGAAGACTATAAGGGATTTCTCAACAGAGCCAAAACTGAGCGGGAAGCCGTTGCTGAAATAGTTCACCTGGCCGAAAAGGAGGGGTATGTTTCCCTGGATGAAATGATGGAGCGCGGTAAGAAACTCCGGCCGGGAAATAAGGTTTATGCCGTAAACCGAGACAAAAATGTAGCCCTTATTGTCATTGGCAAAGAACCGGTCTGGAAGAGTCTCAATTTGATTGGTTCTCATCTGGATGCCCCCAGACTGGATTTAAAACCTGTCCCCTTATACGAGGACCAGGGGATAGCATTTCTGAAGACTCATTATTATGGGGGAATCAAGAAGTATCACTGGGTTTCACATCCCTTGGCTATTCATGGGGTTGTAGTCAGGCAAACCGGGGAAAAAATAAATATTCAGATAGGTGAAGCAGACAATGACCCGGTTTTTGTAATTACAGACCTGTTACCACACCTGGCCAAAGAACAGTTAAAGAAAAAGGTCGGAGAAGCTGTAAGCGGTGAAGCCCTTAATATACTGGCCGGGACCCTGCCCTTTGAGGAAAAGGAGGCCAAAGAAAGGGTCAAACTGGCAGTATTGGAGCTTTTACAATTAAAGTACGGTATAAAGGAAGAAGACCTGATAAGCGCTGAACTGGAGCTGGTACCGGCAGCCCGGGCTAGGGATGTGGGGCTTGACCGCAGCATGATTGGCGCATATGGTCAGGATGACCGGATTTGTGCTTTTACTTCAATGAGGGCGCTGCTGAAATGCCAGAATCCGGTCCATACAGCAATTGCATTATTTGTTGATAAGGAAGAAATAGGCAGTACCGGAAATACGGGAATGAAGGCCCGGTTCCTGGAGAACACAGTGGCCGAGCTCTTATACCTGATCACCGGGGATTATGATGAAATATACTGCAGAAAGGCCCTGGCCAATGCCAGAGCGCTGTCTGCAGATGTTGGCGCAGGTATTGACCCGGGATGGGAAGGTACCCATGACAAATATAATGCCGCACGGTTGGGAAACGGTATTGTGGTCACCAAGTATACCGGTTCGGGAGGGAAATACTCCACCAGTGATGCCAATGCGGAGTTTGTTGCTGAAATCAGGAGGATTTTTAATGAAAACAGGATTATCTGGCAGACTGGCGAGCTGGGCAAAGTAGACCAGGGCGGCGGCGGTACCATAGCACAGTTTATGGCCCGCTACGGGATGAATGTCCTGGATTGCGGTCCGGCCCTGCTGAGCATGCATGCACCTGTGGAGATTTCTCACAAGGCAGATCTATATATGTGTTATCAGGCCTATCATGCCTTTTTCAACAGCTAACCGAATCCAGCCGCGGGGCTGGTTTTTTTTTGCGTATTTCTCTGCATTTTTTCTGTATCTAATTTGAGAGAGGAATTATCCATGGTGTGTCGAAAGTATTTACAAATATAGGATAAATGGATGAGGGTGAAGGCTTGATGGATTTTGTATTTGGGTTTACATTGCTGATTTTGGGAACAATCGTTATTGCGGCATTAATTTTTAGGAAGATATCAGGAAAAAAGGGGAAAACTGATGACCCTGCCGGGTTGAATGGTCCGGGGAACACTTTAAATTATAATTCAGATAACACTGGCAAGCTGGAAAAGCATATCAGGGAAAAAAATTTTGCTGTCATAGAGCAGGTTATCCGCGAAATTGACAGCTACCCTGCTGAAAAGCAGAAAATAATCAGGCGTGTCCTGACCGAGGCGGGAGTGACCAAACATTATGTGTCTCAGCTCTCTGACAATAAGAATACAGTACGGGCTGCGGCTGCAGAATGCCTCGGAACCATCAGGGACCTGAAAACACAGGAACCGTTGTTCCTGGCTATGGCTGACAAGAGTGAAGAGGTACGCCTGGCTGCGGCAGAAGCCCTGAAAAGTATAGGTGATGCTTCAATAGCGGGGATGTTAGTCCAGTCATTAAAAGAACCTAACCGGTGGCTCCCGGCCAGAACCGCAGAAGTACTGGTCTCACTGGGCCTGCGTGCAGTACCGGCCTTACAGGCCGCACTGGAAGATGATGACCCTGTTTTCAGGGGATATATCATTGAAATTCTTGGGGAAATCGGTGATCCGTCTTCTGCTGCGGCACTGCACCGCGCTCTGGAGGACCCTGCGGTAAATGTAAGGCTGGAGGCAGCCAGAGCCCTGGGGAAAATAGGACATAAAGATTCGATACCATCACTTGTGAATGCACTGGGAGACCCCGAAGTAAAGGTAGTTGTCCAGGCCATAAGTTCCCTCGGCAGGATTGGAGGGGCCGAAGTAATGGGGTATATCGCCGGAATGCTTAACCACAGTGATGCTGTAATAAGGTTTACGGCCCTTGATGCCCTGCGCCGCATGGGCTCCGAAGGATTGAAATATATCAGGGAAACAGCTTTTAACAAAGGACACCCTTCTGCAGAAAGAGCGAGGGAAATAATCAGGGAGATTGAGGGAGACGGTGCCAGCATAAAAATCCGGTACAAGTAAACCGGATTTCATAAATTATTCAATTTGGGAAGGGGGAGAAATCAAGATGAATCTGGAAAGCCTGTCAGTGCTGACTGAAAAAGCAATTGCATATAGAGATGAGATGCTAAAATTTGCCGGTACTATAATTGGGATCTTTATTTTAGCATTTGTCCTGATCAAGGTGGGAGACATAATTATCAGCCGCATTCTTAAGCCGCGGGACCAGAAGTTCTACTTTGATGAACGAAGGGTTCTGACCTTAAGGACACTCGCCAGGAGTATACTAAGATATGTTGTTTATTTTATGGTTGGGTTCACGGTATTAGGGCAGATTGCAGAGCTAACCGGTACTGACCTTAAAGGTTTTTTGGCCGGCGCGGGTATTCTGGGAGTGGCCCTGGGTTTTGGTGCCCAAAGCCTGGTCAGGGACGTTATTACAGGTTTTTTCATATTATTGGAAAATCAGTATGCGGTGGGGGAATATATCACTACCGGCGGGTTTTCGGGCGTTGTTGAGGAAATTGAACTTCGTGTAACCAAGCTGAGGGACTGGGGGGGAGAGTACCACATCATCCCCAATGGACAGATAACAGCTGTCACAAACTTAAGCAGAGGCAGCATGAGGGCATTGGTTGAAATAGGAATAGCTTATGAAGAAGATATAGACAGGGCTCTTGAAGTCATGAAAAAAGCTGCTGCCGACCTCGCCGGGGAACTTGGGGATATTATTGTGGAAGGGCCGGATGTCCTGGGGGTAGTTGCCTTTGGACCAAGTGAAGTGGTGGTCCGGACAGTGGCCCAAACCAAGCCAATGGAGCAATGGCGTGTGGAGCGTGAGCTGCGCAAAAGATTTAAAGAGGCTTTTGACAGGGAAGGCATCGAAATCCCGTACCCGCGCCAGGTTATTATTGCAAAGGGCGATGATGGTAAGCAATCAGCCGGTAGATCCGGAAATGGGGTTGAAGTCTATGGTGACAGGTAAAACACATAAATACCAGGTAGGTGATATTGTTCAGATGAGAAAGGCCCACCCCTGTGGCAATGACCGCTGGGAAGTTACCCGCACCGGAATGGATTTCAGGATAAAATGCCTGGGCTGCGGGCGCCAGCTGATGCTGCCGCGGCCTAAGTTTGAAAAGGGTGTAAAAAAAGTGATTCAGCCCGCCGGGGGTCCAAAATAATATTTTGGGGTGTAAGATAAAGTTGCATCAGCCATTGAGATAAGGTATAATTTTCAAAGTGGAAAGTAGAGAAAGGATGAACCTTCATGCAGCTAGGAATCGTGGGACTGCCCAATGTAGGCAAATCAACCCTTTTTAATGCAATTACCAGGGCAGGAGCTGAAGCAGCTAACTACCCCTTTTGTACCATAGACCCCAATGTCGGGGTTGTGGAAGTGCCTGATGAAAGACTGGACAGGCTGGCTGAAATGGTCAGGCCCCAAAAAGTTGTCCCTACAGTGACAGAGTTTGTGGATATTGCCGGCCTGGTAAAAGGGGCCAGCAAGGGAGAGGGCCTTGGCAATAAGTTCCTCTCCCATATCCGGGAAGTAGATGCCATTGTCCATGTGGTCAGGTGTTTTCAGGACACCAATGTAACTCACGTGGAGGGTGATATCGGTCCGGCAAGAGATATTGAGACAATAAACATGGAACTGGTCCTTGCTGACCTGGAAACTATGGAAAAACGGCTTGAGCGGACCCGGAAAATGATGAAAACCCATGACAAGAAATATGAGGCCGAATTAAAAGTACTGGAACGTATTCAGGAAGCCCTTGATTCCGGAAGGCCTGTACGTAGTGTCAGGTTTGAGCCTGAGGAGCAGGCGCTGTTAAAGGATGCCAATTTTCTGACCGCCAAACCGGTGCTGTATGTGGCCAATGTCAGTGAGGATGACTTACCTGATGCCAAAGGCAACCCCCTTGTGGAAGAAGTCAGGAAAGTTGCAGCAGGTGAAAGCTCTGAAGTGGTTGTGGTCTGTGGAAAAATTGAAGCAGAGATAGCTGAACTGGAGGAAGAAGAAAAGACCGAGTTCCTTGCAGACCTGGGTCTTCAGGAATCCGGGCTGGACAGGCTCATCAGGGCGGGATACCGTTTGCTGGGTCTGCTGACCTTTTTTACTGCCGGACCCCAGGAAGTAAAGGCCTGGACTATCAGAAAGGGCACCAAAGCTCCGCAGGCTGCGGGTAAAATCCATACTGACATTGAGAGAGGATTTATCAGGGCAGAAGTGGTGTCTTATGATGACCTGATGGCTGCAGGTTCCCAGGTACAGGCCAAAGAAAAAGGTCTGGTCCGCCTTGAAGGCAAGGATTATATTATGAAAGACGGAGACGTGGTCTATTTCCGCTTTAATGTCTAATTTAAAAAAAAGCACTTGCGGGTTACCCCGCCAAGTGCCTTTTTATTCCTGTTCCACCTCTTTTAATTTATCAAGCCCGTCCCGGGCCATATCTTTGAGCAGGGCTATTCCGTTCCGGCGGCTGTTGGCCCTGAACCAGTATTCCCTGGCTTCCTTAAGATTCCCCAGGCCAAAAGCCAGCCTGCCCACGAGATATTCTATTTTTTGGTCCTGACTTTCAGACCTGTGCCCGGACATATAGGCAGCCTTGAATTTTTCCAGGGCATTCTTCCGTGCCTCCAGCGCCTTATCGGGCTCATCGAGGTCATCATAGAGCCAGGCAATATTCAACCACATGCCTGCTACCCTTTCATCCATACCCTCACTTTTAATGAAACCGTCACAGCAGTCAATAGCGATAAGATAGGCATTAATGGCAAACCCGGCGGTGTTTACATTTTTAAAATTTGGGGTGAACCGCAATTTTCGTTGTTCAGTCAGGTTAGCCAGTTTCTTTTTCTGAATGGGACTTAACTTTTCAAATTCGTTTCTCCGCATGGCATAAAGACATTCAGGGCATATCCACACATTATATTTCAGGGGCTCTATATCTTCGTAAATCACCCGTAATTCATCTGTCCTGTCAACCTGTTTTAACCGGCTGTCCCTGATGGCAAGGGCTTCAAAAGTATTGCTACATACCGGGCATTTAACTTTTTTATTAAAAGTATATTGTTCACTAACAGCTGGGTTATCGCGGCTTACAGCCTTATCAGTGTCAAGATTTTCATCTCTGAAGGCCGGAGATGCTGCCGCTGCGGAAGGTTCTGTGGCGGTATCTGTTGCCCCCGGCGAGGGTTCCGTTTTATCAGTCTGCTTCTCAGCCGTCTGGTCAGACCCTTTATCACTGCCATGTCCCCAGGGGGAATGTTCCGTGATCCCGGCTTCCCTCAGGCAGGCTGACAAGCCCCGGATCCGTCCGGCTAAACCCTGCATAATACGGAAGATAAGCTGGGGATTTGTAGCAGCGATTTCATCAAAGTTATCCCTGTTAATTATCAGTAGCACTGAATTATCAGAAGCTATGGCTGTATACCCCCTGCGATCTCCCACAAGGAGGGACATTTCTCCGAAAAAGCCCCCCTGCGGGATGTTGGTAAGGATCATTTTACGCTTATTAGACAGGGTGCTAAGTTCCACAGATCCCTTCAAAACAATAAACATCTCGTGCCCGGGGTCCTTTTCCTGAAAGAGCACGGTTCCCCTGGCAACAGTACGCATATATTGATTGACGGTCATAGATAAATCCCCCCTGTGCTGGATTCCAACAATTGGCTGAGAGTACAATTCGACAGCATACGACATCTTTCCTGCCTAAGTGCCGGGAAAAGGCGTTAATTTGGCATTTATGGGATTATGGGCTGCCAGATGACCTGTTCGGGAGCCAGTTTAAGTAGTAAAATGGTAATAGGAAAACAATACACAGACCAGGGAGTGGACTGTCAGAAATGTGTGGTGTCATGAATGAAGAGAATTGTTTCATTGGCAGCAATAATTGTACTTCTCGCCGGCAGTGGTATTTTGGCAGGGTTGCTGCTCCGGAATAACAATGGCTTGCCTCAGCAGGGAAGCGGCGAAAATGATTTGGGAAACCGCTCCGTCAAACCGGATAAGCCGTTAAGGGAGCCAATGGAAATAAAACGTTTATTGTCCGGCAAAGATACTGATAATGACGGGCTGGATGACCTTGAAGACATAGTTGCAGGCGGCAGGGCTGAAGTAGCAAGGGGACCTGCTTATGCCAGTGCTTACTACAGTGGCGGATATCCTCCGGAGAACGAAGGTGTTTGTACTGATGTTATCTGGAGAGCTTTCCGTGACGCAGGCTATAACCTGAAGGAAATGATTGATAAGGATATCCGTGAAAGTACCGGGGCATATCCAAGAGTGGCAGGCCGACCTGATCCCAATATTGATTTCAGAAGAGTACCAAACCTGGTCACCTTTTTTGAAAGACATGCCGAAAGCCTGACAACTGAGGTCAGGCCTTATGACCGTGAAAACCTTATCCACTGGCAGGGTGGCGATATAGTTGTATTTGGCCCGCCGCTGTGGCATATTGGAATTGTTTCCGATGAAAGAAGAGAGGACGGGGTACCCCTGTTAATACATAATGGAGGTCCCTGTCCCAGTGAAAATGATATGCTTTTGGAATGGCCCGGTCCTATACAATATCACTTCAGGTTCCCCGGCTCTGCCGCTGACTCGGTAAAACAATAGCTGATCCCCCGATTAGAATCCGTTAATTCTTGCCATCCGCCACTGAATATGATATAATAATGCATCGAGGCCCCCAGGGTCTCCTTTTACAGCCCTGCTCCACCTCTGTGGTGGGGCCGCCAGTCCGAAGGGAGGAGGTGAATAGCTATGCGAGCTTATGAGGTACTGTACATTATTAAGCCTTTGGAAGAAGAACAGACAGAAGCTGTTATTGAAAAGTTCAAAAGCCTGATTGAAAACAACGGTGGAGAAATTGTCAGTCTCGATAAGTGGGGAAAACGCAAACTCGCATACGAAATCAAGCATAACCGGGAAGGGTATTATGTCTTGATAAAGTTTAACGGTACGCCGGAAACTGCAGCAGAGTTAGACCGTGTTTTCCGCATTACAGACGAAATTCTCAAGTTCATGATTATCCGTGAAGAAGATTAATTTGCGGATACTTGCAGATAATCGGATAGAACGGCCAAGGGGGTATTTTTTCGTGCTAAACCGTATTGTACTTATCGGAAGGTTAACAAAGGACCCCGAGTTGAGGTATACGCCAAATGGCAAGGCGGTGGCCGGCTTTACCCTGGCAGTTGACAGGCCTTTTAAAAACCAGCAGGGCGAACGTGAAGCAGACTTCATTAATATAGTTGTCTGGGGAAATCAGGCCGAAAACTGTGCCAACTACCTTGCCAAGGGCAAACTGGCAGCTGTGGATGGCCGACTTCAGATTCGTTCCTTTGATGGACAGGACGGCCAGCGCCGTTGGGTTACCGAAGTAGTAGCCGATTCGGTACGATTTTTAAGTCCCAGGGACAGCTCGGCAAATTCGGCTGATTCCGGTATTATGGGCAAAGAAATTGATTTCTCTGATGATGACATACCGTTTTAAGAAGACATGTAATTTAAAGAACCTGACTTTTAAGAATATGACATTTAAGAATATGACTGATAATCGATTGTCACTTTAGCCTTAGGAGGGATAACATGAAACGTGACCGGGGCAGAAGACCCAGGAAAAGGGTCTGTTCATTCTGTATAGATAAAGTTGAAGCCATTGATTATAAAGATGGCGGAAAGCTTAAAAAATACGTTACTGAACGCGGCAAAATCCTGCCGCGCCGAATCTCCGGGAATTGCGCCAAACATCAGCGCCAGCTTACCATTGCTATTAAGAGGGCGCGTCATATGGCATTACTGCCATTTACCGCAGAATAAGAAAACACCGATTTGGAAGGGGAGCACCTGGTGCTCCCCTTTTGGGCTATAAGGGTCAGGCAATTACTCTGGAATAAATTGATTCCGTATCTTTGAAGGAAAACCACCCGGGTTTGCAGAATAATTAGCAGGATACCGAAAAGGAGGTAATGGGATGCCCTTAATTAACCAGGGAATCGATATTGCCAAAAATATCAGGGTGATTGAATGGCTGAAAACGGAACTGGTAACCACTGTTGCCTCTTTGTTCAGGGCAATGATGAAAAACAGCCAGGAAGCCGTTGAGGATGCTTTGGCAGGCATGGTTATGACCGTTTATGTAATGGCCCGCAGGCTGGGTGTCGGCTTTGCCCAGCTGGATATAAGGGTTGAAAGTAAAATAAGAAAAGCCATCAAAGAAAAACATGAATTGGAAGATTGGTACGGGGACCTGACGGCATTGCTCAGGTATAGAGGTGACAAAAAAGAGGTGAAATAATTGACTGAGCACAAGAGGCTCAGCCCTTTGGCAGAAGGGGCCTTTATGGCTATGCTTGCTGCAGCTGTTGGGGTTGTTGCCATTTGGTTTTTGCCTGTTAAGTTCCTGGTTGATTTTGTCTGGGGAATTCCGATAATTATTATTACTAAGAGGTATGACCTGAGGACCGGTTTTCTTACACTCGGGGCAACTTTTTTTATTACCGCCCTGATCGCCGGCCCGGTAATGACTGTATTGTTGCTTACGGAACTGGCTCCCCTGGCAGTAGCATATGCCATCTTGTTTAAATACAAGAAATCACCGGGAACGATTCTTATTATCGGGGTGGTTGTTTCCATTATTTCAGATTTGCTTACAGTGTTAGGTTACTTTTATCTCCTGGATACGCTTGTTGTTCCCACAGAGCAGGAACTGAGGGCCCATGTTGAACAGTTTATGGCACTTTACACAGGCATGGGGATGGATGCTAATCAGGCCCGTGTAATGGTGGAGACAGCAATCAGGCTTACCCTTGTGCTGATACCAAGCACTCTGGCTATTGTGGCGGCTGTGCGGGCCTTTTTTACCTATATGGTTGCCACCAGAGTGATGCGCAGGCTAAATTATAAAACAGACAGCCTGCCCCCCTTTACCGGCTGGCAAATACCCTGGTATTCTGTCTGGGTTTTAATATCCGGGCTGGTAATGAGCCTGGTGGGTGACTATTATAAGCTGGCCACAATGGCAGCTATCGGAAAAAACATTGTTTTTATTGTTTCCCCGCTGTTCTTTATTATCGGATTGTCTGTGGTAACGTACTTTTTTCAAAAATGGATGATACCTAAATGGACCAAGGTTTTGCTTGTTATAATAGCTTTGATAAATTTCAGTGGAAGTCTGGTGTTATTTACACTCATAGGATTGTTTGATCCCCTGGTTTCATTCCGAAACTGGTGGCGAAAACCAACAGATGAGTAAGGAGGTTATCATGAAGGTAATTCTGCTTCAGGACGTTAAGAAAATTGGGTCAAAGGGTGATGTAATCGAAGTTGCCGAGGGCTACGCAAGAAACTATCTGCTGCCCCGGAAACTTGCTGTGGAGGCTACCCAGGGTCATATGAAAGACCTCAGTCAAAAAAAGGCCTCTGAGGCCAGGAAAAAAGAAAAAAGGCTTGAAGAAGCCAAAAAGCTGGCTGAAAAACTGGCTAAACTCACAGTGAAGATTCCTACCAAGGTGGGTGAAGCCGGCAGGCTGTTTGGGTCAATCACCACCAAGGATATTGCAGATGCCTTAAAAGCCCAGCACAAAATTGATATAGATAAAAAGAAAATGGACTTGGAAAGTCCTATTAAGTCTCTCGGAGTGTTTCCCGTTACAGCTAAACTGCATCCACAGGTCCAGGCAAAATTTGATGTACATGTTGTTGAAGAATAGTCGTAAAAGCTGCTGAAACAGGAAATGAAGGGGGTAACATGATGAAAAACTTTTTGGACAAGTTTATTACCCGGCCTGAAAGGTCTGAAATGGCAGAAAAGTTTACCGGGGAAGAACACTTAAAGAGGCAGGTGAATGCCCTTTATGGGCTGCTGACAAACATATACGGCTCAGATAAGGTTGTCTTAAAGGCCGGAAAGCTGGAAGCCCTGAACCTGCTCCGGTCGGAGGTCTTTGAGGAGCGGGTGCTGGGTCTGCAGAAAATAGTATTTGAAGACCCGACTATTGATAAAATTCCTGAAATGGAAGAGATTCCGCAGATTATAGATGACATTGAAGATGAAATAGCAGATATTATTGCCAGAAGGTCTGTTGAAGACAAGCTGGAAAAAAAGATTGCCGAAAAAATGCAGCAGCGTCACGAAGAATATGTTAAAGAGATAAAGATGCAGGTCATCAAGGAAAATGCCGGCCCGGAAAATGCCCAGACCCTGAAAAAACTAGCTATCCTGGAGAAACTGGAACAGAAAAAGCTTTCCAGGTCGGCAATTGAAACCCTCAGGCCGGATTCTTTTGAAGAGATTATTGGTCAGGACAGGGCCATTAAATCCCTGATGGCTAAGCTGGCCTGCCCCTTTCCCCAGCATATTATCCTTTACGGGCCTCCGGGGGTAGGTAAGACTACAGCAGCCCGCCTGGCATTAAAGGTAGCCAAAAAATTAAAAGGGACTCCCTTTGAAGAGGATGCCCCGTTTATTGAGGTTGATGGTACTACTTTGAGGTGGGACCCCAGGGATGTGACCAATCCCCTGCTGGGTTCGGTGCATGATCCGATTTACCAGGGGGCCAGGCGGGACCTTGCCGAAACGGGCATTCCCGAACCAAAGCCCGGTTTGGTGACAGATGCTCATGGAGGAGTCCTGTTTATTGACGAAATCGGGGAACTGGATGTGATCCTGCAGAATAAACTCCTAAAGGTGCTTGAAGATAAGAGAGTTTCATTTGATTCCGCTTATTACGACCCTCATGATTCAAATGTGCCCCATTACATTAAAAAGCTTTTTGAGGAGGGCGCTCCGGCAGATTTTATTCTGATAGGAGCTACTACCAGAGACCCGTCAGATATTAACCCTGCGATCCGTTCCCGCTGTGCAGAAGTCTATTTTGAGCCCCTGACCCCCAAAGACATAGAAAATATCATCATCAATGCCGCTGCCAAACTGGATGTGAACCTGGATAAGGGGATTCCCGAAGCTATCAGTGAATATACCATAGAAGGCCGGAAGGCTGTGAATATCCTTGCCGAAGCCTATGGGCTGGCACTGTATAAACTACAGGCCGCTGCAGGTGATGAGGAGAGAACAGAAAAAGCCGGCCCGGTTACAGTCAGGATGGAAGATGTCCTTGAAGTGGCCCAGGTAAGCAGGCTTTCTCCTTATGTTACGGTTAAGGGGTCTTCGGCCTGTGAGACCGGACGGATATTTGGGCTGGGAGTTGCCGGGTTTGTCGGATCTGTTCTCGAAATTGAGGCGGTAGCTTTTAAGGCCCGGTCTGAGGGTAAAGGAACCATCAGGTTTAATGATACTGCCGGAAGCATGGCTAAGGACTCGGTATTTAACGCGGCATCGGTGATCCGGAGGGTTTCAGGAGAAGATATCGAAAACTATGATATACATGTGAATGTTATCGGCGGGGGCCGGATTGACGGGCCATCTGCGGGAATTGCCATTACTGCGGCCATTCTGAGCGCCCTGCAAAACAAGCCGATTCGCCAGGATGTAGCCGTAACCGGAGAAGTCTCCATACAGGGACGGGTAAAGCCGGTTGGCGGTGTTTTTGAGAAGATTTACGGGGCTAAACAGGCCGGGATGAAAAAAGTGATCGTTCCCGGTGAAAACCGCAAAGATGTCCCGGTGGACCTTAAGGGCATTGACATAGTGCTGGTGGATACGGTCGATGAGGCTCTGGTGCACCTGTTCCAGCAAGACAGACAACAGTCCCTGGTAGTCTGATTACCTTATTTGCGGTATATATAGTATGCGGTATATATAGTATGCGGTATATATAGTATACAGAGGAGTTTGTCTTAAGGAGGTGGGCGAGGATGAGTATCCCACTAGAGAAAGTCCCACCACAGAACCTGGATGCCGAGCAGTCGGTGCTGGGGGCAATGCTTATTGATAAAGAGGCCGTGGTAAAAGCCGTTCAGGTTCTGGCTCCTGATGATTTTTACCGTGATGCAAATGGCCATATATTTGAAGCAGCGGTAAACCTGTTTAATCGTAATGAGGCAGTTGACCTGATAACACTGTCTGAAGAACTTAAGCAGTCCGGGCTGCTTGACCAGGTAGGCGGTGTTTCTTATGTTGCCGGGCTTGCCAATTCAGTACCCACAGCAGCTAATGTGGAATACTATGCGCGGATTGTTCTGGAAAAGAGCCTTTTGCGAAAGCTCATCAGTGTGTCTACCAGAATTGCCCAGATGGGATATGAAGGTGAAGAGGAAACCGAAGCATTGCTGGATAAGGCAGAACAGATGATTTTTGAGCTGGCCCAGCGAAAAAACCAGGCAGGTTTTGCTCAGTTGAAAAATATCCTTATGGAGACTTTTGAACGGATTGAATTCCTGCACCAGAACAAGGGTGCGATCACAGGTGTGCCCAGCGGATTTTCCGACCTTGATAAGCTGACCTCCGGCTTTCAGCCTTCAGACCTGGTGATTGTGGCTGCCAGGCCTTCAATGGGGAAAACAGCATTATGCCTTAACATAGCTCAATATGTGGCTACACGGAAAGAGCTTCCGGTTGCTGTATTCAGCTTGGAAATGTCCAAGGAACAGCTGGTTACCCGAATGTTGTGTGCCGAGGCAATGGTAGACCAGCAGAAAATAAGGACCGGACAGCTGGCAGACAAGGATTGGCAGCAGTTGACCAGGGCCGCAGGGCCGCTGTCCAGGGCCCCTCTGTTTATAGATGACACTCCGGGGATCACCCCGATGGAAATGAGGTCCAAATGCAGGAGACTGAAGGCCGAACACGGCCTTTCCCTGATTGTCATTGACTACCTGCAGCTTATGCAGGGGCGGAAAAGGACTGAGAACAGGCAGCAGGAGATTTCTGAGATTTCCCGGTCTCTGAAAATGCTGGCCCGTGAAGTCCAGGCCCCTGTTATTGCGCTCTCCCAGTTAAGCCGTGCCGTGGAACAGAGGCAGGATAAGAGGCCGATGATGTCGGACCTCAGGGAGAGCGGCTCACTGGAACAGGATGCGGATATTGTTATGTTCATATACCGTGATGAGTACTATCATCCTGAAGAATCTGAGAAAAAAGGGCAGGCAGAGATAATTATAGCCAAACAAAGAAACGGCCCTGTTGGGTCTGTGGACCTGGGCTTCCTAAAGGAATACACTAAGTTTGTAAATTTGGACAAACGGCACGGGGAGTAAGTTTCCCGTGTCTTTTGTTTAAATACTTTTTGACAATACCGGCATGCTTTGTTACAATATTATCGTTGGGCATTGTGTGTAAGTCCGGCAAAATTGTATTTTGACCTGAAATATTCGTTCATTTTGGAGGGGTAAACTGCAAATACATTTTTTTAAATACTCATCAGTAATCTGTATGGGTTATTTTTATGTGTGGCGAAAGTTTTTCTCCAGGTGGAAATGAATTCACAGGGACAGGAGGCGACAGGATGAAGAAGCAACAGCAATATGACGTAGTTATCGTTGGTGCAGGGCCTGCCGCAATTTTTGCGGCACTGGAACTGCTGACTGCCAGGCCGGATATGAAGATTTGCATAGTTGAAAAAGGCAGGGACATTGAACACAGGACCTGTCCTTCCAAAACAGCAGGCACCGGGTGTATTAACTGTTCACCCTGTTCGGTTTTATGCGGGTGGGGTGGTGCCGGGGCATTCAGCGACGGGAAAATCACACTGTCAACACAGGTTGGTGGAATGCTGGCAAATTATATAGGGGAAAAACATCTGGAAGACCTCATATCATATGTTGACGGGATATATGTCAAATACGGCGGGCCACAACTGGTTTACGGCCTGGCTCAGGAAGATGCCATCAGAGAGATTGAACGAAAAGCGGCTTTCGCTGAATTAAAGCTGATTCCTGCACCTATACGCCACCTGGGTACCGGGAGATGTCAGGAGATTCTTGAAAGGATGAGAGACTACCTTATATCCAAGGGAGTGGATATAAGTACCGGGATGGGTATAAAGAACCTGTTGGCGCAGGATAATGTAATTAACGGAGTTGAAAGTGAAGACGGGCAGCTTATCAGGGGCCGGTATGTAATCGTAGCACCGGGACGTGAAGGTGCCGAATGGCTGTCCAAACAGGCACAGCGGCACAATATAAAAACAGCCGTAAACCCGGTGGATATCGGGGTCAGGGTAGAACTGCCGGCAGCTGTTATGGAACACCTGACCAGGGTTATATATGAATCCAAGTTTATTTATTTTTCCAAATCCTTTGATGACAAGGTCCGTACTTTTTGTATGAATCCATATGGTGAAGTTGTTGCCGAAAATAACAGCGGCCTCATTACTGTTAACGGGCACAGCCATGCTCATAAAAAAACCGAGAATACAAACTTTGCAATTCTTGTCAGCAAGACATTTACAGAGCCGTTTAAAGACCCAATCTCTTACGGAAAATATGTGGCCAGTCTTGCAAACCTTCTGGGCGGGGGGGTTATTGTGCAGCGTCTTGGGGACCTGATCAAGGGTCAGCGGACAAATGCTGAGAGACTTAATAAATGCCTCGTGGAACCTACATTAAAGGATGCCACTCCGGGTGATTTAAGTCTGGTGTTCCCTTACCGCCACCTGATGGGGATTGTTGAGATGCTTAAAGCCCTTGATGTTATTGCACCTGGTGTCTACTCAAAACACACCTTGCTCTACGGGGTTGAGGTAAAATTTTATTCATCAAGGCTTGAACTTACGGGTGAACTGGAAACCAGGATAAAAAATCTGTTTGCCGCAGGTGACGGTGCAGGGGTTACCCGGGGTCTGGCCCAGGCTTCTGCTGCCGGGGTTGTGGCTGCAAGGTCGATTCTAAAAAGAGAGTCCTAGAGGCATTAATAATTTTGGAGGTGCTCGTATTATGCCATCAGTAGTATTAATAGGAGGTCAGTGGGGAGATGAAGGCAAGGGTAAAGTGACCGATTTCCTTGCCGAAAAAGCCGATATAGTCGTCAGGTACCAGGGGGGTAATAATGCCGGCCACACAGTTGTGGTTGGGGAGGAAGAGTTTAAACTCCACTTGATACCATCAGGTATTTTGTACTCTGATAAAACCTGCATTATCGGAAACGGAGTTGTCATTGACCCTGCTGTCCTGATCAAGGAGTTGGATTATCTGGCAGAAAGGGGCATCAATACCGATAATTTACGCATCAGTCAAAGGGCGCACATTATTATGCCCTATCATAAGAAGCTCGATGAGGTAATTGAGGAAAGCAAGGGAGCAGGTAAGATAGGAACCACAAAAAGGGGAATCGGACCGGCATATATGGATAAAGCTGCCAGGGTTGGCATCAGGTTTGTTGACCTCCTGGACAGAGATGTTTTTTCAACCCTTGTTAAAAGCAATCTCCAGGAAAAAAACAGGCTTCTTGAAAAGATATATAATGCTGAAGGTTTTGATGCCGATGAGGTTATTGAAGAATACACGGTTTATGCTGACCGCCTCAGAAAATATACGGCCGATACCTCGCTCCTGATACATGATGTGCTGCAGGCCGGGAATAATGTCCTGTTTGAAGGGGCCCAGGGGACCCTCCTGGACCTGGATCACGGGACGTACCCTTATGTGACCTCATCACATCCGATAGCCGGTGCGGCATGTATAGGCGCCGGACTGGGTCCCACAGAGATTAACAAGGTTCTGGGGATAATCAAGGCATATACTACCAGGGTCGGAGAAGGACCTTTTCCCACAGAGCTTGATAATGAGGCAGGACATCACCTGGCAACCAAGGGCCACGAATTTGGCACCACTACCGGACGTCCCCGGAGGTGTGGGTGGTTTGATGCTGTTATATCCAGGTACACGGCCCGGACCAGCGGGCTGACCAGCATGGCAGTTACCAAACTTGATGTACTGACAGGTCTGGATTCCCTCAGGATATGTACCGGGTATAAAAGGGGAAATGAGGTAATTCGTGACTTTCCTGCCAGTCTTAAGGTCCTGGCGGAATGTGACCCCGTATATGAGGAGATGCCGGGCTGGAAGGAAGACATTACCGGTGCGACCTCCTTTGGAGACCTTCCGAAAGCTGCTCAGAATTACCTGAACAGGATCAGCCAGCTTACAGGTGTACCCATTTCAATAATTGGCGTGGGTTCCCGCAGGTCCCAGACCCTGATTCTGGATAGCCTGTTTTAGTATTGACACCGGCAGAATAATCTGTTAGCATTGAAGAGACAAAAACACTGACAACTTTGTGATATTTGTTCTAAATGGAATATAATCATATGACTTTCGGTATGATCTGGTCCGTCTGACTGCGTTTAGCAAAACCTCAGCGGGCATCCCACCGGATAGGCTTAGCCTGTTCGGTTTTTTTATTTATAAGTTAGGGAGGAATGAAAATGTATTTCCCCGGGAAAGAGGAGTTTTGCGGCTATTACAAAAAGGGACTGAGGGTTCCGGTGATGACGGAACTGCCGTTAGCCGGTGACACGCCGGTGACAGTGATAGAAAAACTGGGGCTGACGGGTGCGCCCCTCTGCCTGCTGGAAAGTGGGAAGGGTACCGAAAATCTGGCCAGGTATTCATTCCTTGGGTTTGACCCCCATTGTGTCTTTAAGAGTCACGGATGCCGGGTGGAAGTTTCCCGGGGTGGAAATGTACATGTGTGCAATGGTAACCCCTATAAAGAATTGCAGAAGATAGTTGATTCATACCATGGCTTCAGGTTTGCCGGGCTACCAAAATTCTGGGGAGGGGCAATGGGTTATTTTAGCTATGATATGGGCAGATTCTTTGAAAAGCTTCCGGAGCAGGCAACAGATGACCTGCAGGTCCCGGATTCTTATTTCATGTTTTTTGACAAGGTAATCTGTTTTGACCATTTAGAGAAATCCATGAAGGTTATAGTGACAAGTGACCCGGAAACCATTTCCGACCCGGAACAGGCCTACTGGGCAGCCCAAAAGGAGATTAACCGGGTTATACACACTATTAAAAGCGGGAAACCGGGAGATGAGATAACTGTTTCCCAGCAAGGCCGGGCGCTGCAGAATAAATTCGAGCCATATTGTAATGTAACCAGGGAGCAGTTTGAAGAAATGGTAACAAGGGCTAAAGAGTATATTAGGGCAGGGGACATTTTTCAGGTCAACCTTTCCCTCAGGCTTGGTAAGGAAACGCCTGTGGCACCGTTTTTGCTTTATAAAGTATTGCGGCAGATAAATCCGTCCCCTTATATGAGCTTTATAGACTTCGGTGACCTGCATATTGTAAGCTCATCTCCTGAACTGCTGGTACGGCTGACAGGTGACCTGGCCGAGACCAGGCCCATTGCCGGAACCAGAAAACGCGGGGACTGCAGGGAAGAGGACCTGGCGCTGGCGCAGGAACTAATTTCCAATGAAAAAGAACGGGCCGAACATATCATGTTGGTTGACCTTGAAAGAAACGACTTGGGCAGGGTCTGCCGGTATGGTACAGTTGAGGTTAATGAACTGATGATTATTGAAGAGTATTCACATGTGATGCATATTGTGTCAAATGTCAGGGGCCGGTTGGCAGAGGATAGGGACCGGTTTGACCTCTTTAGGGCCTGTTTTCCGGGAGGCACCATAACGGGAGCCCCCAAAATACGTTCCATGGAAATCATTGAGGAACTGGAACCCACCAGAAGAGGCCCTTATACAGGTTCTATAGGGTTTTTTGGGTATGGAGGAGAATTCGAAATGAATATTGTCATCCGCACCATATTAATGAAAGCCGGTCAGGCGTATGTGCAGGCAGGAGCCGGTATTGTAGCTGACTCTGTCCCGGAGCGGGAGTACTATGAATCCCTGAAAAAGGCCGAGGCCCTGCTAAGAGCAATGGAGCTGGCTGAGGAAATATCCGGGGAAGCGCCCCCGGAAGCATCCGAAAATGAAGAAATGCATGCTGCCGGAGGGAAATAACACATGGGTAACACAGTGTATCTGAACGGGAAATTTGTCCCTGCAGATGAGGCCGCGGTGTCTGTCTTTGACCATGGGCTCCTTTACGGGGACGGCATTTTTGAGACTATGAGGGCATATAACGGAAAAATCTTTATGCTTTCTGAACACCTGGACAGGCTCTACAGGTCAGCAAAAGACCTGGAGTTAAACATGCCGTGGTCCCCGGGGGAACTGGCTGAAGTCCTTGGCAGGCTGGTATCCCTGAATGGGGATAACCAGTATATCCGCCTGACAATCACCAGGGGCCCTGGTCCTGTGGGTATTGACCCCCGTCTTTGTCCTGAGCCGACAATAGTGGTTTTTTCCAAAGACATTACCATAGATGAGCGCCTGTATAGGGAAGGGGCCAGAGCGGTCTTTGTGGAGACTCCGCGCAACCTAGCTATGGCAGTAAGGACAGATATAAAGTCACTGAATTTCTTAAATAATATCCTGGCCAAACGGGAGGTAATCCGTTACGGAGCTGATGAAGGCTTTATGCTCAATTACAGGGGTCAGGTGACAGAAGGGACTGTAAGCAATGTTTTTATGATAAGGGATAATTGTGTGCTGACTCCATCCCCGGCGTGCGGACTTCTGGAAGGCATTACCCGGGTGAAGGTTATCGAAATAGCATACCGTATCGGCTGCCAGGTGGAAGAAACAGTTCTCTTCAGACAGGACTTGGAGAATGCGGAAGAGGTATTTTATACCAATTCAGGTTCAGAAGTGGTCCCTGTCGTCATGTTGGACAACCGGCCGGTGGGTAACGGGAAGCCGGGGAGAGTTACTCTTAAGTTGTTAGAGCGGTACAGGGATTGTACCCTTGCACAGGACTAATCTGGAGGACTCCTGTATGTATGTCGGGTGACAGATACATACGGGAGTTTTTTTTACTTAACAGCAGGAGTCTGGCGTCGACATGCGAAACTATATAAGCTTAAATAATAATCATAACAATTTTAGTCCTTAATCAACAAAATGTGAGTTAAAATACAAGGAACTTTCCGGCCTAAAGCAGAATATGATTTACAGGGCAGGTGATAAAACATGAAAACTGCAGTAAAACTTTTATTAAAAAAAATTATAGCAGTTTTGTTCAGGGTCAGGACTGTCAATTTTGAAAAGCTTAAAATGGAAGGCAAGGTCATTATCACACCGAATCACCCGTCGTTTCTTGACGGAGTACTGCTATACCTGTTCCTTCCCAAAAATGCGGTATATATTATCAATACAGATGTTGCCCGCAGATTTTCTTTTATCCTCAGGTTTGTAAATCACCTCACAATTGATCCCCTTAATCCTTACGCGATGAAGCAGATAATTAATCTGGTAAACCGGGAAATCCCTGTGGTGCTTTTCCCTGAAGGGCGGATCACTACCACAAAGGGATTAATGAAAATATACGAAGGCGTAGGTTTTGTGGCCTTAAAGACGGGTGCGGTAATTTACCCGGTGATTATTAACGGTCCTGAA
Organism: Thermincola carboxydiphila; assembly: GCA_016841325.1. Taxonomy (GTDB): domain Bacteria; phylum Bacillota; class Thermincolia; order Thermincolales; family UBA2595; genus Phosphitispora. The sequence continues at coordinate 60,228 of JAENZJ010000007.1, forward strand.
TATTCGCGGTTTTCAAGAATAACCGACAAGGTAAAGAGCAGATGGTTTCCTCAAATCGATTTATTTGCAGACGAGCCGGTCAGTTTTGAACTTCGCGATGACAGCAGCCTCCAGGAACAAAAACACCAAGTTAGTGACAGGATTCTCACTATAATGCAAAATGCGATGTTTAAGAGCAGATTCAGGGAAAATGTAAACCTGTTTGATGAACTTACAGTAGCTGCGCGGAAGCATGGCTGGAACACGTGTATAGTTGAAGACCAGAAACAAAAGGTATCATACCGGAAACTGGTCCTGGTATCATATATATTGGGTGGTAAATTTAAAAGTATTTTGCACGATTCTGAAGAGACTGTCGGAGTGCTGCTGCCCAGTGCGGTGGCACATGTGTCCACCCTTTTTGCTTTGTCTTACCTTAACCGTACCCCGGCAATTATAAACTTTTCAACAGGCCCCAGAAACGTTGTCGATTGTGTACAGACAGCCGGTATCAAAACTGTCCTGTCTTCAAGGGAGTTTATTGAAAAGGCGGGTCTGGAAGCAATGGCAGAGTCCCTGGAAGCATGCTGTAAAATGGTTTATTTGGAAGATATCAGGGCCACGGTAGGTTTTGGGGACAAAATTTCCGGTCTGCTGAGCCTGTGGACAGGGAAGAAACGAGATAAAACAGACAGGCACCGCCTGATCCTGTTTACTTCAGGCAGTGAAAGTAAGCCTAAAGGAGTAATTCTTAGACACAGCAACATAACTGCAAATATTCACCAGGTGTCGAGTGTGATTGATTTTCATAGCAGGGACCGGATTCTTAATTTCCTGCCAATGTTCCATGCCTTCGGCCTGACGGCGGGTGTGTTCCTGCCGGTCCTGTCAGGAGTCCCGGTTTTTCTCTACCCCTCTCCGCTGCATTATAAAATTATCCCTGAGATGATTTACAGTAATAATGCCACCATAATTTTCGGTACATCAACATTCCTGGCCTCTTACGGGAAATATGCCCATCCTTATGACTTTTACTCTATCCGCTATGTTTTTGCGGGAGCTGAGAAGTTAAAAGAGGAAGTCAGGACACTTTGGCTGGAGAAATTTGGTATCAGGATTATGGAAGGTTATGGGTGCACCGAAACGGCTCCGGTATTATCACTAAATACGCCTCTGTGTTACAGTAAAGGGGCTGTTGGCAGATTCCTTCCCGGTATAGAGTACCGGGTGGAACCGGTTGAGGGCATAAATAACGGGGGAAACCTTTTGGTAAAGGGTCCTAATGTCATGGAAGGTTACCTGCTGCATGAGCGTGGATATGTCCCTGCCGATGAGTGGTATGATTGTGGTGACATAGTAACGGTTGACAGTGAGGGTTATATCACCATTAAGTCCCGCCTGAAGAGATTTGCCAAAATAAGCGGGGAAATGGTCAGTTTGAACCTGATAGAGGAATTGGCAGAGAAGTGTTTCGGTCCTGAGGGGCAGTACGCGGCAATCAGTCTGCCTGATTCGGGGAAGGGGGAGAAGATTATCCTCTTTGCTGCCGGAAGTACGGTTTCCCTTCAGGACATGAGAGATTACCTGGCCTCTAACGGGTACAGTATGCTCTGGTGCCCTTCAAAAATCATTATGATTAATGAGCTGCCTCTTTTAGGCAGCGGGAAAACGGATTATGTCAGCCTCAGGGAAAATGTCATACAGGGCGTTTTTGGTCCCGGGGGCAACGGGGAAAAGACCCGTAAAGGAAAAACGGCATAAAAACACTATGGTCTTACTATGATTCACCAGTAGAGGTGACTAATACCACAGTGAAATTTTTTAAAAACCGGTTGACAAGATATCCGGTTTATAGTAACATATGTATCTGTGAGACGCAATTTCCGGCTCACTTCCGGCAGATTGCGAGCCATTAGCTCAGTTGGTAGAGCACCTGACTTTTAATCAGGGTGTCGCTGGTTCGAGTCCAGCATGGCTCACCATTTTAATACCATGGCCCCTTGGTCAAGCGGTTTAAGACACCGCCCTTTCACGGCGGTAACACGGGTTCGAATCCCGTAGGGGTCACCACTAAGTAAATTAAAAAAATCAACATATATACTGAAGACACCTTTGAGGGGTGTCTTTTTGTTGTTGAGGGCAGCGGAGCCGTTTCCACGGTCGTTAAGGCGATGCTGCTCGTTTCCTAAGAATTATGTAAGAAGTGGGGTCTTTCCGACACTGCTCATGGTCTTGTTAATTAACCCACCAATTTTTTGGTGGGTTTACTTTTTTCTGGGTGCTTTCGACTATCACCAGACAAACATACAAAATCAGCAGCAACTGTATCGTGATGTGCACCGGCAGATCAAAATTTAATTTTATCATGAACATGGCTGCTGTCGGTTTGATTTCCAGCGTTTACAGGCGTAAAAACGTTATTTCACTGCCCGGATCTTCTGAAAGGTGATTTTAGATAAAATTTCTTTAATTAACCATTTGACTAATAATCACATAAGTTTTATAATATACTTTATGGAGAGGGACTAGCGGCAGTGCTAAAACACTGCAAAACACTAATCATTGGTTTTACTGCGGATGTAGCTCAATTGGTAGAGTATCGGCTTCCCAAGCCGAGGGTTGCGGGTTCGAGCCCCGTCATCCGCTCCATTTGTATTTAATATCAGATTAATACTAATACATACATAGGAGGCAGTTGAAAATGGCTAAACATATCAGGACCGTAAACAAGATGAACCTTCAGATAACCGTGAAGAAGGGCGGTTGTGGTGAGTGCCAGGCTTCATGCCAGTCAGCCTGTAAGACATCATGTACAGTTGGTAATCAGGTCTGCGCTAAATAGCTAACGGTGAAACTTACTTAATAAACGAGTATTAATAACCTGATCCTTAGGGATGAGGTTAATTTTTTGCAGGAAATAAAATGGGGGAAAGCTTAATGATGAAACTTGGACAGGCAAATCAAAGCAAGCCCGGACAGATACATAAATTTAAACTTTTTGGCACCAGGATTGTTCTTGATGTAAACAGCGGAGCAGTACACGTATTTGATTCCCTGGCCTGGGAAATAATCGATGATTTTTTATTAATGAAACCTGAGGAGATTAGGGATAAGTACTCTGACCGCTATCAGGCTGCAGATATTGCGGAAGTGCTGGAGGAGATTTCTGCCCTGGTGGATGAGGGGGTTTTGTTTTCTGAGGATATTTATGGTGCTGAATCTTTTAACGAAACCAGTCGCCCGGTAGTCAAATCATTATGCCTGAACGTGTCTCATGACTGTAATTTAAGGTGCCGGTACTGTTTTGCCGGGAGCGGTAACTTTGGGGGAGAACGTATGTTAATGCCCGCGGAAACTGGCTGCAGAGCAATTGACTTTCTCCTGGAAAGTTCGGCAGGGCGTAAACATTGTGAGGTCGACTTTTTCGGTGGGGAACCCTTAATGAACATAGGGGCTGTCGAGAAAATTGTAGCCTATGGCAACAACCAGGCTGCTCAAAAAGGCAAGGAGATTAAATTTACCCTGACTACAAATGCCGTCGCCCTGAACAGTGACATTACCGAGTTTTTAAATCGGGAAAATATCAGTGTTGTCCTTAGTCTGGACGGCCGGCCCGAAGTAAATGACCAGATGCGGATTACTCCGGCAGGAAGAGGAAGTTATGACCGGATAAAGCCTAATATTACTGATTTTATTCAGAGCAGAAATAATGAGAATTACATAGTCAGGGGCACTTATACCCGCTATAACCTTGATTTTTTCCGTGATGCCCTGCACCTGGCGGATGCTGGATACAGGTTTGTATCGGTTGAACCTGTTGTCGGGCTGCCGACAGACGACTGGGCAATAAGAGAGGAACACCTTCCCGGGATTTTCCGGGCGTATGAGACCTTGTGCCGGGAGTTTGCCCTCAGGCTGAAAACAGACAGGGAATTTGAGTTTTTTCACTTTAACCTGGACCTTAATAATGGTCCCTGCCTGCCTAAAAGGCTGTCGGGGTGCGGGGCCGGACATGAATATATGGCAGTTTCCCCTGAAGGGAACCTCTACCCCTGCCATCAGTTCGTGGGGAGAGAGCAGTTCCGAATTGGTCATGTTGTTGATGGCATAAGTAATTTTAACATCGTGAAACAGTTCCGGAATGCCCATGTTTATAATAAGGAAAAATGCAGCCACTGTTGGGCCCGCTTTCACTGCGGCGGAGGATGTCACGCCAATGCTGAACTCATAAACGGTTCTATCACTGAACCGTATGGGATTGGATGCGAATTAGAGAAGAAGAGGCTTGAATGTGCTATATACATTCAGGTGTTAAAATCGGGATTTACTTTAATTAACTTTGAATAACGCGCTGTTTCTTTTATAATCGCCCCTGCTGGCGCGGTTATACAGTTTGTCGAAAATTTAGTGTTTACGGTAAAGGTTTCCTATGGTATAATAATTGTGATTTATTCTGAGAAAACTGCCGCTAAATCGCTTATAACTGAAAATTAAATATCCTCCGAATTAAAGGACATCCCAAAGAATGTCTTTTTTTATCCAAAGGGATTTGTTCAGAAAGGAGCAAGCATGAAGTCAAACAATAACAAAATTGCAGCATTGTTTGATGAGGTGAAGACCAGCACCACTTCTGCCTTCAAGAAACTCCGTTCCGGAAAAAATCCGCTGTCCGGTACACTGACACGGCTATCCGTTATCCAGACCACTAAGACCAAACTTCTTAGACAGAAATATCAGCAATTAAAGGAAAGCAGAAATACTGCTGTTTCGAAGCAAGACTCCACTTCATGGGAAAACAGCCTTTCCGGGGAAGGGATGACTTCGAAGGAAAAAATCAACCAAACCAAGTTGTTGATGTTTATCACCGGACTAAAAGTGTTCGGGCAAAAAATCTCCGAATCTGCCCTGATAAGGTTTGTTAATAACAAGAAGTATTTTAATTTTAAGGCTGCTGCCGCTGCCGTTTTTATTCTTATATCATGCGGGATATTTATCTACGCAAACTCTGCCGTGCCTGCATGTGCTGTACTCATTGACGGTAAAGACATTGCATATGTCAGTGACAGGGCTGGAGCCGAGAAATTGTTAACATCAATGAAAAAAGAAAAAACTGCTGAGTGGAACCGCAGGGTTGATATAACTCAGACAGTGACATTTAAGAATACCAAGGTAAAAAGATATCAGGTCGATGATGCGGCAGAATTACAAAACATATTCGACCGGAAGTTAAACTTTGTGGCTGTGGCAACTGCCATCAAAGCAGACGGTAAAACAGTGGCTGTTGTTCATGATGAAAAAGCTGCTGAAGAAATACTGCAGCAACTTAGGAAATCTTATTCCACTGAGGATATCAAGGACGGTAAAGTCGGTTTTAAGGAAAAGATTGAACTGGTTAACATTCCTGTATCCCTCAGTGATGTGATGTCCCCTGAAGAAGCTCTGAAACTAATAAAAGAAGGTAAAGAGGAGAAAAAGGTACATATTGTCCAGGAAGGGGATTCATTGTGGACCATTGCCCGCAAGAATGATACCCATGTGGAAGACCTGCTTAAGGCCAATCCTTCCCTGGAAGGAGAGCATCTTGATATTGGGCAGGAACTGAATCTTGTTGCTGTTGAACCCTTAATAAATGTTGAGATTACCGGTGAGCTTACTCTTGAGGAAACGGTCCCCTATAAAGTTGTTGTGGAGACCAACAAGAACCTATGGCGCGGCTCACAGAAGGTCAAAACCAATGGTGAAAACGGGTTAAAAGAAGTAACCTACCGGGTTGTTATGAGAAATGGTGATATTGTTTCCAAAGAGGTGCTTCAGGAAAAAGTTTTAAAGGAAGCAAAAGATAAAGTAGTTGTTAAAGGCTCCAGAGTTGTAGTGGCTTCCCGTGGGGGCAGCGGCATACTGGGGTGGCCCATCAGGGGTCAGATTACCTCCCGTTACGGAAAACGCGGCCGGGGGACCCATACCGGTCTTGATATTAACGGGACAACAGGCCAGCCGGTTGGCGCTGCTGAGGCCGGCAAAGTAACTTCAACCGGGTGGCAGGGCGCCTATGGTAAAATGGTTACCATAAGGCACAGTAATGGCCTGGTGACCAGATATGCTCATCTTTCCAGTATTAAGGTTTCTGTAGGTCAGGAAGTTGGCAGGGGAGACCTCATTGGCCTGGTTGGTTCAACGGGCCGGAGTACCGGTTCCCACCTGCATTTTGAAGTTATCAGCGGGGGGAGTTTCCGAAACCCCTTGAACTACCTAAAATAACAGGATTACAGGCCTTGTGGATAGTTATTCCACAGGGCTTTTATTTTGGACAACCTCCTTTAAATGGGTTTATTACCGGTGTTTTTACCTTTAAATGCACCCTTTGCTGTGTTATAATTATATTCTGGAAAACAACCTTACAGGGGAGGAAGATAAAAATGGCTTTTATGAATGCCAGAAAGCGAAACAAAAGAATAATTATAATTTTTGTGGTGTTAATTTCTGTAGGACTCCTGGGTACAACCATCCCAATGGGCTTTTCCTATATAGGTGACTATATCGGGGGCAACAGTCAGGGTACAGCGGGTTATTCAGGGTCCACTGAGGACAAAGCGGTACAGGACTATCTTGAAGGTGTTAAGCTGATGCAGGAAGAAAAACCTGATGCAGCTAGCGAAAAATTTGCGTCTGCTATTAAGGGTTTTGAAAAAGTACTGGAATCAGATCCTACCAATCTGCCTGTTCTCGGTGATCTGGCAACGACCTACTTTTATTCGGGAAATGTAGATAAGGCAGTTTACTATGCGGAAAAGGCCCTGGAGATTGAACCAAAATACTCCACGGTAAGGTTAAATTATGCAAGGTACCTGTTTTATGGTAAAAATGACGCCGACAATGCAATAAAACAATTAGAACTGATTGAAGAAGGAGACACTAATTATCAGGCTGCCCAGCAGTTGAAACAGGAGATTAAAAGCATTAATTCACAGCCTCCGCTGCCGCAAAACGGCCAACCACAACCAGATATTCCGGAGGGCAAAAAATAATAAAAAGTGATATTGTCATTATCTTAAAGTAATGGTGCGGGTCGGCTGTAGCGATACAGCCGACCCGCACCATTTTTCCGTTGGAAACACTTCTAGGTATTTCCGGTAGGTTTATGTAATTTATATCTGTATAATGGAAACAGGGAGAAAGACACAAAGAAATGCAGATAAAACAAGGTCAAAGCGGAGGGATGAATCATGGATAATTTTGCACTGCCTGCCATGAATTCGGGCCTGGTACTGCAAAAATCGGGGAGAATGCTGCTGGTTATGGCCATGTTGTTAATGGCTTTTTTTATTATTCAACCTGTTGCGGTTAAATCACAGATTTACAAAATATTTAGAGAGGCAACCAAGTACAGGATGATGTGGCAGACCCGGGGTTGGAATGAAATGCAGGGAACGAATTTTATTGTACGTTATACCTCTCAGGACAGTGATATAGCCCCTATGGTCCTTGAGTCCGCTGAGGAGAGTTATGGACCTGTCACCGAAAATTTTGCCGGTTCATACCGGGGAAAGATATTGGTGGTTGTCTATCCTACCAAGGAGTCACTGGGGCGAAGCTTTGGCTGGGCTTCTGATGAAAGCGCCATGGGAGTTTATTGGGCAGGAGTAATCAGGATACTGTCACCAAGTGCCTGGATCGAAGACGAAGACCCGGAAACGGTAAAAGAGGTATTTGAGAGTGAGGGTCCCTTGGCCCATGAACTTACCCACTTGCTGGTGGATTATGAGACCAGCGGAAATTATACGCGGTGGTTTACTGAAGGAATTGCCCAGTTTGTTGAGGCAAAGGTCACAGGTTACCGGATGGACCACCGCAGCATCAGCGATTATGGGGAAATGTATCCCCTGGCCCGGATGGACAGGGAGTTTGACAGCCTTTATAACCAGAACCTGGCTTATTTACAGTCTTTCCAGACTGTCAATTACCTGGTGGAACGTTATGGTGAAGATAGCCTGCATGATATCCTGAGGCACTTGGGACAGGGACAGTCAATGGAAGCTGCTTTTAAGGACGTTCTGGGGGTATCTGTGGGAAAATTTGAAAAGGATTTTAGCAAGTGGGCAATATGATTTTGAGTTGGGCAATATAAGGATCCTGCTTATTTTTCGAAGGTTTGGGAAAAATAAAAAAAACCTTGAAAGGGGGCAGGAATTTGATAAATAATGATACCTCAATTCAAAGAAATGTTGAAGATTCTCTTAAAAACAACCGGTTGCTGCGAAATGCGGATATAAAAATCGAGACCAGGAATGGTGAAGTTACACTTTTTGGTTATGTTGACGTTTTGGCAGAAAAGTGGGCTGCCGGGGCAATGGTTGCACAGGTGCCGGGGGTTGTATCTGTTGATAACAGCCTTACAGTAGCGATAGACGGACCCTGGGATGACAGGGAGATTGAAGAAAAGGTCAGGGAAAAGCTCTGTGCTGCTGACAGAACCGACCTTCATGAACTGACGGCTGAAGTAAAAGGTGGTACAGTATATATCCGGGGTCAGGCAGAGAGCCGGGCGGTAAAGGATGCAGCAGTAATGGCTGCTGCAGGAGTCCAGGGGGTAAAAGATGTGGTACCCATTTTGAAAATTGGAAGAGAAGGCCTGCCCGCAGATGATGCCTCAATTACCAATCGCGTCGAAAGGGCCCTTGCCGGCAGTGAATCAGTCAGCGCTGCCCTGGTAGGGACTGATACTGAGCACGGTACAGTTACCCTCTCAGGAACTGTCCCGACACCGGAACAGGCTGAGATAGCCCGGCAGATTGCAGCAGAGGTACCCGGAGTGGAAAAAGTTGATAACCAGCTTGAAACTGTGCAGGAAGAAGAAAAATATGTCGAGTAACAGCCGGGGCAGGTGCAGGCATCTGCCTCTGTCTCTTTTTTTATTCAAAAAAGAACAGGAACTGAAATATTTTCACCTCAACAATCTATGCAGGAATAATACTCTTAAGATAGAATATACAATTAAGAAGCAGGCGTCTTTGCGGGGGTTGCTATTGGACAAATATGAGTTCAGTTTTATGATTTTATGAAATGATATATGCCAGGGGAGGTTAAAAGGTGCAAAAGTTGTACATAACAGGTGGCAAGAGACTGGAAGGCACCGTCAAAATAAGTGGAGCCAAAAATGCAGCATTGGCTATAGTCTGTGCTTCATTGCTGGCGGGAGAGACCGTTTGTCTGGAAAACATACCTGATATAACAGACGTAAATGTCTTGCTTGATATTATAGCCAATTTAGGTGTAAAGGTAGAGCGAAAAGGATTAAATGCTGTCGAAGTTTCGACACCTGACCGGATATTAACAAAGACCCCTTACCGAGAGGTTAAAAAGTTAAGGGCATCTAACCTCCTGCTGGGTCCGTTGCTGGCTAGATTCTGCAATGCAGAAATTGCATTGCCCGGGGGGTGTAATATCGGGAGCAGGCCTATGGACCTGCACATAAAGGGGTTTGAGGCCCTGGGGGCAGATATCAGCCTTGAGCATGGGTTCATTAAGGGTTGCTGCAGCCGCCTGTCGGGATCCAAAATATATCTTGATTTTCCCAGTGTCGGGGCTACAGAAAATATTATGATGGCAGCAGTATTGTCCAAAGGGCAGACTGTTTTGGAGAATGTCGCCAAGGAGCCGGAAATAGTTGACTTGGCTAACTTTTTAAACAGCCTCGGGGCCAAAATCAGGGGCGCCGGTACCGATGTAATTAAGATAGAAGGCGTAGATCAGCTGAGTGGCGGGCGCTATTCAGTGATTCCTGACCGTATTGAGGCAGGCACTTTTATGGTTGCTGCTGCGGCTACCCATGGGGACCTGACTCTTGAAAATGTTATCTCAACCCATGTGGAGCCCCTTATTGCAAAACTTCGTGAGGCAAATGTTGAAGTGACAGAAGAAGATGAGACGGTGCGGGTTATTGCCCGGAATGAACTCAGGCCTATTGACATAAAAACACTGCCTTATCCTGGTTTTCCTACAGACATGCAGTCCCAGGTAATGGCTATGCTAACAGTTGTTAAAGGTACCAGTGTGATTGTGGAAAATGTCTTTGAAAACAGACTCCAGGTTGCTGATGAGTTTAAGCGTATGGGAGCAAAAATAAAAGTTGAAGGCCGCACTGCGGTAATTCAGGGTGTCAAGCGGCTTCAGGGCACCCAGGTCAAGGCATCTGACCTGCGGGCCGGCGCTGCCCTGATTGTTGCCGGCCTAATCGCTGAAGGGGATACTGAAATCTGTAATACCTGTTATATTGACCGCGGATATGAGAAAATCGAGCAAAAACTCATTTCAGTTGGCGCTAAGATTAGCAGGGCTTAAAGCACGATGGTCGGAATGACCTGTTTGCCAAAATTTTATAGCACTTAAGCAGGAAAATGGATTAGGTAAGACGAAGTATAAAAATAGCTAAATTTGTCTAAGGATGTGTTATTATGTCAAAGAGGCAAACTTTTAGGATAAAGCCCCTGGTTCAGCTTGGCATAATATTTATCAGCATCACAGGCGGAGGCACCCTAATCTGGACCGCATTCCTGCTTTATTATTTCCGCGCCACACCTGATGAGATTAAATCTTTGTTTATGTGGGTGGGACCAATCGGAATCGGGTTTGGCCTGGTGTTGTTACTGTTGGTTAACCGGCTGCTTGTGAAGATATTTGAGATCTTTCTTGATGTTATTAGCAAGGTTGCTGATAAAGACCTGACTCAGAAAATAGATTTTCCCACCAACGATGTGTTTGGCCGGATGGCTAAAGCCTTTAATAAGATGGTTGAAGATATCAGGCAGACTATCAGGCAGAACAAGGAGACAGCACATCTTGTGGCATCTGAGGCCAACGAGGTTTCCATAGCCATCGACCAGGCAACAGCTTCAGTCCAGCAGATTTCAGCAGCGATTCAGCAAATAGTCGGGGGAACTCAGGGACAGGCTTATCAGTTAAATGAAACCCTGCAGATAACCCGGGAGCTGTCTGCTGCGGTACAGCAGATTGCTGCTAATTCCCAGGCTGCACATACTGCTTCACTTAATGCCTCGGAACTCGCTGTTAAGGGAGCCGGCGAAGTAGAAAAGGCTGTTGTTATGATGAATACTATTTCAGATACGGTGGCTAACTCGGTACAGGTGGTAAAAACCCTTAATGAAAGGTCAGAACAGATTGATGAAATTGTTAATGTAATCACATCCTTTGCAGACCAAACCAATCTTCTTGCCCTGAATGCAGCCATTGAAGCTGCCAGGGCCGGTGAACACGGCCGCGGGTTTGCCGTTGTTGCTGATGAAGTCAGGAAACTGGCCGAGGGTTCAGCAAAAGCAGCTCAGCAGATTGGAGAACTGATTAAGGAAATCCAGGAGGAGACTTCTACTGCCGTGAATGCAATGGTTATCGGCAGCAATGAGGTGGAAGATGGCGTTATTGTTGCATCTCAGGCCCAGACAGCATTAAGTGAAATAGTGGAAACTGTTAATAAGACAGTACGGATGGTACAGGAAATTTCCACTGCTGCCCAGCAGCAGTCCAAAGGAATCACACAGGTGGTTCAGTCCATTGATAAAGTCAGCAATATTGCTCATCAGGTATCTGTAGCCACACAGCAGGTTTCGGCATCTACCCAGCAGCAAACCAATACCAATGAACAGGTTAATGCAAATGCGTCAAGGATGGCCCAGTTTGCTGCAGAGCTAAAAGAACGTATTGGTAAATTCAAAGTTTAAATTAATTGCATATCCAAAGCCATGGTCATATCCATGGCTTTTTTGTTGCGGGATTGTATTTTACCTGATATCATTGTTAACAGCGGATTAGATCCCCGGCAGGCAGTAATTGCTACCTAAATCTAAGCAAGCAGAAGGGGTTAATATGGGTTATACATCGGAAGTCCCGGTAATGTTTCCGGGAAAGACATTTAAAATAAATGTGGTCGAAGATGTGGATTATCTTCTGGACTTAGTGGAGACTGATGATGATGTTCCCTTTTGGGCGGTACTGTGGCCTGCTGCACTTGGGATGGCGGAATATTTTTGGGAAAACACCGCTTTTGACGGGAAACGCATTCTGGAACTTGGCGCCGGGCTCGGTCTGGTGGGTATCGTGGCTGCTGCCAAAGGGGCGGAAGTGGTCCAAACGGATTTTATTCCTGAGGCACTGCGGCTCGCAGAGCGAAATGCTGGAATTAACGGTATTAATAAAATCAGGTATGTTCTGGCAGACTGGAGAAAATTTCCCCTGGATGAACGTTTTGACCTGATTTTGGGTTCAGATATTCTTTATGAACCGACACTGCACCCTTTTCTCAGGGACATTTTTCAGAACAATCTTAAGCCCGGAGGGACTGTGGTCCTTGCCGACCCGGGCAGGGATGACGCCAAGAGCTTTATCAGCAATCTTCAAAACAAAGGGTATCATATTGATACGGTTACCAAAGAGGTATTTGAAACCGGGCGCCGAATCTGTGTGTCTATATATTTTATAAAATACAGCGGAGGTTAATTTATGCGGGTGTGTACTTTAGCCAGCGGAAGTTCGGGTAACTGTACATATGTTGAGGGCAGCGGGGCTTCTGTGCTGGTAGATGCCGGACTGAGCGGAAAAGCAATCAAACACGGACTGGAAACCATAGGTGTTGACCCCCTTGACCTGGATGGGATTATGGTTACTCATGAACACCTGGACCACGTCAGGGGTGTTGGTGTCCTTTCCCGGAGGTATGACCTGAAGGTTTATGCTACTGAGAAGACCTGGGAAGAGATGCTGCCGGTAGTGGGAAATATTGAAGACTGCAACAGGGTGGTTCTCCGCAGGGAGGACTGTCTGGAAATTGAAGACCTTAAAATTGAGTGTTTTGAGACATCACATGATGCTGCAGAATCAATAGCATTTTCATTTTACAGCGGCAGTGTTCAGGTTGGCATAACCACCGACACCGGATTGTTGACCGGTGCGGCCCGAAAACACGTTGCTGGCTCTGATTTATTAATATTTGAAGCCAATCATGACATTAATATGCTGAAAAATGGGAGATACCCCTGGAATGTTAAACAGAGAATTTTAAGTGACAGGGGACATTTGTCCAATATAGCGGCAGGACACTGTTTAGCTTCCCTTATTAGCGGGAAAACTAGTGGAGTGATTCTGGCACACCTCAGCAGGGATAATAATACCCCTGAACTGGCTCTTAAAACAGTTGCCGATGTATTGGAGGAAGCAGGCCTTAGCCCCGGGCAGGACCTTACTATGGAAGTAGCCCCGAGATGTATGCCGGGAAAAGTCTGGGATATGGTGTAACAAGGAGGTTATTTCATGTATCATGATGACCATGATTTTTATTCAGGACAAAGACGCCCCAACCTGATCTCATATATTGCAGCTGTATTAATCGGGGCTATACTCGGAGGAGTAATAGCTGCCTTTGTAACAACAGGACTCCTGAATAACAGTCAAAATTTTAGCACCCGGGAGAAAGAATCTCCTGCTCCCATAGAGGCAGCAACAGAATCACCGGTGGTCAGGATTGCTGAGGAAATTGGACCTGCTGTTGTGGGAATAAGCAACCGGGTTGATGTCTCCTCCTTTTTTTATAACCAGCAGGTGGAACAGGGAACCGGTTCAGGGGTCATATTTGATGAAGCCGGCTATATTGTGACTAATTATCATGTAATTCAGGATTCAGACCAACTAGTGATAACCCTCCCAAACGGTAAGCAGGTATCAGGAAAACTGGTTGGCGTTGACAGTAGGACTGACCTTGCGGTTATCAAAATTAATGAAAAGGGCCTGAAAAGTGCAGTGTTTGGAGATTCTGACAAAATCAAGGTCGGGGAACTTGCCGTGGCCATAGGAAATCCACTTGGAGAGCAACTGGCAAGCACAGTAACAACAGGGGTTATCAGTGCCCTGAACAGGACTGTTGACGTCAATGAACAGCGGTTTCAGCTGATTCAGACAGATGCTGCCATAAACCCCGGAAACAGTGGAGGGGCCCTGGTTAACTCCAGGGGAGAGGTTGTGGGAATCAATAGCGTCAAAATTGTTGACATAAATGTGGAAGGTCTCAATTTTGCCATCCCAAGCAATACAGTAAAGCCTATTGTTAAGTCAATAATTAAAAACGGCAGGGTTATCCGCCCGTGGATAGGAATAATTGGGGGGGATGTAAACCCTGCGATGAAGGAGCGTTTTGGACTTTCGGTGGATACGGGAGTATTTGTCAGTGAGCTGCCACCTGAGGGACCTGCTGCCAAAGCCGGTCTGGAAAGCGGGGATGTGATCATCTCCTTTGACGGGCACGACGTCCGGAACTTCGGTGATTTACGAACATATATTGATAAACATAAAATTGGTGACGAGGTAAGGCTTGTTGTAATGCGAGGTACTGACAAAAAAAGTATTCAGCTAAAACTTGAACAAATGCCTGAGGAGTGATATGGAATGCATATGGGAGGTTATTCTGAGCCAACCTCCAACATTTCGTAAAGCATTTTTACCTTTGATCTGCTCATCAGGGCATCATTTTGGGTATTGAAAAACTTTACCAGATATGAATTATCTCCCCATGGCAGTATTTTTTCCACCATTTTCAGGTTGATCAGGTAACACTTATGGGACCTGAAGAAATTCATGGGATTTAATCTTTTTTCAAGTTCATTTATCGGTTCATGGGTTTCATATTTGCCATTGACAGTATGAATCACCGTTTTTTTTCGTTCTTTTTCGATGTAATATATTGAATCTGCATCAATGAAGTGAAGCTCATATCCGCACTTCACATATAGCTTGTCAGTTGTCTTAAAAGTGTTGAAGAGTTTTTGCAGGTCTGATTCGCGTTCTTTCATAAAACCACGAATTTTCTCCAGGGTTTTTTGCACCCGGTCTTCAGTATATGGTTTCAGAATATAGTCAAAAGAAGAAACTTCAAATGCCTCAACGGCAAAATCAGAATGACCGGTCACAAAAACAACCAGCAGGTCTTCGTTGTAATCCAGGAGGGTTTTTACTGCTGCCATGCCATTTATTTTAGGCATTTCTATGTCAACAAAGACGACCTGAGGCATGTGTCTTTTAGTCAGGTTAATCAGTTCCCGCCCATCGGCAGCTTCGGCTGCAACCGTAAAATCAGCGTGCCTTTCCAGAATGTTTCTTAAAAACTTCCGGTTACTGGGCTGATCCTCGGCAATAATTACTTTTATAGGTTTTTGGGACATATTATGGAAATCCCCTTTCAACTGACAGGAAGGGTAGGTTATCCTACCCTTCCTGTCAATGTTTGACTACTTCTTCAGTTGCTGCGGAGCTTCAGGCTGGTAGCTTAAGAACCAGGAATAAGTTGTAGCTCCTGCCGATGCGATGAGGGAAATCAGTGTAATAACTGTGAGGATAAATGCTGAGTTAAATTTTTTAAACATGGTTTCACCTCCTTAACGTATTCCTATTGCGCATAACCCTTTGTCCACACTGTTGATGAGCCTGTGTCCTAAAGGGGTGATCATCAAAGCCTGCCAATAAATGCCCAGTGCAGTAGAAATTATAATTGTTGAACATAAAGCCTGATTGTCAACAAGAACATTAACAGTTAAAATGGCTACCAGCCATACTGCAAGAAACATATAGCTGAGTTTAATTACTTTTTTTGTGGGCCTGGATAAACTATTGGAATAGTTGACGCTGTAACCGGGGCCAAACTTGTCCAGGGTGACTGCCAAGATAATTGATGCCAGAAAAGCAATTAAAAGAACGGTAATAGGGCTCATGAAGATCAATAAATAGGTTACCAGATAGCCCAGGCTGACATATGCAATAAGAGATACAACCAGGCAGCGCAGGCTTGAGGAACAGTGCTGTCCGCCAGTCAAGACCCTGAGGGGGATGGAGGTGCAGAAAATCAGTAACATTGGCAGCAGCAGATCCAAAACATATGCAATCAGAATAAGTAATGTTAGCTTAATGGTTTCGCCGATGATTAATTCAAGGCCATATGTAAGCACCGGGATCTGTTCCGGTTTCCCTGCCTTTTGTGCAAGGTAGAGGCTGGCCTTTTCGGATAAATGACGGACTGTTATCATATCAACACTCCCTATTTAGCCGGTATAATAACAGAGAAACTGGTCCCTTTTTCTTCTGAGCTTTTTACAATGATTTCTCCCCCGATTTGATCGACTATCTCTTTGACAACTGCCAGTCCCAGCCCGCTATGGTCCTTCTTGGTCGTATAATTTGGCTGGAAAAGCCTGTCAACTTCCTGAGGGTTTATCAGAGGCCGGGGGTTAATCACCTCAAAAACAAAGACAAAGGAAAACTTTTTGAGAATGACCTTCACATTGCGAAATTCTATTGGTTCATTGGCAACCGCTTCCAGAGCGTTATCTATAAGATTGCCTAAAATTTTTACGATTTCATAAGGTTTAAGTTTCAGACCATCCAGTGGAGTTTCCTGTCGGACATCAAGAGTAATATTGAGCCTTTCGGCGACAGCAGTTTTAGTATTAAATAAGGCGCTGAGAACGGGGTCTTTTACTTTGATTACCCTGCTGACACTCTGGATTTCTCCGAGAAGGTTTTCCATATAGCTCCTGGCTTCCTGAAGCTGGTTATTCTGCAGCATAGAATACATAACCTGGACATGATGTATGAAATCATGTCTCTGTCCCCTTATTGTGACAAACAGCTTGTTAATGTTGTCCAGAAAAGCCTCCTGGGTTTCGGTTATTGTTTCCTGTTCAGAAAGGGTAAATAATCTTTTTACCAAAAATATTGAAATCAAGGGCACTGTGAACAAGAGGAAACCGGCAATCCGGGTAAATGCAATATTGTCGAGCAATGGCCATAAGCTGTATTCCTGGTTAAGAATAATCAGATTCATTGCTCCAGACAGGAAAGCCTGCATCATAACCAGAATTATAAGTACCAAATTTATTTTTTTACTTCTGGTTTTGGGATAAAAGAAGCTGGTAGCGGATACTAAGGAAACCTGCTTTTTTAATAACAATACTGTCACTGCGGCCATTATTAAAAGATATGACCACCCGGTAACCAGACGGTAAAATGTATTCGAAAAAATTTCCTTTACGGGCATATTAAATACCAAAGATGCCAGGGGATATGTAATGTATTCCAGTAACGCTATAATGATGAATCCGGTAAATATGTAAAAAAACGATTTCACAAAAGATATTTTCAGATATTTTGAAGTTAACAGTATAAACACAGGAATCTCTATCAGTACATTTAAACCAAACTTTAGTTCAGGTAGTGCCCGGACGATGTATGTGATTATTGCCAAAGATATACCTAACAATATAATCCGGTAAAAATTTTCCTTAACTTTGTAACCATAGATAGCAGCACTTAGAGAAATTAGAATTATACTTTCAGGGATGGAGTACAAAAGCAGAATAAGAATCGGCATTTTCTCCATTTTACGTTATCCCCTCTCTATAAAAATTTATTCTACAATCTGTATTTGACTCCTTCTCGGAGGGTATAAAATACGGTAATCGTGGAATGAAATGCGGGATTTGTGGGTTGAAATGCACAATTAGTCCAACAACCAAAGGACAGCTCCTATATATGGAAGCAAATACCAGATGGCTCGTAATTACTAATGTTTTCTAGCCCTAAATATTATTACATTCGACACAAACAGACAAAATCCTTGCTTTAAAAGATTATTGTTTAAAGGAGATATCCAAAGATGAATATCCGGATCATTGCTGTTGGCAAAATAAGGGAAAAATTTATCTCTGAGGGGAGTCAGGAATACCTGAAAAGATTGCGCCCCTATGCACACGTAGAGGTCAGGGAAGTCCCTGATGAAAAAGCCCCTGAAGGGCTTAGCGTCAGGGAAGCCGGGCAGGTGAAGGTCCGGGAGGGGGAACGGGTACTCCGGCAGCTTAAACCCGGGCAGGTCGTTATCGCTCTTGACAGCCGGGGCAGGATGCTATCTTCTGAGCAGCTGGCCGGGGAAATTAGCGGCTGGGGGCTGGCAGGAAAGAGTGACCTGGTCTTTGTTGTCGGGGGCTCACTGGGATTGCATCGTGATATTATTGACAGGGCAGACTTGGTGTTATCCTTTGGAAAGATGACTTTTCCACATCAACTGATGAGGCTGGTTCTGCTGGAACAAATTTATCGTGCATTTAAGATAAACAAGGGTGAACCGTATCATAAATAAGGTCATTTTTGGGGCAAGTTTAGAGTGATCCATGGTAATAATAGTTTTGTTGAAAAAATTAAAAATGCAAATGCCCGATTAGCTGAAAGGCTGATCGGGCATTTCTGTGTAGATTTGACTAGAAAGTTTGGACTTAGGCTCCGCGACTGGTCAATTCTATGACGGCGATGTGGGCACAGCAAATACGAACAAATAACTCTCCTTCACCCGGAGGGTCAATAACTATAGCATTGTCTTCAACAGCTACCAATTCACCCTGGAAAGGTACAGGGCCCGATGCGCCGGCAGTAGTAAAAACACGAATATTGTCACCGATTACTATTTGACGATCAGTGCCAACTCCTAGCAGTTCTTCACATGTACAACAACAGCGATCTGGACATACCCCCATGTTTAATCACTCCTTTTCTGAATAATCGGGTACAGTACAGCTTATGTAAACTGATACCGTTTTGACACTGTAATATTACCCAAAATACGATTTTTACGGAATATCCCATCAATCACGCATATTAAGCTACCCGAATATATTTAGATTAGTTAAACGCACTAAGAGGGGGGCGGTATCATTGTATATCAAATTGATCCCCTGCGAGGAAAAGGATGTTTTGTTATTATCTCAAAGGACCCATGATAACCTTGAAATAAACCACGAAAAAATCATCCTGCATGTGGGAGCATGGAAGGAAATATTAAAGGTCCGGGTTAACGAAGAATTAGATGATGATACTATAGGATTACCAAATCAATTGGCCGGTGAATATACAATTCCCGAGACCCTTCCCTATGATTTTTATTTGGAGGGTGAACACCTTTTTCTTGGACCGGTAATAGCCTTTTTTGTGGGAGAAGGGTATTTATCAGAAACAAGGATAGGAAAGTGGAAGGCTTATTGCCAGAACTATTCTAACATCGGAGGTTTAATCTGTTTTTGTACCGTTGAGGGAGTTGATATTGATAATAAGACAATTAGAGGATATTACTATGACCCTCATTCCGAGGAAACACAACAATTTAAACCTGGAAGTTTTCCCTATCCGGGAGTAGTATACCGGAGAGCCAGAATGGACTATAGTATTTTAAAGGAATTGCATGAGCATACTAACGGCAAAATTTTCAACGCCCGTATCTTTGACAAATGGGAAATGTGGACCGTGCTGTCTGAAGCCGGGTTTATCCATATTCCTCATACGGTTAGACTGGACGGCCCTGAGAGTCTTAATAAAATGCTTGATCTTCACAATTCAGTGTACCTGAAGCCTGCAATAGGACGGTTTGGCAGAGGTATTCAAAAGGTAGAGAAAACTCCCGACGGCTATCTTTTCAAAGAAAAGACAGGGATAGGAAGATATTTGGGAGACATGGATGCGGTCTTCCGGCTAGTCAGCAAATACAAGAACAGGAAATACATTATTCAGCGGGCTGTTCCATTCCACTATCAGGCAAAGCCGGTAGATTTTCGGGTAATTTTGCAGAAGGATGGAAGCCAGAAGTGGACCTGTTCAGGCATCATTGCCAAAACAGGCATTAGAGGCCGAATATATACCAATAATCCATCTTTAATTGAGCTGGGCCGTAAGGCTCTCCAAAGGATTTATGGGTTAAGCCCCGAGCAGGCGGTTGAGAAGGAAAATGAAATGGTCGAGCTTTGTACCCACGCTTGCCTGCTAATTGAGAGGGCTTACGGACATTTTGGGGATGTCGGAATAGATGTAGTAATAGATGAAAACTTGAAAATCTGGATTCTGGAAATCAACAAGTCCCATCAACATGATATAGCCAGGTACCTGCTGAAGGATGATCCGGATATGTATAATCGGGTTGTATCCAGACCTCTGGAATATGCGAAGGTATTGGCTGGTTTTTAGGTAAAGTAAATAAGAGTTCAAATTTAAGTATACAAATTGACCATTTGACCCGATACGGTGAACCGTATCATAAGTGAGTGTGGTTTTGGGATGTTAAGAGGAACACATAGTATTATTTGAAGACTTTCTCCATGAATTCTTTGCTAAGTCTGTACTTATAAGGGAACTTAAACAAGATTATGGTCTCCTGACCGGCTAAAGAAAGAAGAGCCTGGTAAACTTCGGCTGCAGAGTCACAAAAAACACCATGTTTTCGTCCATTCCCATTTCTATACACTTCAGCCCAATTCTTCCGGCCTCCCGGCCAATAGATACAACATAATCGATTCCCGCTTCAGCTGCCTTTCTCCAATCCTGCCGTACTCATAATTTCCTGCAGTACCCAGCCGTGGCATATATCCATAGACTGCTGCGCTTGTCTTAAAAAAATAATGGTGACTCCATTTAAATATGCTAAAACATTGGCCGAATTCTGATTTTGACCTTGGATTTCAGTTTGGAACGGCGATTAATCGATTTCCGTAGTTAAGGCATTGATAAAAAACATACTCTGATTTGTGATTAATTTCATAGGCAAGCCGGGGATTATGTAGTATATTAAACTAAAGGTCAGGGGGTGGCTTGCTGTGAGAGAGGTCGTTAACATGTATTTGACCCGTAGGTATCTAATAGCTCTTGGATTCATTGCATTCCTGTCATGCTCTGCCTTTATTGTTACCCGTAATTTAATCAGTATCCAGGAAACCAATGCGGCAGTAATCAATATTAGCGGACGCCAAAGAATGTTATCTCAAAAAGCAGTTTTACTTAGCTGTGAATTGGTTCATTCAACTAATACCGCATCACAGCAGGAGACTCAGGTGCAGCTGTTGGAAACGGCCAATCTTATAGAAAAGTCACATGATAGCCTTATTAATGGCAACACTGCCATGAATTTACCCGGCAGCACTTCACCTGAGATCAGGAGCATCTATTTTTCTGAACCATACCTCCTGGACCAAAGGGTAAAAAACTTTACAAAGGCATTAAGGGCATTGGCAAAAGTCCATCCTTCACCGGGTTCGGAGCAGCATCTTCAATATATCCTGAACGAGGGTAAAACCAATTTACTTACAGCTTTTGATACTGCCGTAAGCCAATACCAGAAAGAAAGTGAAGAAGAAATCGCTGAACTCAAAAAAGTTGAAACCGCCATAGTAGTTCTTACTTTAATGGTCCTTGTTATTGAAGGTTTGTTTGTTTTCCGGCCAATGGTAAAAAGAATATGGTCGGACAGGCAGGAGTTGTCAGATGCAAACGAGCGTCTCTTAAGGATTTCATCTCTCGATGGTTTAACGGGTATTCCCAATCGCCGCAGCTTTGACGAGTTTTTCCAACGTGAATGGCACCGGGCGCTGCGCAGCAATAAACCCCTGTCTGTCATTATGGCTGATATAGATTTTTTCAAAGCGTATAATGATACCTATGGGCACCAGCAGGGAGACGGGTGTCTGAAACAAATTGCTGCAGTTTTAAATGAATGTGCCAACAGGCCGGGTGATTTGGTTGCCCGCTATGGAGGAGAAGAATTTGTGGCGGTTTTGGGGGATACTGATATCAATGGAGCAGTTAAGGTCGCTGAACGGATGCGGTCTGAAGTTGAATTACTGAAAATAATTCATCAGGGCTCCAAAATCAGCGGTTTTGTCACTATAAGCCTTGGTGTGGGGGTGATAACACCAACGAAGGACCTGTTGCCGGAAGCATTGATTAGTATGGCTGACCAGGCCTTGTACCAGGCTAAAAACGAAGGAAGGAACCGGGTAAAAAGTATAAAAACAGACAACAAAGAGGAGGAATTTTGATGGCATTTAAAGTTAGTGAACATGTTACCTGGGTAGGAAAGATTGACTGGGAATTACGCAAGTTTCATGGTGAAGAATTGTCTACTCATCGGGGATCTTCTTACAACTCCTATTTAATAAGAGACGAAAAAACAGTACTGGTAGATACTGTCTGGGGACCGTTTGCCGGGGAATTTGTGGATAATCTCAAAAAGGAAATTGACCTGACAAAGATAGATTTTATCATAGCCAACCACGGCGAGACTGACCACAGCGGGGCACTGCCGGCACTGCTCCGGGAGATACCCGGTACGCCGGTCTACTGTACAGCCAATGCGGTTAAATCCTTAAAAGGCCATTACCACGGGGATTGGAACTTTCAAACAGTTAAAACAGGGGACAGGATTAACCTGGGCGCAACTGACCTCATCTTTGTGGAAGCTCCGATGCTCCACTGGCCTGACAGCATGTTTTGTTATCTTACCGGGGACAACATACTTTTCAGTAATGATGCTTTTGGACAGCATTATGCTACAGAGTATATGTTCAACGACCTGGCAGACCAGGATGAACTCTACAATGAGGCAATCAAATACTACAGTAATATTTTGACTCCCTTCAGCAAGCTGGTGGAAAAAAAGATTAATGAAGTTGTTTCCCTTAACCTGCCGGTCAGTATGATCTGTCCCAGCCATGGCATTATTTGGCGGAAGGACCCTTTGCAAATAGTAAATAAATATTTGGAGTGGGCCCGGGGCTACCAGGAAAACCAGATTACAATAGTCTATGATACCATGTGGAACGGCACCCGCAGGATGGCAGAAGAAATTGCCAGGGGTATAAAATCAGCGGATAGTGAAGTTGCCGTAAAATTGTTTAACTCGGCCCGTTCTGACAGAAATGATATCATCACCGAAATCTTTAAATCCAAAGCGATTTTAGTAGGGTCATCCACAATCAATAAAGGCCTGCTGGCATCGGTAGCCGGAATAATGGAGGTAATTAAGGGCCTGAGCTTTAAAAACAAGAAAGCTGCGGCCTTCGGGGCCTATGGATGGAGCGGTGAATCTGTAAAGCTTTTAAGTGCTGCACTGGCTGATGCCGGATTTGCTGTACCGGTTGAGGGTATAAAGGAACTCTGGAATCCAGACAGTGAAGCCAGGGAAAACTGCTTCACATTTGGCAGAACGTTTGCATTAAGCCTGGCAAATGGCAAAACCGGCTGAGTAACCTTTAAAATACACGGGCATAATAAACGAACTTATGGAAAAACCAGGGTCCAGTCATATACTGTTCCCTGGTTTCTTGTTTGATACGTTTTTTTATCGGAACTATTTTTTCTCCAAAACAGCCTTTAGAGGGCGGAAATCGGCAAATTCTTCATACGGCTTGTTTGTATAGCCGGCATCGGAAATAAAGGTATATAAATTCTTCACAAACTCCTCATCAGGGTCATAGGTGATATGGATCTCATCCCATTGACGGGTGATTTCCTCTATGGGCGTTTTTTCATAGTCGACAGCTCCAACTATTTCACGATAATAATAATCCAGTGTGTCAGCAGCCAGCCGGGGCAGGTCTTTTTTGTTTTCTTCGGCTACGGCTGTTGCCTCAATATGAGTTTTAAGCATGATTTCAATCAAATCAGGCCAGTTTTCCAGAACATCAGTCCTGGCATATAGCCAGGCACTGGGAATTGTTACACCGGCTGCCTTGCCGTCATTCAAGGAGAGCAGTTTTTTTGCCCTTGGGAACCGCTTGGACAGGTTTGGCTCTTCAGTGTCGCGGGCAATGATGGCATCGAATTCGCCGTTTCTGAACAGTTCATAGAACTCAGCTAAATAATCCTGAAACTTAACTTTTACTGTGCCGCCGACAGTTTCGGTGGCCAGGCCCGCCTTTGACAGCTGCAGGTTTAGGAGCATTTCATGTGAATAACTGTTATTTACTATCCCGATCACCTTTCCGTCCAAATCTTTAAGTTCAGAAATACTTTCATTTACTAACAGGATGGACCCTTCAGGTACAGCTTGACTGCCTGCGATGATGCGGTAATTGTCCCCGGCGGCAAACTGAGAGGTTTCTGTGAAATAGGCAGTGAAATTGTTAATCGGTGTATAGAGAAAATGAAATTTACCTTCTTCCATCAAAGGACCTACATTATCCCTGCCCCGGGTAATTACCCATTCCACCTCATAGCCGGCATCTCCAAATGCTTTTTCAAACAGCTCCTTCTCACGGTTAATCAGGGCCTGAGGGGAGGAGCGGGTCATGGCGATGTAACCGATTGTAATCTTTTTTGGAGGCTCAAGGTCCGTGTTTGAGGATATTGTATTTTTTGTTTCGCTTCCACAGCCGGTTAACAGTGAACCGGACAAAATTAAGAAAAACAAGAATAAAGGAGTCAATATAGCAGCTAATTTTTTCATAGAATTTTCCTCCATATTATAAAATATTTTCATTATGAGTTTAACAAGCTTCAGAAATTCCGTCAATGAAACAGAACTATTTTAAATAAAATTAGCATATGTAGAACTAAATTAGTTAGTAATTTTTTTGACATTTTAAAAGGGAAATTTATCAAGGTATAGAATAATGTTAAAATCAGCCCTTTTATTAGCATGGGCCGGAAATCAGGGTGTAATCACCTCAAATCCTCAAAAAGGAGGAGGAATGATGACTAAAAGAGTAATAAAGGCTTACTCAGGGCTTGGTACCAACTTTAAAATTGGCATCATAATAAGCATTATTGCAATATTCCTGACCAGTTCAGTTCTGATTGCTTCAACGGGCAGCGGCATTACTTTCAGTGGGCATACACCTGCAAATGGCAGCATAGTGACTGCTGCAAACCCGAAAGTATCTGTCTACGTACAGGATATGACTGACAATTTGGATGCAGGCTCTCTTGTCGTCAAGCTTAACAGTAATCCCATTGCCGCTGATATGCAGTTTAAAGGTTACATTGACAGCTGTACCGATAGCTGGGTTGTTCAGAGCTACAAAGAAGGAACAATAAGTTTCAGTACGTCAGGACTGGCCAACGGTATCTATACAGTTGAGATCAGTATCGCAGACATATACGGAAATATAGCGGTAGAGGCATGGTCCTTTGAAGTTAAGACAGAGGTGAAGTTCAGTAATCACACACCTCAACTCAATTCTTTTATTGGGACCACCAGACCCAAGATCTCCGTGCAGGCCCGGGACGGAGCAATAGATAAGAATAAAATCCAGGTGTTCCTGGATGGTGTGGATGTTACTTCAGAAATTAGTGTAACTGAGATTTCCAACGGCTGCACCATTGCTTATACCCCGCAGGATAATCTTGTGGAAGGCAAACAGTACACTGTATTGGTGAAAGTATTTGATACATATAAGGGCATATATGAGTCCACCACTTGGAAATTTACCGTGGAGGCTCTGCCCCGGCCAAGTGAGTGGACACCTACAAAAGGCAGTACTATCGCTATTACTAATCCTGTTGTCTCATTATACATAGCTGACAGGCTTGAAGAACTGGATGACAGGTCGGTGAGTGCCAGGCTTAATGGCCAGACAGTCAATGCAGTATTTGAGTATACAACTATGTATGATGCATGCGGGGGTTATTTAGGTATTAATAAAAAAGAAGGGACAGTCCGGTTTAATGCTTCAGGACTTGCACAGGGTCTTAATACTGTTGAAATAAGCATTTCCGATAAAGCCGGTAATGTATTGAATGAAACCTGGAGTTTTACCGTGGATAGCTTACCCCAGTCAAGCCAATGGACTCCGGCCAAAAACAGTACTGTCTCAACATCAGCGCCGGCTATTTCACTATATGTTGCAGCCAAGGCTGCTGACCTGAACCCTCAGTCTATTATAGCCAAGCTGAACGGTGAACCCGTTGCTGCCAGCCTGCAGTATAAAGGCTATACTGATGCCTGTACCGATACCTGGATTATTCAGAGTTATAAAGAGGGAACAGTTAGAATTAACCCATCAGGCCTCCAGGATGGTACAAATACTGTTGAAATAGGCATTGCTGACAAAGCCGGTAATACGGTAAATGAGACATGGTCTTTTACTGTGGCGGAAAAACCGGTAATCAGCAGCCTGTATCCCGGAAATGGGAGTGAGAATGTTGGCGTAACAAGAGTATCTGCAGTCATTAATGATAACGGCGCTGTAAATTGGGACGATGTCAGGCTGTTTGTTAATAACAATGAAGTTGCTTTTAATTACAATGAGCAAACAGGTGAGCTGGCCTATGAGTATGAATTCCCTACCGGCACCCACCAGATTAAGCTCGAAGCTGTCGATATGAACGGTAACCAGAGCAGTGCTGCCTGGAGTTTTGTTTCCAGTTCTACAGCTCCGGAGCTGACAGACCTGCAGTATTTCTCAGGCGGCATGACAATAACCAATGGTGTATTGAAGTTTAATGCGCGGTTAAACGATTCGGTGGACATAAAAGACAATGTAACCCTTAAATTAAACGGTACTCCGCTGGACATTGATTTCAGGTTTAAGGGTTATACAGATACATGCACCGACCAGTATATCATAGTATCAAGAAAAGAAGCCTATGTTTCATATGAAAAGAAGGTTGTTGACGGTGAGAACCTTGCCCTGGAGTTGTATGCCGAAAACAAGTATGGTTTCAACAGGAAGTGGACCTGGACGTTTAATGTCCTGGCAGTGCCCACCATATCTAATGTAACGCCCATGAAATATGGCGTAACCGAATTTCAGCCAGCTATTTCGGCAGTTGTCAGTGACAATGACCATATAGAATCAATTGTGATGAAATTAAACGGAGTGGATGTCGCTTACCAATATGACCCCAATACCGGCAAGCTGACTTATATTCCTGCCGAACCGCTGCCCAATGAGACAAATTATACTGTCAGCGTGACGGCTGTAGACGGAATCGGCCTGACTACCGACAAAACCTGGAAATTCACTGTGAACACTTATCCTGACATGTATGACGGCAATGTAACAAGCTGTCAGGCATGTCACGAAAATCAAAGCAACCGGCCGCCTTACGAGGCCATTCATCCCGAATTTCTTTTCCAGGGCCACGAGAGCAGCTGTGATAACTGCCACATTTATATTACTATACCTGATGTCTGCAGTGGGTGCCATTATCCCGGGCAGGTACTTCCGGAGCCATTTCCGCCACACAATGAATATCCGGATACAAAATATTCACCAAAAGGATATAGCGCTACAGAGCCGCTTCGGGTGACTACCAACAGGGAGGAATGGGACTGCATCATCTGTCACCAGCCAGGTGCGGGGACGAAAACAGGTCCTACGTGGGGGAATAACAGGCTGTTGAATAATCATGATATTCCGCAGCTTCACGTGGCACCGCTGACTCCGGATTCAGAGTCCTGCACCGAGTGTCATGCCAGGTCACTGACCAGGGAACATGCCCGGGATGGCAGGGTTGATGAAGAAGGTAACGCGATTAACTGTAACACCTGCCATAAGAGCACAGAGCCACTGATACAGGGCGCCATCACGGCCAAGGACTTAAGCTGTGCCGCCTGCCATGAAAGTGCGGACCACGAAAGCTTACATGTTACCGGCATAGACAGCTATTGCGGCGAGTGCCACATCGGCAGCCTGACCTCTGAGCATATGAACAATGAAGTGACTACGGGAAGCAGTGACTATGGCTGTGAAACCTGTCATGTAAACAGCAAAAAAGAAGTGGTCAGGGCGATTGAAACAAACAGGCGCAATTGCACCACATGCCATACCCAGGGCCATAATGTTTACTTCGCTGATGATGTACCGGAAGACATCCTGCTCCACGAGTCCTTTAATTGGACTACCGTCATGGAAGCGGAAATATTTGCCGGTGAGCCAGGTGTACCTGCGGAATATCTGGGCGGCCAGGTAGTAATGTCCGACAGGCGATCAGACCTGACTCCTGAAAATGTCCGGAATCTCTATAATGATTTTCTTACCACTAACAGTTGGGAGTCTGCAGCCTACACACTAATGGCTGATAACCGGGGCTTTGCTGAAGAATATAAAAAAGGAAGCCGCGCAGTCTTGATATACTTCTACAATACTTCCGGACGTACCGGGGAGGGTAATCCGGTTCCTGCAGGTTACAGGCTTGAAATCTGGTATAGATAACAGTACGAAAAAATAATAATTAAATTAAGTCCAGGCCTTAAAGGTTTGGACTTAATTTTTTTCGGATGCGGTACTACAGGTGTAATTATTTTCTCTTTTCAGCAGGAAAAAGCATAATGGAAGAAGAATGCAATTATAATGTCTAAATATGTAATTTAGACTCGAATTATAAGATTCTTAAGACTGGGTGGTGGGGATAAAAATGAAAAACAGTAATTTGTTCAAACTGAAACTAAAGGGAAAGATAACGGTTCTGTTTACAGGTATTACATTGCTGGGTTTATTGGCTTTTAGTTTCCTTGTGGTCAGCCTGGTCAGGGGGGAAGCCGCCAGTCAGATTTCCCAAAAGGTTACATCAGACCTGGCCATAGGCAACATACTAATTGAAGCCTCATACCGCGGGGAATGGAAAGTAGTCGAAGGTAAGCTCTATAAAGGCAATATAGAAATGAATAATAACCTTATTCTGATAAACCTCATCGAAAAACTTACCGGAAATTCGTGCTCAATTTTTCTTGGGGATACCCGGATTACTACCAATATAGAGGAAAACGGAAAACCAATCCTGGGGACAAAAGCGCCGCCGGAAATTGTGGACCAGGTCTTGAACAAGGGGCAGATTGTTAATGAGGTCACAGATATAGCCGGTGAGAAATACTACAGTTCTTATATGCCTATAAAAGACAGTAAAGGCACCGTCCTGGGCATGTTTGAGATTGGAACAGCAGCTGAAAAAGCCCTGCAGGCGGCCAACAAGGGGGTTTATTTTAAGATATTTGCCCTGGGCGGGGTGATTTTAGTCGCCATAGCAATATGCTCCTATGCCTTTGCCAATACCGTAGCCAGGCGGGTCCACCTACTGGCAGTGTCCATGGAGAAGGCTGAACAGGGTGACTTATCCCAGAATATAAAACAGGATTGCGGGTCTGATGAATTAGGGGATTTGGCCGGGTCTTACAACAGAATGATAGATAACATGCGTAATCTCATTAATGAAGTAATGACAACAGGTATCAGGGTATCAGAAACCAGCAAAGAGCTGGCCCAAAATGCCGAACAGGCCACAAGGGCGACGGAGCAGGTAGCCGGGGCTATGGGTGAGTTGGCATCAGGCAGTTCCCAGGTACAGGAAAACATCCAGACAACAGCCGATTTTTTAGGCCAGTTAAATGAGTCCATAGACCAAATTAACAAGGGAGCGCAAGCCCAGGCCAACAGTGTCAATGATGCCTCCATGACTATCGGCAGGATGGCCCAGTCCATTACTGAAGTTGACAAAATGGCTCAGGACCTGAGCAGTATTACTGAAGTAACCACCGAAGTGGCCAATAAAGGGAAAGATGCTGTTGAAAAGACTTTAAATGAAATGGAGATGATCAGGGACTCTGTATTCGAAACAGCAGTCCAGATCAAGTCCCTGGGTGAGCAATCGGATCAAATTGGACAAATAATCCAGGTAATTGATGAGATTGCGGAACAGACTAATTTACTGGCATTAAATGCGGCCATTGAAGCAGCCAGAGCCGGCGAACACGGTAAAGGGTTTGCCGTGGTTGCGGATGAAGTGAGGAAACTGGCAGAACGAAGCGGTAAAGCAACTAAAGAGATTGCTGATTTGATCACAACGATTCAAAAAGGCACTGAAAAAGCTGTTCAGGCCATGGAGAAAGATACCCGTGAAGTCGAGATCGGTTCGAAACTTGCCCATGATGCTGCCCAGGCTTTGGCAGAAATTATCTCAATGATTAATAAGGCAACCGAGCAAATACATGAAATTTCCGGTGCGGCAGACATCTTATCGGAAGGCAGTACCAAGGCTGTTTCAGCAATAGATTCGGTTGCCGGGGTTACTGAAGAAAACCTGGCTACAACTGAAGAAATGACTACAAACAGTAAGCAGGTAATAGAGTCGGTTAACTCGATTTTTACACTGGCAGAAGGAACGGCCGAAACAACCCAGGCAGTCTCTGCTTCGGCACAGGAGTTAACGGCTTCATCAGAGGAGGTAGCAGCATTTGCTAACAGACTGGCAGAACTTAGTGAAAAGCTGAAAGAGACTATTTCTGTATTCAAAGTAAAATAGTCAAGTAATTGGGAGGTGAGCTTATGACCGGAAAGAAGCATTTTTTAGCCCTGTTATTATGTTTGACAGCTGTTTTACTTATTGCGGGCTGTGGTCCAAATGAAAGTCAGGAGGCCCCGGAGAGTGATGTCGCTTCCGCCTATGTGGAAACTGTTACTGCCGGGAAAGACATTGTCCAACAGGCCAATGATTCTGCACATGCTCATTTCTTCAGGGAGATGGTAGCCTTGGGGCCTGAGGGGGTTCAGGCGGCCCATTACTCTGACAACTGCATCGGTTGTCATTCAGCCGTAAAAATGCTGGATGACCCGGATGCTGCCCTTAAAGACTTCTTCCCTGGAGGCAAATATGAAGACCGGCTGGAAGGAATATCCTGCAGGGTATGCCATATACTGGCTACCGAAGAGGGCATAACTTTAAGGAAAGAGGGATGGGCAGTATGTGGTGATTGTCATACTGCACAAGGGCGTCCCGTTTTGGGCAAGGAGGTCCACCATCCCCAGAACGAAATGATCAGGGGGTTTGGCGTTGGTGAGGTGCCGGATATACCATCCTACAAATGTTTTAACATGATTGATTTTACTTGTTATGACTGTCATACCACTAATGCGGTGAAACATGACTATATGGTCCCCGGGGTCACTGTTACCGAAGACGGGGTTACCCAAATGGATTATGAGAAATTCAGCGAAGTCCTTAAACAGCCAAGATGTATCAGTTGTCATCAAATTGTCGAGGATACGGTCCAATCAGTAAAGACCAAACAGGAGTATATCAGACAAAAACTTGATGAGTTAAGGCCGCTTTATGAAGAATGGGGCGAAAAAACTGCGGCTATGGACCCCAATGACTCCAGGGTAAAGACTTTTGGTGAAGCAGCTACATATTTTACTTATGTTGAAGCTGACTCTTCAAAAGGCGCCCATAATTATGAATTAGCGAAGGCACTGTTGGCGAAGGCTGAAGAGAAGTTTAAGGAACTACAGTAGAGAATAATTTTTAAGGAGGCTGTGACTGACAGGCCTCCTTTTATCTTACACATTTTAAAAGGCAAAACTGCCTCGACTATTGCACCCAAGGCAGGGGCAACCAGGGCTGAATCAGCTGTCATGATTTCACGTTTCTGGCGTAAATAGAACCTGTATTATAAGAGAGACTGGGGAAGAGTTCCCTGGTCTCTCTTTTTCTGCCGTTGCTCATTAATGAGAAAACATTGACAACATCTCTTGCTAAAACAGACCGGATGTGATAAATTATCGGTGAAATCAGGAAGGACCGAGAATTTTTATGAGTTTATTAGTGCTTGAAAACATAGTAAAAGAATATAGCAATCAATGTGTCTTAGACGGTGTCAGTTTAAGGGTGGAACGAGGGGAAAGACTGGCTTTGACAGGTCCTAACGGCGCAGGTAAAACCACGCTGATCAAGATTGCCATGGGCCTTGAAAATGCTGACAGCGGGACTGTCACCACCGCCCGCAATATCAAAGTAGGCTACCTGAGTCAGGATTTGCAGGATATTGCAGCTGATGACCGAAAGGCAGAAACAGTAGTCCACTATGAAAAGGTGTCCGAAATTGAGCGGAGGCTCAGAGAACTGGAACAACAAATGGCCGGAAACAACAAAAATTCAAATGAAGGCTTGTACGGGAGACTAATAAACGAGTATTCCCGGCTAATGACAAAATATGAGGCCATGGATGGATATACAATAGAGACCAAAATACAGAAGGTATTGATTGGTCTTGGCCTGCGCAGGGAAACACTAAGTACCCCCCTGAGCCGCCTGAGCGGAGGAGAGAAAATGCGGGTTTTGGTTGCCAGGATTCTTTTGGAGGAGCCGGACCTGCTGCTGCTTGACGAACCTACCAATCACCTTGATATCCGGGCAACTGAATGGTTTGAAGGTTTTCTGAAAAAATTTAAAGGGGGCATAATGTTTGTTTCCCATGACAGGTATTTCCTGGACCGGATTGCCACCAGGGTCGCCGAACTCGAAAATGGCAGCATTTGTGTCAGGAGCGGCAGTTATTCAAATTATATTCAGCATAAAAAGCAGCTCAGCCAGTTCATCTTAAATGAACAGAAACGCCTGAGGTGGACCATCAGAAATGCCAGAGAAACTGCCCGGGGACTTAAGAGCAGGGGAAATATAAAGGCTTCAAAAAGCAGGGAAAAAGAGATAAAGAAGCTTAGTAAGGAACTGAAAAACAACCTGGAAACAGTTAAGAGGCAGGAGCATCTTCACAGGGCTGAAGGCCCAAAAATAAAATTCAAAAAGGTCAGGCATGTCAGCAAAGACATTGCCTGGGCAGAAAACTTAACCAAAAGTTTTGGAGAAGTGACGTTGTTTACCCGAGCCGACTTCCATTTAATGGGGGGAGAAAGAATCGGTATTATTGGTCCTAACGGGTGCGGTAAAACAACACTAATTAATATGCTGTTGGGAAAGGATAAGGATTATGAAGGCTTTCTTAGGCTTGGTGAATGGGTAAGGTACTCCTATATGGGTCAGGAAGTTCTCTTTGAGAATGACGAAATGACAATGCTGCAGCTTATTTTATCCCAAAAGGAAATGCAGGAGAGAGAAGCCAGGGACCATCTGGCATGGTTTCAGTTTTACGGGGATGAGGTGAATAAGAGTATCCGGGTACTAAGCGGGGGGGAACGGGTCCGGCTTTACCTGGCATGTGTCATGTTGGAAGATGCAGACTGCCTGATTCTTGATGAGCCCACCAATCACCTTGATATGCCGGCAAGGGATGCTTTTGAAGCAGCATTAAAAGAGTTTAAGGGTACTATTATTACAGTTACCCACGACAGGTATTACCTGACGCATTGTGTGGACAAAATTCTTGAAATTGAAAACGGAAGGATAACCACTTATCAGGGGAACTACGAGTTTTATAAAAAGGTTAAATTTGGCATTGATGAGGAAGCTGCCGCAGACAGGGCTCCCGGGTCAGGAGAGGGTACAAATACCAATTACGGTAATAAAGGCTCCAATAATAAAAATTATAGAAACAGAAGGCCGGAAAAGAGTTCAGACAGTTTTAAAAATAAAAATCTGGAGAAAAAACGCCAGGAAATCGAGGCACAAATAATAATTCTTGAGGCTAAATTGAAAGAGATAGAAGGTTTATTTGATCAGGATACCCCTTTAGAAAAATATCAGGAATATGATGAACTGATGAAAGAGGTTGACCGGTTATACAGTGAGTGGAATTGAGTGAACATTATGAAGCTCACCTGCTTTTCTAAGAAGTTTCTTAAAAGCGTTTACAGCCACTAAAGGGACTTCTTATTTTTATTCTGATTTAACGGGCGGTGCAGTGTAACATTTGGGCGTTTAATACGTGTTATTTACAGAGGGGGTAACTGATGAAGAAAAAAACCTTTGATGACCTCTACCAATCACATATAAAGGATGTCTTTCGTTATCTTTTGTCTCTCTGTGGTGATTATTACCTTGCTGAGGATCTGGTAAACGAAACCTTCTACCGGGCATATCTCTTTCTGGATGACTGCCGGGAAGATAAGTGCAAGCCCTGGTTATTTAAGGTGGCCTATCACGCCTACATTGACTTCAGACGCAAAAACAGCAGAATTTTATTAAAGGACCGGACCTATTTTGATGCCCTTAAAGAAACTGAAACCCCGGAAGGGTCATACATAAGACAGGAACAGCTGCACCAAATCAGCCAGTTAATTGCCGCCCTTCCGGAACACCAGAAACAGGCCATCCTGCTTTATGATTTTCATGGGCTGCATTATAAGGAGGCGGCAGAGATAATGCAGATTAGTGTAGGATACTTCAAAGTCCTGCTGTTTCGGGCCAGGCAAAAAGTCCGTGAGCAAAGAGGGGGAATGATGTATTTTGAGTGATGACTTCAGGAAAAAACTAAGTGATTATGCACAGGGGAGGCTTTCGGCTGAGGAGAAGGCCGAAATTGAACGGGAGATAGAAAAACTGGAGGAGTACCAAAGGTTTCTTGATGAGGACCTGGGCAGCCGCGAAGAACCGGATACTAAAAAGGAGGCCGGCATAATAACCAGGGCTAAATGGAAGGCACGAATTCATAATGCCCTGACTGCTTTGGCAATTATTTTTGCCGGTACTGTCTTTAGCGGTATTGTGACCACAATTTTTTATACTGCCGGAGAACCGGACCGGATGTCTGTTTACCGGGATGTGGTGCAGTCAACGATTGCCGTTACCGAACCTAACCTGATGGTACGGGGAGGGGGGACCGGTGTTAACTCCTTTTTTGGCATGGACCTGAAGGGACAGCTGCGGAAGGAGATTGGCAGTGAATCAGTGGATGCCGGAGAAATACAGATGTCTTTTTTCTTTAACCAGGTCCGATATCCGGAGCGCAGGATGCTGCTGGACAGTGACAATACCTGGCCGTTTCGCTATCCAACCTCCTCACACCCGATGGACAGTGAGTGGGGTAAACTCGATAAACTCCCGGAAGGTACTGTGGCCGAATCCTTTCTTTCCTTTAAACAATTCTTTAGCACCGGTGAGGTTTTAAAGAAATTTGCCGATAAAAACATGAATCCTGTATGGTTTGTTGTGGATACCGGTTTTGATGACCCAGAAGCTCATCGATCGGCCTCTATTATTGGCTTCCCCTACCAGCCGTTATGGCATGCAGGTGATTGGACGGTTACCAATCAGACATACAAAAAGATCGGTTTATTTAACAAGGTCGTCGCCAGCTCTGCGTCAGCCCCCACTGTGGAGGCCTACGGAAGTGCGGACCTCAGAAATGAGAACTTCATAAAAACTCTGGAGCTGTTAAGGAATTACGAGGAGATTGCTAACCGGGCAGCCCTTGCAGGTGACCTGAGGATCGCGGAGCGAATAGACTACCTGAATAAACACGGAGTCAGGATTTACGGCATCGTGGTTACCGGGCCATCCAAGGAGATACTGAAGCTGCGGGAGGAAGACTGGATAGCCGGAATGCGCCTGGGTGAAGTAAGGTTGTGGAACTGGGAGCAATAATATAGTATATATTGAATAATGCAATATATATTTGACAAAACGCCAAGATGAGTATACAATGATGTCAGGTGGTTATCGGATAAATCTAACTTTAACACCAGGAGGCCGATGCATCATGGCATTATTTAAAAAAGGTAAAGTACCAATGGATGAACGGATGGTAAGCATCACCAATGCGATTTACAAAGAGGCATACTATTTGGCAGTAATCCTGTGTACGATTTCCATTGGGGTGAAATTTCAATGATATACTGCCCCTTCTTTGTACTGGCTGCCGGAATAACTGATTTCATCGCCAGAAAAACAGCAAAGACACCTCCTCCGGAAGACCGGGAATAGTACGGTGAAAGAGGGGTGTATTAATGAAAAACATAAAACTAAAAATGGCAAGGGTGGCCAAAGACTTGTCACAGGAGGAACTGGCCAGAATTGTCGGAGTATCCAGGCAGACAATCAGCCTGATAGAGTCAGGCAAGTATAATCCTTCACTGAGCCTGTGTGTGGCCATATGCCGGGCCCTGTCCAAAACATTAAATGACCTGTTTTGGGAAGATTAATTGTAAAATACAAAAATTGATATAATAATCTGGGAGGGGCTCGTATGTATCGTTTTTCTCATGTAGGCATAGTAGTTGAGAATATGGAGGAATCTTTGAACTTTTACACCAATATCCTGGGCTGCCGGGTGCATAAACAGCACCGGGATGAAGACCTACAGTTTACCCTGTTGGAGGCAGGTGGCCAGGAGATTGAGCTGCTGAAATTCGCTGTTGATAATAAGGAAAGAAAAGAAGGAGTAATCAGTCACATTGCCTTTGTTGTAGAGGATATGGAAAAAGAGATCAGCCGTCTGAAGGAATCGGGGGTAAGGCTGTCCACAGATCAACCCAGAGTAGTATTAGGCGGGATGAAAATATTTTTCTTTACCGGGCCCAGTGGTGAAAGTATTGAGTTTGTACAGTATTCATCTGCTAAAGGGGACACCATATGATTTCGAATATAAAAACGGAGACTCCGGGTGTTCAAAAATCCCACGAATCCGGCAGGCGCATCCTGGTGGTGACTGCTGTCCAAGCGGAGCAGGAGGCGGTGCTGCGCGGGCTGTCTGGTGACAAGAAATTTGATA
Organism: Thermincola carboxydiphila; assembly: GCA_016841325.1. Lineage (GTDB taxonomy): Bacteria > Bacillota > Thermincolia > Thermincolales > UBA2595 > Phosphitispora. The sequence continues at coordinate 96,445 of JAENZJ010000007.1, forward strand.
TCCTGCTGGCCGGTGTTGGCCCGGCAGCAGCTGCAGCGGGCACGGCCAGGACGCTGGCAAAGGCCGGGTATGGGTATGAACTGGTAGTGAGTGCCGGAATTGGCGGTGGCTTTTCAGGAAGGGCCGGGGTGGGATCCCTGGTTGTGTCCAGTCAGATCGTGGCTGCAGACCTGGGAGTGAATACCCCGGAAGGGTTTGTTGGGATAGATGAGCTGGGTTTTGGGCCAACGGTTATTCAGGTTGATACTGTTCTGGCAAATCGGGTGGCAGGGGCCTTATATGCAGCCGGATTCACGGTTGTTACAGGACCTGTGCTTACCGTATCTGCAGGGACAGGAACAGCCGCTGGCGCTGCAGAACTGGCCCAAAGGATTCCCGGGGCAGCAGCAGAGGCGATGGAAGGGTATGGTGTAGCAGTGGCGGCTGCAGACTATGGCCTGCCCACACTGGAAATTCGCGCCATATCAAATCTAATTGGGCCGCGTGACCTGACCAAATGGCGCATTAAAGAAGCCCTGGATATTTTGGAAGCGGCCGGCAGGATATTAATGGAGGTATTACCATGAAAATGGCATTTTCTCCCTGTCCCAATGACACATTTATTTTTCATGCCTGGGTCCATGGACTTATCCCGGGTGCGCCCGAGCTTGAGGTCACCTATGCGGATATTGATATTACCAACAGCCTGGCAGCCGGCGGCAGTGGTCATGATGTCATCAAGATTTCATATGCGGCCCTGCCATGGGTATTATCTGAATATGCGCTGCTGCCTTGCGGCGGGGCTCTGGGCAGGGGCTGCGGGCCGCTGGTACTGACTTCAGACAGAACCGGCCCCACCGGTGACCCAGAGATGCTGGCGGGTCGGAGGGTGGCGGTGCCAAGTGAACGGTCAACAGCATACTTACTGTTCCGGCTATGGGCAGCCCAAAAAGTACCCGGTGGTGTGGGCGAAATAGTTGTCCTGCCCTTTCATGAAATTATGCCGGCAGTCCGGGACGGCTCAGTTGATGCAGGGCTGGTAATTCATGAGGCCCGTTTTACATATCATACATATAATTTGAATCTTATGGCCGACCTGGGCAGTTGGTGGGAGGAGGGTACCGGACTGCCGATTCCCCTGGGGGCAATTATTGCCCGGCGCTCATTGGACCTCCCTGCAATTATCGGCTGGATCCGGGCTTCGCTCAGATATGCCTGGGCACATCCGGAGGCATCCCGGGAGTATATTTTAAGCCACGCCCAGGAAATGTCCCCTGAAGTGGCTCAGGCCCATATTAAACTTTATGTAAATGAGTTCAGTGAAAATCTGGGTGAGGCGGGGTATCAGGCAGTAACCTCCCTGCTGAGCCGGGCTGCCCGGGAGGGGCTAGTACCAATGGTGGATTTGGAGAGAATTCGTTAATGCGGTCACTGCTGCGGTGATTTGGCAAAGAAATCCACAGCCTGAATAAAGTCCTCTGGCAGAGGGGCAGTAACTGTAACTTCACGGCTGTCTGTTAAAGACGTGAAACTGACGGAAAAGGCATGCAAAGCCTGCCTGTTGATACAGGATGATGCTTTGCCGTACATCCTGTCCCCGATAACCGGGTGTCCCAGGTGAGCCAGGTGGACACGGATCTGGTGGGTCCTCCCGGTATCCAGACTTAATTCCAAAAGTGAAGCCTCTGCAAAACTGCTGATTGTCCGGTAATGAGTGATAGCCCGTTCCCCGGCTTCATTGACAGCCCGCCTGTTGGGCCGGGCAGGGTGAGGGCCGATGGGGGCATTGATGGTTCCCGAGGGCGGTGAGACCGTTCCCTGGACTAAAGCGCGGTAATTGCGTTTTAAAGCACCGGTTTGCAGTTGCTGTTCCAGAACGAACTGACTCCGGGCATCTTTGGCAAAAACCACACATCCCGAAGTATCTCTGTCTAATCTGTGGACAGGGCGAATAGTGCACATCACACCCTGTTGTTTGAGGTGGTAAGCCAGGTAATTGGCCAGGGTGCCCCCGGTTGTCCGCCCGGCAGGATGGACCAGCAGGTGTGCTGGTTTATTTAACACTATCAGGCTGTCATCTTCATAAAGTATATCGATGACTCCCTGTTCAGGTTGAACTCCGTAAGCAGCATCTTCTAACACCAGGACACGCAGAGTATCCCCTGACTTCATTTTCTTTTGCAGGTAAACCGACTTCCCGTTAAGAAGAATCCCTTTTTTTCTGGTAAGTTTCTGGATTTTTCTGCCGGAATAGTGTAGTACCTGCTTCAAATAGTTTTCCACCGTAATTCCTTCGTGTTCTCCGGCTACATTGTATTTGAAAAATGTCTTCACAATTTTTGGCCCTCTTTCCTGACAAACCGGATGACCGGTGCTTTCCGGTTATTTTAGTGCAATAATACAATATTTATTAGTGAAACACAAGGATGGAAAAAATTATTGTCACAAGAGGTATCCCCGGGCGGAAAAGAGAAATATTTCATAACAACTGTGAAGGGAATGATCTGCATAATGTATGGTTGGTTTGATTGCCGCCTGCGGGTGGACCTGACGACAGGCAGCATTCAGCATGAAAGTATAGGGGAACAGGTCCTGCGTGACTTTATAGGAGGACGCGGCCTTAATGACTGGGTATTGTTCCAGGAAGTACGGGCTGATGCCGACCCCCTGGCACCTGAAAATGTGATTTGTTTTGCCCCCGGACCACTGACCGGCACTGCAGTACCCATGAATTCCCGCTGTGAGGTAAGCACCATTGGCCCCCACAGCAATATCCTTGGCGACGGTAACGGCGGAAACAAATTCCCCTACCGGATGAAGTGTTCCGGGCTGGACCAGATTGTGGTCACCGGCAGGTCCGAAAGGCCGGTATACCTGTGGATTGAGGATGACTGTGTGGAGCTGCATGATGCATCTCCGTTCTGGGGCCTGAATACGTGGGAGACGACTGATGCCCTGAAGAAAGTACATGGCAATGACATCGGAGTTGTCTGTATCGGGCAGGCTGGGGAGAATCTGGTGAGGTTTGCCAGTGTTATCTTTGACAAATACAGTTCGGCGGCCCGCGGAGCCGGGGCTGTCATGGGCTCCAAAAACCTTAAAGCCATAGCTGTACGGGGTACCAAAAAGGTCCCGGCAGCAGATGAAGGTGAGCTCAGGATGCTGGCTGCAGAGGACCGGCAGTATTTCCGCACCAATCCCTTCCAGAAGGAGACCGTTTCCCGGGTAGGTACACATCACGGACTGGGACACTGGTTCCCCGGATGGCGTAACAATGCCAAATACCTAAGCAGTGAGGAGATCCCCCAACAGATTCACACTGAGGCCTGGGCCAGGTATCAGACTGGGCGTACGGCCTGCCATACCTGTCCGTCATTCTGTAAAGATGTTTACACTATACCTGACGGGCCATATGCCGGGGAAACAGGTTCGGCTATGGAGTATGAAGGCATCCACTGCCTGGGCATAAACTGCGGTGTGGAGGAACCTACTCCCATAATGGCAATGCAGAACCTGGCTGACAAATACGGCATGTGTGTTATTCCTCTGGGGAACAATATTGCCTTTGCCAAGGATTTGTTTGCCCGCGGCATTCTGTCATCTGCTGATGTGGACGGATTAAACCTGTCATGGGATAATTATGAGGACCAGATTGAATTAATTCATCGGGTTGCACTGCGGAAGGGATTTGGCAGTATTCTGGCGGAAGGGGAAATAGGTGCAGCCAGACTAATTGGTCGTGATTCCGGGGATTACAATGACCAGGTCAAGGGGACCGGCAGGGGACATTTCCCTCCAGGTATTTTTGCCCTGGCACACGCCACCTCGACACGCGGGGCAGACCACTTGCGCGGGCGGAGCTGGGCCTTTGGCGAGAACGACGGGGATCTCTTTCACCAACTTATTGAACAGGGCTTCATCCCGGCAGATGATGTCGGCAAGCTCCTGGTAAGTGAAGAGGCCTGTGCCTTAAATGACTGCCTTGGCCGGTGTAAAGGTTCCGTTAATGCCTGGGTCAATGCCATTCCCCTCGTCTGGAAGTACCCCCTGTATAAAGGCCTGGCCAGAGTGTTGACAGCGGCTACCGGGATCTCATTTGATGAAAATGAACTGGCCGCAGCCGGCAGGCGGGTTTATCTTCTGGAAATGGCCTTAAATGCAAGGCGTGGTGTTACCCGTGCCTCTGACCGCCTGGTACAGCGCCCCGAACTGCGGGATACCCCTGAAGGGGAACAGCAGCGCCGGCAGCATGAAGCCATGCTGACCGAATATTACCGGCGCCGGGGCTGTGACCCGGTCACCGGTGTACCCACCCGTCCTGCGCTGGAGGCGCTTGGCCTGGATGAGGCGGCAGATGTCCTGGAAGCTGAGCCGGTACGCACCTGGAACGGCCCGCCTCTGTGGCCGTTGAGTGATTATCCGCAGGGACAGATTAAAGCTTAAACGAACTCTTCAGGGATACTATCCGGTTAAACACTGGCTTATTATCCGTTGAGAGCCTGGGGTCAATATTAAAATAACCGTGCCTGAAAAACTGGAACTTATCGTGGGGTTTTGCTTCCTTAAGGCCGGGTTCCACAAAACCCTGCAGTATTTCCAGTGAATTGGGGTTAATATTATCCAGAAAATCTGTCCCTTCTTCATTTTCTTCATCAAGGATCAGGGGTTCGTACAGCCTGAATTCTGCTGCCCGGGCCTGGCCGGCATCTACCCAGTGAATGGTACCCTTGACTTTTCTCTCGGTAAAATCAGTTCCGCTTTTGGTTGCCGGATCATAGGTACAGTGCAGTTCAGTTATATTACCCTGCTCGTCTTTGATCACTTCCTGACACTTGATAAAATAGGCATGCTTCAGCCTGACCTCATTCCCGGGGAACAGCCGATGGTATTTTTTGGGCGGATCTTCCATAAAGTCATCCTGCTCAATATAGATTTCCCGGGAAAAAGGGATTTTCCGGATACCCATTTCGGGGTTTTCCGGATTATTTTCTGCATCCAGCCATTCTACCTGTTCCTCAGGGTAATTAGTGATAATGACCCTGAGCGGCCTGATAACAGCCATGGTCCTGGGGGCCTTCAGTTTCAGGTCTTCCCTGAGAAAGTGGTCCAGCATCCGGGCATCAACGATACTGTTGCTCTTAGCCACTCCAATCTCCCTTACAAAGGCGCAGATGGCCTCCGGTGTAAAGCCTCGTCTCCTTAAACCGGATATAGTGGGCATGCGGGGGTCATCCCACCCGTCAACAACCCCTGCATCAACCAGAAGCTTGAGCTTTCTCTTGCTCATAACGGTGTTTGTCATATTTAGCCGGGCAAATTCATATTGATGAGGCTCGTTTTCCATCTCACACTCCCTGATAACCCAGTCGTAGAGCGGCCGGTGGTCTTCAAATTCCAGAGTACAGATGGAATGGGTAACCCCCTCTATGGCATCTTCCAGGGGATGGGCAAAATCATACATCGGGTAAATGCACCACTTATCCCCGGTATTATGGTGAGGAGTATGGGAAATCCGGTAAAGTACCGGGTCCCGCATATTCAGGTTGGGAGAGGACATATCTATTTTGGCCCTGAGTACTTTTTCGCCGTCTCTGAATTCACCTTTGCGCATCCGTTCAAAGAGGTCCAGGTTTTCTTCTACTGTCCTGTTGCGATATGGACTTTCCTCCCCCGGTTCCTTCAATGTACCTCTTGTTTCCCTGATTTCGTCAGCAGAAAGGTCACATACGTAGGCCAGGCCTTTTTTGATCAGGAGTATGGCCCTGTTGAACATCTCCTCAAAATAGTCTGAGCCGAAATAAAGGCCGTCCCATTGATAGCCCAGCCATTTTACGTCTTCCTTGATGGATTCGACGTATTCGGTTTCCTCCTTTAAAGGGTTGGTATCATCAAAACGCAGGTTTGTCTTTCCGTTAAATTCATCAGCCAGGTCAAAGTTTAACACTATTGATTTGGCATGTCCGATATGCAGGTAGCCATTTGGTTCAGGAGGAAAACGGGTCACGATTTCTTTATGCTTACCTGATTTTAAATCATCAATAATAATATTCCTGATAAAATTGGAAGGGGCAGGCTTGTTTTCCATAAGATCACCTTTTCTATTATATTTTTTCTGTAATATTAATTATTTGTATATATATTATAAAAACCCTTTTGCCTTCGGGCAAATTTTTTCTTTTTCCCCGGTCAGCAGTTGCCGGCTCTTTCCCTTAATTACTGTAGACTATCCCGGTTCAGGGCCTTTTATTCAGAAAAATGGCAATCGGTGTAAAATAAAAATTTCTTTCTCTTACAATTAATTACAAATTTGGCCCGGGGGCATGTACTATAATTAAAGAAAACCAGTCTGCCAGTTTATTCTGGTAAAGTATGAGAACAATAAACAGGCATAAAAGTATCTGTCCCTATATAAAATTAAGTAGTATTTCCACCACTAATTCATACATAAAGGGGTGGTTGCCCGGGAAATTTTAAGGTACCCGGAAAGACGTTTTCAGAATGCGGACAGGGGGAGTGACTTGTCATGAAATGAAGGAGAAAAAAGGAGGAAAAGTGTTAATGAAGAAAGGAAAATTGTTATCCCTGCTGGTGATTCTGTCCCTGGTGATGACGTTGTTGTCATCGGCTGCCTATGGCAGTTATGGGGCCAGGGGCGGACCGGACCAAAAAGGTCATTCCGGACAGGGGGGTCCAGGCAGAGGAAGCTCCGGGAGCAGTCACCATGATTCAGCAATATCTGCTCCGGAAATCTCGGGTGATGAAGAAGAAGGCGGTTCCGGGAATAATCCTGACAGAAAGGGCGGTGTTTTCAGAGGAGGCCCCGATAAGGGTAAGGGCGGTGGTGGTGCAAAGAAGGGTGCATCGCAAAAAGACTCAACCCATGGCAAGATTACCCTTAAGGTAAAAGTAGTCTGGCCTGAAGATACTCTTCATCCTGATGAAGTAGATGTTATTCTGACCAGGGATGGGATTGACACTGTAGTTACCACTGAAGACGGTGTAGCTACTTTTATTTCTGAGGCCAGTGGTGATTGCTACCTGAGAGGTGAGGACGTTCCGGGTTTTTTAACCCCCGGGCATCCGGTCAGCCTTACAGGGAACAAGAAATTTGTGGAGGAAACCCTGGAATACATAGCTGCTGACATACCTGTTGAGAGGGTAACTTTAAATGAGTCCGAACTGGAGCTGATAACCGGTTACCCCTATCAGCTGACGGCAACTGTCCTGCCTCTTAATGCAAGCAACCAGACCGTTTACTGGGATTCCAGTGATGAAAGTGTGGCCACCGTTGCTGATGGCCTGATCCAGCCGGTATCGTCCGGGAATGCCACAATCAGTGTAACCACCGCAGACGGTATGGAAACTGCCACCTGTGAGGTTACGGTTGTGTCTGTTGCCTCTCTGGCGGACCCGGACCCGTTATTGGCACTAAAAAATGAAGTCGTTATACTGCCGGAGACGGTAACGGTAAATCTGGATAACGGTACACAAACCCAGCTTCAGGTGATATGGAAGGATTTAACCGGTCAGGATGTGGGATATGTTTTTAAAGTGCCCCTGACGAATCCGGACCCGGCCTACACCTTTGCCGGCTCTGTGACCGGAACAGAGGATACCGCGGTTCTGGTGATAAATGTCGACCGGTCTGCTCAGCCGGCGGTCCCGGTCGTGGGTGTAACCCTGGACTTAAATGAGGTATCCATGTATGTTGGCGATTCGGTTAACCTGACTGCAAATGTTGTACCGGATTCAGCAACCACCCCGGATGTAATCTGGACATCCTCAGACACAGCAGTGGCAGTTGTTTCAGGCGGCCTGGTAACTGCTGTTGCTCCAGGCAGTGCAACGATTACGGCAGAAACAGTTGACGGCGGATATAAGGCATACTGCCAGGTATCTGTGGCTCAGGAGCCGGAACCGGCACTGATATATCCGACTCAGGAATCCTTTGACAGCCCACAGGAGGTCTGTGTGAATGTTGAGAACCTGATTGCGTACAAGGAAATTACTGAACCGACAGTATATTATGTTAAAGTGGAGCAAAAGGGCACCAATCCACTCCTGGGTGAAGGTACCGTGACAATTGGCCCCGGGACTCAAACCTTCAATGTATATGAAGCCACCGGTTTTAAAGAGGGTGATAATTATAGTCACGTTTACTACCTGTCAATGAGTGCAGACCCCAGGTACCCTAAGAATGACGAACTTACTGCAATGACAACATTTAAAATCGGGACCGCAGTACCGACAGTACCCATGGAAAACCTTAATGTAACTCTGGATATAATAGGTGGGCCCAGGGAAGACGACCCGAATGGTAAAGAGGGTATAATCTTCCTCCTCTGCAGGGAACTGGACCTGGAGGATAATAACCCGGCAGACGATGTGAGCCAGCTATCCTGGGAAATGTACTGCATTAACCCAAATGTCCCCTACGATAAACGGGAATTTATCGATGAAGTAAAGATGCTGGGAAGAACCAATGCTGAAGGCATGGTAGAGTGGAGCGAACCGAGGGAACCCCTCAAACTGGGTGGGTATGTCCTTTTAGAAGTGACTCCTGACGGGTATATCGATAACCTCAACCTCATTAATCCCGAATCTGATGACGGGGCACTCCTCAAAGAGGTCCATCTCACGAGAGACACAGTTATCGAAAGAGATGTAATCAACACTTATGTGGGTGATGGTTCAGGGCCCCGGGACAGCTGAACATCATCCCGGGACGCAATTCAGAATTCATAATGTTTAGAAAAAATGCGCGTGTGGGGATTAACCATAGGCGCATTTTTAATATGTTGCCAAAAAGACAGGTCATCGGGATATTGAATAATTTATCATAAATTGATAGAATAGTGTTAGCGGATGCTAACATTTTACATCATTCTGTAACTTTCTGTCTGGAGGGAAAAATGAATAACCATACCTCAGAGAAGATTCTCGATGCATCTATGGCCCTTTTCTCCCGGAAAGGGTATAATTCTGTGACTACGAAACAGATTGCACAGGAGGCTGGGGTCAGTGAGATGACTATATTCAGGTACTTCGAAAACAAACGCAATTTGTTTGAACAGGCTGTTGAAAGGTTTATGTTTTCTCCCAAGTTTAAAGCTCTTTTCGAGAACAACCTGGTATGGGACCTGGAAACAGATCTATTGAAGATAAGTAATTATTACCAGGATACATTACACAAGAACCAGAAAATCATTTTAATGCACATTAAAAGTGACGGATTAGATTCTAAGCCTGAATCCCCTCTCTTTAAATACCCCAATGAACTTAAAAAACTTCTGGTTGATTATCTAAACAGAATGAAGGAAAAAGGCGCTTTGCAGGAAAATCCCGAGGTTTTGGCTGTTAGCATTCTGGCAGTTAACTTTGGGTTTTTTATGACTTACCTGATAAACAAAACATTAACAAGCAATACGGATTTGGAGTCCTGTATTTCCAACCTCGTAAAAATCATTACCAAGGGGGTAACCGGTTAGCGTTCTCTTTAGAAAACCGGTTGCATATTATTATGCCGTGTTTTTACCCAGTTGACTCAGTAGTGTGTTCTGGCAGACATTGGAGGGTTGATATGAACGGTGTACTTAATGTTGGGCTTGATGTAGGCTCAACTACGGTGAAAATGGTTGTCCTCAATGGCGAGGATAAAATTGTATATAAAAAGTATTTGCGGCATTTTTCAGACATAAAAAATACAGTCAGCAGTCTGTTTGAAGACGCCAGGTCAGTCCTGGAACGGCACCTGCTGACCATCGTGATTACAGGTTCCGGTGGGTTTGGTATTGCCCAGAAAATGGCTGTCCCTTTTATTCAGGAGGTTATGGCCTGCCTGGATGCTGTCAGGAGTAAAATCCCTTATACCGATGTGGCTATTGAGCTGGGTGGGGAAGATGCCAAAATCACTTATTTCGGGGATTCCGTGGAACAAAGGATGAACGGCACATGTGCCGGGGGAACCGGTGCATTTATTGACCAGATGGCTTCACTTTTGCAGACCGACCCGGCAGGGTTGAATGAGCTGGCAAAGGGTTATCGCAATATTTATCCCATTGCATCAAGGTGTGGGGTTTTTGCCAAAACTGATGTCCAGCCACTCCTCAATGAAGGGGCGGCAAAAGAGGACATTGCGGCATCTATCCTGCAGGCAGTTGTTAACCAGACTATCAGCGGACTGGCCCAGGGAAGGCCTATCTCGGGAAATGTTGCCTTCCTGGGGGGACCGCTCCATTTCATGTCAGAACTAAGGAAACGGTTTAGTGATACCCTGAAGCTGACCAATAAAAGTGTTGTCTTCCCTGAAGACTCCCAGTATTTTGTGGCTCTGGGAGCGGCCCTGTCTTCCCGCAAAGAGCAGCCGGTGGCCTTTGAATGCCTGTATGAGAGGTCTCCAATGATATCAATGATTGATATGCAGGAGAGCGGACACCTGGAACCACTTTTCGCCAGTGATGAGGAGTACCGGGAGTTCATTGCAAGGCACTCCCGGCACAGGGTGAAAAGAGTACCGCTTGACAGCTACCGGGGACCTGCTTTCCTGGGTATTGATGCCGGGTCTACCACAACCAAGATCGCACTCATTGACAGGGAGGGGAACCTTTTATACTCTCATTACGGGAGTAATATGGGGAGCCCTCTGGAATCCACCATTGCCGCCCTGAAGGAACTTTACGGGCAGTTAAATGAAGAGGCGAATATTGTTTATTCTGCTGTTACGGGTTATGGTGAACACCTGATAAAGGCAGCTCTGAAAATTGATATCGGTGAGATAGAGACTGTGGCTCATTATAAGGCGGCAGAATTCTTTCTGCCAGGAGTTGATTTTGTCCTCGATATTGGCGGGCAGGATATGAAGAGCATGGTCATCCGTGACGGGGTGATTGATTCTATCATGTTAAATGAAGCCTGTTCCTCAGGATGCGGCTCATTTATCGAAAACTTTGCCAATTCTCTCAATATGGATGTAAAGGACTTTGTTGCCCTGGGTATCAGGGCCAGGAACCCTGTAGACCTGGGGACCCGGTGTACTGTTTTTATGAACTCCAAGGTAAAACAGGCCCAGAAGGAAGGAGCTGATATTAGCGACATTTCTGCAGGGATATCAATTTCTGTGATCAAGAATGCCCTCTTTAAGGTTATCAGGCTGCGGAATGCCGATGACCTGGGCCGGAAAATAGTAGTCCAGGGGGGGACTTTTTATAATGAAGCTGTCCTCCGGGCTATGGAGAAGATTACCGGCACAGAGGTTGTCCGCCCGGATATCGCGGGTATCATGGGCGCATTCGGGGTTGCCCTGATTGCCAGGGACCGTTTTACAGAGGGCTGTAATTCGGCCCTCCTGCGCGCCGCCGACCTGGAGTCCTTCAAAACTGATACTTCCATGAAACGCTGCGGGCTGTGTGGAAACAACTGCCTGATCACAGTGAAGTCATTCTCTGACGGGACCGAGTTTGTTTCGGGCAACAGGTGTGAACGGGGCGCCGGAAAGGAAAAGGCCGCAAATACTGTTCCCAATATATATGAATATAAATACAGGAGGCTGTTTAATTATAAGCCGCTGCCGGAAGAAGAAGCTCCCAGAGGTGTTATCGGGATCCCCAGAGCACTGAACATTTATGAGGACTATCCCTTCTGGTTCACATTTTTTACGGAGCTGGGGTACAGGGTCGTGATTTCAGCACGTTCTTCAAAAAAGATCTACGAAATGGGAATGGAGACTATTCCTTCCGAGTCTGCGTGTTATCCGGCTAAACTGACCCACGGCCATATAGCTGACCTGATCATCAATAAAGGTGTCAGAAAGATATTTTATCCGTGTATACCATACAACATTAAAGAAGACCCTGAAGCCAATAACAGGTACAACTGTCCCATAGTCACCTCTTATCCGGAAACCATCAGTGCCAACATGGACATAACCAGGGGCGGAGGAGTTACCTTCTATCACCCCTTCCTGCCCCTTGATATGCCGCAAAGGATGGTTAAACGGCTGGCTGAAGAGCTGGCCCCTGAAGGTATTCCACGGAAGGAGATTGAGCAGGCGGCTGACAAAGCATACCGGGAACTGGAACGGTACAAGGAAGATGTCCGTAAAGAGGGAGAAGCAATTCTAAGATATATAGAGGAAAATGGTATCAAGGGGATAGTGCTTACAGGCAGGCCGTATCATATTGACCCGGAAATAAATCACGGCATTCCGGGAATGATCAATTCCTACGGTTTTGCGGTCCTGTCGGAGGACTCGGTCAGGCACCTGGGCAGGGTGGAAAGGCCGCTCAGGGTAGTGGACCAGTGGGTATATCATTCCAGGATGTATGCCTCCGCTGCCTTTGTGGCCGCTCAGCCCAATCTGGAGCTGATACAGCTTAATTCCTTCGGCTGCGGCCTGGATGCGGTGACAACTGACCAGGTAAAAGAGATTTTGGATAACCATGGCAAAATATATACCCTCTTAAAAATAGACGAAATAAATAACCTGGGCGCTGCCAGGATCAGGGTGCGGTCCCTGATTGCCGCTATCAGGGAAAGGGAGAAGAGAAATTTTAAACCGGAAAAACGTATCCGGCCACAGCCAAAGGCTGTGTTTACCGAAGAAATGAAAAAGACCCACACGATTCTGGCCCCACAGATGTCCCCGGTTCATTTCCAGTTCCTGAAGACAGGGTTTGAGGTTGCCGGTTACAATGCCGTGGTTCTTCCCTCAGTAGATAAATCGGCTATTGACGAGGGGTTACGGTATGTTCATAATGACGCCTGTTATCCGGCAATTATTGTGGTCGGGCAGTTAATGAAGGCCCTAAGTTCGGGAGAATATGACCTGGACAATACTTCTGTGATTATCACCCAGACCGGAGGGGGGTGCCGGGCTACCAACTATATTGCTTTTATTAAAAAGGCTTTAAGAGATGCCGGCATGGAACATGTTCCCATACTCTCCCTGAATGCTTCCGGACTGGAGAAGCATCCTGGCTTTAAAGTGACCCTGCCTATGCTTGATAAGCTCATGATGGGGCTGACTTATGGTGACCTGTTTATGAGACTGCTGTATAGGGTAAGGCCATATGAAAAGGTCCCCGGTTCTGCCAACAGTCTCTACGGGCAATGGGTGGCGAGATGCCAGGAGTCACTCAGGAGCGGAGGGAGAAAGGAATTTAAAGAGAATATTTATAATATTGTTGCTGACTTTGATAATTTTGAAATTCATGAGGACCTGATTAAGCCCAGGGTGGGAGTTGTCGGTGAGATCCTGGTCAAATTCCACCCCACTGCCAACAACAACATAGTAGAACTGCTGGAAGCAGAAGGGGCGGAGGCAGTAGTCCCGGACCTGACAGACTTCCTCTTTTACAGCGCATTTGACAGCAAAATTAAGTATAAGCAGCTCTCAGGAAGTTTCAAAAATATGGTTTCAGGCCAGATATCCATTAAATTTATGGAGCATTACCGCAAAGACATGAAAAAGGCCCTGGCCAAGAGCAGGCGCTTTACTCCTCCCAGATCAATAGAAGAGATCGCGAAGTTTGCTGAAAAACACCTTTCACTGGCACACCAGACAGGTGAGGGGTGGTTCCTTACAGGTGAAATGGTTGAACTCATTCACAGCGGTATCCACAATATTGTATGCCTGCAGCCCTTTGCCTGCCTGCCGAACCATATTACCGGGAAGGGCATGATCAGGGAACTCAGGAGGTCATATCCACTGGCCAATATTGCCCCCATTGATTACGACCCCGGGGCAAGTGAGGTCAACCAGCTCAACCGCATCAAACTGATGCTGTCTGTTGCACTAAAAAATCTGGAGTCAGATAACAAAATGAGTACTGAAATAGTGTAAACAAAAGGCTGCCCCGCTAAGTGAACAGCAGGGCAGCCTTTTGTTTTCTTACTTATACATTATTTCAATTTTATAACCATAGGGTGAGGTATTGGTTGAATCGAAGCTGCTGGTACCAAAACATCTGATATGGACAACTTTTGAGTCTTTGGTATATATAAGCTCAAATTTATCTGAGGCGGTATCAGGTCCTGCTGTCTTATCCCAGCCCAGTTCTGCCATTTTTGCGGCATAAAAGCTGAAGACTTCGGCAGGGGTAAGAGCTGTGCTGCGTTTACTTATAGTGAGCATACCTCCGGTCATGCTGTCCGGAATCCAGGACTCCCCAGTCCAGAAGTCAAGACTTTCCGGCGCTGTCCACTCAAGGATGGTTCCATCTGCCAGTGAGGTATAAAGGGGAACACTGTCCGGCACAGTCGCGGCAAAGTTAACTTTATGTGTGTTTGAAGTCCGGTGACAGTCAGAACATGTAGTCTGGCTCCATTTGATGGCGAACTGACTGCGGCCTGTCTGGTTATCATGACATGAAGCACATGAATATCCTTTGTTGCTGTGTTCGGTGGAAAGTGCGGCATCATGGCAGCTCTGGCAGTCCGGGCCTAAAGTTGTGTTATGCAGTGATTCGTGATTGGCATTGTCATGACAGGCACTGCATGATGTATCATTGTTGGCTATTGCTGCTTTTACTTTGGTATCACTGCTGCGGTGACAGGTATTGCAGCTGATTGGCCTGTTGGCAGAATCCAGTCTTCCTTCTCTGGCATGTTCTCTGGTTAGTGACAGTGCATGGCACTTTACACAGGCCTGGTCGGTTGTTTTGTGTAGTTCGGGAATGTCGTGGTTGTTAAGCTGCCTGGTTGGCTTGACCAGATACCCTTCCCAGCCCAGGACCGGTGAACCCGGCTGGTGGCAAATGACACAGTCCCACATTTCACGGTTTACAGTGACACGCATGGGGACAGAGGTATCATATTGTGTCAGCCTGTAGCTGATGCCAGGAGTGGAACCATGGGGGGCCTCATCTATCCAGCCATCGGGACCTTCATCGCCGTGGCACTGGAGGCAGTCAGCCGGATATGTAATATAGTTATGACAGGCATCACACCTGTTATCGGAGTGGGACCCATAGAAGCCGACACCCGTATGCATTGCCTGGAACGGTATCGCCGCACTCTCATCATAACTATGACATGAACTGCAGTTATCTATATTTGAGTCTGCCATATCCGGGTAAGTATTCACATAAAATTTCCATGAGTGGCTGGCAGCTCCGCCCATATCAGATGCATCTATTCTGACGGTATGCATTTGTTCATTGGGCAGTCCGTCTGCAGGGGTATAGCTGAGAAGCCCTGTAGCCGGGTCGAGGACAGCAGGAACCTGACTTCCGTCAACATACATGGTAATTGTTCCGTCATCGGGGTCCACGTCCTCCACCAGTGCTGAGATAACCGGTGTTTGTGTGGACACATAAGATGGTACAGGTTTTGCGTCAGAGATGGTCGGTTTTGTTTTAACGGTAAATGACCACTGCTTTGTCAGAGTGTTACCTGCCTTATCCGTGATACTCAGTTCTGCTGTATGCAGCCCGTCCTTCAGGTAAGCGGGCTGGTATTCTATTGTGCCCTCACGGCGGCTGTCAATAACATAATACTCCCCGGTGCAGGAATCATATTCCCAGTGACCGCTGAACATAAACTTTGGAGTTACACTGCTGCCATCAATTTTTAGCTTTACAGAGGTATTATTCAAATCATCATAGGTATCTTTTACATAGGCAGTTATTTTAGGATTCCTTACTGTTACAGTTCCACCCTGTGATGGTGTAAGGCTTAGTACTGAAGGTGCTGCATCGGTGGAAACCCTGAATGTCCATGAAGCTGTACCTACATTTCCGGCCAGGTCTGCTGCAGAGACCTCGGCGGTATATGTACCGTCCTCCAGGGCCTTTCTTGCACTGATAGTGCCTGTTGCCGGGTCAAAGGAGTGGTCAAGCCGGGAACCATACACCTTCAGGACTACACTGTCGGCATTTATTCCGGTATCATCTGTTGCCTTGGCGGAGATGAGAATACCTGAGATACTGTTTGCCAGGGACCCCTGAGCCGGAGCAAAGGCGGAAAACTTGGGGACTGCACCCAGGGTAAAGGACCATTCTTTGGTAAGGGTATTTCCGTTCAAATCAGCCATGGTTATCCGGACGGTATGAACACCGTCCTTAAGGTTTGTGGCGTAATATTCCAGGGTTCCTTCCAGATAACTGTCATTGACCCAATATGACCCTCCACAGCTGTCATACTCGTAATGACCTTTGAATTTAAACCTTGGAGTGACTGCAACTCCGTCCAGTTCCATGGTGGCGCTGGCACTATTGAGCTTGTCCGTATCAGTAATATAAGCAGATATTTTGGTACTGGTGGTTGAGATGTTAGTGCCATCTCCCGGAGTAAGGTTTGAGACAGTGGGGGCCCCTGCCGTGCCTGTAGCGCCTTCCAAAGCGGCTGCATTGAAAGTGAAAAACAGCACTAATCCTGACATTAAAATCAGGATCAATGTCAGCCTGCCGCTCCTGGTCGATAAACTGCCCGATTTTAGCGGTGACGTTTTCATTTAATCCCTCCTGTAAAAAATTAAAAGATATGATACTGGGGCCGGGTACAGTCTAAAACTCCCTCCTTTATTAAAAAGTTACGGTAACCAATAACAAAACTTAGTATTAATACTAGTAGTATACTACTAAACTCCAAAATTTTCTACTATAACATATATTTTCCCGGTATGGTTTTTCAAAAAAATAAATTAACCGGGGTAAACCTCAGCGGCTATCCCGGTTAAAAAATTTAATGTAAATCTGTCAGATATTATTTTTTGTTCCTGCGGGCTTCTCTGGCAGCCTTTTCTGCTGCTCTTCTTTCCTGTTCTTCCCTTTCCTGTTCTTCAGTCCTCATAAAAATTCCAGACCCCAGCCAGGCTGAAACAGCGAATATCATCCAGAGTGCGTGGGTAAACACCATTCCCTGGAGGATAAAGTTTACCCCAAATCCCAGGCCCACAGCCGGGATACTGATCAGGAGCGTGCGGATAACCCGTTCAAAACCTTTCTGGCGGGGAATGGGCCAGATCTTTGAAAAGATTGCCCCGATAATGAGTCCCAGGGTAACGGTAATTATAATCTGGAGAAGAATCAAGGGTGTGGGGAAGGGCCAGTCCCAGATGTAATGGCCCACCAGGTAAAAGAGGTCAACGAAAAAGGAGATTCCCAGGGCCCTGCGTACAATCCATAAAATAATTGCAGAATTCACCTTATATCTCCCCCCAATTGCAGTTCCGGTATTCACAGTGCATCTCCCCCCTTTTTTAAGGAAGCCCCGGGGCGGTAACCTGGCCCCAGGGCTGTATTTGTTTGCTTATTACTGATAAGGAAACTGATACCTGTTATTCGAAACGCTGTTTTAGTGAGCCTGTGCTTCACCTGCGCCGTAGGGTGACCGTACATCATGGACCAGCTGCTGGATTTCAGCCGGCGGCGGCGGGGTAAGCCGTGAGACCACGTAGGTTATCACAAGGTTGAAGATCATCCCAACCATTCCGATACCCTGGGCATTGATACCCAGGAAGTTCTGGATTATCGGCGCTTCGGTACCCAAAACCCTTACTGACTGCATGCATACAATCATGATAAAGGTGAATGCAAGCCCGACAGCCATTCCCAGGATAGCCCCCTCTTTGGTGGTCCTGGAGTCAAAAATACCCAGGAGGACTACCGGGAAGATACTTGCTGCCGCAAGACCGAAGGCGAAGGCCACCACCTCGGCAACGAATCCCGGCGGGTGGACACCGAACCAACCGGCAATACACACACCAACAAGTACCATGGCCCGGCCGACCTTCATCCGCTGTTGTTCACTGGCATCAGGCCTGAAGATCCGGTAATAGAGGTCATGGGACACCGCAGAGGACATTGCTATCAGCAGGCCTGACGCTGTGGAGAGGGCTGCTGCCAGACCGCCTGCGGCCACCAGGGCCACAATAAAGGGAGCCAGTTTGGCAACCTCAGGGGTTGAGAGCACGATCATGTCATTATCAATGGTAACTTCATTGGCAGGGTCTGTTGGTTTGGTCATATTAACAATTCCGTCACCGTTTTTATCTTCCAGCTTAAGCAGTCCTGCAGCTCCCCACTTGTCGACCCAGGAAATCTTCTGGACCTCGGCAAGGGGCTTGTTGGCCAGAGTATCGATCAGGTTATACCTGGCAAAAACGCCGATAGCAGGGGCTGTGGTATACAGCAGGGCGATAAAGAGGAGGGCCCAGCCTGCTGAGTAACGGGCATCCCGTACAGTCGGGACTGTATAAAAACGGATGATAACGTGAGGCAGTCCTGCAGTACCTACCATCAGTGACAGGGTAATGGCGAAAACGTTAATCGGACTGAGGTTGGTAAAGGGTTTGATATACTCATTCATGCCCAGGGTCAGCTGGAGGTCACTGAGGCGCTGGGCGATATCGGTAAAGGTCAGGCCCAGCTGGGGAACCGGGTTACCGGTCAGCTTGAGGGAGATAGCAATAGCCGGGACTGCATAAGCAACGATAAGAATGGAGTACTGGGCAACCTGGGTATAGGTAACCCCCTTCATACCACCGATGGTGGCAAAAAAGGCTACAATAACCATTCCTATGATAACACCGGCAATAATGTCAACTTGGAGGTAACGGCTGAAAACGATTCCAACACCGCGCATCTGACCGGCAATATAAGTCATGGATACGAAAATAGTACATATGGCGGCAACGGCGCGTGCATACTTGGAGTAGTAACGGTCACCGATAAAGTCGGGGACTGTGTACCGGCCAAACTTACGCAGGTACGGAGCCAGCAGCAGGGCCAGGAGCACATAACCTCCGGTCCAGCCCATCAGGTAAACGGCTCCGTCATAACCGAGCACCGAGATACTACCGGCCATACCGATAAAGGAGGCCGCTGACATCCAGTCGGCTGCAGTGGCGGCGCCATTGGCCACTGCGGAGACGCCCCGGCCGGCAACATAGAAACCGGCAGTTTCACGAACCCGTGATCTCCATCCGACGTATAGGTACAAACCAAAAGTGATTATAACCAATATAATAGTCCAGGTTTCAACGCTCATCCCTGTACCCCCTTCTTGTCAGTGGCTTCGACTTCTTGGACATCAAACTCTTTGTCCAGTTTATCCATTTTTATGCAGTAGAACCATATCAGGCATACGAAAATAATGATGGAACCCTGCTGGGCAAACCAGAAGGAAAGCGGGACACCGCCCAATTTGATGCCATAAAGCGGGTTAGCAAAGATAACTGCAGCGCCGAGACTTACCAATGCCCAGATAATCAGACAGCCCACGATCATGGAGATGTTTTTCTTCCAGTAGACCTTTAAACGTTCTTCGTTCATACCCATCCTCCTTTGATTAGGTTTAAAATTTAAAGGAATAACTCCAGGTGTCAGGTTTTCATACCTGATCTTTCTCTAATATTTTCTGTAAGCTTAAAGCGAATTGAACTGTCAAAATAAGTACAGATAATTGTTTGTGAAGGTGAGAAACCATTAAAATTCCCTGAGGAACAACTTCCCTCCCTTCCTAGAATTTAACAACCTGTGTCTTTTTTGTCCCCCCATTTCATCTATCCAGGACAGAGCCTGTATCACCTCCTTTGGAAATTTGTCTGATGGTAATTCCTATTCTAATTGTAAGGGGTGTTGGAAAAATAATAATTAAAAAATCCTTTAGGAATCAAAAAAAGCATCCGTTTGGATATATAATTATTTTATTGGTTCAGGGGTTTATTAGGGGTCATTTTTAATAACTCTAATGACGGTTTACCTGTTGATAGGACCATTGGCGGTGGATATAGACCATCCAAGTGGGTAAAATAGTAAAATTTCACAAACTTCAGAATATAATGCAGAAAAGTGCCAAAAGTATGGCCAAAGCCCGCAACAGTAAAAGCCCGGACCTTCTTAACAAGGTCCGGGCCTTTCAGAGCAGCAGATTACCGGTGAGCGGTCAGGATTTCGCCTCGGTCTTGAAATATGTATCAATTATTTTTTCGGCCAGCCGTTTCTGGGCATTGGACTGGGCTATCAGCATGAGTACAATAAGAAATAGTTCCGCCGTCTCCCGGTGGTCAATATCAATTGCCACGGTCTTTTCTTTGATAACGGCAAATTTTTCGATCAGGCCATTATAAAAACTTTCAAACTCTATCTCTTTGAGTTCCAGAAAAGCTGCATAAATGTCTTCCAGGGAGATTACGTCATCTTCCCTTGTGGCCAGATTATTTAAAATCGGGTCAAACAGAGCCCTGATATCATTTATGGAGATGATATTTTTTAAATGATAGGTAAGGATCAGGAGAATTATATGATCCTTGGTATACTTCTTATTTTTCGGGGGCATCAGGAGCCCGGCTTTGGTATAGTTATTAATCATGGTTTTGGTGAGAATCTTGTCATCCGGGTGTCTCTTAAAGTTCTCCATTTTGCTTTCTATTATGGAAGTAAGCTGTTCCATATAAAGGTCTACATCAGGCATATCGGAAACACCAATATCACCGGGGTGGGAGATTTCCTGAACAAGTTTTTCAAGGTTTTCCCTGGTAAACTTCATAAACTATCACCTCACAGTCATTATATAGTATTTATTACCGTATGGCAAGTTAATAGTGAAGACGAAAAGAAATATTAATAACTAGGTTGCGGGAGAAGGAGCCGGAGGGAGCTAATTTCAAAATTTAGCCAACTGCGATACGTAGTAAACAAAACCGCGTGTTGTAGTTAATTCAAGCCTGTGTTATGATGTGGATATAAAGCAAAACATTTACATAAGCAAATTCAACAAGAAGGGAGGAGAAATGTAACAAAAAGTAAAATAGAACACATTAAAACTAAATAAAGCAAACAATAGGTTTGGGAAAGGAGCGAAATCAATGGGTTTATTTAAGCGGATCAGTGACAATATCCGGGCTAATCTTAATGCTATGGTCGACAAGGCAGAAGATCCGGTAAAACTCTTGGATCAGTACCTTAGGGATATGGAAGACGATATTGCCGATGCCGAAGGGGCTGTTGCCAGGCAGTTGGCTGTTGTCAGGAAGTTCCGGGCACAGTACGAAGATGCACAGGCAATGGCTGCCAAGCGTGAAGCCCAGGCTCTGGAAGCCCTTGAGAAAGACCGTGAAGACCTGGCCAGAAAAGCCCTGGAGGACAAAAAGCTGCACCGGGCCAAAGCTGACGACTACAAAAGCCAGTATGACACTACCGGCGCTACTGCCGAAACCCTTAAGTCTCAGCTTCGGGAGATGAAGGATGAGTATGAAAAGCTGCGCGCCAGAAGGGATACTCTGGTTTCCCGGGCTCAGGCCGCCAGGGCCCAGAAGGAGATTCACGGAGCAATGGGTGGATTTGCCCGGGATAACGCCAGGCGAGGTTTTGAACGAATGGAGGAAAAGGTAATGCAGCTGGAGGCAGAGGCAGATGTGGCTGCTGAGCTGGGGACATCGGGGAAATCGCTGGATGCGGAGCTTGAAGCCCTTGGCAGCAGTGATGCTGAGATTGACAGTGAGCTGGCTGCACTAAAGGAAAAGCTCAGGGCTAAAGAAGCTGATAGGCAGTAAATATTCATCCGGGGGAGGGATTTTATGCTGGAATTATATTGGGGGTGTCTGGCGGGCGGGGTTCTGTTCGCCCTGATTACCGTAATATTTGGAGATATCCTCGGGGATGCTCTTGACGGGGTGTTTGATGCCCTGTCATTTGACCACCTGGACTTTCTCCAGCCAATGGTAATAGTCGGCGGGATTACCGTTTTTGGTGGAACCGGTGTTACACTAACCAGGTATACCTCTGTGGAACCCTTCCCTGTTGCCGTTATTTCTGTAATAGCTGCGGTTCTCTTATCAGTGGCGGTATACTTCCTATATGTCAAACCTATGAAAAATACCGAAAATTCCACAGGGTTCTCGCTGCAGGACCTGGTTGGAAAGATTGGGGAGGTTTCTGTTCCGATTCCGGCCAAGGGATATGGCGAAGTGCTGGTGAAAATCGGCGCCGGAAATACCAACCAGATTGCAGCCAGTTTTGACGGAGAGGAACTCCCTGCAGGCATCAGGGTTGTCGTTGCCGAGGTAAGGGACAGCACCTTATATGTATTTCGCTATGAGGATAATTAAATATAATTAAAGGAGGACTACAATGTTTGAAATACCAGGTTTTCTGTTTATACCTGTATTGGTTACTGTAGTTATTGTCGTTCTGGGACTGGCATTTTGGGCCCGGTATAAAACTGTGGGTCCGGATGAGGCCATGATTGTTACCGGGTCATACCTGGGGAGCAAAAATGTCCTGGTGGATGAATCAGGGCGCAGGATCAAGATTGTCAGGGGTGGCGGCGCTTTTATCCTGCCGGTTTTTCAACAGTCTGAGTTTATATCACTCCTGTCCCTGAAGCTGGATATCTCCACTCCTGAAGTTTACACTGAGCAGGGTGTCCCGGTAATGGCCGACGGGGTAGCGATTATCAAGATTGGAAGTTCGGTTGAGGATATTGCCACTGCAGCCGAACAGTTTATGGGTAAACCACAGGAGGCTCTTAAGTCTGAAGCCCAGGAAGTCCTTGAAGGACACCTGAGAGCGATTCTTGGCACCATGACTGTGGAGGAGGTTTACCGCAACCGTGACAAGTTTGCCCAGGAGGTCCAGGGTGTGGCGGCAAAGGACCTTAAGAAAATGGGACTCCAGATAGTTTCTTTTACCATCAAGGATGTCAGGGATAAACACGGCTACCTGGATGCCCTGGGTAAGCCGAGAATAGCCGCCGTAAAGAGGGATGCCGAAATAGCCGAGGCCGAAGCCATCCGGGATGCCCGGATCCAGAAGGCCAAAGCAGAGGAAGAAGGCCAAAAGGCAGAGCTGCTGCGGGATACTAATGTGGCAGAAGCGTCAAAAGAGAAAGAACTAAAAGTAGCCGCCTTTAAGAGGGAACAGGATACTGCCAAGGCGGAAGCCGACCAGGCTTACAGTATTCAGGAAGCGCGCTCCCAGCAGATGGCTGTTGAAGAACAGATGAAGATAGAACTGGTGCGCAAGGAACGGGAAATCGACCTCCAGGAAAAAGAGATCCTGCGGCGGGAAAAGCAGTATGATGCCGAAGTCAGGAAAAAGGCCGATGCCGACCGTTACTCGGTGGAGCAGGCGGCTGAAGCCGATAAGGCAAGGCGGCTGCGCGAGGCAGATGCAATTCAGTACAAAATTGAAGCAGAGGCCAGGGCCAATGCGGAACAGAAAAGGCTGGAAGGTATGGCTGTTGCCGATGCTGAAAAGGCAAAGGGTACTGCTGAAGCCGAAGTAATCCGGCTGAAGGGCCTTGCTGAAGCCGAAGCCAAAGAAAAGCTGGCTGAAGCCTTTGAGAAGTACGGAGAAGCCGCTGTCCTGGACATCATTGTCAAGATGCTGCCTGAGCTGGCAGGCAGGGTGGCAGAACCTGTCAGGTCCATTGACAAACTTACGGTTGTCGATACCGGCAGCGGTGAAGGAGCAGCCCGGGTAAGCAATTATGTGACCTCACTGATGGCAACCGCTCCGGAAATGCTTAAGAATGTATCTGGTATAGATATGGAACAATTGATAAAAAGACTTACCGCCAAAGGTGAACCAGTAGAACCTGTAAAAACAGATATTGGCTAAGACCGGCTAATAACTTATTTCATCTTAATGGCTCGCTGGGGGCAGTAATCAACACACCTGCCGCAGCCGACACACTTATCCCTGTTGATCTCAGGGATGGCAGCCTTAAAGAACCACGTCTTCTTTTGAGTGATAGCCCCAAGGCCGCAGACCCGTTTGGCCGGGCAAAACGGTGAATGGTCACATAGTTTTTCATTAATTACAGCTTTTTTCTTCTTGGCCAATTTAAAAACCTCCATAATGATTAATACCCCAGGGGGGTATTAATCATTATACCAGAAAAAAGTTTCATTTACAAACCTAAAGAAAAACTATATAATAATGAATAAATATAAATAACCTGAATTTATTTAGCTAGGGGTGCCCCAAAGGCTGAGAGGTTTTGCAAAACCAACCCTTGGAACCTGAATTCCGGATAATACCGGCGAAGGGAAGCTAGTGTTTTGTTAACAAAGCAGGCTTGCCTTTTGGTAAGCCTGCAGCTGTTTTCTGCAATTTCATTGATGAAAAGGTGATGGTATTTGTGCAGGTCATAATTAACGGCATAGTGAAGGAAATTAAACCTTCACTGAATATTACCCGCCTTCTGGAAGACGCAGGGATTGAGCTGGGAGCGGTGGTTGTCCAGTACAACGGGGATATTGTTGACAAGGCCCGTTGGGGTGAGGTTATGCTCAAAGAAAATGATGAGCTGGAAATACTTCGTTTTGTGGGAGGGGGCTAATAATGGATATCTTAAAAATTGGAGGGCAGGAAATCCACAACCGGCTGTTCCTGGGCACCGGGAAGTTTGCTTCAGATGCGCTGATTCCTGATGTGATCAGGGCTTCCGGGGTACAGGTGGTGACTGTTGCCCTGCGGCGGGTCGATTTTGAAAACCAGCAGGAGAACATGCTCAATTATATTGATAGGGATTGTGTTTTGATGCCTAATACATCCGGGGCGCGCACAGCTGATGAGGCAGTCCGGATAGCCCGGATTGCCCGGGCTGCCGGATGTGGAAATTGGGTAAAGATCGAGGTGGTTAAAGATAACAAATATCTGCTTCCCGATAATTATGAGACCCTGAAGGCTACAGAGATACTGGCCCGTGAGGGTTTTGCGGTTTTTCCCTATATGAGCCCTGACCTGATGGCAGCCCGCCAGATGAGGGATGCCGGAGCTGCTGCCGTTATGCCCCTCGGATCCCCCATAGGTTCCAACAGGGGGCTGCAGACCCGTGAGCTGGTGCGGATACTTATTGATGAAATTGACCTGCCCATAATTGTTGATGCCGGAATAGGCAGGCCCTCAGAGGCTGCAGAGGCTATGGAAATGGGTGCTGCTGCAGTGCTGGTGAATACGGCAATTGCGGTGGCCGATGACCCTGTGGCCATGGCTGAAGCCTTCAGCCTGGCTGTAAAGGCGGGGCGACAGGGGTATCTGGCCGGGCCCGGAGCTGTAAAGATGTATGCAGAGGCTTCATCACCACTGACGGGGTTCCTCGGAACAGACTATTGAAACAGATGGGAATGATTGCAATGGGTTTTTATGAGATATACAGTAAAATCAAGGACACAGATTTTGACAACCTGCTTCAGGGGATTACCGGGCAACAGGTAGACAGGGTAATCGGGGCAGACACGGTCAGTGAGAACGGGTTCCTGGCCCTGCTGTCTCCGGCTGCCGGAAAAAGGCTGGAGCCTATGGCCCAAAAGGCGCACAACCTGACGGTGCGTAATTTTGGCCGGGTAATCACCCTCTATACCCCGATGTATCTTTCAGATTTTTGTACCAATGAATGCGTTTATTGCGGCTTTAATACCAAAAACCCCATGCGCCGCCGGACCCTGACCATAGAAGAGGTTGAGCGGGAGGGCCGGTTGATTGCCGGGACCGGACTGCGGCACCTGCTGATCTTGACCGGAGAAGCGCCGCATCAGGCTCCTGTGGAATACCTGGCTGAATGTACCCGGAGGCTGAGAAAGTACTTCTCTTCAGTATCCATTGAAGTATACCCTATGGAGACAGCAGGGTACCGAGCGCTGGTGGCAGCGGGAGTTGACGGAATGACCGTTTACCAGGAGGTATATGACCCGGCAATTTATGACCGGCTTCACATTAAAGGGCCTAAGAAAAACTACCTTTTCAGGCTTGATGCACCGGAACGGGCCTGTCAGGCCGGGATGCGGACTGTCAACCTGGGGGCTCTGCTGGGGCTTGCTGACTGGAGACGTGAGGTCTTTGCTCTCGGCCTTCATGCCAGGTACCTTCAGGATAAATACCCTGATACGGAGATAAGTGTATCATTTCCCAGGATCAGGCCGGCAGCCGGACAATTCCGCCCTGCGGTAGAGGTGACTGACCGGGAACTGGTCCAGATGATACTGGCAATAAGGTTTTTTCTGCCCCGGGCCGGGATCACTATTTCTACACGGGAAAGGCCGGAGCTCAGGGATAACCTGATCAGGCTGGGGGTTACCAAAATGTCCGCCGGTTCCTGTACCGAAGTTGGCGGACGCCTGGACGGTGAAGGCCATGAAAGGCAATCGGACGGTGATGGCCATGAAGGGCAGTTTGAAATTTCTGATACGCGGTCTGTTGCCGAAATGAAGGCCGCTATTTTACAGCACGGGTACCAGCCCGTCTCCAAAGACTGGCTGGTAATATGACCCCCGTTTTTTTTTTGAAAATTTTCGAACCGTTATCAGGGGATATGGTGTCTAATGAACAGATAGCAGTCAGGTGGTGTGGCAATGGAGATAACAGGACTTGTAAAAATGGCCCGGTCAGGGGATGAAGGAGCTTTTGCCAGGCTGATAGAGATGAAGCGGGATAATCTTTACAGGACTGCTTTTGCTTATGTGGGCAATGAAGCGGACTGCCAGGATGCGCTTCAGGAGGCCTTTCTAAAGGCATATTTGTCCTTAAATAATCTCCGGGAACCTGAATTTTTTTTTACCTGGCTCACCAGGATTCTGATAAATACCTGTTGCAGCCAACTGAAAAGGAGGCCTAAAACCTTAAGGCTGGATGAAGGGCATCCTGGCGGAGGTTATGTTGACCGTAATTTCCACGCGGCAGAGACAAAGGCAGACCTATGCGGGATGCTTGACTCCCTTGATGAAAAATACCGTCAGGTCCTTATTTTAAAGTACCTGGGGGAATATACCCTGTCTGAAATCAGTGAAATACTGAAATGCCCCCTGGGGACGGTCAAATCGCGGTTAAACTATGGACTCAGGGAGCTCAGGGAAAAAGCTGAAAGGAGGGGTGGCTGTGACTGATTGCAGGTCTGTACAGGGTTTGCTGCCGGAATATGTTTTGGCAGAGCTGGATGATGAAAAGGCAGAATTCGTAGCCCGGCACCTGCGGGGATGCCAGGAGTGTAGTCAGGAAAGGGAACGGCTCAGGGAATTGTACCATTTCGGGGAGGTATTTTTCGGGGAAATAAAAGAGAATATCCCGGTCCCGGCAGGTGTTGCAGCCCCGGCATTACCTAAACACGGAAGACGGGGATTACCGCTTCCCGGTTTTCTGAAATCCTTTGGCCTGAAATATGCTGCTGCCATTGCCGTTTTGGCAGTCCTCTTTTTCAGCACATATATTTCTCCCACTGCTGCCTATTATGCCTCCAAAATCCCTATTCTTGGCGGGGCCTTTACCGTTGTGGATGAAGGGGCCCTGGTTGCTCATGAGGAGGGTTTCGGGCAGCGGGTGGAAAAAAGCAGGACCATTAATGGAGTAACTTTTATTCTGGAAGAAGTTATCATTGATGAGGCCAGGACCTTGCTGTTGTTCCGGATTAAACTGCCGGCAAATGCTGAATTTGAGGGCGGAATGCCGGACGATGTCGCTCTGGAAGATCAGTTTGGCTACTCATATCAGGTTGATGGGTTCTCCGCTGCGTCTTCCGGAGAGAAGAATGAGATTTCCGGGGTTCTGGAATTTCCTCCTCTGAAGACCTGGGCCCGGAAACTGACCTTTCGGACAACAACGATTAACCTGTACCGGGATAAAGAAGAGCGATATATTCTGGGAAACTGGGAACTTGAATTCCCGGTTGACCCGCTGCTTGCCAAAAGGGTAACCCGGGAGATAAAGATTAACAAAAAGTTCTCTGTTGCCGGGGTTGATGTTCACTTTACCAGGGCCGTTCTGACTCCCAGCCAGACAGCAGTGTTTTATGAGTATAAACTGAAAGGACCGGAACAGGCAGACAGGGAATGGGGACACAGGGAGCAGTTGTTACGACAGATCAGGCTCACTGATGATGCCGGCAGGGAATACCGCAGCCTGGGGGGAGGGGGCGGAGCATCAGCTGCCTTGGGCAAAATCTCCGGTCAGGGAGTGTTAAACTTCAGCCCTGTTCTGTTTACAGGTGCCAGGCTGCTTAACCTGGAAGGGGACGGGTTTGCGGTAGACAAATCAGGTTTGGATGTGACTATACCCCTGGACCTGAAGGCCCGCTTTCCTGTGGAATACGGATTTTTAGACGGCACTGTTACTATTGACAAAGCTATTAGCACTGACAGGGGCTTAAAGGTCCGGGTAGTGACAGGTGGCGGAGCCGTGAACAGCATTTATTCAGCGGCCTTAAGAGATGGTGACGGAAGGCTTTATGATGCGGTGAGCATGAAACTGGCTGATAAGGTCAGGATCGGTACCGGTAACAGAGCCAAAACCGGGCTGGTTCAGGAAATCATTTTTGATACCTCTGCTGCCGGTCTGGAGGGCAGGCTGACCATGATTGTCAGGGAAGCAAATATTAATGTAGACAGCCCCTGGAAAGTTACAATCCCTTTGGGACAGGAGGGTGAGGGATGAAAAAAAGACTGCTGCTAATAGTCCTTGCTGTGGCTGGGTTCGGATTCCTGCTCAGGATGGTATCTGCCCCGCGAATTACCTTCCAGATAGCGGATGATGAAACCCGGCGCGAGTTTGTACAGGAAATCAACCGCACTGTGAGGGCTGAAGGTCTTGACATAACAGTTGCGGAAGTCCTGCTTGACCTTAATACCATATATGTTAACGGTACAGCCAGGGGTAAGGAGAGAATTGTAGCTTTGGAAGTAACCGGTCAAAATGAACCCCGGGCTGCCAATAACCTGGACGGTATGGGGAAGGAACCGGAGGCGCTGCCGGGTACTGAACTGAAATGGGGAATGCATGGCCTCTGGTACGGCGGGAAGTGGTGGCATCCCCTGGGAGACCGTTTTTCCGTCAGGTTCCCCCACGGTCTTGACCTGACTCAGCCGGGATTTAATCTGGTATTTTACACCTCCCTTGGTGAGAGGGTGGTTTTGGATATGACGGTTAATAAAAAATTAAGAGACAGGGTAAAAGTGGTCCCGGTTAACTGGAAGGCAGATTTGGCCGGAAAGCATCTGGAAATCAGGGAAATCAGTTTTGGGTTAACATATACGGCTGTTCAGTACCAAACCCCGTCAAATTTTCAGTGGCGGGAGACAGAATTTGTGCTCACCGACCTGACCACTGGGCAAACCTATCACAGCACCTATGGCTCTCTGGGTGGAGGTGGAGAAGGATTTACCGGGGAGGCAGTGTTTGAGGACCCGGTGCCCCTGCCGCAAGGAACTGTTGAACTTATGGTCCGCAGCGGGGAAGACACTGTCAGAAAGCAGATCAATGTGGTAAAATCAAAGTAATCATTTGACGGGGGGCACACACATGTGTGACAATCATACGGTCAGTGGACCGTTTTTCCTGAAAAAGCTGATGCTCATGACATACGGGAAATGGGTGGATGATACCCTCGGCTACTATCTCTTTATGGGTAAAATGACCGGCATTCCATGGGCAGGCAGGGTGGTCCGCTTTTTTTCGGAACAGTACGGGAAATACCTGCATGGGGGCAGGGCGGCAACGGCAGACGAATGTATCAAGGTACTGGCCGAGGCCCGGCAGATAGCTGTTATGGACTGCTCCTGCCGGGTAAAATATAGAAACTGTGATAACCCGGTACGGACATGTATTGCTATAAATACCGGGGCTGAGGTCCTGGGCAGCCTGAGAAAAGAGCGTTTTGTTTCTATTGATGAAGCAGTGCAAATTATCAGGGAAGCGCCGGATCACGGCCTGATCAGGTCAGTCACCCATTGTGTGACTCCTGACCAGTATGTTATCTGCAATTGCTGCACCTGCTGCTGTGTGCCTTACCGGCTGAGGAGCGAATATGGCATCAGAAGCGCTGTCGCAGACGGGTTTTATGAGGCTCAACTTAACCCCGTGAACTGCCGCCAATGCGGCAGGTGTATTGAAAATTGCCCCCAGGGGGCGATAGATGTTGACCGGGGGACTATTGATACGGGAAAATGCCTTGGTTGTGGAAACTGTTTTGACCTCTGCCCGCACAATGCGGTACAGATGCTGGAGCGGGAGGCTCGGGAACCGGCAGTGATGCCCGGCCGGGCCGGAAGGTTCCTGATGTATACGGCCTTCCTGGCAGTAATCCTGCCCCTGGCTGTTGTGTACAAGCTTTTGGGTACATTAAAGGGCATGTCACCCGAATAATCTTGACAATTGCGTGGGTGACAAAAGGAATTTGACATCTGTGGCGCCTGATTTCCGGGCATTTTTAATAAGCTGGTCAAGTATAATTTTCTGGCATTCCTCCGGGGTTTCCAAGAGTACCGCGGGGGTATTTTTTTTGCCTTTTTGCCCTCCGGGCCGCAGCGGACCTTCCCGTCTTCCCAAAACTGTTAAATCGGAAATGAGAAATACATAGATAAACTCTGTTAGGGAAACCATATTTTATAGACGGAACTGCAAAGGAGTGTGGCAATGGAAAAAAGCCGTTTGCTGGAAAAGCTCAACTGGTTCTATTCCCTGGAAATTAATCAGGTAGATATGTACCGGAGGCAGAGTAAAAAAACTAAAGATCCACACCTATCCAGGGCGCTCAACAAGTTTGCCGAGATAGAGCAGAGTCATGTGGAAAATATTTGCACAACCATTGAGCGGTTGGGGGCTAATCCATCGTTTATGTGGGAAGTTGCCGGGGAGATATCGGGAGCCCTTACAGGGACCCTTTCCAGCCTGCCGTCCCGCAAAGACACACTAAGGTTCAATATTGCCCTGGAGACCAGGGCAATATCGGATTATAAGGCATTAATCAGACAGGTTGGTGATGAAGACATCAGGGAGACCCTTTGGAGCAATATGATTGATGAGGAACTGCATACATCGTGGATGAATGCTGAACTGATGAAAATGAAAGGAGAAGGTCATTGATGCGGGAAGTCAAAGGTGGTAAATTTTTGGTCATTCCATTACTGATTTTGGCAGTTTTTTCAGGAATCCTGATTTATTCCCGGACTATTGCAGCCCAGACCCCCAAGCTGTACTGGGGTTCCTCCGGGGCAGATGTTTCCAAAGTACAGACAAAACTCAGGGACTGGGGCTATTACAAAGGGCCGGTCGACGGGGTATACGGTGCCGGGACAGCAGATGCGGTGAAAAGGTTTCAGGCCAAAAACGGCTTGACAGCGGACGGAGTAGTGGGTCCGGCCACATGGGAGGCCCTGGGATTTCCCACCGCCCGGTCAGGAGAATACCAGCCTTCAAGGGGCATCTCCGCGCGGGATGATATATACCTCCTGGCACGGGTGGTCAACGGTGAAGCCGCAAATGAACCACACCTGGGCAAAGTTGCCGTGGCAGCAGTTATTCTTAACAGAGTTGAAAGTGACAAGTTTCCCAACACCCTGGCCGGGGTTATTTACCAGCCCCACGCCTTTGAATCAATTACTAACGGAATAGCAAACAGGCAGCCATCTGAAGAATCGGTAAAAGCTGCTCAGGATGCCATGAACGGATGGGATCCCACTCAGGGAGCATTGTTTTTCTGGAATCCCTCCAAACCGGTGAGCAGTTGGATATGGTCCAGGCCCATTATCACCACTATAGGGGACCATGTGTTCGCCAAGTAGCCTATAGTTGCTGAGTAAAAAGGGAGTTGAGCTTTGCGCCGTAAGCGCCTGGAAATTAGTAGAAAGGGGATTTTTATTTTGAAAAGATGGTGGATAATTCCTGCCCTGGCTGCCATACTGGCCGTGGGCGGGCTGGCATATTGGGGATACGGGTTATCCCGGGACAGGGAACAGATTGTCACATATATGAATAATAATAACCAGAGGGCTTTCTATCAGTTGGTGGACCATGTAGAGAATATGGAAGTCATGCTTTCCAAGGGCTTGGTTTCAAATTCGTCTTTACAGCGGATGATGATTTTTTCAGATGTTTGGCAGGAGTCCTATGCTGCCAGGGAAACCCTGGCCCAGATACCGGTTACCGGGCCCAGCCTGACCAGGACTTCCACTTTTCTCACCCAAGCAGGGGATTATGTATGGTCACTGGCTAAAAAATTTGTCAGGGGCGAAGACGTCAAGCCTGAAGAAATCGCCAAATTGAATGAGCTGCATACTGAAGCCGGATTTCTTGCCGCTGAACTGGAAAACATAGAAAAATCAGCTGCCGACAGGAGGCTTACCTGGGGGGAAATCAAAACCAAATCTGAAGAAGACATGGGCCATGAAGTCAATGTTCCCAGGGGATTGGAGAACATCAATAGGAAAATGGAAGACTTCCCCACATTAATTTATGACGGGCCTTTTTCGGACCATATTATCAACAGGGAACCACGCGGCCTTACAGGCAGTCCGGTCAGTAAGGACCGGGCCGCTGCCCTTGCCCGGAGATTCGTGGAAACAGGGACCTCCAAACAGTACAGGGTCGTAAAAACTGAGGAAGTCAATGGCATTATTCCCGCCTTCAGGGTTTACCTGGCGCCGCCACAACAGGCTGAGGCCACGGTAACGGTTGACATATCCCAAAAAGGCGGACATCCGCTGTTTTTGCTCAATGCCAGGGTGGTGAACAAGGCTGCGATATCTTCTGACAAGGCTGTTTCACTGGCCCGGAGTTTTCTGGAAAAGCGGAACATGTCTGATATGAAGCCAACTTACTTTATTGAACAGCAGAATACGGGAATAGTTATTTTTGAATATGAACAGGATGGGGTGCTGATCTACCCTGACCTGATGAAAGTAAAGGTAGCCCTGGATAACGGAGAAATACTAGGTTTTGAAGGTACCGGTTTTTTGATGAACCACCATGACAGGAAACTTCCGCAACCGCGGCTGAGTGAGAGTGAAGCCTTGCGGCTGGTGAACCCGAATCTGAAAATAACTTCTAAAAGGCTGGCTGTAATTCCCAGGGAAAACCTGGAGGAAGTGTTGGTATATGAATTCAAGGGCACCCTCAGGCAAGACAGCTTTATTGTGTATATTAATGCCATGACAGGTGATGAGGAGCAGATACTTAAGGTTATTGAAACAAATAGCGGACCATTAATGATGTGATAATGCAGGGCAGGGAATAGGCGATAGGCTAAGAATTTGGGGGTATTCCCGGGGTATTGGGTGCCGGTTGATGTTCACCCTTTATTTCGGGCACATACCCCTTTTCTGCTTTTTTGCCATTTTGCCAAAATTAAGATAAAATAGTAATATCCTGACATAGGTTTAGAGGACAATTTTTTGCAGCTTGAGGAGATGGTGAAGTAGTTCCGGGCAGTAGGTGCAAATGCGAGCAGGTATATGCTTTGACCTGAGCGGATATCTGTAAGTGTTTAAATACAACAGTTGTTTGTCTTTAAGTTGAAACAGTTACCGGTTCACCGAACCCGGAATCGAAAAACCGGCTGAAACCTGAGAGCTGGGGCCTTTTTTAGTTCTGGTCGTCCAGGGCTGAAGATAGATCATGCAAATGGTCTGGGGTGAGTCTGTGAGGCGAAACCTGGGCACTCTAACTCTCTTCTTAATGAAAGAAGAGAGTTAGAGTGCCCATTTTATTTTGTTAATGAAAAGGAGGGGTGAACAGAAAGGCTCTTTGGGAAAAGCATAATTCCACTTATGAGATATTTAAAGCTAAAAAAGGAGGAGAAAGGAACATATGTTTAAGAGGTATTTCAAGCACAT
This sequence comes from Thermincola carboxydiphila, assembly GCA_016841325.1. Taxonomy (GTDB): domain Bacteria; phylum Bacillota; class Thermincolia; order Thermincolales; family UBA2595; genus Phosphitispora. The sequence goes on from JAENZJ010000007.1 coordinate 129,965, forward strand.
CTGTCTGGCTTTACTGGTATTAGTGACAGGTGTCCTGGCAGCAGGATGCAGTGATGACGGAATTAAGATAGGTGTTGTTACAGGGACAACCTTTGCGGAGGAAGCAAATAAGTTTTCCAAGGTGGATGAGGTTAAATTATACAAGGATGATAACCTTACCCTTCAGGAACTGTCCAGCGGCCGGATTGACGGTGTGATTACAGACAGGCTGGTCGGGCTGACAGGGATCAAAGAAGGGGGTTATGATAACCTAAAACTGGCCGGAGACCTGCTTTATACTGAAACCATCGGGGTGGCGGTCAGGAAAGAAGATGATTCCCTGAGGCAGGCGATAAATGAAGCCCTTGGAGAAATGATTGCTGATGGCACTTATGCTGAAATAAGCAAGAAATACTTTGGCCGTGATATCATGGAAGGTATTGAGTACCAGAAGACTTTTGCGGATGATGAGCCTGCCGCTGATGACAGCCTGGAAAGAGTAAGAGAGGCAGGGAAGATACAGTTCGCCATGAGCGGCGGCTATCCCCCGTTCAACTACTTCACCGAAGATGACGAGCTGACAGGTTTTGATGTTGAGGTAGGTAAAGAAGTTGCCAGGAGGATTGGGGTCGAGTACGAGCCGGTAACCACCGACTGGAGCGGGATCCTTGAGGGCCTCAGGGCCGGCCGCTATGACGGAATTTTCGGCAGTATGGCCATTACTGATGAGAGGCTGGAAGTTGTTGACTTTACCGACCCTTATTATTATTCAGGGGCCCAGTTAATAGTCCGGGAGGATTCCACCATAACCGGCCCGGAAGACCTGAAATAGACATTACCGGGGTGCGCAGCCTATGGGCTGTGCACCCGGTTTTTCCAAAGGTATGGAAGCGGTGAGCTTCAAATGGGAGGTAGTGTTTTTTGGTATATGACTTTAGCATAATAATAGAAGAGTTCCCAATTTTTGTCCCGGCAGCAGTGCAAACCCTCAAAATTACGGCAGCATCAATTGTTTTTGGGGTGGTGCTGGGTTTAGTTGTTGCATTCGGCAGAATTTCAAAATTCAGGCTGTTTTACTACCCGGCCACTCTTTATATTACTGTTATCAGGGGAACTCCGATTCTCTTACAGTTGTTTATTGTGTATTTTGGTCTGTCGGAGATTGTCATGCTGGACCCTTTTCCCTCGGCGGTAATTGCCTTCGGAACGCACAACGGAGCATATATAGCGGAAATATTCCGCGGGGCAATCAAGTCCATTGATATCGGACAGATGGAAGCAGCACGTTCGCTTGGGATGTCCCAGTTCCAGGCAATGAGGCGCATCATCCTGCCCCAGGCGTTGAAACGGGCCATTCCGCCCCTGGGCAACCAGTTTATTATTGCTACCAAGGACTCTTCACTGGCCAGTGCCATATCGGTCAGGGAACTGCTGCTCAAATCCCAGCAATTAGGCTCCTCTACCTATAGGTTTATGGAGTACTTTATTATTGCCGGAATTTATTATCTGATTATAACTACAGTACTGGGTTTCCTGGTACATCGGCTGGAGCGCAGGCTGGCGGTTAGTGACCGGCTGTAAAAGAATTGACAGAGGTGTGGTAATTTGAACAAGAGAAGTGACCGGAAAATGGTTGAAGTAAAAGGCCTTCATAAGAGCTTTGGGGAACTGGAAGTCCTTAAAGATATAAATTTATCCGTGTCTGAGGGAGAGGTAGTGGTAATTATCGGGCCCAGCGGTTCCGGAAAGAGTACCCTGTTACGCTGTATCAATTTTCTTGAAAAGAACCAGTCGGGAGAGATATATATTGACGGCCGGTTGATTGAACACAGGGACAGCCATATCAACAAAATGCGTCAGAATGTAGGTATGGTGTTTCAGCACTTTAATCTTTTTCCACATATGACGGTCCTGCAAAATGTCATTGAAGGACCCATTCAGGTAAAAAAAATGAATAAAAAGCATGCCATCATAATGGCAGAAGAGCTTCTGGATAAAGTAGGCCTCGCTGACAAGAAAAATGAGTACCCCGCCATGCTGTCAGGAGGCCAGAAGCAGAGAGTTGCCATCGCCAGGGCCCTGGCGATGCAGCCAAAGGTCATGCTCTTTGATGAGCCGACTTCGGCACTGGACCCTGAGCTGGTCGGAGAGGTCCTGGCGGTTATGAAGGAACTTGCCAAAGAGGGTATGACGATGCTGGTAGTTACCCATGAAATGGGTTTTGCCCGTGAGGTGGCAGACCGGGTGATATTTATGGATGATGCCGCCATTGTGGAACAGGGCATACCCGATGATGTCTTTGATAACCCCCAAAATGAACGTACCCAGGCATTTTTAGGCCAAATCCTTTGATGCTTTATTGTCCGCGGCGCTTACCGGGACGCAGGTTCCAGGATTCCGGCCACTGCTCCCGGAACCTGGGGCTGCTATACCAGAATCGGGTGTCATCATCTCCGGGTCCGGGCGGATTGTCCCAGGGTCCCAGCTCATTGTCTCCGGGTTCCGGCCAGATGTCCCAGAGCCTGGACCCGTTTTCTGAGCCAGAGAGGAAATGCAGGTTACAGTATTCCCGGGGTTCGGTCCCTTTGAGAAAACTTGCTGTAATCGTATCAGGTGAAAGGGGAGTCGCCAGGAGTCCGGTATCTGTACAGATATTTACACTAACGATATCAGGGGGCACAGTGAACTTTTCCGGAGGAGTATTTTCCAGAGCCCCTGACATGAACCGGGCCCATATCGGGCCGGCGATTTTACCGCCCGGGATGCCAACGGTCTTTTCCGGGTTGTCATAACCGATATAAACGCCTGCAGCCAGGTGTGGTGTGTAACCGACAAACCAGGCATCACGGTAGTTTTGGGTGGTGCCTGTTTTGCCTGCCGCCGGGCGTGCGATAACTCCCGCCAGTGCGCTGGCAGTGCCGCCGGGGTCAAAAACCGCGGACAGCATGTCAGTAACCAGATAGGCTGTGGAGTCTGAGATTACCCGCTCCGTCACCGGGGCATTTTCTTCGATTACCCGGCCATCTTTATTGGTAATTTTTAGTATGAACATGGGTTTGCTTTTAATTCCTCCGGAAGCCAGGGTGCTGTATGCACCGGTTATCTCCAGGGGAGTAACTTCCGAAGTACCCAGCGCCAGGGAGAGATACGGCCTGAGTTCGCTTTCTAAACCCATCTTGTAAGCATATTTGGTCATCACACCAGGGGTGATTTCATTAGCCAGCCTGATAGCAACAATATTATCCGAGATTTTCAGGGCCTCTTTTAGAGTAAGCGGCCGGTTATGGTAGGGAACTGACCCGTAATCCGTGGGGTGGTACGGTTTACCGTTCGCCTGGGGGAATTCCACATATTCACAGATAAAGGTGTTTCCCTGGGTATAGCCGCGGTCAATGGCTGCGGTATATAAAAATGGTTTAAATGCAGAACCCGGCTGCCTTTTTGCCTGGACAGCCCGGTTAAATTTGGAACGGGAAAAGTCCCGCCCGCCGACCATAGCCCGGACATAACCGGTCCCGGGCTCAATGGCAACAAGGGCGCCTTCAAGTTTCCCATCTTTATCTTTGAGAATACTGTTGAAGGAATCTTCAGCTGCCTTTTGCATCTCCAGGTCAAGGGTTGTATAGACTGAGATGCCTTCGGTATACAGCATGTTAGCCCCGTCTTCGTATTTATCCGTAACATATTGGATGACCTCATTGATAAAATAGGGAGCGGTATCTGTATTGGGCCCACCCGACTTTAATACCAGCTTTTCCCGGAAAGCCTCACCGGCCTCCTCGCTGGTGATAAAACCTGCATCAACCATGCGCTCAAGGACTATTTTCTGCCGGTCCCTTGCTTTTTCCCAGTTTTTAAAGGGCGAATAAGTATTCGGAGCCTTGGGAAGTCCGGCCAGCATGGCGCTTTCTGCCAGGTTAAGGTCAGAAGCGTGCTTATTAAAGTAAGTCTGGGCGGCTACTTCAATACCATATGCGCCATGGCCGAAATAAATCTGGTTCAGGTAAAGTTCGAGAATCTCCTCCTTGGAGTACTCCTGTTCCATCCGGACGGCCAGGATTGATTCCCTTAGTTTACGGGCAAAGGTTTTTTCCCTGGAAAGATAGAGGTTTTTTACGGTTTGCTGGGTTATAGTGCTGCCGCCCTCTATTATTTTACCTGACCTGAGGTTGTTCCATGCCGCTCCGATTATGCGGACCGGGTCCAGGCCAAAGTGCTTGTAAAAACGGGTATCCTCAACGGCAACAAAGGCTTCCCGGGTTACCTCCGGGATCTTTTCCACCGGGACCTCCACCCGGTTTTCCCTGTACAGGGTTGTAATCACCCTGTTGCTGGCATCATAAACCTTTGAGGCTACCGGCACCCTGGGAGCGGGAAGGGTAAGAAAACTACAGCCACCTGACAGGGCTGCGGCCAAACAAAGAAAAACCAGGATAATGATTGTCCGGGCATTTTTTTTTCTGTAATTCATTAAATCTTCACCCGCCTAAAAACAAATCTAGGTCTATTATATCAAAAACCAATACTGCTATGTAGGTTTCGATCACAGAAGACAAACTTTTTGGAATATTTCAAAATTAAGAAGGATTTCTTTAAATAATGGCGAAAAGTATTATGCTACGTGGAAAATATTTACCATTTGCTGTATTGGGGGGTGAAAGTCTTTGCTTCTGAAGCATGATATGAAATCCAAAACTGCCGTAATGTTGCCGGAACAACCGCAGACTGTACTTATTGCTGACTTTACCGGCAAGCTTAAACTGGCAAAATGGAGATTAATGAGTGATGGCTACAAGGTTCATTATATCAGGGAAATGTCAGAAACAGAGACTCTTCTGGGCCAGGAAAACATCCGGGTGGTTTTGATGGGTATATCAGGAGAAGATGACTGTAAGTGGGTCGAGAAGATTAAAAAAATACGGGAAACCTTGGGAATAGTAGCTGTTCCGGTAGGAAAAGGTGCTTGCGGTGATAAAAACCTGCAAAACCTGGGTGTCCGGAAAACCGGCGGGATCCCCATCGACTACCCCCGGCTGAGTGCAGCTGTGGCGGCAGAGATGGAGCATACGAACCAGTTGTATCGGCAGAAATCAGCCCTGAACAGGATTAAGAGGTCACTGGTCCTTCCCCAGGTCAGGCCTGTGATATATCAGACTGCCTTTGATCACATCAAAAATGGGATCCTTCTTCTGGACACATCCGGTGAAATTCTCCTGGCAAACAGGGCAATGTGCAGTCTGCTTAAACTGGATGCCGGGAAGGTTGCGGGGAAAAACTTTGCCGAGGTGCTGGGAAATCAGGAAACCCCGGAAAGGGAGGC